>NZ_JARJBE010000033.1:0-9876 GCF_029269915.1 Rhodococcus sp. C3V
TCTACTGACTACCAACTAAACCGACCTCGTGTTGCGATGACCGGTTGAAACCGCCACTCCGGAGCGGGGGCGTTGCACTATAAAGAGCCTGTGACCAGCGAAGATGACACGTCCCCGGCAGGTAATCCCCTAGGTGGGGCAGAACAGGGAACGCGCCGGCCAATTCTCCTGCGGAAGATCCTCAACTCGAAGACGGGCAGAAGCGTCGGGGTCCGTTTCCAATACGGTCACCCGGAAAAAGCGGTTACCAGCATCATTCGCTGCGATGACGGCCCGTTCACCCACATCGAGATAGCTCGTGCAGGACGTTGCGTCCGTCGTGATCGTGAGCGCGACGTATGACGAGTAGGTGGATTGGTTGGCCAGAAGGAGTGCGCCGTCGAAGAATTCGGCGGACTTTGACTCGTTGATGACTTGTTCTTCTGGGGGGAGTGGAGGTCCTGCCGGTGTCGGCAGAGTCGACGTCGGGGTAGTCATCGGCGGCGGCGTCGTTGTCGTCGTAGTCGGCCGCTCGCTCGTCGTCGCGCTGAACGCGGTTGGTTCATCTGAGTCACTGGGATCGTTTATCAAGCCGACGTACACAGCGACGACAACAAAGATGGTTGCCACGGCGATGCTGGGCCACCTGATCAGGGCTTTGCGTTTGAAGAACGCCAACAAGGCTAGGGAGCCCGCCAGGAGCAGAAGAAGTAAGACGGAATAGCCGACGCCCGTGGACGCCGTCATTGTTGCCAGAGCGATTGAGATTGCAATCCACGCGCCAAACGCGCAAATGGCCCACGCGGTTTGATGTCCGCCGGACGACTCGTTCATTCGGTGTCGGTGTCTTTCGGGCGTCGACGAGTCTTACGCAGATCGGTGCGCGCGCCGCGACCTGGCCGGTTCTCGGCCCACTTCTCGATTTCGGTGCGCTTCCACAACGGTGTGTTGCCGATCTTCTCCACGGGTTTCGGTGCGTGGCCACGGGCGACGTAGGAGTGGAACGTCATGGGTTTGATCTCGTCGCCGGTGAGTTCTTTGAGTAGGTCAACGGACTGTTGGGCAGTGAGGCGGTTCGGGTTTGCCATGTTCTCGCCTTTCGGTTCTCGGGGGCACTGCCGTAGTCGGTGTGCCTGTTCTCTGATGTCAGAGACTTTACATACCTGCATTGCTTTGTAGAAACCATTGGTGGGATCGCCCGGCAGCTTGCGAAGTTGCAACAATGCAAACGTCTATTGTAATGTTGTGTTCGGAAGTTGCGTTACTGGAAAGGGAATCGAATGTTGATGTTCTTCGCTCTCGCTGCACTCGCGGTACTCCTCGTCTGGAAGATCGGCGCACCGGTTGCCCGTTTCGGTGGCGCACTCATGGTGGTCAGCTCGTTGGTGTTCATCGTCGCCGGAGATCCGATCGGATCCCGGTTGGTCGTGCTCGTCGCCGGTGTCGCGCTCTGGCTGGCCGGTCACTTCCTTGCCGCCTACAAGGGGCGATGCTGGCGTTCACGCCTGGCGGAGAACCTCGTCGTCCACACCCCGCTGAGGTACATCGACCCGGTCAACGGCCGGGAGTGCCGCCAGAATCGACGTGAGGCCCGCAACGAGGCCGCTGAGCCGGACCGCGATCCCGGCGACGAGGTGCTGCGACCTCGGGTCGACCACTTCGCCGAGTGGGAACGCGAACTGGACTCCGACTCTGCCCCCGCCCCGGTACAGCCTCGACGCTCCGCAAACAGGCCCACGGCACGCGCGCGATCTGCACGGCCCTCGCGCGGTGTCGTCTACGGCAAGCGCGCCGCCAAGCTCGCGGCCACTGTTGCCACCCGCACCGTCCCAGGTGCCCGCATCGCCCGCTCGGCGCTGCGGTTCCTGCGCTGACTTCAGGGCCACCTCTGCCCAATCTCTGATCGAAAGGACGGACCGCGTATGTCCGTATTGACCATCACTCACACTCCCGAAGACGGCACGCTGATCGACGGCACCGCGAAAGGTGACGGCACCGGTGTCGTGTTGAAGGCCCAGCGTTGGCGTTGGTCCCGAAACATTGGCTTCTGGTACATCCCGCAGTCTCGCGACCGTGCACCCAAGCTCGCCCAGATCCGCGCCACTGCCACCGCGCTGCGCGCTGCCGGGTTCACCGTCGAGCTCGACATCGACGCCAGCTACCGGACCACTTCGGAGGTCGAGGCCGACAAGATCGCCCGTCAGGCCGACCGTGTCGCCGCTCTCGACGCCAAAGCCGATCGCAGAGCTGGTGACGCCGAAACTGCATGGAACGCCGAGCGGGCCGCGTACCGGGCGCTCCCTGAGGGCGGGGAGCCGATCAAGATCGGGCACCACAGCGAGCGGCGACACCGCAACGCGATCGAGAAGGCGTGGAACAAGTTCGGCAAGGCGGTCGAAGCCGAGCGTGAGGCCACCGCAGCTCGTGGCCGTGCCGACGCGGCCTCCACGACCACCGACGCCCGCTACGGGCCGATTACGGTCGCGCGCAGGATCGAGCGGCTGGTCGCTGACATGGCCAAGCTCGAACGCAGCCGGGACGGCTACACCAGGACGCTGTACACCAACCAGCAGACCGGGCAGAAGCAGGTCGAGACCCACGTGGCCGCTACCGGCGCCTATCGCGAACAGTTGCTCGTCGAGATCGACCACCTGGACGACGAGATCACCTATTGGAAGGCGGTCCGCGAGCAGCAGATCGCCGACGGGAAGGTCACTCCGTACAGCCGCGACGTTGTCGTCAAGGGTGACCACGTACGCCACGGGGGTAGTTGGTACGAGGTGGTCAGAGTCAATGCGAAGTCGGTCAGCGTCATGTCCCGCGTGGGCGGAGACTGGACCGATAGGTTGGCGTACAACGCGATTCGCGGTCTGCGCACCAGCAAGAGTGAGCCCGTCACTGTCGTCGACGGGCAGCGTGTCGTCGAATCAGGTGCCGCTTGACCGGTCCTGTCCGTTGCGAAAACCTGCCCTGAACTGGGTAGATGACACGTCCCTTGCAGTAGCCGGCCCCCACTGAGCAGTGATGTCGAGCATCGAGGCAAGCCCTCGGTGCTCGACATTTTCTTTGCGCCGATCATTCCTCGAAAACACGTCTCTACCTGCGTAGATGACACGTCCCCGGGGTGACGGAGGAGAGGTCGGCGCGGCATTCCCGGACTTGCAACTATGCAATACATGTTTGTATAGTTCTGTTTGTCGAAATCATCTGATCGAGGAGCAACAACATGGCTAAAACAACTGTCGCAGAATTGATTACCACCATGATCACCGGCGAAACGATCCGGAAGAACGTCGTCGAAGTTATCGACTTCACGATCGACGATGAGCGCAGAATGCGCCTCGACGTGATCCTCGAAGGCGGGCGGCGGATGAGCGATGTCGATGCACTCGATGTCTTCCCCCGCGTCGCGGCACCTGTCGCCGTCGCGGCCTGAGCCTGACTCGACGTATCCGAACCATCCACTCGCACACAGGAGGTCACCCATGACCGGAACTGCACTCGACACGCGGACAGGATTCACCACCGTCGTCGACGGTGTCGACGCGCTCGTCGTCGGCTACGTCTACAGCTCGCCCGGGCACCCGCGCCCGGGTAGTTTGATTCAGCCGTTCGCCGGTGCGGACGTTCCGGCGGGGGAAGCGAGCGCGGTACCGCTCTACGCCCTCGTCTCGGTGGTCTGGGCAACCCCGGTGACCACGATTGAGAGCGACGGCACCGCCGTGACCAGGAACGTCAAGGGATGGATCGGCACCCCGCAGGGCATCACCTGGTACCTGTATCCCGCCGTCCACAACCCGGCGCTCGGACTCTGCACCCTCGAATCCGATCGCAGCTACTCGGCCAGTGCCGCCGAGGCCGACCTTCCTGGGCCTGTGCAGGACGCCGTACGCGAATGGGGCTTCGGCGGTAGCGGTGGCGTTCCCGCTCGGGTTCAGGTCCACAACTTCCCGCGGTAGACCACCCGGTGGAGTTCGAGAGCTGAATTGGGCGAAGCTGGCCCGTCCTGTCGTCCGTTACCCGAAAGGAACTGCATGTTCACCCTCACCCACGCCTCCAAGCGGGCCGTGCTCGTGGCAGCGGTGACCGGCGTTGCTGCTCTTCTCGCAACGCCCGTCACCGCGAGTGCCGACGCGATTGATTCCGGCGTACTCGTCCGTGTACCTGCCGAATTCGCGCCGTGGATCCACGCCGCTCCCGCCACATGTGTTGCCGCGCAGATCACCCCCGCATTCGTGGCCGCACAACTCGAAGCGGAATCGGACTACGACTCTGGTGCAATCGGGCCGCTGGGTCAGGCGGGCGCGGCTCAGCTCTTCCCTGCTGTCGCCGCCGAGCTGCGCGACGACGACGGGAACGGACTCGCGTCACCCTTCGACATCGGCGACGCCGTTCATGCGCTGGTGCGCATCGACTGCCGTCTCGTCGACGAGCTGACCGCCGCAGGGAAGCCGACCGACCCCGAGACCATCGCGGCGGCATACAGCGCAGGTGTCAGCGACCACATGGACCTGCCCGCAGTACGCGAGTACGCGCGAAGCGTCCTCGACCGCATCTAACGCGGAACTGAATCAGCAGGGCTCCCCTCGTCGGGGAGCCCTGTTGTGCGTTCCGGGCACGCTGGCGCGCCAATCTACGGACGCCGGTCCTCCGCAAATCCGCAGTTCAGAGGATTGCAACATCAAAAGGGTTGTCAATTGACAACCTAGCGGTTACGATTGGGTTGTCAATTAAATAGAGAGGTGCGAAGATTGCCACAGAGATTCAGAGGAATCGACCAGGACACGAAGGTGATCCTGAAGGCACTCGAGAAGGCCGGATTCGAGATCCGCGCCACGAAAGCGGGTCACCCGATGGTCTACAAAGACGGTCAGATGATCACGACGTTCTCGAAGACGGCTAGCGACCGTCGGGCCGTGAAGAACGCACTGGCGCAGATCAAGCGCCAGACCGGGTTCCAGTGGCCGCCACGCTAGTGGGTGCATGAGAAAGGGTCGGGGATGTAGAAGGCATCCCCGACCCGGACTCATTCAACCAAACCTCGCACCGCAACAGAAAGGATCAAGACCAGTGACCGCACAGCCGTACAACGTCGTCGCCGAACTCGACGTACCGTTTGACGAGGAAACCGTCGAGCAGTTGATCGACCCCATTGTCGACTACGGCGGTGCAGTGGGGCGTTCTGAACTCGGCCGCACCGAAGTAGTTTTCACGCTGCCCGCCGACTCCGTCCGCCAGGCCAACACGACCGCGTTGGCGATCCTCGAGCAGTACCCGTCGACGCTGTTGTCGCTGCGCGTACTGACCGCCGCCGACTTCGACCGGCTCACCGAAGCGGCCGAGCTGCCTCCGCTCGTATCCGTCAGCGAGGCCGCAGAAGAGTTGGGCGTAAGTCGTCAGAGCATCTTGAAATCCATCAAGTCGGCCAAGCTCCCGGCTACCCGCGTGGGCGACACCTGGGCCGTTCGGAAGTCGGTCGTACAGGCGCGAGCACGCGATAACGCCAAGAGCGCATAGGGGTCGAATGCGCGAGGTCCGGCCCGCGTCGCGCAATGACGGCTGGACCGGGCTTCCTGAGCCAAAAATGCCTTGACCTGCGCAGACGGCATGTCCCTGGCGTGGGAATTGTCTCCGCGCCGAAAGCGCCGGCGCTTTCTCGGCTTCCGTCTGATCCGGGAACTACTTCCGGGTTGACACTTTGCAAAAGTCTTTTGTATAGTTGTGTCACACCAACGAAGGGAGAAGGACATGGAAAACACCATCGAAGCAGCTCAGGCGCGTTACTTCACGGCCGTCACGGAGGGTGATCACGACGAGTTCGTGTCCGCCAAGGTCGCGCTGGTGGAACTCTCCACCGGCCGCAAGTTGTCCGAGGAGGAAATCGCCTACATCTAAGCGAAAGCGCAAGGGCCCCACCGAAAGCGGTGGGGCCCTTTGCCGTTCCGCCTGCTGAGGGTGCGCCCGAATCACTCCTGTTTCGGCGTCTCTCGCGGGTTGAACTATGCAATGCATCTATGTAAAGTTAGCGATGTTGGAACGACGAAAGGAATCATCCATGACAGTCACCGAGCAGGCATTCGTACATCCCTCCGAGCAGGCTGAAGAGCGCGGAACTCACTACATCGAAGAGGGCGTCCGGGTCTACCTGATGCGCGACCTCAGCGGCACCGACACGTGGGTCGTCGACCCGTCATCCTTCGGTGAGTCGTTGTGCTCGGATTACGAGGATCTGGAGAACGGCAACTGCCTTTGTGGCAAGCCCGACGAATGCGAAGCGATCAAGGGTCGCATGGCGATGGCCAATCTCCCGGACGGTGAAGAGCTGATGCACATGCTCGCGGATTCACTCGGCTACACAGTCACCAAGAGCTGATCCGCACACGTCGGGGCCGTCGCCTGGACGGCCCCGACGTGCTTGCCCACTCGCCCTCGATCGAAGGAAAACCAATGACCAAGACATTCGCTGCCCGGATCGCAGAAATCCGCACCGCCGCCCAGCTCGTCGCGTACGTCAACGCCGACAGCGACGATCTGCCGCGCCCGGAGGTCGATGTGACCGACCCGATCGAATCGCGCGCCGTGCGCGCGCTCAGCGTGGTTCCTGCCCTCATTCCGTACGTCGAGGAGGCTGAGTCGGACGGCAATTTCGAGTCTGCGATCTCCGACCTCGTCGGCGACCTGCGGCACCTTGCCGACCACCTCGGCGTCGACTGGGATGCAGTCGACCGCCGGGCCGCGAAGTATTACCGCGAAGAGTTGGCGCTCACGACCGACGGTTGCCTTGCTGACGCGAACGACGGCCGCACGGCTCCCGCGCTCGAGCTCGTCGTCGTCCGTGATCCCGACGGAGGGACCGAGGTCGATGCATTCCTCGACGGTGAACCGATCATCGGCACCGAGTACACGATCGACGCAGGCGCAGGGGCCGATTGGGACGGCTGGAAGAGCACTCGCGATGAGAACCTGGCTGCCGCATCGCCCAACGTCCGAACTGCGCTGATCGCGGCCTACGACGACCCGCCCGGCGGTCAGTACATCGAGGGCCGCGAAAACGAACCCTGGATCTAGTCGAGCTGGTGATAACAAGCTCTGACCAGGCAGGACGACACGTCCCGATGATCGCCCACGCGGTGAACTCGACGAGATGAACAAGTGTGGACCGGCCCGCAGCAACCGGGCCGGTCCACACGGTCATTGTCGGCCATCGCCGAAATCGTCACTCGCCCGGCTCCGTCTCCACGGAGTCGGGCCATTTTTATGCCTTGACCAGGCAAGACGACACGTCCCGCGTCGGGGTGTCGCGATCGCAGGCGAGGGGAGCGTGCCTACCGCTTGAACTTTGCAAAAGTGTTTTGTAAAGTCGGACGTGTTGAAACGGTGAACTCGCACCGGAAACACCCGCCGAATCTGGTGGAAGAGAAGGGGTTCAGATGACGAACACGGTGACAGCAGTCAAGATCGACGTGAATGGACAGGCGACGATCGTCGAGTTGCAGGCGGACGGGCAGGGGGTCGGCAAGGCGTTCCGTGAGGCGCTGGACTGCCGCAACTTCGACGTCGTGCGTTTGGCTCCCGGACTGGATATGTGGATCGACGACGAGGGGCTGTTCACGGACAACCCGGAAGTCAACCGCGTCGCGACCCGCATTGCCAGGTCCTACGGCCTCCGCTGGCAGCCTTATGTGGGAACGGTGCTGTTCGCCTCCAGTGACCAGGAAGGCGAAACCCACAGCCTCTCGGAGGATCAGGTCGCCGCGCTGGTGAACACCGCCGACTTCGGGGGGTTGCTGGTGCTCGATGCCTCCCGCGACGCCGCCAACGGCACGGAGGTGGTCGCGTAATGCGAACCGTGACAATCGAATGGGTGGAGGTATCCACTCATCAGGCAACGGTGAACGTACCCCCGGACTTCGATCCGGAGCGCGCTGACCTTGCCGACGCTCTCGCGACACTGGACGGATTCGTCGGCGTCGAACGGAGCGAAATCTCGGTGACGGCCCTCGACGCGTTCGATGCCACCGCCGAAACCTTCGCGCCGAGCTGACGCGCAACCCTCCGCGGCACCTCGAGATCGGGACCGGCCCGCAGCAACCGGGCCGGTCACCATCTCGGGCGTCGGAGCTTTAGGCCCTCTGACCGGCGGAAACGACACGTCCCGCGTCCGACGATCCGTCCGCCCTCATTCGCCCGAAGCCCGTGGCAGATCCCGATTTGCAACTATGCAAACGTCTATTGTATAGTTACGGAGCGTTCGGCGATGAGGACCGCGGAGAACAACCCGCCCTCGCCAAGCCCCAATCATCCTGACGGGCAACCGCATAACCGAACCAAACCCATCCGATCACCTCCAGGAGGAAATATGAACACCTACGCTGTCGACATTCAGGCCGCTGCCGCAGTCGCCCCCTTCAATGTCGCCGTCACCGCGCCGGAAGGCTTCGATCAGGCCGTGCGCCGCGCGCTCCGCAAGCTGGAAGACAGCGGCACGTACCGCGTTCTCGCGGTCCGCCCCAACCCTTCCGAGTACGACTCGCACGCGTACGAGGTCGAGGTTCAGGCCACGGCGGGAGTCGAGTTCAAGGACGACGTCTTCACCGTGAACGTCGCCGCGCCCGAAGGATTCGACCAGGCCGAACGCCGCGCGATCCGTAGGGCCGTGCAGCGTGCCGCTGAATGGAATGCAGAGAACGCCGGTGCGAACCAGCCGCACCGTCCGGAGAGCAAGAGCGAATACCGGGTTGTGTCGATCGGTTTGACCGTCTGAGCGAAAAGGTCCGGCCCGCAGCAACCGGGCCGGACCTCTCCAGTTTGTGTGGTCCAGAAAGGCCCCTCACCGCACGGTGAGGGGCCTTTTCGGGTTTCTGTGGGGGGTTGGGTCCGGTTATTGGTGGTGGATGAGGTCTGGGAGGGTCTGGGCCCATTCGACGTAATGAACGGCGTGCGTGGCGGCTCGGCTTATGGTGCGTAGGTGATGGCATGCGGGGGAGCGACGCGGTGGTGTCGGTGGGTGCTGCTCGGTGTGGGGTTGGTGTTGGTGGTGGGGGCGTTCGGTGCTTTCGCGTTCCTGGGGGTGGGGCGGTCTTCGTATGAGCTGTGTGCAGCCGATTCGGCTGTGGCGTTGGAGAGTGCGTCGAGGGTGTGGCTGCCGGTTGTCGGGTCCTCGTGTACGTATGCGCCGTCCGACGACGTGCGCGAGGGGCGGGTGGTGTTCGACGGTGCGGCGTCGGTGTTCGCTGTCGTCGGGTGGGTGTTGATTGGTGCGGCGTTCTATTCGCGGCGGCGACAACCGCCGTCTGAATCCGAGTGGTCGATGCCGGTTGATCGGGGGTAGCGGCATGTTCTCCTCGCAGTGGGCCAGGTGGGTGCTTCGTGTCGTTTTGGGGGTGGTGTGTGTTCTCACGCTGGTTACCTGCGCTTTCGTGCTGTTCTCTGATCGGTTTGTGCCGTCGTGGCTTCCGTGGGTGGAGACCGTTGTGATTGTGGGGTTGATGGCGGTGTTGGCGTATGGGGAGCGGCGGGTTTCGCGTTCGCGTTGAGTGGGGCGGCGGCGTCGGGGTGTGCTGGTGTGCTCGTTTTGTGGTGTTGACCTGCGGTGATGACACGTCCCCTGGTTGGCGTGGGGTGGTGGATGTCGGCGAGGGGTGTGTTTGGTTGGTGTGGGTGGGTTCGGTGTTGGTGTTTTAGGGTTTGACCTGCGGTGATGACATGTCCCTGGGGTGGTTGTTGGGGGTGTGTGGGGCGCCGGCGGTTTTGGGTGCAGGCGGGGGCCGGCGGGGTGTTTGTGTTGGGTGGTGTGGGGGAGTGGTGTCGGGTCGTGTGGGGCTCGTTTTGAGGCTCGTTTAGGTGTTTTTGAATGTTGTTGTGTGTCAGTGGGTTTCGGTATTCGGTTGGTGTTGG
>NZ_JARJBE010000034.1:0-8137 GCF_029269915.1 Rhodococcus sp. C3V
ACATATTTGAATGTATTTAGAAAAATAAACAAATAGGGGTTCCGCGCACATTTCCCCGAAAAGTGCCACCTGACGTCTAAGAAACCATTCTTAAGTTGATGTTCAGCCAGCTGGTCAGGCCCACCTGACGGGTTTTCTGATAGCGCAGATCTTCTTTACGATAGCCAAAGCCTTCCAGAATACGCAGCACCGCCGGCAGCACCTGGTTTTCGATATAGTATTCCGCATCATATTTATGTTTTTTCGGATCGTATTCTTCGGCCAGAATCGCACGGTTGCTAATCGGGCCATCACCACGCAGCACAATATAGCCAATCACCATGCCCGGTTTAATTTTCACGCCTTTCGCGGCCAGTTTTTTCGCCACCGCCACATGCGGGCCAATCGCTTTATATTCATGCAGCGGACGGGTAATTTGTTCGTAGATGGCCAGTTTTTCCGGCGGAATTTCATAGTTGGCCAGTTTCTGGATCACTTCTTTAACAATACGCACCGCTTCTTCCACATCACCATGTTTCAGAATGGTTTCCAGCACACGCGCCTGGGTTTCTTTGGCGATTTCGCTCCAATCACGACGCACAATTTCCAGGCCACGGGTAATAACTTTGCCTTCTTCATCAATCACCGCATAACGTTTTTTGGTCACGAAGAAGCCGCGTTGCTAGCCAACTGTTGGGAAGGGCGCTTTGCCTGGTTTCCGGCACCAGAAGCGGTGCCGGAAAGCTGGCTGGAGTGCGATCTTCCTGAGGCCGATACTGTCGTCGTCCCCTCAAACTGGCAGATGCACGGTTACGATGCGCCCATCTACACCAACGTGACCTATCCCATTACGGTCAATCCGCCGTTTGTTCCCACGGAGAATCCGACGGGTTGTTACTCGCTCACATTTAATGTTGATGAAAGCTGGCTACAGGAAGGCCAGACGCGAATTATTTTTGATGGCGTTAACTCGGCGTTTCATCTGTGGTGCAACGGGCGCTGGGTCGGTTACGGCCAGGACAGTCGTTTGCCGTCTGAATTTGACCTGAGCGCATTTTTACGCGCCGGAGAAAACCGCCTCGCGGTGATGGTGCTGCGCTGGAGTGACGGCAGTTATCTGGAAGATCAGGATATGTGGCGGATGAGCGGCATTTTCCGTGACGTCTCGTTGCTGCATAAACCGACTACACAAATCAGCGATTTCCATGTTGCCACTCGCTTTAATGATGATTTCAGCCGCGCTGTACTGGAGGCTGAAGTTCAGATGTGCGGCGAGTTGCGTGACTACCTACGGGTAACAGTTTCTTTATGGCAGGGTGAAACGCAGGTCGCCAGCGGCACCGCGCCTTTCGGCGGTGAAATTATCGATGAGCGTGGTGGTTATGCCGATCGCGTCACACTACATCTGAACGTCGAAAACCCGAAACTGTGGAGCGCCGAAATCCCGAATCTCTATCGTGCGGTGGTTGAACTGCACACCGCCGACGGCACGCTGATTGAAGCAGAAGCCTGCGATGTCGGTTTCCGCGAGGTGCGGATTGAAAATGGTCTGCTGCTGCTGAACGGCAAGCCGTTGCTGATTCGAGGCGTTAACCGTCACGAGCATCATCCTCAGCATGGTCAGGTCATGGATGAGCAGACGATGGTGCAGGATATTCTGCTGATGAAGCAGAACAACTTTAACGCCGTGCGCTGTTCGCATTATCCGAACCATCCGCTGTGGTACACGCTGTGCGACCGCTACGGCCTGTATGTGGTGGATGAAGCCAATATTGAAACCCACGGCATGGTGCCAATGAATCGTCTGACCGATGATCCGCGCTGGCTACCGGCGATGAGCGAACGCGTAACGCGAATGGTGCAGCGCGATCGTAATCACCCGAGTGTGATCATCTGGTCGCTGGGGAATGAATCAGGCCACGGCGCTAATCACGACGCGCTGTATCGCTGGATCAAATCTGTCGATCCTTCCCGCCCGGTGCAGTATGAAGGCGGCGGAGCCGACACCACGGCCACCGATATTATTTGCCCGATGTACGCGCGCGTGGATGAAGACCAGCCCTTCCCGGCTGTGCCGAAATGGTCCATCAAAAAATGGCTTTCGCTACCTGGAGAGACGCGCCCGCTGATCCTTTGCGAATACGCCCACGCGATGGGTAACAGTCTTGGCGGTTTCGCTAAATACTGGCAGGCGTTTCGTCAGTATCCCCGTTTACAGGGCGGCTTCGTCTGGGACTGGGTGGATCAGTCGCTGATTAAATATGATGAAAACGGCAACCCGTGGTCGGCTTACGGCGGTGATTTTGGCGATACGCCGAACGATCGCCAGTTCTGTATGAACGGTCTGGTCTTTGCCGACCGCACGCCGCATCCAGCGCTGACGGAAGCAAAACACCAGCAGCAGTTTTTCCAGTTCCGTTTATCCGGGCAAACCATCGAAGTGACCAGCGAATACCTGTTCCGTCATAGCGATAACGAGCTCCTGCACTGGATGGTGGCGCTGGATGGTAAGCCGCTGGCAAGCGGTGAAGTGCCTCTGGATGTCGCTCCACAAGGTAAACAGTTGATTGAACTGCCTGAACTACCGCAGCCGGAGAGCGCCGGGCAACTCTGGCTCACAGTACGCGTAGTGCAACCGAACGCGACCGCATGGTCAGAAGCCGGACACATCAGCGCCTGGCAGCAGTGGCGTCTGGCTGAAAACCTCAGCGTGACACTCCCCGCCGCGTCCCACGCCATCCCGCATCTGACCACCAGCGAAATGGATTTTTGCATCGAGCTGGGTAATAAGCGTTGGCAATTTAACCGCCAGTCAGGCTTTCTTTCACAGATGTGGATTGGCGATAAAAAACAACTGCTGACGCCGCTGCGCGATCAGTTCACCCGTGCACCGCTGGATAACGACATTGGCGTAAGTGAAGCGACCCGCATTGACCCTAACGCCTGGGTCGAACGCTGGAAGGCGGCGGGCCATTACCAGGCCGAAGCAGCGTTGTTGCAGTGCACGGCAGATACACTTGCTGATGCGGTGCTGATTACGACCGCTCACGCGTGGCAGCATCAGGGGAAAACCTTATTTATCAGCCGGAAAACCTACCGGATTGATGGTAGTGGTCAAATGGCGATTACCGTTGATGTTGAAGTGGCGAGCGATACACCGCATCCGGCGCGGATTGGCCTGAACTGCCAGCTGGCGCAGGTAGCAGAGCGGGTAAACTGGCTCGGATTAGGGCCGCAAGAAAACTATCCCGACCGCCTTACTGCCGCCTGTTTTGACCGCTGGGATCTGCCATTGTCAGACATGTATACCCCGTACGTCTTCCCGAGCGAAAACGGTCTGCGCTGCGGGACGCGCGAATTGAATTATGGCCCACACCAGTGGCGCGGCGACTTCCAGTTCAACATCAGCCGCTACAGTCAACAGCAACTGATGGAAACCAGCCATCGCCATCTGCTGCACGCGGAAGAAGGCACATGGCTGAATATCGACGGTTTCCATATGGGGATTGGTGGCGACGACTCCTGGAGCCCGTCAGTATCGGCGGAATTCCAGCTGAGCGCCGGTCGCTACCATTACCGGATCCTCTAGAGAAGATCCTTTGATCTTTTCTACGGGGTCTGACGCTCAGTGGAACGAAAACTCACGTTAAGGGATTTTGGTCATGAACAATAAAACTGTCTGCTTACATAAACAGTAATACAAGGGGTGTTATGAGCCATATTCAACGGGAAACGTCTTGCTCTAGGCCGCGATTAAATTCCAACATGGATGCTGATTTATATGGGTATAAATGGGCTCGCGATAATGTCGGGCAATCAGGTGCGACAATCTATCGATTGTATGGGAAGCCCGATGCGCCAGAGTTGTTTCTGAAACATGGCAAAGGTAGCGTTGCCAATGATGTTACAGATGAGATGGTCAGACTAAACTGGCTGACGGAATTTATGCCTCTTCCGACCATCAAGCATTTTATCCGTACTCCTGATGATGCATGGTTACTCACCACTGCGATCCCCGGGAAAACAGCATTCCAGGTATTAGAAGAATATCCTGATTCAGGTGAAAATATTGTTGATGCGCTGGCAGTGTTCCTGCGCCGGTTGCATTCGATTCCTGTTTGTAATTGTCCTTTTAACAGCGATCGCGTATTTCGTCTCGCTCAGGCGCAATCACGAATGAATAACGGTTTGGTTGATGCGAGTGATTTTGATGACGAGCGTAATGGCTGGCCTGTTGAACAAGTCTGGAAAGAAATGCATAAACTTTTGCCATTCTCACCGGATTCAGTCGTCACTCATGGTGATTTCTCACTTGATAACCTTATTTTTGACGAGGGGAAATTAATAGGTTGTATTGATGTTGGACGAGTCGGAATCGCAGACCGATACCAGGATCTTGCCATCCTATGGAACTGCCTCGGTGAGTTTTCTCCTTCATTACAGAAACGGCTTTTTCAAAAATATGGTATTGATAATCCTGATATGAATAAATTGCAGTTTCATTTGATGCTCGATGAGTTTTTCTAAGAATTAATTCATGAGCGGATACATATTTGAATGTATTTAGAAAAATAAACAAATAGGGGTTCCGCGCACATTTCCCCGAAAAGTGCCACCTAAATTGTAAGCGTTAATATTTTGTTAAAATTCGCGTTAAATTTTTGTTAAATCAGCTCATTTTTTAACCAATAGGCCGAAATCGGCAAAATCCCTTATAAATCAAAAGAATAGACCGAGATAGGGTTGAGTGTTGTTCCAGTTTGGAACAAGAGTCCACTATTAAAGAACGTGGACTCCAACGTCAAAGGGCGAAAAACCGTCTATCAGGGCGATGGCCCACTACGTGAACCATCACCCTAATCAAGTTTTTTGGGGTCGAGGTGCCGTAAAGCACTAAATCGGAACCCTAAAGGGAGCCCCCGATTTAGAGCTTGACGGGGAAAGCCGGCGAACGTGGCGAGAAAGGAAGGGAAGAAAGCGAAAGGAGCGGGCGCTAGGGCGCTGGCAAGTGTAGCGGTCACGCTGCGCGTAACCACCACACCCGCCGCGCTTAATGCGCCGCTACAGGGCGCGTCCCATTCGCCAATCCGGATATAGTTCCTCCTTTCAGCAAAAAACCCCTCAAGACCCGTTTAGAGGCCCCAAGGGGTTATGCTAGTTATTGCTCAGCGGTGGCAGCAGCCAACTCAGCTTCCTTTCGGGCTTTGTTTAGCAGCCTAGGTATTAATCAATTAGTGGTGGTGGTGGTGGTGGTGGTGCTCGAGTGCGGCCGCAAGCTTGTCGACGGAGCTCGCCTGCAGGCGCGCCAAGGCCTGTACAGAATTCGGATCCCCGATATCCATGGACCCGCGTCCCTCAATACCGGAGCCACCACCGGTACCCAGATCTGGGCTGTCCATGTGCTGGCGTTCGAATTTAGCAGCAGCGGTTTCTTTCATACCAATTGCAGTACTACCGCGTGGCACCAGACCCGCGGAGTGATGGTGATGGTGATGACCAGAACCACTAGTTGAACCATCCGATTTTGGAGGATGGTCGCCACCACCAAACGTGGCTTGCCAGCCCTGCAAAGGCCATGCTATATACTTGCTGGATTTCAAGTACTTATCA
This sequence comes from Rhodococcus sp. C3V, assembly GCF_029269915.1. NCBI lineage: Bacteria > Bacillati > Actinomycetota > Actinomycetes > Mycobacteriales > Nocardiaceae > Rhodococcus > Rhodococcus sp. C3V. The sequence continues at coordinate 5,590 of NZ_JARJBE010000034.1, forward strand.
ATTTGTGGGATAGCTTCAATACGTTTTTTAAAACAAACTAATTTTGGGAACGCATCCAGGCACATTGGGTCCATGTATAAAACAACATCAAGAGCGTCATACAACATGAAGTCAGGATGGGTTACATGATCACCATTTAAATATGTTTTATGACATAAACGATCTTCGAACATTTTCAGCATTTCAGGTAGCTTGCTAAGAAAATCAACTTTGAGAGTTTCAAAGTCTTTACTATATGCAATTCTCGAAACACCGTATCTAATATCCAAAACCGCTCCTTCAAGCATTGAAATCTCTGCACGCTCTTTTGGACAACCACCCAACATGTTGTGCTTGTCAGCTATATAACGTATGATGGCCATAGACTGTGTTAATTTAACATCACCATCAATATAATAAGGAAGATTGGGAAACTCCAAACCCAATTCAAACTTTTTGTTTCGCCATTTATCACCTTCATCGCGCTCATACAAATGCTCTTCATATTTTTCTTCAAGATATTCCAAAAGAAGTCGAGTGGGTTGCACAAGGCCCTTAATTTTCCAATAACCTAGTATAGGGGACATATGTATATCTCCTTCTTAAAGTTAAACAAAATTATTTCTAGCTAGAGGGGAATTGTTATCCGCTCACAATTCCCCTATAGTGAGTCGTATTAATTTCGCGGGATCGAGATCGATCTCGATCCTCTACGCCGGACGCATCGTGGCCGGCATCACCGGCGCCACAGGTGCGGTTGCTGGCGCCTATATCGCCGACATCACCGATGGGGAAGATCGGGCTCGCCACTTCGGGCTCATGAGCGCTTGTTTCGGCGTGGGTATGGTGGCAGGCCCCGTGGCCGGGGGACTGTTGGGCGCCATCTCCTTGCATGCACCATTCCTTGCGGCGGCGGTGCTCAACGGCCTCAACCTACTACTGGGCTGCTTCCTAATGCAGGAGTCGCATAAGGGAGAGCGTCGAGATCCCGGACACCATCGAATGGCGCAAAACCTTTCGCGGTATGGCATGATAGCGCCCGGAAGAGAGTCAATTCAGGGTGGTGAATGTGAAACCAGTAACGTTATACGATGTCGCAGAGTATGCCGGTGTCTCTTATCAGACCGTTTCCCGCGTGGTGAACCAGGCCAGCCACGTTTCTGCGAAAACGCGGGAAAAAGTGGAAGCGGCGATGGCGGAGCTGAATTACATTCCCAACCGCGTGGCACAACAACTGGCGGGCAAACAGTCGTTGCTGATTGGCGTTGCCACCTCCAGTCTGGCCCTGCACGCGCCGTCGCAAATTGTCGCGGCGATTAAATCTCGCGCCGATCAACTGGGTGCCAGCGTGGTGGTGTCGATGGTAGAACGAAGCGGCGTCGAAGCCTGTAAAGCGGCGGTGCACAATCTTCTCGCGCAACGCGTCAGTGGGCTGATCATTAACTATCCGCTGGATGACCAGGATGCCATTGCTGTGGAAGCTGCCTGCACTAATGTTCCGGCGTTATTTCTTGATGTCTCTGACCAGACACCCATCAACAGTATTATTTTCTCCCATGAAGACGGTACGCGACTGGGCGTGGAGCATCTGGTCGCATTGGGTCACCAGCAAATCGCGCTGTTAGCGGGCCCATTAAGTTCTGTCTCGGCGCGTCTGCGTCTGGCTGGCTGGCATAAATATCTCACTCGCAATCAAATTCAGCCGATAGCGGAACGGGAAGGCGACTGGAGTGCCATGTCCGGTTTTCAACAAACCATGCAAATGCTGAATGAGGGCATCGTTCCCACTGCGATGCTGGTTGCCAACGATCAGATGGCGCTGGGCGCAATGCGCGCCATTACCGAGTCCGGGCTGCGCGTTGGTGCGGACATCTCGGTAGTGGGATACGACGATACCGAAGACAGCTCATGTTATATCCCGCCGTTAACCACCATCAAACAGGATTTTCGCCTGCTGGGGCAAACCAGCGTGGACCGCTTGCTGCAACTCTCTGTCTAGACGCCATACTTGGAACGAGCCTGCTTACGGTCTTTAACGCCGGAGCAGTCAAGCGCACCACGTACGGTGTGGTAACGAACACCCGGGAGGTCTTTAACACGACCGCCACGGATCAGGATCACGGAGTGCTCCTGCAGGTTGTGACCTTCACCACCGATGTAGGAAGTCACTTCGAAACCGTTAGTCAGACGAACACGGCATACTTTACGCAGCGCGGAGTTCGGTTTTTTAGGAGTGGTAGTATATACACGAGTACATACGCCACGTTTTTGCGGGCATGCTTCCAGCGCAGGCACGTTGCTTTTCGCAACTTTGCGAGCACGTGGTTTGCGTACCAGCTGGTTAACTGTTGCCATAGCTGTTTCCTGTGTGAAATTGTTATCCGCTCACAATTCCACACAACATACGAGCCGGAAGCATAAAGTGTAAAGCCTGGGGTGCCTAATGAGTGAGCTAACTCACATTAATTGCGTTGCGCTCACTGCCCGCTTTCCAGTCGGGAAACCTGTCGTGCCAGCTGCATTAATGAATCGGCCAACGCGCGGGGAGAGGCGGTTTGCGTATTGGGCG
>NZ_JARJBE010000035.1:0-7918 GCF_029269915.1 Rhodococcus sp. C3V
ATCAGGGCGGAAGGATTCTCATAACTTGCGGCTCACTTGATGGGGGTCATGCCAGCCGAGCCCCACTTTCAACATTAGTAGGGCGCTAATCATATGACGAGGCGAACGAGCAGCGATCGTAAGATCGTTATGCGTCGGCGAATCGAGCGCGGCCGAACCAACCGCCCGTGTTGCCTCGACGTGACCGCACCGAGCGGCTTCGGGAGAGTTGGTCACACTCAAACGATGGTGCTCAGCGCTGTCGAATCGCTGGACCAATATGTGCATACCAATATGAGCATATAGGTCAGCGGCGGCGTCGAGACCCAATCGTTTCTCATCCGCTTGTCCGAAGAATCCGGCCTTCCGAGACGGAAGAGCGATGTTTTCGTGGCCCCGCTGGTAGATGCAGATGACCGATCAGCAGCGGTTGCGCTGGAAGCCCAATTGCCGACTACATATCCTGTTGCCGACCGAATCCGCGACTTTTCGGTGCGAGTCGCCGACGTGGACTGGCTCGGACACGCCAAGAACGCGGTTTTCCTGCAGGCGATGGAGGTCGTGCTCGCCGACCACCGAGACCTGATCTGAGGCCCGTATCGGACGATCATCGAATTCGCAAAGCCGCGTCGTCGAGATCGCTACGATTTTGGCTGGCTTAGCGTGCGTTACCGAGCTTTGCATCTTCCTTGTTGCCGCTGATCAGGAGGGTGAGCTCTTCGACACGTTGGAACCGGCCGTCGGGTGCGTGCTCGCCGAAGAGGTACACCTCGGTCACGACGCGCCCTCCGTCTTTCTTCTCGATGGTGACGGTGTGACGGTCGGCGTACAAGTGTCCGGCGACAAGCTCCTCGTGCACGGTTATGGACCCATCGGCGACGACACGGCGCAGGTGAGTGATGTGAGCAGCGAACGTATTTCGGTCGTCCCATTGTCTGTTCGTGCGCTGGCGGTAGTTGTCACTGAAATGCTTGTCTATCGCCTCGTCCACCGAGATTCCTGGGTTGAAGATCAGGTCGTCGAGGGCGGATTTGATATCTGTTGCCATGGCTCATTTCTCGTGTCTCTCGTCGTTTACGTGCGATGCGCACGTATCTGACGGTATCAAAAATGCGTGCGCTGCGCACAGGTAAGGTAGAGAGAATGAAGTCCGGCTTTGATGACGGTCGCGCAGGTGCAGTGGTAGCCGAGGCGTTGGGCACTGTGCTGCAGCGGCGCCACCGGAAGCACCTCTACGCCCGACTGACACGCGACGTAGGAGATGGGGTGGACGCCTCGACTTATCCGCTGCTGAGTGGGCTTGCGCGAGTCGGAGCCTGTAGTGCGGCGGAGTTGGGCCGCGAGATCGGACTCGATCGGTCAGGGGTGAGCCGCCGCGCGACACGACTTGAGGTCGCCGGATTGATTTCCCGCAGAACAGATTCCGCAGACACTCGCGCCGTAAGACTCGAACTCACATCTCGAGGACAGGCGGCGGTCGCGACGTTGCGAATGCGGCTTGCCTCCGAAATCGACGCACTGTTCGAAGGCTGGTCAGAGAGTGAAACACGCTCGTTCGCAGAAGGTTTCGTGCGTTTCGTCGAGTCTGAGCTTTTCGCTCTATAGATTCGGCCATGGCAATGGCCGAATCCGGGTCGAGGCGCCGACGGCGGGCGCCTCGGCGACACTTTTTGATGTAGTCGGAGCCCTGGGCAAGGCGGTCTTGGGCGAATCGCATTGACTGATCGGGGTCGGTGGCGACAGCTTCTTCGGGAGCGAAGCGAGCGTTCGTCCGGCAAGACCGATCGTAGGTCAGCCGGGGTTGGACTGCAGAGGTCTGTAAACCCCTCCGAATCGGCGGTGTCGCGCAGTTGATTCCCATCCCGGCTAGGGTTCATCTGTGGACGGGTGTGGAGCAGTTCGTGGAGCCGCCGCGCCCAGCTGCTGCGTGGGACACCGAGCTGACTACGGATTGCATCGACACCAGCACGGTAGAGACGTGTCCTCGACCGCTCCGGTAGGGCGTGCGCCCCTCGGCTGTTTGGTATTGCGAAGTTGGCAGGAGTACTCGACATGGCGACAGGGGTGTGACTCGCCCGATTTGAGGGAAGGTATCACCATGGCCGAAAAAGCCTCTCCCACATACTTTGTCGTGATGCCCTGCACCGGAGAACGCGCGGGTACGAGTGCTTCACCCATTACGTCCAAGGCAACGGGGACCGCTGCTGCCTGCGAGGACCGATAGTCCAATCGGATGCGGACTGGCTCGAACGGCAGTTCAGACGGCTATACCTGCCAGCCTTCTGAGTCACGCCACCGCGCCCACAGGTTGGCGAAGACGCCACCGCGTTCCAGTAGTTCGTTCGTGTCTCCGGAATCGACGATCCTGCCGCCGTCGAGAACTATCACCTGATCGGCCAACGACACCAGCGCGGGACGGTGCGTCACGATGACCGTCGTGTGCTGTCCGCGCGTCTCCTCGAGAGCATCGATGACGGCCCGCTCGGTGATGACATCGAGTGCCGAAGTTGCCTCGTCGACCAGTAGCAGGCCGGCCGGTTTGGCGAGTGCTCGGGCTAGTCCCACGCGCTGGCGCTCACCACCGGAGAGCAAGTTCCCGCCCTCGCCGACTCGGGAGTCCCATCCTGCCGGAAGCGAGTCGAGGACCTTACCGAGTTGCGCCCTATCAGCGAGCGTCGCGAGGGCGACAGCGTCGTCGATGCCGACATTCTCCCTCAGCGTCCCTGGCCGTAGCTGAGTGGTCTGAAAGACCACGGACGAGCCGGCAAGACGCGCCGGTGTCGGTACGGGTACGTCGTCGACCAGCACCTGACCCTCGGCCGGCTCGCGGAGCCCGGCGATCACGTCGAGGAGGGTCGACTTGCCGGCGCCCGACGTGCCCACGATCACCGTGATGCCACCAGGCGGCAGGACGGCGTCGACGTCGCTCAGCGCGCGAGTGCCGTCCGGGTAGGTGTAACCGACACCGCGTAGGTCGACACGCGGAGCGCCAGACACCGGTTCGACAGTGCCCCGCCCCTGGGCGAGCGCGGCCCCATCTTCGACCACCAGTTCGGCCACCTCGCGGAACACACGCGAGCCGTTCGCGATGGCCGGTCCCAGCAGCGACAGCGATCCGACAACTTCAACGATTCGCAGCAAGACGACGATCATGGCTGCTGCGGTGGACCCGCTGATCTCGTCGGAGATGTAGAGCGACGCTGTGGTGACGCCGAAGGCGAGCAGGGTGAGCTGCAGGATCACACTGAACAACAGCTCGCCGGGGACCGTCCACGTGAGTAGTTTCAGGCCCCGACGCCGGGATTCGTTCAGCACCTGGTTGACCGTGATGGTGCCGGCGCCCGAGCCGCGCAGCGTTGGCTGTGCCCAGGCGAATTCGAGGACACGATCATCGAGCTGCCGGTTCGTATCGGAGAACGCTTGCTCCGACCTAGTGATGATCCGTTGAGAGGCGCGCAGCGCCAGGACAAGCGCGATACCGCCGACCAGCGCGACCAGTGCCAGCTTCCACGAGACGAACAGCAGTATCAGGGCCAGCAGCGGTACCAGCATCGTTGCATGAATCAGTGGTGACCCTAGAAGTACAACAGATGAAATCGATTCCGGCGCTGACACCGCGACGAGGTCTCGAAGCTTCGACGCGCGCTCTGAACGGAGTTGCCCAGGATCGAGTCGCCGGATGCCGTTCAGACCAGCCTCGGTGATGGTGTCGATAATGATGAAGCCCAGATGGAGCCCGGCGCGCAGCGCGAACCGGTCGGCGGCCCAGACCATCAGGAGCATTCCAACCAGCAAACCCACCCACGGCCAGGCGTCGACGGGACGCTCCCCGAACAACGCCCGTAGCACCGGAACGAGAACGATGACGGATGCTGCTTGCAGAATGGTGGAGAGGATCGTCAGGGATAAGAAGCGGATCCGCGAGCCGCGCGCCTGCTGTCCGGTCACAGTTACAAGATCGTGGTAGATCATGCGGTAGCTTCCATTCCCTGGTCCTGCATGCGGGCGTAAAGACCGCGCTGTGCCACGAGTTGGTCGCAGGTGCCCCGCTCGACAATGTGGCCCTCGTCGAGGACCACGATCTGATCGGCGTGCGCAACGGTGTGCAGCCGGTGAGCTATCACCAGCACGGTCCGTCCCGCCAGGAGCTTCGACAGACCTTGCCGCACCTCCCACTCCGAGTCAGGATCGGCGGCCGCGGTGGCTTCGTCGAGTATCACCAGGCGTGGGTTCCCCAACAGTGCCCGGGCGATCGCGATCCGCTGGCGTTGACCGCCGGACAGGCTGTCGCGGTCTACGACAGTGTCGTAGCCGTCCGGCAACGCCTCGATCTCTCTGGCGATGTAGGCGGTACGCGCCGCCGCAGCGATTTGTTCGCTGGTGGCGGCGGGATGTCCCAGCATGATGTTTTCGGCCACAGTGCCGTGCACCAACTGCACGTCCTGCAGAACGACCGCGACATGACGACGCAGATTGTCTTCGTTGATGGTGCGCAGATCGGCGCCGTCGAGTGTGACTGATCCCTTGTCTGGATCCCACAGGCGTGCGGCGAGTGCGGCGACGGTCGACTTGCCGGCACCGGAGGGGCCGACGATCGCGGTGGTGCTGCCCGGTGGGAGTGTAAGGGTGAAGTCGTTCAGGACGAACTGGCCGGGTACGTACCCGAACGACACGCCGTCGAACTTCAGGGCGGCCGGTCCGGTGCCGGCGGGCATCGGACTCTCACCCGCAGGCAGTTCTGAGGTGCTCAGCAGCAGTTCGAGGCTGGACTTCGCGTTCATTCCGTCGCGCAGTCCGCCGACGGCGAACCCGGCGCCGACGAGGCGGTCGCCCAGCGAGGTGCCCAGGACCAGGAACGGCAGGATGGCCATGGACGGCATCCAGCCGACGGTGATCAGCAGGGTTCCCGCGAGGGTGATCACGACCATCGACGTCACAGGGCGGTTGAGCTGAATCATGGTCGCCTTGGCGCCGACGGTCTCCAGCTGCCACTGCTTCATGAAGTTTCGGACTTCCGTCATCTCAGTCGGAAGGTCGACGGTCGTGCTGTCGCCGAAGACCCGGCTCACCGGCTGTCCGGCGATGTAGCGTTCCGCGTCTCCCGGCAGGGTTGCGTTCCAGCGCAGCATCTGCGTCATCCGCGAGCGGTCCATCGCGGCCAACCGGAACGTGATGGCGAGGTAGCTGAATACCGGCACCAGCAGAACAAGTGCCAGCGTCCAGTTCACGGTGAATAGGTAGATCAGAATCGCTAGTGGAGTCACAATGGCCGTCGCCAGATCGGATACCGCGTGGGTGATCAGATAGTGCAGCGCACCGATGTCGTCCTTGGCGAACTTGCGCACCTCCGACGGTCGGCGTCCCTGGAACCATCCCAGTGGCAGCCGGGTGAACTTCTCCATGACCCGGTGGCGCAGCGCGCTGGCGTAGTACTGGTCGTAGGCGTGCAGGCCCACCATGAGTGTTGAGGTGAGTAGCGCCCCGACAACCAAGACGATGGCGCCGGTGACTCCGACCCGCACCAGTTCGTCCCGGCTTGCGCCCTGGACGAAGTGTTTTGCAAGTTCGGAGAACAACACCAGTGGAATGACGGCGAGTGCCGCGAGTACGACGGCGATGATCGTGCTCAGAATGAGTGCAGGCCTCGCCGGGGCGAGAACCGAAAGTTCCCGGCCGCGGGCGCGCGAGGCCTTGAGCATCTCCTTCTGGCTCTCGAAGGCAGGGGGTGGGGCCGCCTCAGCGTTGCTGTCGTCCTGCTGCTGCGCCTGTGCGGAGGGCTCGATCTCAACGATGTCTGCGGTCTCGGCCTCCTTGCCCATGGCTCGGCCGCGGATCCAGTACGCCTGCGCATGCATGGTGCCTTTGTTGTGGTCGTCCTCCAGCGTCAGCCGTGACCGGACCAGACGGGTGGCGGTGGTCTCGGCCGCCACGAACGACTTCCAACCCTGGAAACTCTCGTTGCCGAGCGCGTCGACCAGTGCGCGTCCGTTGTCGCTGCCGCGAACCCAGGTCACCTTGAGCAGCGGGTGCTCGGGGAACGGAAGGTCCTTGTCGCCGTCGTGTGTGTACTCGAAGAAAACCCGAACCGGCACAGACTCGTCGGCCTCCGCGATGATCGTGGTCATGGCCGGCCACGAGGCCGCGTCGCCGAGGAGCAGATACCCTGCTGGTTGCGGGTCGTCGATGTCCCAGCCGTCGCCGCCGAGTCGTTGCACGATGATCCGGTCGCCTTTTTCGGCGTGCTTCGCCCAGTAAGATGCAGGGCCGGCAGGCTCGTGGGTCAGAAAACACATTGAGAAGCGACCCGCCGTCGGATCCGGATCCATCAGCGTGTAGGCACGCTGATGGAGCTTGCTGCCACCTCGTGGGTCCGGCAGCCAAGCTCGCACCCAAGCAGTAGGCTTCTCTCCGTCTGGATACAGCAATGTCTCGCTGACGAAATCGACCCTGATCACCGACGACCCGACCGGCTGTACCTCGGTCACCGTGACGATATGGTCCTTCGCTCCGACGACCCGCATTATCGCGCCCTGTAAACCCCTGCCCATCCCCTGACCTCCACTAAAGTTAGGCTTAGCTTACATTGGTGGCGGTCGTCAGGGGTGGTGCTTGCGTGGTGTGATCTTCGCCGGCGCCGGCCGGACACACCCAGCCGCAATCGCGGAACTGGAGTAAAGGCGTGAAGGGCTGCTTTCGGCAATGGTGGGGGGCGCGTCACCGAGCTGCAACCTGACCGAAACGCGAACCCTGACAACAGTATTCATGACACCCCTAATGCCGAACTGGTCATCCGTGGGGTTCCCAGAGTCGAGTACACGCGAACTGATCACCGGCTCGGTCGGTAAGCCGCGACAGATCGCGCGCAGAGGTTCTTCTATCTTCTCCTGCGCGTTCGGCTCGACGGTCACTGTCCCCGAATACTGTGGTCGGCGATCTGCCCCTGGGCTGTGTCGCCCTGAGAACTGTGCAGCGCCGTTCGGAGCGTCGACATGTCTTGTGATCGAGCAGAACACTGATGTCGAAAGTTCTACCCTCCCACTCCTTCGCGCTGCGTACTATCGTCATAGGTGCACGGTCTTTGTGCGTCGGGGAGCCTTGATCCGGGGAACGTGCAGCTCTCTCCGGGGCTGGTGCGCAGACCTGTGCTCGGCGGGAGCATCCCGACACAGCTCGATCGCAGCCCAGGCAGTGTGCGTGTGGACCCAGCCGCACTACCTTGCATCACGACACGAAGGATGCGATACCACAACAGCGATCACGAAGATCAGACACCACCGTGATCGTTATCGCCCAGCCTCGACAGGCGGTCTTGTTGCCGCGTCCGGGCTCGGAATCGTGATGACGGCGACGACGGTGGTGTTGTTCAGGGGCGGATTGGCTCTCACGCGATGGTGGATTGCGGGCGCTGATTTACCGTCACTCTGTCACACGGCGTTGCGATGTAACTCGATATCGCTCACAGTGAGTCAGGCCGAGGGAAGTTTGCTCTCACGTCACGATCTTACTGTCACGCTCTCGGCCCGACCGCATCACAGGTGGAGTCGGTGGCCTCGATTGACACGCTCGTCGAGACTTTGAGGGCATGGCGATGAATCCTCGCCGGGCGGGCACGGCTCGCAGTTGTTGCAGCGAGCAGTATCGGTCGGATGATGCATTGGTTTTTCGCGGTCTCGGGTGCCTCGGGTATGACTTCCTGCAAGCCTTTATTTGACGAGTTCGGACCGGGAACGATTAAATGCGGTCCGACCCAGACTTTGGTCTGTGGCTTCCTGATGGCCCATCTCGTTCTTGAGACGGGATAAGAGGAGTGGACACAAAGCGCACGGACGGGTTTCCGAGAGGCCCAGGATTCAGGGTTTTACAGGCTAAAGGGTGCCGCCCGCTGCGCTCGGTGCACCGGTGGTGTCACCGACGGTGCTCATCTCGCGGGACACGAAGT
>NZ_JARJBE010000036.1:0-7699 GCF_029269915.1 Rhodococcus sp. C3V
ATGAGAACCCCCCGTTCCACCTCCCATCATACTCGAACATACTTTCGAGTCAAGGACGTTTTCGAGAAGGTGAGGTGGGCCCGGCCGTCGTGATTCTGTTGTTCGAGAGCAGATTCCGTCGCTAGAGCATCAGCGCCGGATCTGTAGTCAGTTCGATGTTCAGCCACGGTTCGTAGGGGAGATCGGCGAGGCTGGTGGCGAACGAGCGTCGTACTGCGTCTTCACCGTCGATGTCCCAGCTGTGTGGCGCGACCATGAACGTCGCTTCGACATACAGCTTGCGACCCACCTTGCTCATGGTGAGAGTCGGTTCGTCCAAACCGAATTCGTCGCGGACGACGGCGATGGCTTCGTGCACGCGGGCCTGAACGTTTTCGCCGGGAGCACCTTCGAGGAGTTCGATCAGTGCGGTTCGCAGAAGTGCGTACGGTTGCGGGACCAGCATCGCACAGCCGAGGAGGACCAAGACGGAGTCGACATATCGGTCGGCGTCGGAAAAATCGGTGCGGCCCAGGATCATTGCGACGACAGCACCGACCGCGACCAGCGCGCTGAAGGCAGCCGACGCTCCCCATTGCCTGGCTTCGGCGACGAGCAGATCAGATGTGCGGTCGACTTGTCGGACGTAGCGCCAGATGATGATCGACACCACCGCGCTGACAGCGCCGTATGCCACCAGAGACCCCGCGGTGACGTCGGCTCCGCCCGCGAGGATGACACGAACTGCCTCGACTGCGGCGTAGGCGAGCGTCGCCAGTAGTGCCATGCCCTGGACAGCGATGACGACCGGGATCAATGCCTCCTTGCCGAACGGGAAGCGTGCGGTGGGGCCCGAGTCGGCTATCCGCGAGACCCGCAGTGAGAGCGCCGTCAACACCATTCCGATGAGGGCGTACACACCGTCGAGCAGGATCACCTGGGTCTGCGAGATCCAGCCCCAGAATGCGGCGAGCACAGCCAACGCCGTTGCGACCACGAGCGAGTACCGCAGGGCCTTGCGTTCGCGGGTAGCGCTGTCTTCCTTGGTGCCCATGAATTCCAAACCGCCTGTCCGTTTCGATATTCCTTCACGTAGGAATACCAGCAACGACGCGCAGGCACGGGATCAGTGGACCAATTGCGCTGCCAGATCGAGAAAGTCCTCGGCGTTGATGTCGAACTCGTCGGAGAAGGACACATCGGGATTGCCCCTGGCTCCGAATTCGAGTGGTCGAGTTATGAAGGCTGTGCGGAATCCGAGAGCTTTGGCTGCCCGGATGTCATATTTGTGACTGGCAACCATCATGATCTCGGCCGGGTCGTACCCGAGATATCGAGCAGCCAGGTGGTAGATCTTCGGATCTGGTTTGAAGACGCCGGCCATTTCGGCAGTGAAGACGGCATGCCATGGCAGATTTCCGTGCCGGGAGATGCTGACTGCGGCATTCACGTCGGCGTTGGACAAGGCAGCGATTGTGTACTGCTGGCGCAGGGTTGTCAGGCCGGCGACAGTGTCGGGCCACGGGTCCAGGAATTTCCAGGCGGTGGTGAGTTCTTCCTGTTCGGCATCGGAAAGTTCGATGCTCTCGCGGGCCAACAGCTTGCGCAGAGCCTCGCGGTACACCGAATGTACTGTCACCCATTCGCCTGTGGAGTCGTCGGCCTCGGAGGTGTTCGCGAAGTACTCAGCGCGCCAGAGATTGACGAATCTTGGCCAGTCCACGTCGGCGTCGGTGATTCGACGGGCCTCTCGGCACAGTGTGCTGTGAAAATCGGTCGCTGTGCCCTGGACGTCGAACAGCAGTGCTTTGATCTTCTCGCGCACTAGGCCTCCACTCCGAGATCACCTGACGGACTTCCTTCATTATTGCGGCTGCAGCGCCGGATTCGTGCTCGGTGAGCGCAAAGGCTCGACGCGTCGCAAAATAGACATCTATGGCCGACCGCGGATTTACCCCGACTCAGCTCGCCGCCCGAGCTGCCTACTTGCTGCGCGGAAACGACCTGGGCACGATGACCAGCGCTGCCCCGAAGCTGTATCCCCACATGTGGAGCTGGGACGCCGCGTTCGTGGCGGTAGGTCTGGCGCCGCTCAGCGTCGAACGGGCGGTAGTAGAGCTCGATACCTTGCTCTCGGCTCAGTGGAAGAACGGAATGATTCCGCACATCGTGTTCGCGAACGGTGTCGACGGCTACTTCCCCGGCCCGACGCGGTGGGATGTCAATGCGTTGGCAGCGCATGCTCCTTTGGGTACCGCTACATCGGGAATCACCCAACCCCCCGTTCACGCGATCGCGGTGCAGCGGATTCTCGATCATTCGCGTCGGCACGGACGTACGACGCGTGCGGTCGCGGAAGAGTTCCTCGACCGGCGCTGGAGCGATCTGGTTCGGTGGCACCGGTGGTTGGCGGAGGCCCGCGATCTCGACGGCAACGGCCGTATCGCGCTCTATCACGGGTGGGAATCTGGGATGGACAACTCTCCGCGGTGGGATCTGGCGTACGCGAATGTTGTTGCGGGACAAGTTCCTGCGTATCAGCGTGCTGATCTCGCTGTGGTGACGGACCTGTCTCAGCGGCCCACGGATAACGAATACGACCGCTACCTTTGGCTTCTCGAAGAGATGAAGGCCGTGCGGTACGAGGATTCTCAACTCGCCACTGCCATGAGTTTTGCCGTCGAGGACGTGTTTGTCAGTGCGGTTTTCTCGATGGCATGCGACGTCTTGGCAACTATCGGTGAGGAGCATTCGCGGCCGAACTCCGACGTCCGTGATCTGCGCGGTTGGGCAGATCGATTCCGGCAGGGCGTGATTGCCACCACCGATGAACGATCAGGTGCAGCAAAGGATTTCGATCTTCGCACCGGGCGATGGGTTCATACCGAGACCATCGCGATGTTTGCGCCGTTGCTGTGCGGCGGCCTGAGCCGCGATGCCGAGCGCGCTCTGTTGCGCACTTTCGAGGGGCCCAAATTCTGTGGTCACCCGGACATGCGGTTTGCTGTCCCACCGTCGACGTCTCCGGTTTCCGGCGATTTCCGTCCTCGGGAGTATTGGCGTGGCCCGGTGTGGCCGGTGATCACGTGGTTGTTCTCGTGGGCGTTCGCGCGTCGGGGGTGGGCCGAGAGATCGCACGTCTTGCGTTCGGAGGGGTTGCGGCAGGCCAGCGATGGCAGTTTTGCCGAATACTACGAGCCTTTCACCGGTGAGCCGCTGGGCAGTATGCAACAGTCGTGGACCGCTGCGGCTGTTCTCGATTGGCTCGGTTGAGTGAACATTCCCTGAATTAGGGGACAAAACGGACTAGTCGACCTTAGTCTCGGGAAATGGTCGAGCGACGGATCGTCAGGACACTGGGCAAGCTCACCCCGATCGCGATGGCAGCTGCCATCGCGATCACGGCACCTGGCCTCGCCGCTGCCGACGCTCCCCGTGGCCCGGACGTCTCTTCGTGGCAACACGTGGACGGAACCGGAATCGACTGGTTCCAGGTCAAGGCGTCAGGGCACGAGTTCGCGATGGTCAAGGCCACCGAGTCGCTCAACTACGTCAATCCGTACTTCATCCAGGATTGCCTGGTCATGCGTGCTGCCGGCGTCTCGCGCGGGGCCTACCACTACGCAGACGTTCGCCAGTCCCCCGAAGCCCAGGCCGCCTTCTATTCGGCGATCGTCCTGGGTATCAACGGACCTGGTGACCTCCCGCCCGTTCTGGATCTCGAGGACGCGAAGGGACTGCCCGCCGGGCAGGTCATCGACTGGACTCATCGCTACTTGAATACAGTCCAGGCACTTACCGGGCGGCAGCCCATCATTTACACGTATCCCAACTTCTGGCGTACTCAGATGGCCAACACCACCGAGTTCAACCACTACCCGCTGTGGATCGCCGATTACAACGGGCAGAACGCACCGGGGCCGCTACCCGGCGGTTGGTCCAACTGGACTTTCTGGCAGTACACCAGCACCGGACGCATCCCCGGAATCACCGGAAACACTGATATCAACGTCTACAGCGGAGCCCAGGGCGATTTCGATCGCTACGCCAACAGTGTGGGGTTCGGCAGCAGCTAGTTTGCGGCGGGGCCCTTGGCTCCGTGGTGCCCGGTTCGGGCCCTTTCGCCCTCGATGCATTTGCCTCGAGGCACGCGGAAGGGCCCTTTTTGGCACTCTTGTGACGCTTGGCTGGTTAGTCCGGTTGTTGCTCGTCAGTTACGAGAATTCTGCCGGGCGGTAGCCACGGTCGCTGAACTTTCGACTAGCTGAGCAGGATCGGAAAATAGCTACGGCAGAAAATGAGCAGAACTGCTCTGCCTGAAAAGCTACAAAACGGACTTGAAGTTGGGTTTGAATCGAAGGCGGCCGCCCGGTTTCGGGCGAAGTTGGTGCCTCGCAATCCAATTATCGGAGCCTCGGGATGCTTCGTTACCGGCAGCCGTCGCTGAGTGTGGTCTGGATCAATTCGATCAATTTCGACGGGCTCGCACGCGTGATCGGACTCCATGCAGGACGGGGTTTCCGAACGTCGTTCAAGGGTCTGTGGCGCATCCAACAGGCCTTATCCATATTGGGCATTTGTCCAGATTCCATATCTTCCTCGAGGTTGGTCGTCACCCGATCTGGTCAGCGGAAACCTTGAATGTCATCGCGTTCGCCGCGGTGCCGCACTCCGAGGGCTGAATTGTCCGCTCGGACAACACTGCTCCTCGAAGCTTGTCCGATCTACGAACAAAAACGTCGATCGGTCTGCTTTGCCCGACTTTCGATGGGCAAGCTCCCGGTTATCTGTTATCTTGTTCCTGATAACTGGAAGGTTGCTCTCGATTTGCGCGGATTTCGAGGGCCAAGGTCCTGTTCAGGGCGGCTCTTCCAACACGCAGGTGTTTCCGAAGAGGAGCTCGAATGACAGGACCGGCAACAGCGTCCGGTGTGAGGTCGATCAGCCGAAAACAGGCGCATCGACCCGAACCAACCGATCAACCGGGAGTTCGCGCCAGCGCTCTCGCATCTCCGTCCATCGAACATCGATCAGGCACATCCTGGGGAGTAAGAAATGCCTAACGACATACCGCCGACAAGGTCGGCCATATTCACCGCAGGGCTCCCGCCCTGGGTGCGAGCGTGGACGGTGGTATGGACCGCCATCGCGATGATTCTCGGTATCTCCGGCGCGACGGCAGTGGTTGCGTCAGCGCAGCCGGCCGCGACGCTCGGCGGCCCCGTTCAGGCTCAGGCGCCGGCTCGCGCCGCTGTTCTTCCGGATGAACAGCCTGCAAAAGGCTGCGCATTCAGCGCCCCCGGCACCGGTCCGTTCTCGCAGAACATCTGCTGGATCGATATGTCGACGCTCGATGCGGCAACGGCTGCTTCTGCGGCAGGGCAGTCGATGGAAATCCAGCTCACCGACGGTTACAAGATCAACTTCAAGGCCTTCCTCACCGACTCGGTAGCGGGAAAGACACACCAGGGGATCGAAACCAGGGAACTTCCCACCCTGCACTACGCAGCTCTTGGCTCGTCTGCGTACACGGGTGTGCCGTCGACGATCAAGCCTGCGATCTATCAGAAGTCCGCTGACAATGGTCAATCCGGCGGAACGGTGTCGCTGAAGAACATCGTGATGACCGGGCCGAACGGCCCGATTTACAACTACGGCCTCGTCGCTGCTGACGCCGAGTCGACTGACGCCAACACGTCGACCGACAAAGAGTTCCTGACCTTCAATTCTGACAAGCCTCTCCGCCAGATCGCACGCACGGTTGGTGCGGATGCGCCCGGCTACCCCGGAATTCGGGCTTGTGACGGTGGGCTGACGGCTATGCCCGCCACCACCGTCCGATGCGATTCGTGGAACCTGGTCAACAACAAGGAGTATTCGCCAGGCACTTTGGTTGTGGCATCGACCGCTCCGACCAACTTCGCGGCGACGTTCGGAAATACTGTTCTGGACACCTCTCGTCAGGGTCTGGCGTTCGGTGTTTTGCTGTCGAAGGTCAAGATCGACAAGGACCTCACGCGCGTCACCCCCGGTGACGATTTCACTATCGGCATGAGCACCGGACACCACGCTGATGCAGGCGCCGCTGCAGCAACCGAGATCAAGAGCACCACGACCGGTGCGACTGATACGACGGCATCGACTGGCTGGCGGACGCTCCTCGCAGATACCACGCCCACCCCTGTCACGTTCTGGGAGAAGCCAACTACCTCGGCGACCAAGACCGCGAACTATGCGACATCGTGGGATTGCCAGGTAAACGGCGTGACCCAGGCCCTCAGGGTCGGTGACCTTGCGCAGGCAGCACTTACACCGGGTGACAACGTGTATTGCAAGGTCAAGAACACCCCGGTTCTCGTGAAGAAGTCGTCGTCACCACCTACCGGTGAGACGGTCAATATCGGCCAATCAATCACCTACACTCTGAATTTCGAGAATCCGGGCACTGCGCCGGCAACGATCGACTACACGGACTACCTCGCCGACGTCATTGATGACGGAACAGTTGCGGTCGGTGCTGCAACCGGCGGACTCACCGCCGCATTGAACGGCGCCGACAAGATCAAGGTCGGCGGCACGTTGCCGGCCGGCGGCAAGGGGACAGTCACATACACCGTCACTGTCAAAGACGGCGGCAACAAAGTTCTGAACAACTATCTGGTTCCGGGGACTACAACTCCCCCCACAACATGTGATCCTGCAACCAATCTCTGCACGACGCATCCCATGCCTGGTTTCACGCTGACCAAGACGGCTGATCCGGTTTCCGGTTCGACGGTTCAGGCCGGCGACACCATTACGTACACCGTCACCGGTGCCAACACCGGCAGGACGGCCCTGACTCCCGCGACGATCACCGATGATCTGAGTGCGGTTCTCAACAATGCTGCTGTCGTTCCGGGCTCGCTGAAGGCGACCATCGACGGTGCTCCCGTTGCTGCTCCGACTCTGTCGGGCAGCACTTTGTCGTGGTCCGCGAATCTCCCGGCCGGTAAGTCTGTTGTTCTGACATACCAGGTGAAGGTCAATGCCGGCGTTGCCGCGGGAACGGTTCTGAACAACAAAGTCACCGGTACTGCGAAGCCGCCGACCGGTCCGGACATCACTCCTCCTCCGGTGGAAACGAATCACTCGGTTCCAGGTTTTACGCTGGCGAAGACTGCCGATCCGATCTCCGGTTCGACGGTTCAGGCCGGCGAGTCGATCAAGTACACCGTCACCGGCACCAACACCGGCAAGACGAAGCTTGATCCGGTACAGATCAATGACGATCTGGGTGCGGTCCTCAATAATGCTGCTGTCGTTCCTGGTTCGCTGAAGGCGACCATTGACGGAGCTTCCGTGGCTGTTCCGACTTTGTCGGGTACGACGCTCTCGTGGACTGGCGTTCTCGAAGCCGGCAAGTCGGTTGTCCTGACCTACGAGGTGAAGGTCAACGACGGTGTCGCTGCGGGTACGGTCCTGAACAACAAGGTCACGGGTACTGCGAAGCCGCCGACCGGTCCGGACATCACTCCGCCGCCGGTTGAGACGAATCACTCGGTTCCCGGTTTCACTGTCGCGAAGACTGCAGATCCTGCGTCGGGTACCGGCGTCAATGCTGGTCAGACGATCACGTATACGGTGACAGGTACGAACACCGGTAAGACGACGCTCAATCCTGTTGTGTTGACCGATGATCTGTCGAAGGTTCTCGACAACGCGACGTTGGTGGACGGTT
>NZ_JARJBE010000037.1:0-6012 GCF_029269915.1 Rhodococcus sp. C3V
TCTATACGGTGACGTCGGAGTAGGGCATATGCTCTGACACCCAAGGAAATACGAATTCCATGAGTAGCAGCACCACCGCGACCACGAGAACGATCGCCAGCAGGGCCTTCACTGGTCGGGGGCCGGGGAGCGCTCCCCAGAGGTATCCGTACATTCATTGCTCCTGGAATGCCGCGGGAATGGTGCCCGAAGTCTTCGAGATTGTTTCGACGAGAACCGCGTGGACGATCAAGCGTTCGCTGTTCGAGTAGAGCGGATGGCACGTGGTCAGTGTCAACATACTTTCCAGCGTGGCGTCGGGCTCGGCCCAAGGGTTTCCGGGCAGCGGGTTGACGACCGCGACATCCCCGGGCACGGTGATGCGCCGCCCGAGGAGATGGACGTAGTCGCCGTCGGAAACACGATCGGCTTGCTCGGGATTCAAGCAGGCTTTCGCCGCAGCGCGACGTTCGGGCGAGGCCTGGTCGAGTGGGAGCAACCGGTACGTCATCCATTGGAACTCGGTCTCCACGACGACGGCATCGCATGCATCGAGTCGATCCAGGTGTTGGAAGACTGCGCCGGAACCATTGCGGTGCCCGGCGAGCGCGAAGTTTCCGGCTTCGCCGGGCATCTGCGAGTCCGGGTAGTGGCCGGGGCCGGCCCGCAGGTCCTCGTTGCGTGTGCCCTCGACGATTGCGTACGCGGCGCCGAGTGTGGGGAAATGCACGCGCGCGAATCCCTCGCCGAGCACAGGGATCAGCGGGGACACCGGCTGACCATCGATCGCTCCTGAGGCTTCGGGGACTTCGGCCCAGGATTCCTCCAGACTGTTGTTGAGCTCGTCCTGCAGCCGCCCTGAGACGATATTGGTCCAGAACGCCTCATAGATGACGAACAGCAGGATGACGACCCCGGCCGTGAGGAGCAGTTCGCCGATTACCTGGCCTGCGCCCGGCCGACGACGCCCTGAAACTTCGGTATCGCTCACGGACCGGGGTCTCCTCTTCACAGATCTACCGAGATAGCTGATGTGTCGAATTGGTGCCGTATCGAACTAGCTGCCCGCGTTGATCGTGGCGCTTCCGGTACCGCCGAGGAGATCGTAAAGGAGTACGGACAGGCGACCGAGGCCGTCGATCGCGGCAGAACCAGTGGTCTCGATGCCTTCGATGACGATCGGGAACGGGAGGAATGACATGGTGTTTCTCCTTCGAGGGGTGGGCCACGGGGGCGGCCGCGAGATAGATACGTCGTGACGGTGAAACAGGGCGGGTGCGACCAGGTGTATGTCGCACCCGCTCTGTTTCGGTATTTCTGGTTGGGAGTTACTCCTGGCCGGGTGCACGCTTGCGGTTACGCAGGGTGAGCCATGCTCCACCGCCGATCAGTGCCAGCGCCAGACCGGCGAGCCAGATGACGTTCGCGCCGGTTATCGGCAGGGACGATGACTGGTCCGGTTTGGCCTGAGCAGGATTTCCCGGAGCAGGTGTGCCCGGAGCACCGTTGTGTCCACCACCGTTGTTGCCGGGAGTGTTGTTGCCGGGAGTCGACACGTCAGTGCCTGGTCCTCCGGGTACTTCAGAGCCCGGCCATGTCGGGATTTCCCACGGCGGCAGCGGGATCGGGATCGGGATGATGATCAGCCCATTGCTGCTGGTTTTGTTCTCGAGTCCCAGGACCACCGACTTGTTTGCTTCGCCGGTGAGCTTGACGGAAGTTGCGGTCGGTTCGCCGTCGATCTTCGAGACATCCGCCTTGCCTTCCTTGACGCCCCAGATCACTTCACCCCACTTGACGTTGGTGACGTCGGTGTGAGCACCGGTTTCTGTGAAAGTGATGTCGGTGTTCAGCGGGAACTGGACCCGGCCGTCGATGACGGCTGCGTCGCACTGGGCGGTCGGAGTGACCGAAGCGCCCGGCTTGACATCGAGAACACAAGACCGCGCCTCATTGTCGATGTCCGTCCACGTAGCCGTGACCTGGAAGATCGTGGATCCGTCCTTGGCCACCTGGCTGCCCTTGGGGCCGGTCACGATCTTGTCGATATCCACCTCGGTGGTCGGGATCGGGCGGTTGTGGATCTCCACCACAGCCTTCTCACCGGCCACCGCCTTGACGGTGTCGCGGTAATCGGCGTCACCGGCATCCGCGGAGACGTAGTAGTACGGCCGCGCCCAGTCGATACCGGCCAGTGGCTTGGGGTCGACCTCGGAGAAGGTGATCACGGTGTTCCGCGGCACAACCTCGTCGGACGTCCAGCTCCAGTCGTTTGCGGCATCGAGGGTGATGGTCTGGCCCACTGCCGGGAAATCAGTTCCAGCGGGGAGTGCCGGATCGATCCCGTCGATACGGACCTCGAACGTCGCGCTGTCAGGCAGGTCGGCCTCGGGTGCGCGGACGGGGTTGCCGTCAGCGTCGAGGATGAACTTCGTGAATTCGACCGATCCGAATTTCCACAGCGCCTCGTTCGACAGCGTGATCAGTCGACCGTTGGTCGGGTCGTCGGAGACTATGCCCGTCGCGGTGCCGTCGAGGTTCGAATGCAGCCACGATTCGCCTTCCGGGCTGGTGCCCCAGGAGATCGTGCCCCACTCGACTCCGTCGACATCGGGACGGCCGGTCTCGGTGAAGGTCACCTCGGTGCCGACAGGGAGGTCGACGCCGAGCGGTGTGGTCTGTCCCTGCTTGACGCTCAGCACCTGGGTGCGGTACTCCACACCGTCGCGCCAACGCGCCTCGACCGTGAACTCCACGTCGTCGCCGACGGCCTCGGCGGCCTCACCGCCGACCTGCTTTGCGATGCGCAGAGTGCCGTCGTTGACGTCGACGAAGTTCGACACCTCGATCTTGCGCAGATCCTTGCCGATGGTCATCACGGCTGCGTTGTCCGGACTGATCCTGACATTCCCGGAGTATGCGGGCACGCCATAGGCGAGACCGTCACCGTTTGCCGGAACCAGCTCTGTCAGTGTGACTTCGGTGCCGCCCGGCAGGTTCTCGCCGAACGGAACCGGGGTGCCGTCGGACGGAAGAGACAGCGTCTTGCTCTGCGGGTTGTCGTCCGTATCGAGCCAGGTGGCAATCACGTCGAAGCTGGCCGGTACGGCCGTGTCGGACGCCTTCGGGCCCGTGAGCTTTTTGCTCACTTCGAAGGTGCCTTGCGTGATCGTGGCCTCGTTGGTGACGGAGACCGTGTTCGCCGACGCGTCGGTGCCGATGGTGAGCGTCTTCGGGCTGATCACCGGCAGCGACCACGTCACGAGGTCGGTGTTCGTCGGTTGGACCTCGGTGAAGGTGACTTTCGCTCCGATGGGCAATTTGCTCAGGTCGTAGTGCTGACCGTCCTTCAGGGTGAATTGACGCAGCTCGTTGCCGGCGGCGTCGTCACCGAAGGCGATCTCTGCGTTGACGACGAAAGCCTCGAGCCCCGTGCGCGCTCCGTCACCGATGACGGATTTGGTGATCCTCGCCGATCCCAGGCTCGCTTTGTTGAGCAGTGTGACACCGACATTGCTCTTCGGCGTGATGGTCACCAGCGCCTCGGTGCGGTCCCCGTTGAGCGTCACGCCCTCTGACGGGCGGAACGTTCCTCTCTCGAAGTACACGCCGTCAACGGTGGGGAGGTTGATCTCGGACAGGCGGATCTGCCAGCCGGTTCCGCGGGGGTTGATCCCACTGACGGGTGTCCCGTCAGCCTTCACCTTGATCTCGTAGGAGCTCACCGGGGCGTCGGTCGCTGGATCTTGCCCGGGGGCGAACTCCTCGACTTTCACAGTGAACTCGGTGTCTTCCGGGAATTTCTCGGAGAAGGGAGCGATCTCCTTCAGAAGCGAGAACGAGCCCCGCGACACACCTTGGCCGGTACCGCCGCCGCCCCATTCCTGCTTGACACTCTGCGTCGACTGAGTCTTGCCGTTGTAGAAGACCGAGTTCCCGTAAACCGTGCCGCGCTGATCCAGCCCACCGCTGCTGGTGCAGAGGGTGTAATCGATGAAATAGCGTGTCTCACGGTTGTAGTCGCCCGCGTCCTTCGGGAGGGTGACAGCAATCCCGTTGTCGCCGCTGCGTGTGACCGTGGTGCCCGCGGTGATGTCCGTGCCGCCCTCTTTTGCGAGGAAGTCGCGCGCGGTGACCTTGAAATTGAGGTCCTTCTTCAGATCGCCGCTGACATCACATACCGCCAAGCTGTCGGAGAACGTGTCGGTGATGACCGCCGGTGCGTCGAGGCCCTCGAGGGTGTGTCCGGAGACCTGTACCTTCCAGTCGATGGTCGTGCCGGCAGGCTGCTTCTCGCCCGCGACGTCCTTCGGTTCGGTGTTGAGCGTGCCGGTCTTGCCGCCCTCGAACTTGGGCCCCGTCACCGAAGCGTCTTTGGAGATGCCGTTGACGACCGCCGTATTGGTGAACACATCAGAGGAGTCCGGCACCTCCTTCTCGATCACACAGGACCGGAACTTCACGTAGTAGTACTGCGTCGAGTCTTGCTTGATCTTTTCCTTCGGCGTGATGGTCATGCTGAAGGATTGGGCACTCGCCGTAGCGCCGGAAGCGTCGATGTCGAACTCGGAGGTGACGTTGACGTGGTTGGTTGTTTCACCGTTCAGCCCGGGTAGACGGTTCGCGCGCCAGACCGTCGGGACGAGGCCGCCCTCGCAGACCTCGTGATTGGCGCCGAGAGTCTCCTTGATGATGACTTTCTGGTCGGGGAGGCTCGCGATGAAAGTGCCCGGAACCGTTATGCTCCAGTCGATCTCGCTGTACCGGGTGCCCCCGGCCCAACCGCCGGACTTCGACGGCCCGGTCTCTGGAGCCCAATCCTGGCCGACGCCTGCCGCGCCTACGGTGTTCCCGCCGATGGTCACGGAGTTGTCGTAGACGGTGCCCGTGATGTCCACTTCGCCGCTGGTTGTGCACGAGGTGTACTCGATGCGGTAGAGCTTGTTTCTTTCGAAGGGGCCGCCGTTGTCGAGCGCGATGCTGACTGGATCACCAGCGGCACTCTGGGTGACGGTGACGCCGCCTGCGACCGGCTTGAGATCGTTCGGGCGACCGGACAACAGCTTCGCGTCGATCAGGCTGACCGTACACAGCTTCATGTTCTCTGAGAGCGCGTCGCTCAGGGTCACCGAACCGGTGCCGCCCGCGTCCAGTGCGGCCAGATCGGCACCGGGAATGTCGATCGTCCAACGCACAGACTGCTTGTTGCCCTGGAGTTGGCCGGACTTCTTGGCCTCGCTGATCACGCTGCCGTCGCTGATGCCGCCACCGCCGGGTAGCTCGTGCGTCACGTCGAAACTGCCGTTGATCGTGAAATCAACTTTCTCTTCGGTGGTGTACGCGACAGCCTTGGTGTAGACGAAGAAATCGCCCTTCACCTCGTCCGGGCGATCCGCCACGGCATCGGAGAGAACACACGTCATCAGATTGGTGGAAGCAACCAGATCGCATGTGCCCCAAACCGTCCCGTCGTCGCCCTCGAGCGCGATCGTCGGGTTGGACTGGAGCTTCAACTCGTCAGGGAATCCGATGGTGAACTGGTCGCCCGGTTGCGGGCTCGCGCTTGACGCGTCCCAGGTGCCCTTCACCGTGACGGAGTCCCCGACCGTGATCTGCTGGTCGTTCTTTCCCTCGACCTGGACGTCGGTGATTTTCACATCGATGCCGGGATTGACTCCGCGTGCGGCCAGTCGCTGCGCCGCCACAGAAGTCGTAGACGGGGGCGCCGTGGTTGTGATCGGCGGTTTCGCAGAAGTGGGTGACTCCGACGTGGAAGTAGGCGGCGCCGTCGTTTTCAGTGGCGCCTCCGCCGTAGTCGCGGGCGGCTTCGTTGTGTTCGGAACTGTGGTGGTCGGACCTGTGGTGGTCGAGGTCCCGATGTCATCTGCCGAGGCAACTTGGACGAATGAGAACGACGATATGACCAGCGCCAGGACCGCAACGATCATCCCCAAAGCTGCCCACCGAGACACCACCCCCTCCCCGGCACGGCGTGGGAAGACACGGTTACGCATGACGAACACCTTTCGTTCA
>NZ_JARJBE010000038.1:0-5464 GCF_029269915.1 Rhodococcus sp. C3V
GAGAAGCCCCCCAACCAGTACTGGTTGGGGGGCTTTCTCGTACCCAAAACACCCCCCCGAAACACCCCCCGACTTCGAGCGAACGGTACGTTCGTCGCCTCAGATCGACCGAACGTACCGTTCGCACCATCAGGGGCGCGAGCGCAGCGGGCTCACCACCGCGTCCGGGACCGAGTGAACGACACGCTCACCCTCTTAGGCGAGGGGAACGGTACGTTCACACCATCAGGGGCGGGAACACGACTGAGGACGACAGGCGCTTTGCCCGGATCAGTCGATGCCGTAGGCGGTGGCAGTCGCATACTTCGGCCGGCCAGCCGGCAGATACCTCTGAATCGTCACGCCCTTTGATGTGGCTCGCGATTCGGCCAGCTCTAGTGCGATGTCCGGTCCGGAGTCGGGAAACAGTCGCGTGCCCTGGCCTACCACCACCGGAACGATCAGCAGGATCATCTCGTCGACCAGATCGTTCGCGAGAAGCCAGCGGCACAGGTTGCCACTGCCGTGCACCTGAAGCTCACCGCCGGGTCTGGCTTTCAGTTCGCCGAGAGCTGTGGCGGTGTCACCTGAAAGGGCTGTCGTGTTCGTCCATTGCGGATCGGTGAGCGTCGTCGACGCAAGGTACTTGGGCCGCGAATTCAGTGCGCTTGCAATGGGGTTGACGTCGGGATTCTCGAACGCGCCCCAATAGCCGGCGAAGATCTCGTACGTGTGTCGCCCGAACAGGAACGCGTCAGCGCGCTGGTAGACCTGGACGAGGTAATCCATGGCTTCGGTGTCCACCAATGGCGCGGACCAGCCGCCCCGCTCGAATCCACCTCGCCGATCTTCGTCCGGCCCACCGAGTCCTTGCATCACCCCGTCGAGAGTGGCGATGGTAAAGGTCGTCAGTTTCATAGTCGTACCCATCTCCCAGGCGTCGTCGGATTTCCGCTGTGCCGATATAGACCGTCGAGAAGCGGGAAAGTCATCGAGCGAACGTGGCGTTGATCGCCTTGGATCGACCGAACGTGCCGTTCGCTCAGGGGGGAGGTGGGGTCAGGGCTGAACCGGCACGGAGTCTGACGGGCTGGTCTCGGACTTTAGGGCGTCGCACGGAATCGCGAGCTCGGTCTGTTCGAGGCGGCCGCGAAGGGTGATGTTCTCGGTGATCGACCACTGTGCAGCCTCGGCGCTGTCAGCGGCAGCCACAGCCCGTCCGGATGCGGCGACGTTACCCGGAACCGTCTTGGCGACCTCGGACAGTCGCGCCGCTTCGTTGACGGGATCACCGATGACGGTGTACTCGAATCTTTCTCGCGCACCGACGTTCCCGGCTACGGCAACACCTGCGGCGACGCCGATTCCCGCGCTCACTTCCGGAACCTCGGCACGCAGGCGCTGCTGAATCTTGCGGGCAGCGGCGAGTGCGCTGCCGGCGTGATCGTCGAGTGTCGTCGGCGCTCCGAAGATCGCCAGCGCTGCGTCGCCCTCGAACTTGTTCACGAATCCGCCGTGCGCGTCGACCTCGTCGACGATGACGTCGAAGAAACGGTTGAGTAGAGCGACCACAGCCGTAGGGGAGTTGGTAGCCGCGATCGTGGTCGATCCGATGACGTCGACGAAGAGAACGGCAACGTCACGTTCTTCACCGCCGAGTTCCGGGTTTCGGCGAACCGCGTTTGCGGCAACCTCGTGTCCGACGTGGCGCCCGAAGAGGTCGCGTATTCGCTCGCGCTCGCGCAGACCCTCGGCCATGCGATTGAAGCCGGCCTGCAGTAGTCCCAGTTCCGTTCCGTCGTACACGACGACGGACGCGGTGAGGTCGCCACGGGTGACTTGTTCCATTCCTCGTCGCACGGACCGAATGGGGGCCGCGGCGGACCGGATGTTGATGTATGTCAGCCCGAGTCCGACGCACAGGGTGATCCCGCCGATGACGAGGATCGCGGTCGCGAGGGCTTGCCACGAAGCAGGCCGGATGAAGCTGAAGACCGCTACGAGCATCAAACCGGTGACGGGGACTCCGCTTCCGAGCAGCCAGACGAGGATTGTCCGGCCGGTCAGTCCGAGAACGGCAGCCTTGCGGGGTGCTCCGGATTCGAGTGCACGCGCAGCAATCGGGCGGAGTGCGAACTCGCTGAGCAGGTAGCAGAAAGCGCACGTGGTGATACCGCTGAAAGCCACGGTGAACAGAACTTTCGGAATGGTGTCGGGGTCGACGATTCCGTACATGGTCGTGAAGGTGATGAGCGCGGCCGTCCACAGGACGGCTTGCACTCGGGTCAGTCGCCACGGCCCGCGCAGCGCCGCGCGTTGATTCTGCTCTGTCGGTGGGTGATCCTCGGTGGCCCATCGAAGATCCCGCATCAGCCGTTTGGTGCCCCACAGAAGTCCGATGAGAAAGACACACCCGATGAAGACGGGCACGGCAATGAAGTTGATCCATGCGAATTCGGGGTGGATGATCTCGGGTCCGGGAACCACGAATCCGATGAGCACGATCGCCAGTACCGCTCCGATCAGGTTTGTGACCAGGAGGGGGGCGGTGAGTAGTGCCTGGACGCGGATTCGGCGGCGCCTGGGGCTTTCGTCGGTGGATCCGAGCAGCCACGACCCCAGGGGCGCACTCGGGACACGGCTTCGCTGCATAGTGTGTCGAGAGTAGTCGTAATGATCGCTTAGGGTGGTCCGGTGCGCCTAGTTATTGCTCGTTGCCGTGTCGACTATGTGGGACGCCTGACCTCCCACCTCCCTACCGCAAGACGACTGCTGTTGGTCAAAGCCGACGGCTCGGTCAGTATCCATGCCGACGATCGGGCGTACAAGCCGCTCAACTGGATGAGTCCGCCGTGCTGGTTGGTCGAGACCACCGGGGACAGCGACGACATCCTGTGGGTCGTCACCAACAAGGCAGGCGAGGAACTCCGGATCACTCTCGAAGAGGTCGAGCACGATTCGTCGTATGAACTCGGCCTTGATCCGGGTTTGATCAAGGACGGTGTCGAGGCACACCTTCAAGAACTTCTGGCGGAGCATGTCGAGACGCTCGGCCCCGGCTACACGTTGGTGCGACGTGAGTACATGACGGCCATCGGGCCGGTCGACCTTCTGGTCCGAGACGCGGACGGTGCATCGGTGGCGGTGGAGATCAAGCGTCGCGGCGAGATCGACGGCGTCGAGCAGTTGACGCGCTACCTCGAATTGCTCAACCGCGATCCGCTGCTCGCGCCGGTCACGGGAGTTTTTGCAGCGCAACAGATCAAGCCGCAGGCAAAGACTTTGGCCAACGACCGTGGGATCCGTTGCCTGGTCCTTGACTACGAGGCCTTGCGGGGCACCGAAAGCACCGAGTTCCGTCTCTTCTGACGCTGTTTAGACTCGAACCATGCCGCGCCGCAAACCTTCGCCGAAGCAAACCCGTCGAACGGATACTCGGCGTGCTCGGGATTCGAGCGCGGAGTCGGCGTCACCAAGCGGTGTGTTGTTCGGCGGGGCGCTGGTCCGGGAGGAACCCGGGCCGGGCGGTGAAATGTACATGGTGAGGCCGATACCCGGCTCCAACGCGACGAAGTTCTATCGATGCCCCGGTTGTGATCACGACATCAGACCCGGCGTCGCTCACGTGGTGACGTGGCCTTCGGAACCGGGCGGCGCGAACGAGCGTCGACACTGGCATACCGGATGCTGGTCAGGCCGCGGTACGCGCAGCCTGACCAGACGGTGGTCCTGAGCGTCGATCAGTTCCTGGACTGGGCTCGCTGCTCGACGGCGCGGGTGTCGATCTCGGCGGTGTTCGTCTCGTCCGAGTCCTCGAGAACGTCGTCTTCGTCGATACTCGGTTCTGATTTGACCGGTTCTGCGTCGACCTTATCTGCGTCGGCCTTCTTGTCTTCGATCTCGAGATCTTCCTCGGCTTCGACGATGACCGGAGCGGGCGGTGCATCGAGGAGTTCGCTCTCCCGGTTGACCGATGCGAGCATGGCCGGAACCGAATCGAGTTGTCCGCGAATGCCCAAGAGCTGAGCCAGGATTCGGCCTCGGAGAACGCGCAGTTCTTCGGTGAGTTCCTTCGCGTGAGCGATCTTGCGCTCGGACTGATCAGTGGCGGCCTGCAGCCTGCGCTGAGCCTCGTGCGACGCATCGGCGAGTCGACGCTCGGCCTCTGCTTTGCTCGACGACTCCAACTCGTTGACGGCGGCGACGACCTTGGCGCGGCGCTCCGACATCGAGATGTCGAAGTCTTCGCGGATCTGAGTGCGCTTGGCCTCGGACTCGGCAGCCAGTCGATCCCGCTCGGCCTGCGCGGCTTCGACGATCCGGGCGGCTTCGGTACGGGCCTGCGCCATGGTCTGCTCGTGCATGGTTTCCATCGCGTTGCGAC
This sequence comes from Rhodococcus sp. C3V, assembly GCF_029269915.1. Classification (NCBI taxonomy): domain Bacteria; kingdom Bacillati; phylum Actinomycetota; class Actinomycetes; order Mycobacteriales; family Nocardiaceae; genus Rhodococcus; species Rhodococcus sp. C3V. Next base: position 4,364 of record NZ_JARJBE010000038.1, read on the forward strand.
GGTCCTCGAGTTCGGCGATCAGCGACTCGTAGTGCCCACGAAGGCGGGCGCCGTCCTGTTCGGCGATGGAGGTCATCTCGGCTGCGTCGGCCTCGGCCTTGGCGCGCACCTCCGAGGCCTCGTCGGAGGCAAGGCGCAGCATGCGGCTGATGCGATCGCTCATGCCCTCCGCAGTGGTGGGCGGTACCGAGAGGCGGTCGACGTCCTTGCGGAGGTCGTCGATGTCGTCGCGTGCATCGTCGAGCTGCTTGGCGAGGTCACGGGCCTGCGCAGCGGCAGCATCACGATCTGCCGCGGTAACTCGCAGCTCCGCGTCGAATCGCTCGAAGTAGTTACGTACCTCGTCGCGGTCGTATCCCTTCCGTGCGATCTGGAACGGAAGTTGGATCGAACCGCGGTCCTGCTCGTATGCCATGGCGACAATCTACCTGGCATACGAGCTGGAGTCGGGTCTGCTAGTGGCTCGCGTCGGTTTCGACCAGTTCCACCAGGACGCCGCCGGCGTCCTTCGGGTGAATGAAGTTGATGCGCGAGTTGGCCGTACCGCGTCGGGGAGCGTCGTACAGCAACCGAACCCCGCGGTCGCGAAGCTCGGCGGAGATGGCGTCGATGTCGGTGACCCGGTAGGCGAGCTGCTGGAGTCCGGGGCCGCTTCGGTCGATGAACTTGGCGATGGTCGAGTTCTCGTCCAGAGGCGCGAGCAGCTGAACGGCAGTGGATCCGGCGGGGGAGCCGACGACGGAGAGCATGGCCTCACGCACGCCCTGCGATTCGTTGATTTCCTCGTGGGTCGACACCATGCCCAGGTGCTGCGTGTACCACTCGATTGCCACGTCGAGATCGGGCACCGCGATTCCGACGTGATCGATCGCGACGACGAGGTCGGACGACAAAGGTGCGAGTGCAGAACTGGGGGAGGTCTGTGTCATACCTTTCACGGTAGCGCTACCGTTTGAGGAGTACACGTCGGGATGTGACTTGGCTCTTAGGCCGCACGGAACCGACGACTATCTCTCTTTTGCAGCCGGAGGAAATCGTGACCAGTTCTGTGATTGTTGCGGGAGCTCGTACCCCGATGGGTCGACTCCTCGGATCGTTGAA
>NZ_JARJBE010000088.1:0-528 GCF_029269915.1 Rhodococcus sp. C3V
CCACGGTCGTCGCAACTCCCACAGTGGGGTGTTGCGACGACCACTAGAAGCCGCCTGGAATCCCATATGGGGCATAGGGGCTATACCGTTGGCCACGTCCTTGTCCCCTTGAAGTTTGCGTTTGGTGGGCATGTCAGAACAGGTGGGTGGCGCGGTATTCGTGGGTGCCGGGACATTCTTCGACGGCCGCGGTGGTGAATTCGGTGATCGGGGTCGCCATCGGGCGCGCTCGGCTTTGCTGATGTGGCACCACATCGTGGTGTCTAGTAGGAAACCATAATCCCCCTAACATCGCTAAAGCTAAAAATAATATATCGGAAAATACAGATGCTGTTTTTTCATCTTTAAAATTTGTTAAAATAGTTCCTAAACTAAGAAACACAATGGCTCCAATTAATAGTAATAATCCTGACATAAGCCATTGAATAAAGGTTAAGTGAATTCCTCTAACTAAAAAACCGACTAAAAATACTAAAATAATTGAAATAATGAAAAAAATAATCATTTTAATTACTTTAACAATAAATA
>NZ_JARJBE010000039.1:0-3501 GCF_029269915.1 Rhodococcus sp. C3V
AAGTATATTAACCACAAAAAATGCCCAAAAAATGTCTCTTTCAGAAGAAAAAGTCATATCACAATTTATTAGTATGTTAAAGCATGAAGAATCTGATGTTTTACGTAGTTTAATTCTAAAGTCTATTTATGCATTTATGAGAGATTGGACGGGAATTATTGTGAAGAATAACCTATCGTTGGATAGGACGAACAGTTGTTTTGATACTGCTCTCACTCTAATAAAAGAAATAATAAATTCTAGGCCCTTAAAAGAAAAAATCAAATTTTTAACAAAGGTTATTATTATTAAGGCGAAAAACCATTAAGCCGTTAAATGAAAATGCAAAGGGTTCATATACAATTATGTTAATTACGACCCGAATTGCTAGTTGATTATTTAGACATGACTTGATACCCGATAGAATATCTTAAAGTCTCTGGTTCCAGTGATTTAGCTGATTTTAACAGTAAAGAATACGCTAAAAGTATCATCTCTAATTTCAATTGAAAACCTTGAGGCGAACGACTTTTACAACGCTCAGCTCCTAGATTTGTCAAAAAAGAGAAAACTCGCTCAATCACTTTTCTATGTTTTGAAAAATTAGGGAAAAGGATTTTCTTTTGCTTCATGTTCTTCCTGACAGGTGTAATTAGATCAATTCCTTTTAATTCCAGCCTATCATGCAGTGACTGACCTAAATATCCCATATCTCCAAGGACTGTTGGTGTCCCAAATTGACTCAACACTTCCTCGGTCATTGAACTATCAGCCATTGAAGCAGGAGTAATTGTGTAGTCTATGACATAGCCTGATTCACTGACTAAAGCATGACATTTACATCCATAGAAGTACTGTCCCTTTGTAGCATTGTAGCCAACATTGGCATAATCTCCAAGAACTTTGCTTCTGAAATTACGAATAGGCTGACACAAAGGAATGGGGAAGCTGTCAATAATGGATACACTCATTCCTTCAACCTCTTTAAAGACGAGTGCTTGGCGAATGACTTGGATACTCGGTAAGAGGGCATTACAACGGCGGACAAAGCGAGAATATTCTAGGAAATTAGGAAATAAACTTTGAGCCAATTGGTGCTTAGCTTTAAGTGTTTCACTAAAATGCAGTACGCCCCATAGGTAACAAGCGATAACTAAGCAATCTGATGTTGCGAGATGGACGTTCTTTCGGTTTTGAACCTCAAGGGGAACACTCGTTTGATAAAGCGTCTCAATGGTTGTCAGTAAATAAACAAAAACTTTTGGAAGTGTGCTATTATAAGTCATATAAGTCGTGCGCTTTCTAATGCTTAGTGGTTTAAGATTAGGATAGCACGACTTATTTATTTTCCAATGAAATTAACTAGCAATTCGGGTAGAAAGTTTAGAGGTATCATATGAAACTACTTAATAATTTGTTGACTAGCTTAACACAATATGAGAATGAAATGATTCAAATTAGGCGTCATCTTCATCAATACCCAGAAATTTCTTTTCAAGAAAAAGAAACATTTAAGTATATTATGGGCTTTTATAAAGAACTTGACTGTGAACCAAAACTTATCGGAAAGGGATTTGGAATCATCGTTGATATTGAAGGTGGAAAATCCGGAAAAACTCTTGCGTTGAGAGCAGACTTTGATGCTCTTGCTATTTTTGAAGATAATGATTTAAGTTTTAAATCGGTCAATCCAGGAGTAATGCATGCCTGTGGACACGATGCACATACTGCATATTTGATGGTACTTGCTAGAGAACTAGTAAAAATAAAACAAGAACTTCCGGGAAGAGTTAGAATTGTCCATCAACCAGCAGAGGAAGTATCTCCTGGTGGTGCCAAAGGTATGATTAAAGCAGGAGCTCTTGACGGTGTCGATAATATGATCGGGGTTCATGTGATGACTACAATTAAAACAGGGGTCATTGCCTATCATAATAAAGAAACTCAAACGGGACGTTCTAATTTCACCATTACAATCAAAGGAAACGGAGGTCACGCTTCTATGCCACAATTAAGTAATGATGCAATAGTAGCCGCTAGTTACTTTGTAACTGAACTCCAAACAGTAATTTCAAGAAGAATAGATCCATTTGACATGGGTACTGTAACTATTGGATCATTTGATGGAGCAGGAAGTTTTAATGCTATACAAGATAAAGTAGTGTTAAAAGGGGATGTTCGGATGATGAAAGAAACAACTAGAAAAGTCATCCGAGACCAAGTGAAACAAATTGCTAAAGGCGTTGGAGTAACCTTTGGGGTTGAAGTGATTGTAGATTATGACGATAACTATCCTGTACTCTTTAATTCAGAAAATCTCACTCACTTTGTAGTTGACAGCTTAAAAGATCAGAATATTTCAGAAGTCAATAATATAGTCGATTTAGGACCACAAAATCCTTCTGAAGATTTTTCATATTATGGGCAAGTTGTACCAAGTACTTTCTTTTACATTGGTGCACAGCCTGAAGACGGCGGAAATTATCCCCATCATAGCCCTTTATTTAAAATGAATGAGAAAAGTATTTTAATCGCGGCTAAAGCAGTTGCAACTGTAACTATAAACTATCTATTTTTCAATAAAAAAATGTAGATTTACAAATAGCAAGATTTGTAGCTAAAGTTGCTCCTTCGTTATTTAATAAACTTATAAAAATATTTCTATCCTATGTCCAGAAAAAGGTCATTTTCTGGACACTCTTCTTTTGTTATAAAAACTCTCAAAATCATTTACATTTCTCGTTCATTAACCCGTAATTTATTCTATGTTCATTTATATATATATTTCTAAGTTATGATACAATAAATTAAAATGAAGGAGAAAAAAATGAATATCGGATATGCACGAGTTTCAACTGGACTTCAAAATTTGGATTTACAAAAAGATAGTCTAAAAAAATATAACTGTGAAAAAATATTTACTGACCATATGTCAGGAAGTAAAAGAGAAAGACCTGGATTAAAATCCGCCATCGAATTTTCTCGTTCTGGAGATACAATTGTTGTTTGGCGGTTAGATCGATTAGGTAGAAATATGGAGGACCTCATTAATATTGTTAATTCTTTTAATAATAAGGGGGTAAGTTTTCATAGTCTACAAGAAAATATTACAATGGATAAATCAAGTTCGACTGGACAATTGATGTTTCATTTATTTGCGGCCTTTGCGGAATTTGAGCGAAACCTTATTTTAGAACGTTCTGCCGCTGGTAGAGAAGCCGCACGTGCAAGAGGACGACTTGGAGGAAGACCTGAGAAATTTTCGGAGCAAGACGTAAAGCTTCTTAAAACCTTGGTAGAAAGTGGTACGCCGATTAAGTCGATTGCGGATTCTTGGGGAGTTTCAAGAACCACAATTTATAGATATATTAATAAGTTTTAGAATAAACTAAAAAACCAGCTCACAACTATTAAGGTGCAAGCTGGTTTAATTTTTTTACTTTGGTATAATTAGTAACTCATACTAATTTTACAATCTTCGATAAGATATTGACTGATATTTCTAACAAAAGATTTCAAGCG
>NZ_JARJBE010000004.1:0-554010 GCF_029269915.1 Rhodococcus sp. C3V
CTCCCCGGCACGGCGTGGGAAGACACGGTTACGCATGACGAACACCTTTCGTTCAGAACACATGATTTGGGCCCCGTTTCCGGGGCCGTCGAATAGCGAAACGGGACCTTTGAGCAGCTCTGGAGCCTGGATGCGAGCGTTGGTGATTCTCAGGCGTCCTATTGCGGAGCCGAACAGTTGGTAATCGGACCTGGTTGACGCCAGCGCAGACCGACGGCCGGCTCTGGGTAGGCCAGGAAATTCCAAGAAAGATCGACCGCCGGTATTACCTAACGCGACGACCTACGAGGTACTAAAGGCTGCGGCCGAGGATCTTTCCTGCGCGATTCATTGCAGTTCGGGCATGAGCACCATCCCGGATAGCAATAGCAACAGTGCGATGGCTCCGAGGGGGAGTCTTCGTGCTGCGTGCTTCGCTGCCGTGACGGTTTTCATGAAATTCCTTTCTTTGGCACAACGTAAAGAAATGTGCGCGGGGCCGTTCGCGAGAGGATGCAAATTCCGCGCAAACAACGCAGAAGGCGCAAACCGGGCGATGCGCAATCAGGAATCTAACACGAGCAAATCGCATAGCTGGACACGCCATGGACGTGCGTCCATGCAAGAAAAACTGCGCTTACCTGGCTATATCTATCTTCCGTTGATTTATTTCGAGTTAACTGGCTGGTTCATCACAATTCGATCTCGACCATCAGTTGTATACCTGCCCTGGCTCCTGTCGACAATCGGTGAGCGGCCGAGCCGAGTCCGCGCTGCTGTACCGAATGGGCCTTTATGCAGTTCACCGCCCCTTATTTGCTGTCGGAACGACAAGGCGTGGAGCGAATTATCTGTGCGCACACGCTCGACATAAATGCAAATCACTTTTCTGTGTATAGGAGGAGGGTGAATTAGGGGGTGAATTCAGTCGCGCGTCATCGAAACCCCTGTTCTGAAAGGATCCAGAGATAGGGGTCACATTAGATTCGTTTTTCTTAGCAGATTAGATTTCGGCCTGAGTTAACCGTCGCTAATGCTTCGGGGGCCGACATGGCATTTCGAGACGAAGAATCGCCCAGCTTTTCGTAGAAAGCCTTCGGTACGGTTGCGTCAGTCCAGTTGATCACGCGCCGCAGCGACTTTTGGCGACGCTCTTGTGCGCACGGATGAGGCACAGCCTGGGATGTGAGTGGATCTCGGAAAATGCCACGTCGGAGGCTTCTTCGAAGATCTCGAGACCTCGCAAGTTCAGGTCGTTCTCGCGCATCTCGGCACGATGAACTGGCTTACTTTTCAAGCGCTTTCGATGCCCGGAGTCAAATGGTGACGGTCGTTGCGTAGTCGCTGACGGCGGATGCGGCGGGTTCGATCGGTGCGCAGTCGCCACATCCGAGCAACCGCACCGAGTAGCTGCGAGGTCCCAGAGCCGGCGCCTCTCACGGCTCCCTGGAAACTTCGCGAAATTAGAACTTCGAATCGAGTTCTCGCTCAACCATTCTGACGCAGCTTGTGTCATTGGTGCTACGCCCACGGCCGCCAGCAAGGTCCGACTACTCCGGCTGCTGTTATACGCCCTGGGATCCGGAGCCCAGAGATTCTGTGACACTGTGCGGCGGCTCTGCTGAGCGTGTTGCATGCGACTCGGCTGGCATTGGTGGATTCTTGGCTACCGGCTCGTTGTCGTAGAACTTCGTGAGACGACCTTGTCGCAGGCGCAGGGAAGGGCTACAACGATTGGTCTGGCCCGGTCAACGAGGCGGGACCGGTCGTCGGTTGGTGTGCGCCGGTGAACCTCTCGACGACGGATACCACGACGATCGCGAGTGCCAGGATTCCAACGGTCCGGGCGAGTGACTTCAGGGTCTTCGGAAGTGCCTTCTTCATGCGTGGCAGATTACTGCGGACGGCACGTAATTTGTGGGCTAGGTTTCGGTCCGTATCCGACTGCTCTGCCCAGTGGCCGCTCGTCCACGCAGTGTGACTATCCGTGAATCAAATCTTGTGGTGCTCCTACGTGAATCCGTTTCGAACAAAAACTCCCCGTTTGCGGCGCTTGTCCGGGAGTTGGGTGAACGAATCGAACCGCAGTCGGTGGAAAAGTCGCAGGTAGGGGTGCCGGCGTCGGAATATCAGCCGCAGCGTCGGCTGAGTAAGACTGAGATGGCCGCAATGATCGATGTCTACCGTTCAGGCAAGACGGCGTTCGAGGTAGCGAAGCTGTTCGGTATTCACCGTCAAACGGTGACCAGGTTGCTGGTTAAGCACGGCATACCGCTGCACCCGCGAGCGACGATCGACACGAAGCTGCTGGCGGAGCTGACCTGGCACTACGAACGAGGGAAATCCACAGTTGAGCTCGGGCGGAAGTACAACCTGGCAGCGAGCAGTGTCGGTAAGGCGCTCAAGAAATCGGGCGTGCAACTGCGTCCGCCGAAGTTCAATCGGTGGGCGGCGAGAGATGAGTAGCTCTTGAGGACGCCGCTACGCGGCTTTGTCATCGGTGCTGCGCTGGTCGATCTCGGCTTTTGCTTCCTCCATTGCCAGTTGAATCAGGGCTTTCGCTAGTAGTTGCGCATCCGGTTGTGGGCGTAGAACAGGTCGGATGGTGACAATTCGTCCACTGGATGTAATCGTCGATGGTGCGTCGTATGTTTCTCCTCGCATGAAACGGGAGTAGGCTGTGTTGGTCTGAATATGGATCATTTCTTTGGCAGTCGCAATAGGGGAGTGCTAAGAAGCCGCGTCTCTCGTTGCATCAATTTCTTGGCGCGTAATCGAAAAATCATTCCAATTGAGACGAGGCCCGCGACCACAGGATCTCTGATTGCTAAATCATATCTGTCCGCTAAGATTACCGATGTGCCCGCTTTGATGTCGGTCGGCTACTATACGCTTCCTGCTAAGATGGGCATATGGACTCAACTCTCGACAAGATTATCACGTTTTATCTAGATTCCCGCGATTTTAATGGCCTGCCAATCCGTAATGCAGAAGAAATAGACCTTATCGCTACGGAGGAGCTTGTCAGGCGTGACCTAGTCCAGGTAGTTGACGAGAGAGATTACCTTAACCCCCACATAAGACCCTGGAAGCCTCGACGTACCACTGATGATCAAATCGAGTCTCTACGGAACCTTACTGTCGACGAACATTTCGTCTGCCTCTATCCAACGGTCACTGCCATGGAAGGTTATGATCTGGGAGATCGCTACAAGGGTCTCCCGTACGACAGGGTAATGGCCGAAGGGCACGGAACCCTGGAGCTCGCTTTTTTCAAGTATGAAGTCCTTGAGCCGTATCGCAATGATCCAAGGTTCGTGTTCCAAGTTGGTGACTACGGGGTGGATATTTGGTTGAGCGACGACCTATACATGGATGAGTCGGAACCCGAGATGGACAAAATCGCCATCAATCACGTGGGCTTTGCGTACGATTTATCCAAGTTCGACAAAGATAATCCCGATTCGGAAATCAAACGGCTCGTGTGCGCATTTTATGTGGACCTTCGCAAGCTTAACTCGGTCCATCAGTTGAGGTGGAGTACCTACGAAATTGAGAAAACGCGTGATATATCCCCGCACCTCATATGGTGGAGACAACAAATGGGGCACTGGCCTGACGGCATGGGTCCTTTTGAACGTTTTTTCTACGAACTGGAAACGCTTAACATCTTATTTGAACGAGCTCACGGCGATGTGCTACTCAATACGATATCAAGGCCGGATGGTTTTGGTTGGATTGTGCGTCCTTCTCAGAGCGAGTACGACGCATTTGTTCACCAGCTTGACAAGCTCCTGTCTGAGAATTTACGGTACAAGGCGCTTGATCTGTTGGGTGTAGAGAAGAAGAATAACAATGGCGAACAGCTAGGAACACTTACCCGCCTGGAACTGGCATTGAGAAGGTTCGGGGTCGATGAGGCGCAAGCGAAGGCTGTCCTTCGGCCGCTCCGCGACGTTCGACGGTTGCGTCAAAAACCTGCACATACCCTTACGAGTAATGTGACAAATTCAACCTTTGTTCATCATCAAGCGTCCCTTCTCCGAGAAGTCACCGACTCGATTGAGTCCATCCGGCGTTTTTGGCAGACACACCCAACCAATGCAGACTGGGACGAGCCAGACTACGCCGCCATAGAATCCAGTCGCTATTGGCTTTAGCGGGGATATCCCGGATGTTATGTATGCACAGCACTGGCGTGGGTGCCGGAGTTGTACACGAGTTGGGAACAATTTTGACAGCAGGAAAGGAACCGGCCTTGGCGTTCGGCGCGTGACTGACCGCGTCGGACTGAAGCGGCGCGGGAACTATTGCGCGGGTGTGTTTGTGGGTGATCACAGCTTGAAGGGCGGTCACGCCCCGCCAATACGGCTCCGGCGCGAATGCGGCGGGCACCAATCGCATGACCGCACAGCAAACCGGCGGACTTGTGGACCCGTCAGAGTCGTACCAATGGCGCCGCCGCGCAGATTCGCCAATGAGTCCACGCATGTCATGCCTGGGGGTACGGAAGTTTTCGGGATCGAGTTCCCATGCGATGGAGTGTCGGACGATCGAGTCGGCGACTGCGGGGATGTCGGCGAAGTCCGAGACCTCTACGGGGTGCGTCGTGCAGCGCGAGAGTCATCTAGGTGTCGTCGCTGGCCATCCTCCCACCTGCTGGCGCAGGACGCGGGTTGGCCGGCATGTCTGCGTGCGCCGAAGTCGATTCCGGTCAGGCGAAACTCCCTATGTCCGGAGAAAAGTCACTATGGAAGCAAGTCCAAGAATTCTTGGATAAACTCTCGAACTGCCGTCTCATTTTTGGATGCCTTCGTGGGATCGTCCCATCGCACCGCATTTATTATTTCTATTTGCAACCACGCACCCCTCAGTTCCTCGAAATCGGGCGCATTTTCGGATTCACGTGCGTCCACATAGCTCTCAAATATATCGACGAGCGTTTGTAGGGATATTTTACCTTCCCTGTAATCACGACTAACCTGCTCGCCTTCAGTGCGAAATTTTCCGTTTTCCGTCATATTGACTTCACTTTCCTCTTAGTCGTCCAAATGAGGTCGTCACAACTGTACCGACCTCGTTAACGACGACTGATAGGTTATTTGCCGAATCATAGAATACGATCGTTGCGTCGCTGCTAGGGGTGGCCACCCCATTTCGAATTGCCTGTTCGACAAGGGAGGGGAGGATGCCGCGCCTCTGCATTCGATCAAACGCATGCCCAGTGTACTCGCGACCGTTGACTACTCCCGGAGGATTGGTTCCTGGCTTTACGTCCAATTCGCGGCCTCCTCGACCACCCACGGGTGTCGAGGCGACTACGCGGCGACCTGCTGCTTCGGCTTCTGCGGGGGTCCCGCCGCGACGCAGAACAGCCTCCACTGCTTCGCGCACTGCAGCGCCGCTGGCGCGGCCCGCTGCACCCACTCCTGGGATCAGAGCAACGATATTTGCGGCTGCGGCAGCGATCTCAGCCGGAGAATGCTCGGGTGAAGGTTGTGCTCGTTGGCCGCGATTGAAGCCGAACGGATCGACGGCGGCATCGTGCACGGGGACTACGAGGAAATTTCGCCACGCGTCTCCGAGCGTTCCGACGCTATCGACTGTTGTGTCGACGGCACTTTCCCCGACACCCCACGCGGTGTCCCACACTTTTTGCGGGAACGATCGATCGTCGGGCGCGTTCGGATCTGGCGGGATCGGCACATTGCCAGTGAACCCGGCAGGCACGTCCCCGTGCGCTTCGGCAAGCTGATTCGCAGCTTGCTGACGTGGACTAACAGTGGGTTTGGGGCCCGGACTGGTTGTGGTGCGTGGCGACTGATTTGGTTGCACGGGTTTCGAAGGTGCAACCGGAGGGACTTCGCCGTGTGCTTGGGCGAGTTGGTTCGTTGCTTGTTCCTGAGAGGTCGGCGCGGGCTTCGGTCCAGGTTTGGTGGTGGTGCGCGGTGACTGATTGGGAGATGCAGGTTTCGTGACCGGAGCGGAGCCTTGGGTGGTGGTCCCGGCGTACTTACCAGCGGTGGTGCCGCTGTTCGTGGCTCCGGAAGTGTTGCCCGAGTTCGTGTTTCCACTGTTCTGCGGTTTCTGCGGACTTGTGCGCGAGGTCATCGAATTCGGCTTGGGTGCGGCGGTGTTCGTATTTTTCTGGACTTGTTTCGAAGCGACAGAGGTGGGTGCTTTCGCCTTCTTTTCCGGCGGATCAGCCAAAATCGGGTACGCGGTCGCTTCGTCGGCGTACACCGTCTGAATCAGGCGGCCGTCGCGAACTTCGTAGTCGGTGGAAACAGGATTGCCGTTGGCGTCGTACGCCCACGGAGCTGCGACGACCGAGACCGGGTTTCCGTCCGCGTCGAAGACGGTGACTGAGCCGTCCGGATTAACGCTCATATGCCCGCCGGGCGGGACGTCGACGGGGATTTCCGCTTCGTGTGAGGACGTCGCGTCGTGGATGAGGAAGAACGTACGACGTCCCCCGCCGGGATCGGTGACCGTGATCTTCGACTGGCCACCCTTGGCGTACTGCATCAGCGGTGAGGCGAGGGTACCGACTGTCTGGGAGAGGATCGATTCCGGTGTCCGCCCACCCAACGGTATGCGTGGGCCGAACGGTGAACGACGCCCACGTACTCCGATCCCGCCGGCTGTGAATGCGGCGGCACCGACCAACACGAGTTCGAGGTACCGATCGCGCCCGTCGTCGTCGCTGAGTCCCGAGGGGGTGACCGTGGGATTCGATTCCGACTGTCCGGGAACAGTATTCGGTGTTCCAGAGGGAACAGGTCCGGGACCACGATCGGGGACCGCTGTGGGTGCGGTCGATCCAGCGGGCTGCGGGGTGGTCGGGGCGGGTCCGCTGGTGGTCGTCGGAACCGGGACTCCTGCAGGGTTCTCGATACTTGGCGCTGTCGGCGTATTCGGCTGTCCAGGCAGCGCGACGCCGGGGACGGGGACGATGGGGGTGCCGTTGTAGGTCGGGAAGTTCGTGGGCGCGTTCGCGCCGACGTTCGGGCCACCGCCCGGAGCCTGTGCACCCGGTAGTCCGACGGTGGTTGTCGGCGCCGCCGTCGAAGTCGTGGTGGGTGCGGTCAGGCACGGGTTGATGTACTCGGGCGGGATCGGCGCACCGGGCGGTAGTGACGCGATCAGGTTCAGGTAGATCTGATGATCGCGTGCTCGCACGGCGGCGCAGTCCTCCGCTGGTCCCGCAGTTGCGGGTGCGGCGGTCAGCGCGATTCCCGCACCGATCACCCCCGCCACCCCGGTCAACAGTGCTCCGGCAGCGAGCGCTCCCGCGATGGACCTGCGCAGCTTCAGCACAGACTTCACCGGCGATCGCCCGTGTTCGACTTCTTCCGCGCCTCGGCGATGAGCTTGTCCGCGCCCCACCAGAACACCCGGCCCGCGATCGACATCCACAGAAAGAACGCCAGATACACCAGAATCGTCCCATAATCAGCGGCCCAGCCCCCGAGTCGTCCGATCACCGCGAACGCTGCAATCAACAATGCGAGACCGAAGACGGTGGCGATCACCGCCTTCGAGGTTTCGCTGAGTTCACTGTCGGGGTCCCAGTCGTCGGTATCCGCACTGCGGCCACTACGAGCTGTGGCCGGCGGCTCAGTCATCGGGCGGGACCGAGCGTGTTCAGCGTTGCGGATGGTCATGACAGAAACTCCAAACGGCGGATAGGTGAAGTGAAACAACGAGTTCGGCGGCAGCAGTCAGGGTCTGGGTTTACCGGCCCTAGTTCAGTTCCAGTGCTGGTAGGTCTGCACGATGTACCCCTCGGTGACGGGGTTGTTCGGGTCGGACACGTAGATGTTGACGTAGCCACCCGGATGCGCCGCAGCTTCGGCGATCACGACCCGATCGGGGGCGCTTGCCCTGCCGTCGACGTTGGTGATGACCGAACCCGGTGCCCGGCCAACCCAACGTTGCGAGCCGGGAACAATGTTCGCGATTGCATCGGGGATCGGGCTCGCCGCCAGTGCTGCGGTTTCCGCATTCGAGAGCGAAAGCCCGATCCGACCCTGCTCCGGCTGCACGATCGGGGTAGCAGCGGATGCCACGCCCCCGCCGATAACGCTGGCGAGGGCGATACCTGCGGTGAGCGCTCCGGCTGTGGCCAAGGTACGAATCTTCATGAACTTCTCCTGTGATGCTGTTTGATGGGCAAACCCGTGACTCGGGCCTCGTGTGACGGGGTGTGCGAGGGCATGGTGGCCTGCGCAGAGTGGGTTGAGAATGCAGCGCTGACGACGGCTGCTCGGGTTAGAGCCAGGTCGGATCGGAATACACGAACAGGCTGTTGTCCGAGGTTGCAGTTGAGACGGCGAGTTGTGCGTAGGAGCGGATCGTCACCGGCCCCATGCAGGCATCGATCTTGACGTGCACGTTCTCTGCCGTGATCGACGCTTTCGCCGCTTCGAGGTCCTTTTTGCCGAGCGGGATCGTGGTGATCGTTCCCGGTGCGATGGTGGTCTGAATACTCGGATTCACCGACGCATTCACACCCACGTTCGCCGACGGGACACCCGAAATACTCACACCGACAGACGGGCCGAGCGAAAAGCCAAGCCCCAAGCCAAGTCCGGAGGAGACATCGATCTGGCAGCCGATCTGCAATCCCTGCTCGACATAACCGGTCTTCACTGCCGAATCGCCCTGACCACCGATCGTGCCGGTCACCTTCGCCGACACGAACCCCTCACGGGTGAACGCCGTCGTCGCCAGATTCGGCACCGGATTCGCCGACAGTTTCGTGGCGGCAAGATCCAACGACCAGCCGTCATCGGTGACCGTGCTCGCGAATTTGTCTGCCAACGCCGTCGGCGTTGCCGATGCGCTCCCTGCGAAGACCACACCCGACGACAGCGCGGCAACCGCACATGCCGCAAGTCCCACTGCTGCCTTCGATCGACGGCGGGATGTACGGGGTTTCGGGCTGGTTGCCATGAGTAACTCCTACGTCGCGGGCCAGCAACCGTTGCGGTAGCTGAACACTAACTGAATTAAAGTTACCGGACAGTACCAAGCGTTCCGTTTGATCACCAGGCTCCAGATCGGCCGTAGTCGGATTTATCGTGAACTTTCGATCACGGATACATCTCGACAAGCTCGTGACCAGCACGTGGGACTTTTGTCCCGATATGGCAAGCGTCACGAAAGTCATCAATTAGACAGACGCAGTGATGAGCGGGCAAACAGAAGAACAGGCCGGTTGAGTTCACTCATTGCAGCGTGACGGCGCCGAAATCGACGCTTCGCCTCGCCGGACGGTAGTTGAATCGTCAATAGTTAATTGCTGGCGCGCGATTCCGCGAGGTAGGCCGAGCGCAGGAGTTTTGCGGGCGGAGCCACGCGGGGAGCGAATCACACTCGGCCACTATGCGAGGTATTTCGTTTAGAAAGTCATGTCAGGCGCTCGGCAAAGTCCCGAAGGACTCGTAAAAGTTCGGCAACCGCCAGCGCGTTGCTCGGCACCGGGACTCGCTGCCGGGCTGCGAAAGCAGGCTATTCGCTACGGAGGCGAAGCGGTGAGTGCCACCACCGCTCGGGTAGGCGAATCGACGAAACGTGGCCAGTAAGGCCTCTACATCGAGACGACTGGGTATGCATCACCCGGAAGGGGTTATCCCCACTCGTTCCACAGTGCCTGTGCATAACCTTCGGCTACGCAGCCCACCAGATGACACTCAGCGCCGCAAAGATGCTCCCGAGCACTAATATCGCTTCCGGCGTCAGCCCGGATGACCGGTCGGACGAAAGATCGACACGCTCCTCCACGCGAGCTCGCAGCCGCAGCAGAGCGTTCTTCATGACGTCACTTCCAGCGGCGACGCGGGCGCATGATGCGCCAGACGATCTTCGAGCGCACCGACAATGGCAAGCAGTCCGAGCAAGGCGGGCTCGGCAACGTCCACACCGCTCTCTGCATGCCGCACCAAGGCATCTCGCAGCATTTTGGTCATCAGAGCACCGTCGGCAATGGGAACGGCACCGAGCCTGGTCACCAAGCCGCTACTGGCATCTACGTCGCTCATCGAGGATCCTCATCGGCCAGTCGTACTGCGCGACGGCATATCCGAGGGCAGGAGCCCGCAGCGGACCCACTCTAGAGAATATCGAGTTACATCGCAGTATGGTGTGTCAGGGTGCAGGGATCGCAGTGGGTAGATCACTAGGTAATCCGACCTCGCGCTCATGTTCGGAAAACACCACGATCGGCGTTGTCGATCGTCCGCAGACGTCACTCGCCGACGAGGCAGTCGCGCGCCGTGAGCGGAAACCGCCGCCGGACGCGGAAACAGGACGGTCCCGACGGCCACACACCAAGGGGACCGACGAGACCGGTAAACACCGAGAAGCAGGTGTTTACATCTCCACCTTAGATGTCACGCAGGTCTCGTGTCGATGCACTTTGTCCTGCATATGGCGAGCTTTGGTCCCGCACCGCGCAAAACCGGTTCGCATGGGTGGGGCAGTCAGTAAATCGTGGCAGCGCCCAGTTTCAACGAGAGGCCGAACACTGCGACGAGCATCGGCACCCTGTCGGGCGAGGCGGCTCACCGCCACAGTGTTCGGAGACCGTGACCGGCGAGCCATGCGCGCCGGAGAAGATGGAGGAACTTCGGCGCGCAGTCTGAGTGGCTCACCGACCGGGCCGGTGATCAGTCCGTGTGTACTCGGCCGGTGAGCCGGGCGTACCGAGAACCGAGGCGGAAGCGGTACGCCGAACATGGTGCCCCGCCGATGGTGTGGTGACACCGTCAACGGGGCGCGGGTGCCATCTCCTCCATTGGCGAAAACGAGACCTCATGATGTCAGTTCGATCACTAGGGGGCGCGGTGAAAGTGATACCAGTCTTCGTGAAGTTACAGCTAATTGAGGCTTCAAATACTGCCGATCAACTCCAGTGGCGGCCATCAAGGAGCACACTGGCGGCAATGATTAATCCGGTGATGACACAGAGGCCCACCACCAGTGCCGTGCTCCACCAGCGAGTGGGGCTGTAACGCCTGGCCCGACGCCTATGGGACCTGATGACTTGAGCGTTCATTTTCACTCTCGCATCGTTCCATTCGCATCGTTTATACCAAATAGGCCGAAAGCCCCTAGATCCCATGACCTTTCGCCCCGAGTAGGCATGAAACTGCGGGGAGGTGTCACGGCGCCGCGACTGGGCTGCCGGCGGGCAGCGGGCCAGCTACTTTCGCCATGTAGCTAAGTGGATTCTGTGCCGTGACAAAACGGACTCGCGTAATCAGGAATGGTTCGATCGCTGGATCGGGGTGGCCTGCCGAGTCTTCAGTGCAGAAAGCTCGGCAGGCCCCTGTGCACCGAACAGCCATCACGTCCGTCTGGTGCACAGCCGGGGTGGTCCACCGGCGAACATGTGAGTGTCGCCCCGGTGGACCATGCATGCCGCCGACCGCCACGGAAAGCGACATGCAGTCATCGGTAGCCCGCCAGGTCGAGGTTAGGTGTTCAACCCGGCGGGCCGTGCATGCCACCGACTGTCACGAACAGTGGCACGCAGTTCGAGTGGCCTTAACCTGTTTGCTCGGCGGAACAATCCAAGGCAGGCGGTGTGCGGTGAGCCGACGAACCGCTGACGCACGGTACGAATGATACTTCGCGTGCTCGGAGCCGCGGCCGCAACCCGGACGATGCCGGGCAGGTGACCCTCTCGGGGCCGTCACGGCAGATGGTGGGTGGCTCGCCGGCCAAGGTGTTCGGAGACCGTGACCGGCGAGCCCAGCGCATCGAAGGGACATGGAGGAATCTTCGATACGCAGCTTTTTCTATCGCTCACCGACCCGAGAGTGACCAGCAAGTCGGTGAGCGTGGCGTACCGAGAACCGAGGCGGAAGCGGTACGCCGGTACATGGTGCCCCGCCGACGGTTTGGGGACACCGTCGGCGGGGTGCAGGCGCCATCTCCCTCGTTGGCGGAAACAAGGAAACTGTGACGCCAATCGGAACAATAGGCGACACAAAGACGCTGATACCAGTCTTTGCGAAGTTACAGCTACTTGAAGGCTGCACTACCTCTGCGACTTTCGATAGGATCTGCGAGAAATACGTATTCGGGAGGAGGCGCCGTGCCGTTGTTCGTTTTCAGTCTTGTGACGATCGCTCTGTGGACTTTCTGCCTGGTCGACGTGGTCACCCGAGACGTGAGATACATCCAGCATCTGCCGAAGACACTCTGGATGGTGGTGATCCTGTTCGTCCCGATGCTCGGATCGGTGTTGTGGCTGGTCGCCGGTCGTGGGCAGAGCGCGTCACCGGACTACGCGAGCGTTGCTGCGCACGTCGATGACGAAGGGAGGCGAACGGTCGCAGCGCATGATCCCGCAGCCGAGGAGGCGTTTCGGCGGGAGTGCCGTGAACGTGCTGAACAACAACGACGCGTCGGTCGGCGACAACGCACCGACGGTGATCCGGGCCAAATCTGAGATTTCGAGCGCAAAAGTGTCAAATACCTTGAAGCGTCAGCTCGACGCATAAGACTTTAGAATTGCGTGAAGTGCGTTCTGGGGGAGTACGTTCTGCTTTGCCGCCGCACCCGATCGCATCGGGCGACCGGAAGGCGTTTTGCTCTCACTGCATACTTACCAGCGTTTACGGGAGATGCACGTTCGTGGAGTTTGTCGTGCGGCCGGTGTCGACCCTGCCGAAAGTCACAGGGGCAGTGGTGGAGTCGAACAATTGGCGACTTCACGAGGGGTATCCCGCTGTCGATTGGTTGACCATCGCAGACTTGAGTGTTGCAGTGGTTCAGGAGCGGGCGACCGGATGGGACTTCGAGACGTGGGTGTTGTACGGCGACGAGTCCGGGCTGTTCGGGCCCGACCTCTTTGCGTGGAGCGAACTCCACGCCCGCCCACTCGACATCGGAAGTGGAGGCACCTGGGTAGACGGCAGACACCGCGCCGCCCTGATCGCCGCATCGGGAGCGCAGCATATCGCCGTGGTTGATCCTCGATGGCGACCAACCTGGGCAGTACGCATCTGACGACAACCTTGGCCGTCAATTCCCGCGACTCCAGGTACGACCACCTCCCAAAGACGCACCGAATTGACTGTATGGTGCTGCCTGCCATCTTTTCCGAAACAAACAGGGGTCCCTCACCGTGGCCGAAATCTTCATCCGAACCTTCACCGACGATCTCGACGGAAAGCCGATCGATTCCGGATTCGAGCGGCGTGTGACGTTCTCGTACCAAGGCGCCGACTACCAGATCGATCTGCGGCCAACGAACGCCGATAAACTTGAAGCAGCATTGGCGCCGTTCATTCAGTCCGCCCAAAAAGTTGGCACGGCCAAGAAGAACAGCCGGACACAAGCTTCTACGAAGACCGCGCATCGATCACCAGAACAGCTACAGGCAATCCGGGACTGGGCCAACAGCAACGGGTACGAGGTGTCGAGTCGCGGAAGGATTAAGAAAGAAATTATCGGGGCGTTCGACGCCAGTCACTAGAGATACTTAGCTATCTCGGCCGGGCTGTAATTCAGGAGTACGCGTCAGGACAACGAGGCAAACTGACGGTCGCGCGCAGCAACGGGAGACAGGCTATGGAGCCTGTCTGGGCCTACGCGGTCGTTTCGGTACCTTGCGAACCTCGTCCGCGACTCGTCGGAGTCTTCCGTGAGGAGCCAGCGCAGGCTTGCTGCCCGCGATATTCTCGGCCTGCTGAAGGAAGGCCGCAACCGCTTCGCGCTCCGTATCATTCAGCTCATTCGCCCTGCCTTCGATCATCCGCGTGAGGGATTGCTCCAGTTCCGGCGAGAGATCTTCATCTACGACCTCAGCGTGCGAAATGAGCCATTGTTGCTTGGCGGCGTAGTCCTGCGCGAGTTTCAACTGCAACTGGGCGAGCATGAGGGCGCTTCGGGTGACCGGGATCGAAGGCTCCGCAACTTCCAGATCGGCGACGGGAGCGAAACTTTCCTCGCCCACAACGTCGACCTGCACAGCGTCAGCGTCGGATGATTTCGTTTTAGCTTCAGCTCGTTCCAGCGTCCGAATACGCTGACGCGCCGCGAACTCACCCAGTTTCGCCTTGGCCGCGGGAGCTGCGACGTCTCTGATCAGCGGGACCAAGAACTCGCGTATCACTATGCTCCCGGCGTCGGCAATGACGTCGGCGAGTGCTTGTTGGCTCGGTGTAAGTTCACGTGGAGAGGAGACTGAAGACGTCACGAAGATAGGATCGCCCCGGTACCTCTCACGAAGTTCCTGTTCGTTGACCCGTCGGGACTCGGTCGGACCGGCAACATTCTTAGAGGTCTTGCTGCGAAGGAGATCGCTCTCGAAGTCCTTGGACTTCGACGATTTCGACCTGTAGGTGTCCTTCTTCCGGCGAACGACGCGGATTTCTTCTACGTACTCTTCATCGTTACTCACAAGCACACCAAGACCGACCCGAGTCGCCCACTAATACCCACGAAAACGGCAACAGAAGTCATGCCCGGATCCTACTGGCGCTTCGACAGTATCGAGGTTGTTTCCGAACACAGCCCTCCTGTTCAAAGACAGTCATTTCCGTGTAAGCACTCATCCGCCGCGGTCGCGTGGCGATCGAAAAGAGTCTGCAACGTGGATCCTCCGAGTTTGTTCTTTCAACGAGGATTCGGCGTCCGCCACAGCTCGGGCGCGTCGTCGCTGTTGTCGTTCGCAATGGCACGGATCCCGTCAGCGTCAACGCTGAGGATCTCAGCGAACTGCGCGCGCCCTGATTCCGCAAGCCCTTCCGGCAAGTTCGCACCGTCCTTGACGGAGGTACCTGCCATGTCCAGAAACCGGGCGATTCGAAGTAGAAGCGGACGCGGGACGGGCACGAGAAACGCGCTGGCCTCTGCGGTGATCATCCCCAGGGTCGAGAGATGACTCAGCCCTTCGCTGATGGCGATGTCTTTGAGGTTGGCGTGCGCTACCTTCAGCGCTTCCGCCAAAGCTGCGGTTGTCAGCCCCACCGCCGGGATAGACATCGAGATCGTTCGCTCGAACTCGACAAGGTTCGCACCCGGAGCTTCGTCCGAAATGGAGAGTGCTAGCGACTGGGCAAACCGGGCCAGGTGTTCATCACCGAAACTGCGCTGAGCTGTTTGACGGTTGACGCGCATCAGCGTCGCGTACTCATTGACTTTGTCATCGAGAATTGTTTGCGCTTCGGTATCGGTGATCGTCAGGCCGAGGTCGAGGAGGATAGCGCGCAGTTCTGTGGACCGGGTCGACAACCAGGTATTTCGCGGACTCATTGTTGACTCTTTCTGCGCGCACATTCTCTGCGGCCATGCCTTCAGGCCGATGTGTCGGACGTCATTATCGCATCAGTATTGGAATGGCGAGGGGTGGCGCTGGAGCTGAGGCCGGCACCCGTCTCAGTGAGTCCTATCAAGTTTTCTACCAAACCGGATCGATATCGGCCTTAACGCGCATACGTAGGCACGGACAGAACGGTAAACGACTTGGTTCGCCCGGACTTCATGCTGACTACCGCAGCTCCGCCTGTGTCGGCTATCGAGCCGTCTTCTGCGTAGCGGCTGATGCGTCGACAGATTCAACCGCGCCCCTGGACAATGTGACGTCACCTCGTTTCGGGGGCTTTGTTACGGATGACGTTGTTGATCAATTCGACCCACCCGTCGTCGATGTCGCGACCGACTGCTTGGGCGGCGCGAGCTCGGATCGCCTCGCGCATTTCCTCTTCTGTCATGGTGCTGTTGGTTCCTCTTGCTGGCATAGCACTTGAATCGGCGTGGGGTACCCATTGACGAGTGCGGCAGCGATGAGGAGCCTCTGGTGCGGGTTTGCTGTGGCAATGCCGTGAGTGTTCACGGGCCATTATTACCAGATCTAAGCATTTCGCTAGATTTCAGGTTCGGTCCCAGACTCGTCGGCGCGAGCGGTGGCGAAGAGTCGGTCGACGAGAAGGTCTCGGAGTTCGTCGCGTTCATTGAGGGCGGCCTGGAGGGCGTCGAGGACATCGACCATCGCTTCGTCACCGAAGGTCTGCGCGTTCTTGCGCAGGTGGGCACGTCCTTGTGGGCTGAGGTCCGTCACGTGGCGTTCTCCTGGTATCGATTTCTTTACCAGCCTATTACTTAACCTGTCCGTGTGGGCACACATCGAGAGCTACGGGCCGAAACGCGCATGCGGGTGGTCGATTTCGACACTGCCCGCACAACGCGCTCAGCGCACCAAATCCTTGCTATCTCTTATTAGTTCCAGTCGATTATTTGCCCCTTCGGGTCGTTTCGACTTCGGTTCTATGCCGCTCGAAGGTGCATCCCCCAGGATCGTTGTGCCGAAGCCGAAGAGCTCGTTTATCTCGGCGGTCGGCTGGCGGTCAGCTTCTGTACCGACATTGCCGTGGCCGGTCTCGCGCACAAGTCTGGTGACAGACGGTGGCGCAGCTGTGAGTTCTGCGGTGAGAACTCTCGGTGTCGTGACCCGCGAATTGGACATACTTGCGACGCTTCCCGATTGGGATATGACGGCATCCGTGCTCGCCATCGGTGGCGGCGCAGCGTCCATCGCGATCGCAGCGACCTGGCCCTCGCCACTATGTCCGCCGGTCGCGTCGCGTCCAGCGGTGAGGTCGGGGGACAATTTTCGTTCGTGGAATGACTGACAAGTAAGACTGCGAGCGCGCGATCGGTGAGCCGTGCGCACTGAACCGTCGCCTTGAAGAGGCGGAATTGTCGGAGGCTCGCCGCTCCGGAATGCGCCAGAGCGGCGAGCCAGTGCTTGCCGAATTCCTATCTCCGGGAGGTTCGGCAAGACGGTTGTCCGTCGACATGTTCCGCCGTGTCGACGGACGGTGCGCGCCCCAAGATCCGACCAAGGATGAGGCACGCAGTTCGGGTGACCCGCCACGTCGGAATAGGGGTCCAACGCGGCGGGTCTGTGCGCGCCGAAGCCACCACCTCACGGTACCCAGCACGCATTCGGGGTGGCCCACCGAAGTGAAGGTGAGTGTCAGCATCCGGTGGGCCGTGCGCGCAAACGAGCCCTTGATTTCCCGTCGACGCGCAGTATTCGGTGCCTCACCGGACGGAACGCGTGACTTGCGTGTCCGGAGAGGCACTGCTCCGCCGCAGCTCGGCTAAGCCCGGCGTCGCCTCCGCAGATTATGTGCACTCAGTGCCGGATACCAGTCTTCATGGAGTCACAGATACTTGAGAATTGAACTATCCCCAATTCGTGCACAGCAGATGGGGATAGCGAACCCTGCTGCGCAACTCTCGAACTGTTTCGCTGTGCGAACATTCAAGAATCGCATGGGAAAATGGTGCCTATGCCTTCAGGATTTGCGCGTTGGGTTCGAAGTCAGATTGCCGCTCGCGGTCACCAGAGTGCCGAGGAGGCGGCCCGCGCGATGGGAGTGTACCCATCCCTGATGCGCCAGTGGACGACGATCGCACGGTCCCCAACTCCGCCGGTACTACGGCGGGTCGCAGCGTTGTTCGATACACCAGTGCCGGAGGTGCTGGTAGCGGCGGGCTACATGACCGAAGAAGAGAACGTGCCTCTGCCTGCAACGAGGACGGCGCTACAGCAGATGTCGAACAAGCAGATTCTCGACGAGGTTCGACGCCGGACTGCCGGAGATGCGGGCGGGCCGCCGATCCCGGTCCGTGTCAATGGCGTGCTGCACACCCCCGACGGTCTGCCCACAGTGCTTGTGAGCAATCCATAAGCGGGCAGTGCATGTAGCCCACCCTTGGGTTTACGGCGTCCCGCAGTTCAGGTGGTCTACCCGGCAGCTCGCCAGTAAACCTCCGAGCAAGCCCCAAGCCCATTCCCAGCGACGCACAGATCGGGCGTGTCGACGGTTCCTGAACACTGGACCACCTTGGGTCCGGCGAGTTCTGGTCAACGTCGCAACACAGACACCCGCGAAGAAAGGCGTCGTATCGAGGTCGCCGGAACAGCTTCAGGCGATTCGCGATTGGGCGAACAGCAATGGCTATGTGGTATCAGGCCAGGGAAGAATCAAGAATGAGATCGTCGAAGCGTTCGACGCTGCACACTGAATAGATGGCTGCGGGTGCGAGGCGCTGATATTGTGCAGCGTCTCGCTAAGAATTCCACGTTATCGTAAGTATGGGGCCATGACGTTAGTTTCGCGATGCCCGGCGATAAGCGGTGAGCGGTCGACGCTCGCGCGGGTGTTGAATGCGTTCAGTAATTGTGATGAACAGTCTGCACCTCGAGGGCAGTGCGTCGGTGCCTGGCCGCTGGTCGATCGGCACGGTGACGTGGGCGATCGGGCGACTCCAGTAGTGCGCTAAAGGGCAGCGTCCCTCGACGGTCAGTGGAGCCCTACGGTATGTGACAGGGCTGGTTGCATGGTCGACAATGGCTGTGTCGCCACTCCTATCTCCTCGTCGAGGGCGAGGTCGTCTAATTCCATCCCTCCTCAGCAGAGTTTATAGCTAATAACTAGATACTTTTGGGTGCATGGAGTTTGTAGTATTAAAACGGAGGCTCATCGTCATCGGAGATCGATGTACTTGCCACCTCTTCGGACCGAGCATCAATCGGCGCCCAGTTTGCGACCACGTCAGCAACTTGAAGTTCCGCGCCGGAGATCCATGCTTGCTCGAAGTTCGGGTCGGCTGAATCTGGGCGATAGCGTTGCTCTAACGCGCTAACTTCGACGAGGGTGGGGATTTCAGCAGCTGCGCCAAGGAGGAGTGCGGTACGGGCTGGGTACGACGCTACCTCGCTCAGCAGCGCTCCCAAATTGTCAGGTACAAGGCGACGCACGAAATCTTGGTCCCTGGAATTCACAATGCGGTGGATTAGATAGCTATTGCACTGTGACAAGACCGTCTCAGAAAGTTCACTTGGACGTTGAGATGAAACGATCAGTGATAGTCCGAACTTCCTGCCCTCGCGCCCGATTCGCTCAAACGCCTCTCTGCACAAGTCGGTCATGCCTGCACCCCCCTCGCCATACCCGATGTCCGGACGCCGCCGAATCAGGGTGTGTGCCTCCTCTACGGCCATGATTACGGGAACTTGCGTGCCGATCCGTCGATGCCGTTCCAAGGTCTCAAGGACAAGACGAGCAATAACGGCGGCCACAATCTGTTGTGCCTGTGCAGGCACTAAGCTCAAGTCGATGACGCTTATCTGGCTTCCCTGTGGGGAGCCAAGAAGACTCGTAATCCAGGCCTCAATCGATTCGCCCTCCTGGTGTCCACATGTACTGCTAAGGCGCTGGTCGCTCATAGCGACTGCGAGCCGATCTTGCATCGGCGCAATCCATCCGGCCACTTCGGGGCCGCTGTTTACGGCAATGATCCCCAGTAGCTCGATTAGGTCGGCTTCGTCAAAAGGGAATGGTGTATCGACGCTTGATACATCGCCCACTATGTTTGGCATACCAAGCGCATCGAGTGCAGCCTCGAACGCAAACAGAAGCCGTCCACATTCTTCTTGATTGGGCCCTTCCACTCCGAACATCCATGGATATCCCGCTTTCGTTCCTCGTCTCGGAGCCAGTATCTGTTTTATGATGCCATGGAGTGCCTGGAGTGCCTGTTGTGAAGCTGGATTTGGCGTTAAATCCGATATTGTCCTACAGGAATGCATCACTTTGTCTAAGGAAAAAAGGCGCCCCGTAACACTCGTTGGTGCAACCTGCTCATTCTGAAATTCTCGAACGACACGTCGTCCCATCACCAGCGTCACCACACCTTGGGGTGTGCCAACTGAGGTCGAAGTCCGAAGCATGTGGAGTGCTTGCCGTAACACTGGCGCTTGGCTCTTCCCGCTGGGATCAACGAATGCGTGCCACTCCCGATAGTTCCAGAGCCAATACGGAACACGAAGTTGGCGAATGACCTGCGTATCCTCGCCGTTGCCGTCGTCTGCCATTTCACCATCGGAATCTCCGATTGCGTATCGTCTAATCTCAACGTCGTCGCCGAGACCATTGAATGCGCTGTTGTATTCGCCATTGAGGTCAAGCACTATCGCTCGATACGAACCGCTCGATGAGGCTTGCTGCGCAGCTTCACGGAGCAAATGAGTGAGGGAGCAGGACTTACCACTTCCGGTATTGCCGAGAATCGCGAGGTGACGTCCGAACAACCGGTTTGCGCTGACCTTTACCTTCGCATGACCGGCCATAGGAGCCGTCCCAATGTAGAGGCCCCCGTAGCTCCCCTCGACCATCGACGAGCCGACAGCAGGCACGGCAGCTGCAGATTCGGCAGCGGTTGGCAGGCGCGCCGGATCTCCAACTGACGGAAACAACAATGCGCCACGCTCTAAACGGACTCCTCCAAGTTCTTCAGGCGCGGCGCGCAACAGCCCGAGCGGGACAGCCTGGAGGCGACGGCGCGGTACAGGCAGCCCGAGTACATCTTCTGGTTGGCTCCGGATCAGTCCTCTGTCGCTGTCAATGCCGATCCACAACACGATGGCCAGAATCGCCCCGTCCTCGCAAGGCAGCACGATGAATCCATTGACCCGCGGGAAGCGCTGGAGGGCTCCGTGTGCGAACGATGTGCCGTGGGGCGCTTCCACATCAATTGAGACGAATACGCTCGATGGTGCGACTTCCTCGATTCGCCCGATAACCAACGACTCATGCCTTAGCTGGTCATATCCGTCAGACATGAGCCCCTCCGGATGATGCTGGTGGAGTAGAGCTAGGCGGTGTGGTGGAGGTCAAGATGCCTGCCTGCAAACGGGCCAAGGTTGCGGTTGCAGGCTTTGGCAGCCAGTCCTGTGTGAGGCTGTTTAGGTCGGCAAACGTGGGGCCGAGCATCAGACTAACTTGACCTGTTCGTCGATACTCTTCGACCAGTTTCGTTACGCGATTACCGTCGTCGCCATAACTTATAATCAAGAGGTGCGTGCTCGGGATGGTAAGCATGTCTCGGATGATCCGGTTGATGTGGTCGTCGCCGAAACTATATCCGTACGTAACTAGCGTCGCATTTGGTCGGCAAACCGCAGCGGAGAAGTCACGAAATAGATCAGCATACGGGTATAGCGTGGTCTCGAAATCCTTCGCCGCGTTCGGATAGATTAGCAAGTCAGACACCCCGCCGGTCTGTATCGCGCCAAACGGCACAGGCTGACGTACGACCTGCCGGCTCTGCCCTCGCCACCGCCAGTCCAGCGAACCATGCAACTTGGTCAAGCGAACCACGCCGTCAAGGTGTCGTGGCTCCTTCGGAGAACCCGGCGGAGTGTAGTGGTAATCGATCTCAAGTCTCGACGAACGGAACACCGGTTCTAATGCCCCAACAAATCGGTCCACGATGCGGAGACCCGCTTGTTCCGCTCCCCACTCCAGCACTCGGTCGTAGTTAGTTGTGAAGGCATGCAATCGATCACGTGTCGGAACTCTGCCAGCGAAGGAGCCAAGGAACGAGGTGAGGAGGGGGACAGGTCCAGGACTCCCGTCGTCTGAATGCTGTGCGGGGGCGCTGCCGATGGCGCTCTCTATCGTTGCGACCGAGTCCCTCAGAGTTGTCAGTGCCTCCTCGGTCGCCGCTTCAAGCAGGTCCGCACGCGGGTCATTGACGATCTTCAGCCCACCTTCGGCGGCCAGTGCCACGCGTAGGCGATCCTCGATATTGGGAGTTTCGCCTCTCATCGACGCCTTTGATGTGTCCGATGCGGCCTTCTCGATCGATGAGTCGAGCGCAGGGTCGGAAGTTAGCAACGAGGCGGTCATATCCGCTGAAGAAGTAGCGCGCGCAGCGCTACCCAGTGCCGTGGTGAGGCCCGACCCTACAAGTAGATTGAGGTGTTCGCTCTGCAAAACGGCGCTGATGAACGACTCGACAATACGACGTTCCGGCTTTGGATCGCCACCTTGGATGACAACGTCACCGAAAACTAGCTGATCACCCTTCTTCAATGTTGCTGGGCCCGACGTGCTCGTACTCGACATAGGAAGAATCTACGACACGGTGGCCGAGACACATGTCTCTACGCGCTGATTCGATCCATGAAGGTTTCCCAACTGAGATGGAGGGTGTTTCGACGAAACAACACGAGGCTGGTGCGAAAAGGTGACCAGTTCAAGATCCCCAGGTCAAAGTCGTAAATGACGCACGGTCTCCAGTGACTGCACAGTGCACCCCGGGCTATCCCGCACTTTTCGCGTGCGAAAACGCTCCGCCGGAGGTATCTCGTTCATCGGCGTTGCAATGAAACCACCACAAGTATGCGACCATGAGGTTCGACGACACTTCCTCGACTAGTTCATTCTGTTCGTCGCGACCTCCTCCACGAAGGAAACGCGCCATCCCACCGTCGACAAGCTCATGTCTGGGGGAGAATGATCGAATGAAAGTGATCTCGCCACAAGCCTACACAGCACTGCGTGAGGCACTGCCACTCATCGTTTGGCACAAAGATGCATTCGAGACATACCTCAGGGCCGCCTTCGGCCAACATCCCGAGGTTCTGTCGGGGATCAGGTTTCAGTCTCCTAAGCGCGAAATCGCCGGTGTCATCATGTCGCGTTTGATGACGGATGTGCACCGATACCGGGAAACCACGATCGAGATGATGTTGGACATCGCCGGTATGGAACGCTTCAGCGACATAGAAAAAATAAAAGATGAGGCAGACCGAGATAAGTGGCGTGCCAAGGCAGAGGCCGCAGTGGCTGAGCTTCGTAGGCATGTCCATGGTTTCACTCAGGTGCGCGAACAGCAAGCGAAGCGTGACGCGGCAAGAGCTGCGCAGGCAGAGTCAGCAGCGCAGGTCAGACAATTTGCGGATGACATCGCTGATGTTAAGTCACAGTTTGTATTGCTGCATCAGATGAATAGCCCTCAGGAACGGGGGCGGCAGTTCGAGAATTTGCTCAACAACCTGTTTGCGCTCCACGACATGCAACCTCGGCTCAGTTACAGCCTTGAAAATGAACAGATCGACGGATCGATCACGTTCGACACAGACGACTACATAATCGAAGCAAAGTGGACGAAGAGTCCTATCGGGCGAGATCAACTCGACGTACTCAAGGCGAAAGTCGATCGACGAGGCAAGAACGCACTGGGAATTTTCATCAGCGTCAGCGGATTCACGAGCACCGCACTTGATGCTTACCGAGAGAGGACGCCGTTCCTCGCAATTGACGGCGAGGAACTCTTCTACGTCCTTGATTCAAGAATCCGACTTGAGGACCTTCTGCACTACAAGAAGAGGCACGCGAACGAAACTGGTAGCTGCATGCTTCATGCACGAGAGTGGTTGGTCGACTGATCAGTTCGTCACGCGGACAACACTCCCTCGACAGCAGCACTCAGGATCAAAGGGAGCGAACTCTTCGTATCGGGCCTCACAATTCTGTCAACAGGCTCAACGGCTTCACGTCGAGGATGTCCGCCATCTTCTCCAGGGTCTGCAAAGTCAGGTTGCGCTCACCGCGCTCGACACCGCCCATGTAGGTCCGGTGGACACCCATGACCTCGGCAAACGCTTCTTGGCTATAGCCGCGTTCTTGCCGGTACCTGCGCAAATTGCGCCCCACGACCTTCTGCAGCTCACCTTCCATAACAACCCGTTACGCTTCCGGGTTGCTACTTGAAGGTCTACACACTTATAAGTAGCATTCGGGGTCACTGGAGTGTCCGGTGCACTGAGGAGAGGGAATTCTATGAGCGGTGGATCCTGGGGATACGAGTCCAACCAACGGGGCCTTAAGCAGCGGGGTTGGCGCGCGTACGGGTCAATTCAGGGCGCGCTAGTTGCTCTTCGGAGTCGAGCGTCCAAACGAAAGTGAACCCGACGCCGGCCTGAACCCAGCCCGGCACCTCAATTGTCAGCTCCCTCCCGGGTGTACCGGCGGGGAGCTGACTCACGTACGGACGGCGACGGCTTGGAACGAGGTCCGAAACACTCATGCGCGCTATGTCGGTGTCCGAGTAGTCGACTTCCAGCGAGACGTTTCGGGCGGGTTGCGCGATAGCGAGGAACAGTCGATGGTTTGCGGGATCGACGATCGCTCGGTAAGCGTGACGAATGCGAACGGGGCGAGCATCGCGGACAACGTCATCGCCGATGGTGGCCGAGTAGATCTGGCCACTCCTGCGCCCGCTTCGTCGGATTTTGCGAGCTTTGCCGTCGATGCTGAATGTGAGTAGCTCGAATGACTCTTGCTTTGATGCGTCGAAGCCTGGACGCGGCGTCATGAACCATGTCGAAGTGGCCGGCGCGTCCGCAATGAGTTCGTGGAACTCGTCGAGATCGGAGACGCACGCAAAGCGCGCTGTCGGATGACTCGGGGTGGTGGTGTACTCCCATTCGATGAGAGCATCGAGAAGCGGACGACCATTGGCCGCGCTATCCAACGCATTTGAGAGTCGCACGTTCACTTTCACGTCGTACCAACGCTCCGGAGTCCGAATAGCCTGGTCACGGATATCTTGGTAGATCTCCCGTGCAAACTCATCATCGCCGAGCCGAAGGGACAGGACGTTGGTCGCGATCTCATCCAGAAGCTCAGGTGTCGCGACGCGCCGTAGTTCCTTCTTGTTGACCCGGAAGCCATCTATGACGGCATCCACGAAGTCGGGAGTCAGCTCTTTGAGGACACGCCTGGTTCGCTCGGTGTCGGCGGCATCCTTGTCTCGGCCCGTGAAGAAGTCAATCGCAATGCCGATTGCACCGGTGACGAGGAGGACGTCCGAGAGTCCACGAACGAGGGCAACCAGAGCATCTGCCACGTTTTGCGATGCGAGCCAATCGCTGAGTGCAGAAGTGAGCAGACCCATAAGAACGAGCATGATCCCGGTGAGGATCAGTTTCAAACGATAGATACGCGTCAAGGGGTGTTCATACTTCATATGCTAATAACTATATTCCCATATGGAGATAAAAAAGGGAAGCGCGATATTAAATCTCATTATTCGCATCTTCGAAACGCCAAGTGTAGAGAAGAATCGATCCTGACTCCGACATGCAAAAGCTCGCATGCAAATGCTGTAACTACAGGTGGGCTTACCCCGCAACTCGTGGGTATGTCGAAATTGTCAAAATGAGAGCAAAAAAAGTTGTTTCTCGTTTCGAAACTATTCTATTTATGCATCCGATTTATTCTTCTTCGAAGCGATCAAATCCGGAATATCCTCACTTAACTCTTCTACTCCACGCACAATATCAGCTACTGACATCTTAGCCAGCAGCTTAACAATTCTTTTCTGACCTGGATCTTTTGGTATTACTGGGTCCGAATCTGAAATACCCGGAAGATGCCAGTGGGTGGGAAGTTTATTGCGTTCTATTTGCGTGCTCCTTTCATGCTTGATGTACTCCATAATAGCATCCTTCGTGATTCTTGTCTTCTGACCCGCGCGTTTGTCATGCACAGCGTCAACCAGCCTTTTCTGATCGATTCACAAATCTTCCATGGACGTTGGCACGCAATAACCACGAAAAACCCGACAACACAAAGTTGATGATGGCGCCAGATGTCAACAGAATCCAAATTGTGGATCCGTCCCTGTCGACCCATTCTGGCGAGACAATTGCCGAGCTGTCACTTTTGGAAAGCATGAAGTACGCAGCGGCCACTATTGATAACATCATCGTGGTCATCAACGAAAGCCTGGAATTCAATGAGCCGCCAAACAGTCCGCGTGCAGAATCGAATCCAACCCACCCGCCGGCTATCGAAGGCAATGCAAGCAGGACCGCGACTACATCAGCCTGGACATTCAGCCCTGGAGACAGCCTGATTGCTGCCGCAACCGAAATTAGAATCGCGGCAGCCAGGGCCGAAATCGTTGCTGGAGCAATGGACCCCGGTGACCGTTCATAAAAGTGAGCGATGTAGGTCAGCGCTTTGCTGTCATTCAATGGCCTTTTATTTATGTAAACATGCCCGTATCGCTGTCCGTGCCGCGCCAGGAAACGGTGCGGAACGTCCACGAGAGGATCTTTATCCTCCGAAAGACTATCAACTATGCCTTGTCTTGCGAGGTATGTTCCTTCAGGTCCCAGCAATTCGAAATGGTAACTGTCACATCGCGACGACTCAATTAAATCGTAACTAACAATCGTTGGACGAATGCCAAGTGGCAATCGGACTATGTCGCGAGCCCTATCACCTAAACTCCGATTCACTTTGAGCAGCGGAATGCTACGCTGCTCTACGGTAAACCTAATCGTTATATTTCCGCCGAAATGACGGGTTTGCGTGAGCCTCTCGGGAACTTCTGTAACGAACACTATCGGGTATCGGCCTGCCGTCAAGTCGAGAACTCGTAGCACCAGCTCCGCTTGATTGGTCCCTATTCCGTCAATGTCAAGTAGATCCTGCCTGATAGACCCTAGCTGCTGAACACTGTGACCGTGCGAGCAGAGCAGCTGTGCAACGCGCATTTCAAGGCTTTCTCCGGCTGCATTCTCTTGATTTATGTATTTATGAAGTGCGACGGGATCTGAGATCAATGACCTAATACTCAGAACTGTATGGGCTACGATATTCTCTTGACTCAGCGGAGATATTCTATTCCCATTCTCGTCATGGGCCTGGAAATTGTCCAGAAGCCTACCTTTCATGCCCAGCGTGATCGGTATGGCAACAGATTTTCCGGAGAATAGCCCGGGTACTTCGAGCAGGTATGCTGTCTTGAGTATCTGCGAACGGCTCGTAAGAGAGATCGACTGGCCGATTCTACGAATAACGAAACGTGGAGATAGTAGAGCTTGGATGTAGAATATTCTTTCACTATTCGGAATGCCGAAACTTAGCTCCTGAGTCCTCGTGATAGCAACAGCTGCGTCAATCGATGGTTTACTACCATACGAGATGGCGCTATTGCTGTAAACTTTAAAGGAAATTACATAGTACAGAAAATAGAGGAAAATCCCAATGGCAACTATTGCGATGAATCTGCGCCAATTCCACTCTCCTATGCATGTAATCCACGTAGCAATACCCCATAGAACTACAAATAGAAAGAGCAAAATCGCTCGCGCTAATTGATTCGGCGTAGTCATCTACACACCAATTCTAGTACATTATTCCGGCAAGTTTCAGCGCAGATTCCGAGTTCGAGTGTTACGGGGAGGCGGTTTGCCGAAAAGAGAAGATTCGGATCGTCAGTTTGCCCACAAACGCGGGCATCGTGTGAACAGTCAAGACGGTGAAGTGCCAAATTCGCTACTGGCTGCCGCTGATACACGCGTGAACGTCGCAGGAGGGCGGTAGCCTCCTTAGTGGGGAAACTATTCAGTCGACATTCAACTCCTGTCACCATCTCTGTCCTGAGCCTCCCTTTACAACTATCGCTTCCAGTGGCTGAGCCCGAACACGTTCCGTCATAGAACGATTAAACCCGGATCCTGCCCGCGACACATCCTGAATCGCACTGCAGGTTTTGGATTCAAATCCCCGCACCTGGGCTCACGCGAAACTTGGACTCAACTGCACTCTAGTCGGCCACGTTCGTGGCCCCGATGACCCCAGCTCGGTGATGTGGCCATTTTCTCAGGCAACGCGAAGTCGACCGTGACTAGGGTCCGATGGACAGAGAACGTCAGCCTCACTGGCGGATTAGCTTCTAAGTGATCTTCGAGGAAGAAGATCGGTGCTGGAGATCGACGAGCTGTCAAACTCATTGACACCAACGTCTCACCGGGCCTGAAGTCGAAATCTGGAACGTCGATCGTGACCGTATGCCTGCGCGTCTCAAGGTCGCCATCAATTTCACGCACGTCAGGCAAGACGGTCTCGAGGTCGACCTCAGACACCTTTGCATCCGCTCGATCCGGCGTTACCTGGAAGGTGACGAGCGGAGATCGGCGAACAAGGTTGACGGAAGCCACCTGGACAATCTGTACTACAAGCCGCTTCGATCCACCGTTCACGGCAATTCCGATCAGGTCACGCCCGCCGTGCCCGCGCATAGCCGCGAACGCAACTAAGTCGCGAGCCACGCTGTCCATTCCGCGGTCACTCCAATGGCGCCCAGTGCGCTGGTCTTTGCCCTCACCAACAGCCAATGCGTCGACGGTCATTTGCAGGCGGTCAATCACTGCGTCAGCATCGGCAGTGATCGACCAGGCCACAGCAGCTTCGTATTTGTTGCCGCGTTTCAGGCGGTCCAACTCGCGTATCAGCGCAATGAACCCATCCATCAGGTCACCGTCGCCGAGAAGCTGCACCAGGAGTGGGTGCCTGGCGAACTTGTGCACGGTGAGACGGCCGTGGGCGCCTCGGAGGCGGATGAGATTGCCCTTGACCGCATCCACCATCTCTTGTTCGTCGGACACTTCCGAAGGCTGGTCAGACGCAAGATCCATGACTCACGATAGCTGTGCGCGACTAAGTTGCACTTTTCTTTCATTACAGACATCTGTGGTGTTCCTACGGTTGGTTTATCCCGCTTGGACGGGGTCGAGATAGCCACACCGAAGGGAACTACCAATGTCGAACTTGCTTCCACAGCCCAATTCCAATGCGCTCCCCGCGCAGATCCCCGAGACCTTCACCCGCGCTGAAGGCAAGGAACTGTCGAAACTGCAGAATCGTGAGGTGGCTCGCGGCCTTGTAGCCGGCACCCGCGTCCAGGCCGCAGGAATGGTCGCAGCTCTCGGCATGCAGACGACCGCCATGCTCGGTCGTGAGGCGACGTTTCAGGCGGACGGTGATCCCGTCGCCATGAATCGCCTGAATCACATCGTCGATACGTACGCGATGGTCGTCGGCCACGAGGTGAACGGCTTTCGGTCGTGACGGCCGATGTCCCGGGCGAGTCGGTGGACGACGATCCGATCGGGGTGACCGTTCCTGGAGGTCACGGCTGCCCTGGCGATCTAATGAATTCGGTCCTCGCGAGGACAATTGCGTTCGTCGAAGCTCTCGAACATGAGGCCGAGGCGTGTTTCTCGTCAGCACCTGAAGAGACTGCTCATGTTCGGACCCTGAGCCAGACCGTCTCTGGAATCGTGCTCGATTACGTCCGTGAGTGGCCGTCGTGATCGCGGACCCGGCGGCGGCGGTTGCGCTCATCGTGTCGATTGCCGTCATCGTCTACGCCGTATTCAACGTCGTTGTCCTCATCGTCGCGGTACTCGACTGGGCGATCGTCGCCCTCCGACGCCTCCATGAGCAACGTCGGCAGCGTGAGCTGCTTCGTCGCGGGACCGAGTCGGAGCTCATACGGATCGAAGCCGACGCTGTCGCCGCGGTACAACGCATCGAAGTCGCGTTCATAGCGGCACAACAGGCCCTTAGGTCCGGCCACCACCCCGTCAGCCGTGTCGAGGAGTTGCCGTGAGCAACGAGTCGACAGGACTTGTCGAACGAGTAGTCGCAGGGTGTTTCCGTATCTTGCTCGCGGTAATTGCCCTCTACCTGGCCGTGACCTTGGTGCAATCGATCTGGCCGTGGCTTCTGCTCATCGGCGGAATTATTTCGGTCGTCGGAATCATCGCGGTTGTTGTCATTCGCGCAACGCGAAACCGCTGGTAATTCGACGGCACCGATATCGAGAAACCTCGTTGTCTTCGGTGTTGTGAAATGAGCGAATTTCATTGTCTATTGCACTGATGCAATAGATAGTGGAGACATCGCTATTGCGCGGAAACAATGGCCAGAAAGCGCAGCACATCAGCGCCCATCCAAATCAGCAACAAATCATGAAAGGGGACAGCTATGTCAAAAACAGGACGACCAAATCACCGACGCAAAGGACGCGGCGGTGCAAAAGCAGAACGACACATCACTGTGCGCTCGGTCCGCCAGGATCCGCCGGATCTCCGCAAGCTGAGCCGTGCGGTAATCGCGCTGGCCATGGCCGAGGCCGAGATGAACACCCCGCTGGCCACTGGACGCGCTCGGACAGCGCCAATCACGCCGATGCCGTCCGAACAGGGAGGTCCACAGTGAGTCTCGAAAACAACCACCAGGGTCTGACCGCCGACTCGATGGTCTGGCAGTACATCTTCTTCCCGCAGCCGCTCCCGGAGAATGCAGTGTCGGCGCTGCTTCGTCAGTGGGCTGCCCAGCGCCATGCCCCGCAGCTGATCCTTGAAGCCCGCGCTGACGTGGTTGGTGTCGACTACCTGGTCGGGAGCCAACTACGTCACGCAGCGGCCGTAGCGAGAGCCGTCGAGCAACTGGTTCCAGGCTCAGTCGTTACCAAGTTCGACCCGGACGAGCGCAGCCCCGTCACCACAGCGCGTCGACTCAGCCTCGACAATCACGGCCGCCCGCTGGAGCCGATCGATCGGGTGTCGTCAGGGCGAGCAATCCTCCATGCACTCACCGCAGTGCAGCGCGGAGAGCGGCTGGTACTGCAGTTGGTGCTCGGCCCTCGCCACCGACCGTCGGTGCCTGCCGCCGAACCAGCCAAGCTCGGCCAGTCGCCGGTCAGCAAACTGTTGGTCGGCGTTCGGACCGAAGCACCTCGTGAGCGGCAGACGTTGCTGCGCAAACTCGGCCAGCACGGATTTCTGGCGAGCGTCCGTCTCGGCGTTCACGCCCCGACAGAGGAGCGCCGCAAGGTGCTGCTGCTCGGGCTTGCCACTGCGCTGGGCACTGTCGAAGCGCCCGGCGTGCATTTTCGGCTTGCACCGGAGAAGGCGCGGCGGATCAATCAGCCACGTCCGACGTGGGCATTGTTCACCCGATCCATCCCACTGGGCGTCTCCGAAGTCGCCGTCCTGACCGGATGGCCGATCTCCGACAGCGACGAACCGTTCCCCGGCCAGCCGCCACGCCATCCAAAGCCGATGCGCCCCAGCGCAGCCGTACAGTCCGGTGAACGCGTCGTAGCCACCGCCACCGCACCGGGGAGCGGCGAGGCCACGATCGGCTACAACGTCACCGACGCACTTCGACACAGCTGGATCGTCGGGCCGAACGGGGTGGGTAAGAGCACGTTGCTGCTCAACCTCATCATCCAAGATCTCGAAGCCGGACGCCCGGTGGTCGTGATCGAACCGAAGGATCTGGTCAATGACATCCTGGCGCGCATCCCGGACAGTCGCCGTGACGACGTCGTCGTTCTCGATCCGCTCGACAGCGCACCCGTCGGGCTCAACCCAATGGCGCGCTCGACCGCGTCGTCGTCAAGCGCGCGCAGTCCCGAACTGATCGCAGATTCAATGTTCGGCACCCTGGGCGCTCTCTACGGTGACAGCCTGGGTCCACGCTCAGCAGACATTCTGCGTAATTGCCTCGATGTGTTGGCTCGTCGTGACGATGCTTCGTTGGTCATGGTGCCGCTGCTACTCAGCAATCCCGGCTTCCGCCGCTCGCTGACGCAACACGCCATGCGCGACGATCCGTTTGCCGGTGGACCGTTCTGGCAGTGGTTCGAGTCCCTCTCCCCGGAATCAGCTGCCACCGTGGTCGCCCCACTCGCCAACAAATTAAGGCCCCTGCTGGGCAAGCAACTGCGCGCCATCCTCGCCCAGCAGACCCCACGCTTCGACATCCGGCAGGTCCTCACCGAACGAAAAGTTCTCCTGGTTCCCCTGCAGAAAGGAATCCTCGGTCCGGAAGCGGCGCAGCTACTCGGAGCCCTGGTAGTCGCAAATCTATGGGACGCCATTCGGGAACGAGTGGCGATCCCAGAAGCCGAGCGCGAGCCGGTCATGGTCTACATCGACGAGGTGCAGGACTACCTCAAACTGCCGACCGACCTTGGCGATGTTCTGGCGACCGCGCGCAGTCTGCGCTGCGGGATGCACCTGGCTCATCAGTTCCAAATGCAACTGCCGAAACCGATGCTCGACGCCTTTCGCAACAATGCTCGTTCCCGCATCGCGTTCCAACTGGCATCCGGCGATGCCCGTGACATGGCGGCGGGGCAATCAGCGCTGACGGCGGAAGATTTCGGTGCACTGCCTGCCCACCACATCTACGCCCAGCTTGTTCGGGACAATTCCGTCCAACCGTGGGCCTCCGGGGTCACCCTGCCGCCGCCTCCGATCACCAGCGATCCCGAGGAGATACGACAGCTCAGCCGTGCCCGATTCGGGCAACCTCTGGGCGACATCGAGGCCGGGTTTGCCGATCTTCTCGATCACGTCCACCAGCCCGCACAAGGGACACCGACCGCTGGACATGGACGGAAAGCGAGGCGATCATGACCGACACGCATCAGACGAACCACCTGAATGATGGTGTTGCAGTCGCTGGTTCGTTCGCGTCGACATCCACCCCGTCATCTGCGCCGGTCACAGTTGAATCCACCCCTGTACGGGACGGGACTGATGCTGCCAATCCTGGCAGCACACCAGCACCCGACCAGCCCGCGCGGACACGGACCCGCGACCTCAGTTCGATTGCCGACCGCCTCAGCGAGCGAGACTGGGCAGTACTGAGATCCGTCGTCGCACACCGCTTCCTGACCACTGCGCAGATCACCCG
Source organism: Rhodococcus sp. C3V (assembly GCF_029269915.1). Classification (NCBI taxonomy): domain Bacteria; kingdom Bacillati; phylum Actinomycetota; class Actinomycetes; order Mycobacteriales; family Nocardiaceae; genus Rhodococcus; species Rhodococcus sp. C3V. Next base: position 32,370 of record NZ_JARJBE010000004.1, read on the forward strand.
GCTGCACTTTGCCGGCCACGCCGATACCTCCGGACCAGTACTGGCTCGGCGTACCTTGGGGCGGCTGCGCTCTCGGCGACTCCTCGCCACGTTGGAGCGGCGCGTTGGCGGTGTCCGGGCTGGCAGCAGCGGGTTGGTCTACCACGTCGATGTCGTCGGTGACCGGCTCCTGCGACGCGACAGCGGCTGCACCTCGCGTCGCCGGTTCAGCAGTCCGAGCCCGACCTTCCTTCGGCACACCCTCGCCGTCGCCGAGACCCATATCGAGCTACTGGAAGCGAGCAGGGCGAGCCAGTGCGAACTGGTGCGCTGTGAAATCGAACTGGCCTCGTGGCGGCGGCATCTCGGGCTCGGCGGCGCACGTCTGACGCTCAAGCCGGATCTGTTCGCCGAGACCGCCACCGACCGTGACAGCGCCTTCACCACCAGCTGGTTCATCGAGGTTGATCTCGGTACCGAGCATCAACCGACGCTGCTACGCAAATGCCACGACTACGACGGCTACTACCGCTCGGGGACCGAACAAGCCGAGCACGGTGTCTTCCCGCTGGTGGTCTGGATCATGACGGCCAGCACCCCTGAAATGGCCGAACGCCGCTGCACCGCGCTCCGCACGGCCATCGACAAGGACCAACGCCTCGACAGTGCACTGTTCCACGTCATCACACCGGACCAGCTGATCCCACTTATCAAGAACGGAGGTACCCGATGATCACCAACCCCACCGAACATCACCCCCTGCCAGGTGAACTCACCGAACCCGTCGCACCGACGAAGTACCGAACGATTCTTGCCGACCCGCCATGGGACATTCAACAGAAGGGCGGTCGCGGCGCCAGCCGCCACTACAACCTCATGGGGCTCGACCGCATCAAGAACATGCCCATCGCGGATCTGGTCGACGACAACGCCCACCTGTGGCTATGGGTGACCAACGCAACCCTGCGCGACGGCTTCGACGTCATGGAAGCCTGGGGCTTCACGCCGCGCTCGCCACTGACATGGGTCAAACCGCGCATCCAACTCGGCAACTATCTGCGCAACGCCACCGAACACCTACTGTTCGGCACGCGCGGGCGGGCACCGGTCAACTACCGCAGTCAACCGACCTGGATGTTCGCACCCTTGCAGGACCACTCGCACAAACCCGAAGAGCAGTACGCCGTCATCGAACGTGTGAGCCCCGGCCCGTATCTGGAGTTGTTCGCGCGTCGAGCGCAGCCGGGCTGGGACGCGTGGGGTAACCAAATCGACTCTGCTGTCACGATTCCCGGCTATCCGGTGCCCTCGGACGTGAACACTCACACGCTGAAGCCACGGCAGCACAGTCGGGTGACGTAGCGCAGCGCGCCTCGTCGGTGTCATGTGGCCGTCATCGTCAGCGCATCCGCGTTGACCGGCCACACCAGCACCGAGGAGGCGCTATGTCCACACCCGAGAGCGGTCTCAAAACCCTCGCCATCCGGCTCCGGCCGGACGTCCATGCGCAACTGAGCTTCGTTGCTCAGTTGCGTGGGCAGACCATCAACGACGAAGGTCTGCTCGCCATCACCGCACACCTCGCGCAAGCGAAAACCGATCCCGCGCTCATGACGAAAGCCGACCGAGCGCGGGAGGAGATCGAACGCGACGCGGCAGTGCGGGCAGCTGCTATCGCCACCATGTTCGGCGACACCCCGCCGGACGCAGGCGACAGCGCCCGCGCCCCACGGTCACGGCGAGCGCCGAAGAGCGAGGAAAAGGGCGAGGATCCACCCGCAGTCGACTGACCGTCAGCTCGGCGCACCCCAAAAGACCGGGCGACCGGCGGATCGAGTGGCAACCCAGCCACTCTCCGCCGGGCCGCCCGGCACAACACCCCATTCCGCCCGCCCACAACGCCCGCTACGCCACCAAAAGCGGGCTACCCAATTCAACTGCCCCGGAACGTATTTCGTGTTGTAGAAAAGGCTGAATCCATTGCGTTCACGCAACGGCCAGAGTTACAATCGAATTACGAACGGAGACAACGCAAATGACACCAGAACAGCTCGATCAGCTCACAAAAACGCTGCGCGAAAAGCGCGAATCGCTCGGATGGTCAGCCAACGAAGTCGGTCGCCGTCTCGGCATCAGTGCCGCAACCTACTGGCGGATTGAAACCGGCCAGATCACCAGCCCGAAACCAGAGACGCTCCAGGCGATTGGCGACGTGCTCGGTATCCCTGTCGGCGACCTCTTCGCCAGCGCTGGTTGGATGCCCGAACAGGAGCTACCCAGCCTCCGACCGTACCTGCGCACGAAGTATCACCTTTCACCAGAAGCCATGCGCGAGATCGAAGCGCACTTCGACGAAGTCGGACGCAAACATGGCATCAGCTTCAGTCCAGAAAGAGGCCCGCGGGCTGGTGAAGACGAATAAGCATCAGCCCCAACACAAAACAACAACCCGGCAGACGGGGGAGGAGGGAACACCATGAGAACAGCACAGCAACCACAACATACGAGCGTCCTCGCCAGTCTGCGCGCCGTCATCCCACGACGGGCCGACATCACCGTCGAAGAAACACTCCGCATCGCCGAACTCCAAGCCAACAAACTGCTCGAACAACACGGCATCACGCGCGGCGCAACACCGACAGAAATCATCACCGAACTACCGAAAATCGCGATCGCCTACACCAGCACACTCGTTGCTGGAGCAAGCTACTGGGACTCAGTTCGACACATCTGGGTCATCCAGCTCTGCCGCTCAGACTCGTGGCGCAGACGACGATTCACTCTGGCCCACGAGTACAAGCACATCATCGACCACGGACGCAGTACCGATCTTTACCGCGGTACCGAAAAGGTCTCCGCTGCAACCCATGCTGAGCGCGCAGCCGACTACTTTGCCGGCTGCCTCCTCATCCCGAGACGACTACTTAAAAGAGCCTGGGGAGAAGGCATCCAGCACACCGACGCACTGGCGCACCTGTTTCAAGTCAGCGAGCAAGCGATCGGGGTGCGGTTGCGACAAATAGGGCTCATCGACGACGTCACACGACATGTGCGAATGGAATACCCAGGGCCAAACCACGAACAAACTGCATTCGCACCGCTAACAGTAGAGGAGTTTGCACAGTGAACGAGATGAGCGCTCATGCGTCCGAGAGCGGCGCAGAAGATTTCGGCAAAACCGCCGTTTCGTACATCCGTGTGTCAACCAAGGAACAAGCTGAACGTGACGGCGATCCCGAGGGGTACTCGATCCCGGCTCAGCGTGAAGCGAATAAACGCAAGGCCGCCGCAAAACAGGCCATGATCGTCGAGGAGTTCGTCGAACGAGGCGAGTCAGCGAAGCACGCCGACTCACGCCCAGAATTGCAGCGGCTTCTGATGTATCTCAAAGACCATCGAATCGACTACGTCATCGTTCACAAGGTCGACCGTTTGGCACGCAACCGGCTCGATGACACGCAGATTCACTGGGCGATTAAACAAGCCGGGGCTGAACTGGTTTCCGCGACCGAGAACATCGATGAGACGCCGTCGGGGATGCTGATGCACGGGATCATGAGCTCGATCGCAGAGTTCTACAGTCGAAATCTTGCTTCAGAGGTAAACAAGGGTATGGAGCAAAAGGCCAAAACGGGTGGGACGCCAGGCAGAGCTCCGCTGGGGTATCTCAACGTCAGGAAAGTCAACGCCGAGGGCGTCGAGGTTCGCACTGTGGACGTCGATCCAGCCCGTGCTGATCACATCAAGTGGGCTTTCAGCGCATACGCCACGGGTGTCTGGACCCTCAAGACCATGGCAGCCGAACTGGAGCATCGAGGACTCACTACTCGGCCGACTCCGAAGACTCCGGGTAGGCCGATCAAATACAACAGTCTTTACAGAATTCTCACTACTCCGTACTACAAGGGTGAAGTCGTCTATCGCGGGGTTTCGTATCCGGGTCGACACCGACCGCTCGTCGATGAGGTGACGTGGTCGCGGGTGCAGGACGTGCTCACCTCTCATGCGACGGGGGAGAAGCAGCGCGAGTTTCCGCACTACTTAAAGTCCTCGGTGTTCTGCGGTAAATGCTCAAGCCGCCTCATAATCACCAACGCGAAGAATCCCTCGGGCAAGATCTATCCCTACTTTGTCTGCCTCGGGCGGCATCAGAAGACCAACAACTGCCAACAGAAAGCTGTCCTCATTCGGGTCGTCGAGGAATTGGTCGAGGATCACTACCGTACCGTGCAGTTGGACCGGAGACTTGCGGATCAAATCGAAGCCATGGTGCGCGATGATGTGCAGGCATTCCGACAAGCGGCAGACGCCGAGCGTCGTACGCTGGGCACTCAGAAGGAGCGCTTGGAAAATGAGCGAATGCGGCTTCTGCAGGCTCACTACGCGGGGGCCGTGCCCGTCGATCTTCTGAAGCAAGAGCAGGATCGGATCGCGCGTGGTCTTGCTGGAATCGAACAACGCCTCGTCGCGTCGGCCATGCAGTTCGATGCGTTTGATGCGTCTCTACGACGAGCCATTGACTACGCCGTCAACTGCTCGGTCGGTTATCGACATGCCGGTACTGTGCCGGGAGGCTTACAGGTGCGGCGACTCTTCAATCAGGCGTTTTTCGTCAAAATATTGGTCGACGAGGATACGGTTCGTGTCGAGTTGGCTGAACCGTTCCGGACGCTACTCGGAGCCGAAGCGGCGATGGCAGCGCGACGTCACGCCCAAGTGGCAGCAGTAGATAACGAAATGGATGTCGTCGATGCGGCGCCCGAATCTGCCCCGTCCGCAGCGGACGAAAGCGAAAACGAAAAACCTACGACTCGTGTCGTAGGTTTGAAATTGGCTACTTTGGTGCCCCCGGCAGGATTCGAACCTGCGACCAAGAGATTAGAAGGCTCTTGCTCTATCCCCTGAGCTACGGAGGCGCGTGGAACATCATACTCGAGGGTTCGGGATGTGACGCGCGCCGCCCAACTCCGACGCGTTGTCGTAGTCGGTTCGCGAAGGTCCTACCCTTGAGGTATGGCTACACCCGACCTCGCGCCGACAGATTCCCCACCGGAGTCCACACAGCACAGCGGTGCACCCGCTTCTTCGACCGCGATATTCGTGGTCAGCGGACTCATCGCAGGGCTCACCGCAGCCATCGTGGTGGGATTCTCCGCGTCGCAGGCACTGACTCTTCTGGGCATCCCGGATCCAGGTCCGATCACCACGTACGGCCTCCCCGCGATGCGTGCACTGGGGGAGATCGCCGCGGTCATCGCGATCGGGTCACTGCTGCTGGCCGCCTTCTTCGTGCCGCCGCAGAAGTCGGGCGTCCTCGACGTCGACGGCTATCGGGCAGTCCGAACTGCATCGCACGCCGCGATCGTGTGGGCGATCTGTTCGTTCATGATGGTGCCTCTGACGCTCTCTGACACGTCGGGTCAGCCGTTTGCCGAAGCGATCAAACCGGCGAACCTGTGGTCGGGACTCGATCAGGTCGAGATCGCCGGCGCTTGGCGTTGGACGGCGATCATCGCGGTTGTTCTGGCGATCCTGGCCCGACTGACACTGCGCTGGTGGTGGACTCCGCTCCTGCTGGTGGTCGGTCTCCTCGGACTGATGCCGCTTGCTCTCACCGGTCACTCGTCTTCGGGCGGCTCGCATGACATCGCTACCAATAGTCTGATCCTGCACCTCGTGGCGGCTTCGCTCTGGGCCGGCGGGTTGTTCGCGCTACTGGCACACGCGCGCCGCGGCGGCGATTACACCGACGTAGCAGCCCGACGCTTTTCGACGGTCGCATCCATCTGCTTCGTCGTCATGGGATTCAGCGGCGTCATCAACGCGATTGTCCGTCTGCCTCTCGACGACGTTTTCACCACGACGTATGGACGATTGATCGTCGCGAAAACGGTTGCACTGATCATCCTCGGGTTCTTCGGTTGGGCTCAGCGGAGTCGGGCGCTACCGGCGCTGGCGGAGAATCCGAAGAGTCGCTCTGCCCTGATTCGATTTGCCGGCGCGGAGGGCATCGTGATGGCGGCAACCATCGGTCTCGCGATCGGCCTCGGTCGTACCCCGCCGCCCCCGCCGCTGTCGATTCCCTCGATTCCCGAGGTCGAACTCGGTTACAACCTTCCGGACCCGCCGTCGTTCATGGCTTTCGTGACGGACTGGCGATTCGACCTCATGTTCGGCACCGCCGCGATCGCCGCGGCGATTCTGTACGGAATCGGCCTGCGCAAGCTGGCCAAGCGTGGTGATTCCTGGCCTGTCGGCCGAACCATCGCCTGGATGAGCGGTTGTGCGGTGCTCTTGATCGCCACGTCTTCGGGCGTCGGCAAATACGCGCCGGCAGTCTTCAGCGTTCACATGGGTGCGCACATGGCGCTGTCGATGTTGGGACCAGTCCTGCTGGTTCTGGGTGCGCCGATCACTTTGGCTCTGCGGGCCCTGGATCCGGCAGGCAAGGACGGCGTGCCCGGCATTCGCGAGTGGATTCTGACCGCGCTGCACAGCCCGTTCTCGCGATTCATCACCCACCCGATCGTGGCGGCAGTTCTCTTTGTCGGCGGCTTCTACGCGCTCTACCTCGGCGGAATCTACGGCGCTACCGTCGACTCGCACAGTGCTCACCTGCTGATGAATCTGCACTTCATCCTCAGTGGCTATCTCTTCTATTGGGTGGCGATCGGAATCGACCCGTCACCGCGCCAATTGCAGCCGGTGACCAAGCTGGCAATGGTCTTCGGCTCACTTCCGTTCCACGCCTTCTTCGGCGTGGCATTGATGAGCACTACCGCCGTCATGGGCGGCGCGTACTTCCGTTCGCTCGGCCTCGGCTGGAACAACGATCTGATCGGCGATCAGCAGCTGGGCGGCAGCATCGCGTGGGCGACCGGCGAGATCCCACTCATGGTGGTCATGCTCGCGCTGCTGGTTCAGTGGTCGCGCAGTGACGGAAGGACCGCGCGCCGAACGGACCGTGCGGCCGAGCGTGACCACGACGCCGACCTCGCTGCTCACAACGCCATGTTCGCCGAATTGGCCAGGCGGGACCGCGAGGGGTGGAAACCGCGTGAGGCTGCTGACGCGGAGACTGCAAGCGAGGACTCTGCGGACGAGACACCCAGCGAGAAGAAATCCGACGAATCCTCCACTAGCACTTAGCTCCGACACTGCCCGGGCCGTTTGGCTCGGGCAGTGTTGTTTCTCCACAGCTGTCCCGCCGATGCACAGGTGGAAATCGAAATCCCGAGCCAGGCGTTTGCCGTTCCACAATCGAAACTGCCGACGCAGTGATCGGCCCCGCGGCAGTTGGCGGGTTCTGGAGTTCGAAGGGGGATCGGACATGTACGAAACGCATGCAACGGTTGTCGGAACCGTCATCACCAATCCGGTGAAGCGGCAGACCACCAATGGCGAAGAGGTGCTGAGCTTTCGGATGGCGAGCAACACGCGTCGCAAAGACGCGGTGACCGGAGAGTGGACGGACGGAGCGACCCTCTATCTCACGGTGAGTTGCTGGCGGCGGTTGGTCACCGGCGTCGGCGCATCCATCATGAAGGGTGATCCGGTCATGGTGGCGGGGGAGTTGCGCACCAACGAGTACACGACCAAAGAGGGTGTGCCTCGTTCCGATCTCGAGCTACGGGCGACTGCGGTAGGCGCGGACCTTGCTCGTTGCATCTCGAAGATCGAGCGTCAGAGCAAGCCGACGTCGGCGGAGAATGTCGAGGACGCAGTCGACACCGTCGCTGCGTGAGGACTCAGACCGAAGGTTTCGGGCAGTCGCGGGGCCGCGAGTCGTGCCCCGCGTCCACTCGCTCGAGAAGTTCGGTGAGAGTTGCTCGCTCCGATTCGTCGAGGTCGTCGAACACATCCGAAGATTCGCGTCGTTGAGCTTTTGCGACGTCGGCAGCGAGGGTAGCGCCGGCGTCGGTGAGCTCGAGTAACACGGCTCGCCGATCGTTCGGATCGGGAGTGCGGCGCACCCATCCGGCCTCTTCGAGGGAATCCACGACGTCGGTCGCCGACCGCGGAACGATGCGCAATCGCTCGGCAAGAAACCCGAGTCGAACCGGCTCGCCCACTCGGGTCAGTACTCGCAGCGCTCGGCTTTGCGACGGCGAGAGACCGAATGGTTCCAGCGCTGCCACCTGACGTCGGCGGATGAGCCGTGCCACGGACATCACGACGTCGGTGAGTTCGCGCTCTCGGGAATGCATGGCGTCAGTCTAGCGTTGTTGGTGTCAGCCTCATAGTGAGGTAACCTCATCAATATGAAACTAGGGTGAGAAAGCCTCCAGGAGGTAGAACGTGAAACCAGATCACATGCGAAACATCGAACGATCCGCTGTCGAGATCACTCCGGCGGAATCCGTACCGGCAAAGCGCGTACTCGGACTGTTCGCGCCGTATCGAACTCAGATCGCCATCGTCACCGCGGTCATCACACTCAGCGCGATCGTGGCGCTGGGCAGCCCGCTGCTCCTACGCGAAATGCTCGACAAGGCGATCCCGGACAAGAACCTCGGACTCGTGAGCGTTCTGGCCATCGGCATGATCGCCATTGCCGTGATCACGAGCTGTCTCGGCGTGGCCCAGACATGGATGTCCAACAGCATCGGCCAGAAACTGATGCACCAACTGCGCGTGCGGGTCTACTCGCATCTGCAGAATCAGTCGCTCGGATTCTTCGCTCGAACCCGAACCGGAGAAGTTCAGTCGCGTATTGCCAACGACATCGGCGGTATGCAGTCGGTGGTCACCAACACGGCAACGTCCATCGCGCAAAATGCAACGACCGTGGCAGCCACCATTGTTGCTCTGTTCCTTCTGGATTGGCGGCTTGCCATCTTCTCGCTGGCGATCTTGCCGGTGTTCATCCGTATCGCACGCAAGATCGGTGACGAGCGCCGCAAGATCTCTGGTAAGCGGCAGAAGCTACTCAGTGATCTGTCGGTCCAGGTGGAGGAATCTCTCTCCGTCAGCGGCATTCTCCTCGGCAAGACGACCGGCGCGAAGTCGGCTCTGACGGATCGATTCACCGAGCGTTCAGCGGAAGTCGCAGACGTCGAACTCCGAGCCATGATGGCCGGCAAGTGGCGCATGGCGACCATGTCGATCACCTTCGCAGCCATGCCTGCACTGGTCTACTGGTTTGCCGGTTTCACTCTCGATCACGGCAACACCATCACCGTCGGCACCCTCGTCGCATTCACCACGCTGCAAACACAATTGTTCCGCCCCACCATGATGCTGCTCAACACGGGCGTCGAGGTGCAGAGCTCGATGGCACTGTTCAGTCGCGTGTTCGAGTACCTGGATCTGCCGATCGACATCGCGGATCCGGAAGAGTCGAAGAGCTTCGACCGCACCAAGATGTCCGGCGAACTTCGGTTCGACCACGTCGACTTCTCGTATCCAGGAACCGACAGCAAGACCCTCGACAACATCGACCTCACGGTCCCGGCCGGCGGAACCTTGGCGCTTGTCGGCTCCACGGGTTCGGGCAAGACCACTCTCGGATACTTGGCCGCACGTCTGTACGACCCGACTGCGGGATCGGTGAGAATCGACGACGTCGATCTGCGGGACCTCGATCTGGCGACGGTCTCCGACCTGGTAGGTGTGGTGTCGCAGGAGACGTATCTCTTCCACACGACGATTCGTGAGAACCTTCGGTTCGCGAAACCCGACGCCACGGACGCCGAGATCGAGCAGGCAGCGCGCATCGCGCAGATCCACGAGTTCATTTCCGGTCTCGACGACGGGTACGACACCATGGTCGGCGAGCGCGGCTACCGATTCTCCGGCGGTGAGAAACAGCGCATAGCGATCGCGCGCACAGTCCTGCGGAATCCGCCGATCCTCGTCCTCGACGAGGCGACGAGCGCCTTGGACAATCGCACTGAACGTGCGTTGCAGGACGCGCTCGACGAGCTGATGGTCGGACGCACCACTCTTGTTGTGGCGCACCGACTCTCCACGGTTCGAGATGCGGATCTCATCGCGGTCCTCGACCAGGGCGTGGTTGTGGAAAAGGGCACCCACGACGAACTGGTGAAGCAAGGCGGGCGGTACGCGCAGCTGCTTGCGGCTTCGGGTAGCGACGCGGTCGAACTGCCTGCGGAATTGCAGACTGTGTGACAGTGCATCCATCGCGTTGGCGAGTCACCTAGCACCGACCAGAGGTGGCATGGATGGTTCGTCCAGGCCACCTCCGCGTGGTTGTACGTCGTGCCGACGGGAACGGGAACGACTCCGATCTATCGCGGGTCCTGTCGGCGGTCAGCTGCGTGGCGCGCCGCGATGTATCCGAAAACCATCGCCGGCCCGATGGTCGCGCCTGCCCCGGCGTAGTCGTTGCCCATGACCGCGGACGAGGTGTTGCCCGTCGCGTAGAGACCTGCAATCGGTTCACCGGAACTGTGCATGACCTGTGCATGTTTGTTGTAGACGAGCCCGCCTTTCGTTCCCAGATCGCCGGTTCGTAGTCGAATCGCGTAGTACGGACCTTCGTCGATCATGTCCATCGAGGGGACTGGCAATGTCGGGTCCCCGTAGTAGTTGTCGTACGCACTTTTTCCACGCTCGAAGTCTTCGTCTACACCGTTGTGCGCAAACCTGTTGTATCGATGCACAGTGAGAGCTAATTGTTTCTTCGGAAGTCCGAGGCGGCCGGCCAACTCGTCGAGCGTGTCGCCGGTGTAGAGGAGTTCGTTGTCGAACCAGGATTTCGGGAACTTCTGCCCCGGCATGATCGCTCCGATCTGATAGCGATTTTTGGCCTTCGCGTCGAAGATGAACCACGCTGGGTCGTGACCCCCGGCAATCTGGTTGTGGACGAATGTCACGTAGGGAGCGGATTCATTGGTGAACCGAACTCCGTTCTGGTTCACGATGATCGATCGGGGAACCGACCGTTCGGAGACCAATCCGTGCATGATCCCGTCAGGTCTCTTGAACGAGGGCATCCACCACGCGTCATCCATCAGGTCAACTGCGGCACCGATTTGTTGTCCCGCGCGGATGCCGTCTCCAGTGTTGTCGACTGAACCGAGGCTGTAGTTGGCGCTGGCGTTTTCCGGGAGATATTGCCGACGCATCTCGTCGCTCTGTTCGAAACCGCCGCAGGCGAGCAGTACGCCTTTGGAAGCTCGGATTCTGACAGTGCGGCCGTTGCGCTCGGCCACCACACCCACCACGCAATCATCGTCGTCGGTGATCAGCGATTCCATCGCAGTGTTCAGCCAAAGCGGAACGCCGGCTTGTTTGATCGCCAGGCGCAGACGGCCGACCAGGGCCTGCCCGAGTGTCTCCATGTGCCTTCTGGTCAGAACACTCTTCGCTGCACGCCACCCGGTTGCCAGCGCAGCACGTCGCCCTGCCCAGGTACGCATGACCATGTTCAGTTTCACGAACTCTTTGGATGTGATGTACAGACCGGCGGGAGTCGGAAGTGCGCCGGGGCGCAGACCGGACTCGTCGGTGCCGAGCGTTTTCAGGTCGAAAGGAAGCGGTTCGATGGTACGTCCACGTGGGCGACCGCCCGGCTTCTCCGGGTGATAGTCCGAATAGCCCGTACACCATTGGAATCGCATGAGCGGGCTGGTCTTCTCGAGGAACTCGAACACGCGTGGACCTTCGTCGACGAATGCGTCGATGTTGTCCTCGGGAACTCCATCACCAACGACAGCTCGCATGTACGCCCGGACGTCGTCACGGCTGTCCGAGAGCCCTTCACGGATGAGAGTTGGATTGTTGGGCACCCAGATGTTGCCGCCCGACAGCGCGGTGGTGCCGCCATAAACGTCTGCTTTTTCGATGACGAGGGTGTTCAGACCATTGGCGGCGGCTGCCAACGCCGCGGTCAACCCACCGGCACCGCTGCCGACAACGAGGAAGTCCACTTCGTGATCGAAGGACACTTCCCTTGATTTTGACGCGCGAGGCATTTGCCTCTCCTATTCAATTGGTTGAGGTTTTCTCTTCACGGGCCGCAGCCCGAAGGGGTTGACCGAGGTCAACCATGCGCTCGAGTGGACGAAGGCTGATGATTCAGCAATACAACGGCTTTCGCGGGCCTCGAACACCGATCGCCGTCAGCGGTGCTTGCGCAACTCGTGGCGTGCGACGCTCCTGATATGCACTTCGTCTGGTCCGTCGGCGATACCGAGGATCCGGGCACTCGCCCACATTCTCGCGATCGGGAAGTCGTCGGTGACACCGCCACCCCCGTGGCACTGGATCGATCGATTCAGGACGTTGCGCGCCACACGAGGACCGATGACTTTGACTGCCGCGATCTCGATCTGAGCGCCCTTGGCTCCGACCTGGTCGATGAGCCATGCTGTCTTCAGCACCAGAAGGCGGGCCTGCTCGATTTCCATTCGCGATTCGGCGACCCAGGTCCGGACAACTCCCTGATCCGAGATCGGCCCGCCAAAAGCGTTACGAGACTGGGCACGTCGAACCATCAAGTCCAATCCGCGCTCCGCCATGCCGATACAGCGCATGGCGTGGTGAATTCTGCCCGGACCCAGGCGCGCCTGTGCGATGGCGAACCCGTCTCCTTCGGACGCAAGCATATTTGTTGCCGGTACTCGAACGTTATCGAACCGAATTTCACAGTGGCCGTGTTGGTCGTGGTATCCGAATATCGGTAAACTGCGCACGATTTCGACTCCAGCGGTGGCGACGGGCACCAAGATCATCGATTGCTGCTTGTGGGGCTCTGCCTCGGCATTCGTCTTCCCCATGACTACCAGAATTTCGCACCGTGGGTCTGCTGCACCGGTCGTCCACCATTTTCGACCGTTCACGATGTATTCGTCGCCGTCCCGAACAATCGACGTCATGATGTTTCGGGCATCGGAGGACGCAACATCGGGTTCAGTCATGGAGAAGCCCGAACGCATTGTGCCGTCGAGCAGTGGTTGAAGCCATCGCTCCTTCTGCTCGCGGGTTCCCACCAGGTGCAGGATCTCCATGTTTCCGGTATCGGGCGCCGCGCAGTTGAGGGCTTCGGGGGCAATGTAGGGCGAGCGTCCCGTCACCTCGGCGATGTGGGCGTAGTCGAGGTGAGACAGTCCTGAGAGCGCCGGCATGAACAGATTCCACATGCCCTGGCGTCTCGCTTCCAACTTCAGCGACTCGACCACGGGTGGCAAGACGTGACTGCGAGGTCCTGCGGCCTCGAGTTGTTCGGAGTAAACCGACTCAGCTGGGTAGACGTGTTCGTCCATGAATGCTTCTAGACGCGCGATGATTTCGCGCGCAGCGGGGCTCGGAGCTAAGTCCATTGACGGCACCTTTTGTCGTGAATTGTCATTCGGGGTTGGTTGAGAGGATGACTTTGCCCAGCGCTCGTCGACTCATGACTTCCTCGAGTGCGGTAGGAGCATTGATCAGCGGGTGGATGCTGTTCACATGAGGAGACAGAGCGCCACCGTCGTACATGTCGAAGAGCGCTCGCATGTTGTCCGCGTTGCACTCCGGATTACGCTTCGCCCATGCGCCCCAGAGAACTCCATGTAGCGCCCCGCCAACGACGAGGAGGCGATTCATGCCGATCTTCGGAATCTGCCCCGAAGCGTAGCCAACCGTCAAATATCTTCCTGCGGTGGATAATGCGCGCACCGCTGTAGCGGCGTGATCTCCACCGACCGGGTCGTACACCACGTCTACACCGGACGGTGCGACCTGTGCGACTCGTTCGCGAAGGTTGCCCGTTGTGTAGTTGATCAACTCGTCTGCTCCATGTTGCTTACAGACCTCGAGTTTCGCTTCGGAGGACGCCGCCGCCACCACGCGTGCACCCAATGCTTTGCCGATCTCGATTGCGGTGAGCCCGACGCCCCCGGAGGCACCCAGGACGAGCAATGTCTCTCCTGGTCGGATCGCAGCTCGGTCGACGAGTGCGTGGTAGGACGTTCCGTAGGTAACCACGAATCCGGCAGCGTCGGAGAAACTCATGGAATCAGGGATGACAAAGACCTTGTCACTGGTGACCGCCACGAGTTCCGCGTATCCGCCCATGCCGCAGAAGGCCATGACTCGCATCCCCGGGGTGACCCCTTGGACGTCCGAGCCGACACTGTGCACTACACCCGCGACTTCCGACCCTGGAATGAAGGGGAGTGGGGGTTTAGTTTGATACGTTCCGGCGACGATCAACCCGTCGGGAAAATTGACACCCGCCGCCTTGACCGAGACGAGAACTTGGTTCGGTGTCGGCGTGGGATCGTCAATTTCTGTGAACTGCAGTTGATTCGGCAACCCCAGCTGGGTACATACGTGCGCCTTCACGGCCGCTCCGAAGGTACGAGGGGCGTCCGCACGAAGGTTGCCCACGCCTTGACCGCCAATCCGCCGGTCTGCCGCGTGCAGGCGAGTTCGACGTCGATCTTGTCACCTTCGTCGTCCGCATAGGTTCGTTCGACAAGCGCTGAGCATGTCAGAGTGTCTTCGGGCCAAACCTGTTCGAGGAACCGAACTCGTATCGCTCGGATGTTCTCTGCACCCAGCCAATCGGTGGCGAAGGTGGCCAGGAGCCCAGCTTGGAACATCCCGACCGAAAACGGACTCGGGTACCCCGCCGCCTCGGCGAAAACCTGGTCGTGATGAATCGGATTCATGTCTCCCGACGCACCTTGGTACCTGACGAAATCGGTGCGGGATACCGGACCGACAACCCACGGGGTCGGGACTGACACTGTGTTGATCAAGATTCCTCCACAGTCGGTCGAGCAGTTTCCACTCCGGTCATAGTTGCCCGAGCAATGAGATTTCCCTGTTCGTCTTCGAAATCCGTTGTCATCACGGCAAAAGTCATCTCGCCGCCCTTCCGTCCCTGCTTCGTGTAGATGTCGACGATCCGCGAAGTGCAGTTCAGACGAGTACCTGCGCGGGGAGGTGGACCGAAGAACTCGTACTTCTGTTCGGCATGGAGTCCGCGTTTGCCGTCGAGTTCTACCTTCCGCCACGGATCCGAGCCCTCTGTCTGCCAGAGGAGGGTCGTGGTGAGAAACGTCGGGGGCACTACCGGGAACTCGTCTTCGACATAGTTCCGATTGCTCGAATACGTGGCAACGGCGAACTCACGAATCTTGCCGCGCTCGATGTCCATACGGAACGGGGTGCCCGTGATACCTAGTGACTCTTTGTCGACCATAGCTTCTCCTTCAGAGCCCATGGGTGGCTATGCATGTTGGCTACTTACCGAAACGACTTCGCCCGTCATGTACGACGAGTAGTCGCTTGCAAGAAAGACCATGACGTTGGCGACCTCCCACGGCTGTGCCGCACGACCGAAAGCCTCACTCTTGCTGAGCTGTTCGAGCAGTTCGTCGCTGGTCACCTTGGCAAGGTGAGGATGCATCGCGATGCTCGGTGCAACCGCGTTGACCCGGATTCCGTGCGGTGCCACGTCGAGTGCAGAGCATCGTGTGAGCGCCATGACGCCGGCTTTCGCTGCGGCGTAGTGCGACTGCCCTTCCTGCGCACGCCAGCCGATGACCGACGCGTTGTTGACGATCACCCCCGACCCTCGTGGAATCATGACTCTCAACACTGATCGTGTGGTGCGGAAAGTGCTCGTCAGGGTCACATCGAGTACCGAACACCACTGCTCGTCGGTCATACTTTGAATGCTCGCCGTCCCGCCGAGGCCTGCGTTGTTGATGAGGACGTCGATGGATCCATACTCGGCAACCACCCGATCGACCATTGCGTCGATCTGCTGATTGTCCGTGACATCGCAAGGAACAGTGAGTGGGCGGGTGCCGAACTCGGACTCGATGCGGTCGGCGGCCGCGATCAATCTGCGCTCATGCCGGTCACTGATCGCCAGTCGGGCACCTTCGGCAGCAAAGCGTTGTGCCGCTGCGAATCCGATTCCAGTTCCCGCTGCTGCTGTCACCAGAACGGATTTGCCTTCAGCAAGGCCGTGTCCCGGACCAGGGATCGGCGCAGTCGTCTCAGACAATTTCACTCATCGCCTCTGTCAACTCTTCCACCGTCCATCGCGAGTCTCTGGCGATGGTCTTTCCGTACTGCCACCCGAGAAACTGGCGGACTTCGCCGCCTTTGGCGTAAAACACCTGACCAGTGGCGGGGCACTTCTCGGTGAGCAGATAGGCCACAACTGGCGAGACGTTGCCTGGATGATAGGTGTCGAATGTACTCGGATCGTCAGGTGCTGCAACAAGTTCCTTGATACCGGGAACGTTCTCGGTCATCCGTGTCCTGGCCACAGGCGTAATTGCGTTGACTCGCACACCGTATCGGGCGACCTCCTGTGCGAGGATCGTTGTCAACGCTGCGATCCCGGCCTTCGCGGCGCCGTAGTTGCTCTGACCGACGGCACCGAGCAGCCCGGAGGTGCTCGATACGTTCACGATCGACGCCGCGACGGTTTCGCCCGACTTCGAACGCTCGCGCCAGTAGTTGCCGAATACAGTGCAGGGCGCGAATGTAGCGCGTAGTTGTCCCGAGATCACGTCGTCCCAATCGGCCTCGGGCATGTTCAGAAACATTCGATCACGCAGGATGCCGGCATTGTTGACCAGGCCGTCGACCGAGCCGAATGCCTCGAGGGCCAGGTCCAGGAGTTCGCTCGCGCCGTCGATCGTCGTGACGTCCGCGACACTGGCAACTGCGATTCCTCCGGCCGCGACGATTTCGTCGACGACCGATGCCGCAATACTGATGTCGTTTCCGTGCCCGTCCGGTCCGGCGCCGGTGTCGTCGACAACCACTTTTGCGCCTTCGGCCGCAAGTAGCAGGGCGTGCTCCCGGCCCAAACCACGACCGGCGCCGGTTACTATGATTACTCGATCTTTCAGCTGATTCATTTCAGTTCGTTGTTCCTTTCACGTTTTCAGTTGACAAGACTCGACTGTCCAATTCGGGTGCGGGTGTGAGTCGAGCAAGGACGGCCTCCGCGTCCTGCATGATGCGTTCGACGAGTTCTGCGCTACTGGGGATGTCGTCGATCAGTCCGACGACCTGCCCGGTCGCCATGACTCCGATATCCGTGCGGCCGTCGAGGAGTGCGGATCGGTACAGCATCGGTGCGTTGGCGGCCATCACAACTTGCCGCCAGCCGAGTTCGTGGCTCTTCCGCATTTCCAGGCCTTCACGTATCAACTTCGACCAGGGTGTTCCCGAGAGACGTTGGAAAGCAACAGCATTGCGGGCAGCACGTAACATGCGCGTCAGTCCGTGGCTTGATTCGAGTTGATCGATCGTTCCTGCGCGCAGCACACGCTGAGGAACCCCGTCGATCTCGAGTGTGACCACGGTGTCGTTGACCGACTTCGAGAGATAGACATCTTTGACTGCCTGAGACACCGGTGAATCGCTGGTGAGCATGAAGCGAGTCCCCATCGCGATTCCGTCTGCACCGTAGGCGAGTGCTGAGACGAGACCTCGGCCGTCGAAATATCCGCCTGCCGCGATAACGGGGATGTCGACGGCGTCGACTACCTGTGGCAGAAGCAAACTCGTGGGGACTGCGCCTGTGTGTCCGCCGCCCTCGCCGCCTTGAACGACAACTGCGTCAACTCCCCACGCTGCAACTTTCTCGGCATGTCTGCGAGATCCGATCGACGGCACGACAACAAGGCCTGCATCTTTGAGTCGGCCGATCAGCGCCTGGTTCGGTGCGAGCGCAAAGGAGGCGATCTTGACCCCCGATCGAATGAGAAGTTTGATTCTGCGATCGATGTCGTCCTGGTTGGCTCGCAAGTTCACGCCGAATGGTTGGTCGGTGCGGTCTTTGACGTAATCGATGGCGCTGACGAGTTCGTCGTAGGTCAGCATCGCCCCGGCGATGATTCCCAAACCGCCGGCTTTGGTTGTGGCCGCCGTAAGTCGGGCGTCCGAGACGTACCCCATGCCGGTCTGCACAATCGGATACTTCACACCGAAGAGTTCGCAGATACGGGTGTGCAGTGGCCCGGTACCTGAGTTCAGCACGGTCATGCCGGTACTTCCTTGTCACGTAGGTTCCGTGGATCGATGACGTTGCGAATCAGGTCGAGTTCCTCGCTTGTGGGGGTTCGAGTAGTGGGTACGGCTTTGGGCAGGTGGAGTTCGAACCCGGTTGCGGCTACTACTTCCTCGACGGTTACGCCGGGGTGAGTCGACACCAGACGCAACTGTCCGCTATCCGGCTCGAAGTCCAGAACTGCGAGATTTGTGACAACTCGTCGTAACTCGTGGTATCGGCTGGCCGACGGTCCGGCCTTGCGTGCATTGTCGTTTCCGACACCGGAAACCATGTCGACCTGTGAAGTGAGAACGCGTGCACTGTGTTTCGGCACCCAGTAACTTGTCGGGTGATGCACGGTATTGCTCGGCGCTCCGCGGACTCCCAAGAGTTGCACTGTCGGCCGCGAATGATCACCTATCGCGGAGATGTTGCAGTTCCCATAGGAATCGAGCTGCGTGGGAATCATCATGATGTGCCGTTTGCCATTCCAGACGAGATTGAAGATCTGGTTGAAGGGCAACCACGATTCGACCTCGCCTGCCGGAGTTCGGTCGACGGCCCACGTGCCGCGCACGGCTGACGCTTCTCCGTCGGACAAAACGAGATCGGGTTCGAAAGTGTGACGCGCCAATCGCACACCGATTGCAGGTATCACGCCGAATGCGCTCGCGATCACTTCACCGTTGCCTCGGTACGCCTCGGCGCACGCGATCGCGCAGACCTCTGCCCGAGTGGCGTCACTCATGCCGGCACTCCTTCGAATTCCGCAGCGACGAGTCTCTGGTAGTCGGCCTCGGAGCCGGACAGATATCGGTCGACGAAGCGTTGCCAAGCTTCTGGATCTTTTGCTGCAGTGGCATATTCGAGTTGGAAAGCCTCGTCACGATCGTAGTCGGGTACGCAGGATGTGAAATGCGCACCACCTGGAGCGTGAACGACTCCCGATACAAGCAACCGGGGAATTCGAATCGTCGACGGATGTGCATCCGCGGTCAACTCCGCAGTGGGAACCACTTGTTCGCAAGAGACATAGACCGATTCGGCAGCCAGGCAGAACAGGTCGTCGAAGTACAGGTCCGGCCCGAGGTATTGGGCATTGCCATGCATGTCCGCGCGGTTCATATGTACCAGCGCGGCATCGAGGGGGAGCGCCGGCATCGCAACCAATGATTCGCCCGCATAAGGATCGACGATCGTCTGCAGTTCCGGATTCACCCGGAGGACGTCGGAACCGAGTCCCGCGCGAGTCGGCAGGTAGGGCATACGGATCCCGGCCGCGTACAGGCCCCATTGGAGCATGCCCTCGTCGTATTCGCTGACCTCGATACGACCAGCCTGTCGGGCTGCTCTGAAGTGAGGGTCCAGGGGGATCGAGTCCAGCGAGACGAAACTGAACACAACCTTTCGAACCTTTTCGGCTGCGCACAACAACCCCACATCAGCTCCGCCGTACGACACAACGGTCAGATCGGTCAGTTCTGACTTGAGGATCTCTCGGATGAGTGACATCGGCTTCCGGCGCGAACCCCACCCGCCGATTCCGATTGTCATTCCCGATCTCAGTCGACTTACGACATCTGCTTCCGACATTGTCTTGTCCGACACGCGTCCGTCCTCTCCTGGTATTTCACGAGCGCTCAAAGTCTCGTATCAAACGTTTGCTACGCGGTACGGAGCGACTGTAGCAAACGTTTGATTCGCGGTATAGAGTCAAAATTGCAACCTCGTCAGAGGTGACACGTGAAGACTCGTCAGGAGGACTTGAATGGAATGGTCGGATCGTCACGACTTGATACTCGAACAGGCTGCAGAACTGTTCGCCACCAAGGGGATCGCGGGCACCAAAGTTCGCGATATCGCTGATGCGGTGGGAATTCTGTCCGGAAGCCTTTATCACTACTTCCCATCGAAGGATGCAATCGCGAATACGATTGTCACACAATATCTTCAGGCGCTCACGAGCGCATACGGGTCGATCCTGGAATCTGCCGGTGACCCACGTACTCGCCTCGGTTCGCTGGTTCGAGCTTCGTTTCAGGTCAGTCAGGCGCACCCACACGCCTCCGAGATCTATCAGAACAACAGCACCTATCTCCGGAAACTTGACTCCTATCACGACATCCGTGAGGCCGCCCGTAGCACCAAGGACGCCTGGATCGCTGTTATCGAATCCGGAATGAGCGCAGGCGAGTTTCGATCGGACCTGCCGGCGGAGATTCTCTACGGACTGATTCGCGACGCTGTGTGGTTGTCGCTCCGATGGTTCAGCCCCACAGAGGAGTTCGGTCTTTCAGAGCTCGCCGATGCCGTCGTTTCGGTGTTTCTCGACGGCATCGATGCGCCGCTGAAATCAGCATCTGTCGGAAGTGGTCCCGCGCGTGAGGGTGTGAGGTCGTGAACCTGGCACCGCAGGGCGACAACGGTTTGTGTGAGCCCCTGGTGGCGGCGTGGTTCCGTGAGTATCTGCCCGATGCCACGCAAGGATTGCTCGAATTCGAACGGATCGCCGGTGGACGCTCGAACCTGACTTACTCGGTGAGCGACGAGGCAGGTTCTCGATGGGTGCTACGTCGACCCCCGCTCGGAATCAGGCATGCATCCGCCCATGATGTAATTCGCGAAGCTGACATTCTCGAGCGACTGCAGAACGTGCCGGTTCCGTCACCGATCGTTGTAGGCAAGTGCATTGACGAATCTGTGACTGGTGCTCCGTTCTTTGTCATGGACTTCATCGACGGCGCAGTCCTGCGTGATCCGGAGGTAGTACGCGCGAAAATCCCGTACGAAACGCGAGCCGGATTGGCCGCGGAACTGGTTCGCAATCTTGCCGCCCTGCACTCGGTCGACCCTCGTGAGATCGGATGGAATGCTCTGGCCGATCGGACGGACTACATCGATCGTCAGTTGAATCGGTGGTTGCGGAACTGGAAGGGTGATCGTGTGCGAGATAGCCTCGACCTCGAACGCACACATGCCAAGTTGTCTCGAAATATTCCCCCTCAGTGCAGTAGCAGCGTCGTGCACGGTGACTTTCGCCTTGACAACTGCATTGTCGGCGCCGACGGCGTGATCGCCGGAATACTGGATTGGGAACTGGCCACGGTGGGTGACCCCTTGGCAGACCTGGGCCAACTGTTGGTCTATTGGGCCGAACCCGATGACGATGTTTGTGCATTGGAGAATGCTCCGACTCGAATCGAAGGTTTCCCGTCGCGCGATGAGCTGTTGGACGTCTATATCTCTGCGGCCCAACAAGATGCGGACTTCAATATCGACTTCTACATTGCGTTCAACTGGTGGAAGATCGCATGCATTGTCGAGGGTGTGTACAGCCGCACGCTACGTGGCGCGATGGGCGAAATCGAGCGGTCGGCGGAATCGTTCGGCGCCCAGGCGGACAGGCTTGCGGCACAAGCGTGGCGAATGGCCCAACGGATTTGACGGAAATCTTCCGTGCGACTTTCTGGTCTAGTGGAATATGCCTCCGGGGTAACGTATTTCGCCCTTCTCTGTTCATGTTGCGGCGTTAACGTCCACCGTGATCCTTCTGTGAATGCTCCTGAGGTTTTTCTCTTCACACCCGATGTCAACATGGCACAATTTGTCACACTGAGATCGTTCGAACATCCGACGGTGACGGACGGCCTGGTGTCGCGGTGCTGTTGCAGCGGGCCGTAACCAGTAAGCCCGGTAGCGCTTTTCGGCTCCACGTGCCCCACATGCACCATAAATTGTGGGAATGACTTCAAGGAATTCGCATGCAAGCTTCCGCTCGTGCAGACGCTACGACCCCGGCGGGGTTCCTGGATCGACTGGCGTCGGTCATGGATGCTTTCGAAGTGTCCGGACAGCTCACTCTCAGTCAAGTTTCGCGAATTACCGGCTTGCCTCGTTCGTCGGTGCATCGCATGCTCGAGCAGCTCGTCGCCAAGAAGTGGCTCCGGCGGGATGGCACTGATTACTGCCTTGGAATCAGATTGATGGAGCTGGGAAGCCTTGCAATACAACAGGATCGATTGTATTCGGTCGCTTTGCCCTTCCTCCGCGAGTTGCATCGAGTGACCGGACTGGTAGTGCAGTTCGGAGTGCTGGACGCGCCGGATGTCGTTTACCTCGACAAGATCGGCGGAATGCTGTCCGGTGTAGTTCCTACTCGTGTCGGCGAACGTTCTTCGGCCGACAGGTCGGCTCTTGGACGTGCGCTCCTTGCGTTCGGAGGCTCCCCTGTGGGCGCTGAAGCGCCGATGACTCTAAGGCAGGAACTCAGTCGAATACGTGATACCGGCGTAGCGTACGGCGCGGGGCTGTTGAGTCCCGGCCTCAATTGCGTTGCTGCACCGGTTGGGCCGCAAGGAAACGCGATTGCTGCCGTTGCTGTTTCCGGTCCGTCCGCGATGCTCAAACTCGACTACCGAAGTGCGGTACCTGTCCGCCTTGTAGCGTCATCGATTTGGGGGGCGGTTGGCCAAACTGCGACACATTTCGATGTTCAACGCACCATGCGTGAACTGCGAGCGTTGCCGTCGGCGGGACCCAGGCGTATGCGTTCGTGAACGTCGATGATCCGTAGACTTGGTCCTGCGCTGCCGCCTCGAATCGCGTCAAATGGCGATGGGGGTGAGACGAGGCTGGCCTGGCGTCTCGATGTCCAGTCGGTGGCGGAACTGATCGAAGGCGAAGTGGACGGTTCATGGCTTCCGCAGCCGATGCCAGGGTTCTTCCTGTTCAACTCCGAAGCACGGTGGCGCACCGTGCGATACTGGCATGAGCATGGTTCAGTGTCTAACTCCCCGTCGCTCACCCAACGGCGGAAGGAGCAGGCAAAGTTGGAGATATCACGTTGTGCTGCAGAGCTTTTTGTCCTTCGCGGCGAGAATCCGGTGACCGCCGAGGGCATTGCACGCGCAGCTGGAATCGGACTTCGCACGTTCTATCGATACTTCGGACGAAGGAAGATGCGGTGAGGCCGATACTCGCCAACGGGATCGACGAATGGCTCGGGTATATCGCGTCCAGTTCGCCGGGTACGCCTGTTGTTCAGGTGCTGGCATCCGCCGCCCGCGTCGCACTGAATTCACCTGCCGCAACACCCGATGCGATTGCGTTGATTCGCCGACTTCAAAGGATTGTTTCTGGCGATCCGGCGCTTCGGAACGCGTGGTGAGCTTGGTCAACGACACCGAGACTGCTTTGGTGCTCGTACTGCGTGATTTGATGGGACCCGGCGCAGAGCCACTGGAAGTGCGTTTGCTTGCAATTGCAGCGAACACGGCCCAGCGGATGGCCGTTGTCGCGTGGGTTGACGGGGACTCCCCGGCGTATGGCGACGGCTCGCCTGCGGAAGTTGCGATGAGGTGTATTCGCATTCTGACCGCGGGACTGGGGCACGTGTCGACCTGAACGCCACTGGCCTTGTCGCATTCGTATTGATCGGCGCTGAACGAACTGGCCGTTCTACTTCCGCATTTTTCTAGAACGTGTTCTACTTTATTGAAGGTTGGCGGGCTATCAATGGAGGCGGAAGATCATGGGTCAGGTTCTGGACAACATCTCACAGTTCGCCGACGAGATCCGCGCCGACGGGGTCGAGGGCGACAAGCTGATGCGCTTGACGGACGGCAGCGCGAAGCGCTTGCGCGACTCCGGCGTCATCCGGATGTTCCAGCCGAAGGAGTTCGGAGGCCTCGAGGCGCATCCGCGTGAATTCGCCGAGACGGCAATGGCTATCGGCGCGATGGACGGTGCCACGGGCTGGGTCAGCGGCATCGTCGGTGTTCATCCGTGGGAGCTTGCGTTCTTCGACCGCAAGGCTCAGGAAGAGGTGTGGGGAACCGATCCCGATACGTGGATGGCGTCGCCGTATGCGCCGATGGGTGTGGCGAGGCCGGACGAGGGTGGGTACATCCTCAACGGTCGCTGGTCGTTCTCGTCCGGTACCGATCATTGTGACTGGATCATGATCGGTGCGATGGTCGGTGACGAGTCCGGTAAGCCGTTGATGCCGCCGAAGATTCTGCACGTGTTGTTGCCGCGTTCGGATTACGACATCGACCAGGACAGCTGGAATGTCGTGGGTCTGCGCGGTACGGGGTCGAAGGATCTGATCGTCAAGGATGCGTTCTTGCCGACGTACCGCACGATCGACGCCGGAAAGGTTTTCGACGGGACGGCGTGGAAGGAAGCGGGTCGTACGGAGACGTTGTACAAGTTCCCGTTCTCGTGCATTTTCCCGTTGGGGATCACCTCGTCGTTGATCGGTATCGCCGAAGGTGCGTTGGCGTGCAACATGGCTGCGCAGCGTGAGCGTGTGACGGTCAGTGGTGTTCCGATCAAGGAAGATCCGTACGTGCTGTTCGCGATCGGTGAGGCGGCGGCCGAGATCGCTGCTTCTCGGGCTGCGATCTTGGAGACGGTGGATCGTTTCTGGGACATGACGGAGAAGGGGCAGGAAGTTTCGTTCGAGCTTCGTGCGATCGGTCGGCGTACGCAGACTGCTGCGGCGTGGCGGGCGGTGCGGGCGGTGGACGAGATCTTTGCTCGTTCCGGTGGTGGGGCTTTGCAGTTGAGCACGCCGATGCAGCGGTTCTGGCGTGATGCGCATGCCGGTTTGGCGCACGCGATCCATGTACCCGGTTCCATTTTCCATGCGTCGACGCTCTCGCAGCTCGGTGGCGAGCCGAAGGGCATCCACAGGGCAATGATCTGAGCCGTCCTGGGGACACCCGGAGGTGTCCCCATCGCGGTTTTCGTGGGGGTCGATGAGCATGTCGGTGAATCTGGTCGATGACCTCGGACTGTCCGCAGAACCCGCATCGGAGTGACGGCCAACGCGCAATGTGGGTTATAGGGCAAACACCGATAGGCTGGCGGTCATGGCTGAGTTCATTTACACGATGTTGTTGTAGACCCTACGCACAATGTGAATCCATTGTCAATGGTAGAGGGCATATTTGCAGTTGATAGCCCATTTTCTGCTCACGAGAGTGTGTGCGTTTGCGGCACGTTCGGCGCGCAAAGTTTGTTTCGGTCGGGGGATATGTGGGAGTCCCCCGCAACCGATACACTCCTCGAATGGGATCGATACAGCGCCGCACGTACGCCGAGGGGAAGCCGCCCCGGTACATTGCGCGGACGCGTGTCGGCGGCAAGGAAATCTCGAAGAGCTTCGCGAAGCAGAAAGAAGCCCGTGACTGGATCCGGGATCGCGAAGGACTCAAGCCAACTGGCGCACGCGTAGACAATCAGATGCTCAGCAAAATCCTCGAAGCCCACATTGAACAATCTGCAACCGAGTCAACTCGGGCAGTACGCACGCATCTTGCCGCGAACCTCGGTGATCTTGAGTTCAAAAAGCTAGGCGACATCGACGCCGACGATGTTCGGGGATGGCGAGCAGTCCTTGCGAATGGGCGTCCGTGGGTTGATGGTCGGCCGCTGTCGAACAGTTCGATCCGTACGCTCACTGGCACCTTGTCGGCTGTGTTCAATGATGCAGTGGCCCAAGGCCAGATCGTTAGAAATCCGGTGACTGCGGTGCGTCGAAAAGGGACCGCGAATCAGGCTGTCGAGCCCCATCAGATCCTATTGCTCGATGAGATTCGAGCGCTGATGGCTGCGGCTGGTGAACCATTCGTAACAATGCTTGAGTTCGGTGCGACAAGTGGTCTGCGAGCTGGTGAGCTTGCTGGATTGCGTGTCCGTTCGATCGATTTCGAACGTCAAGTCGTGGACGTAACCGAGCAGGCTGACGGACATCACACCGCGTTTGGTTGGCGACCCCTGAAGTCTGAGAAGTCTCGGCGAACGATCCCGCTGCCGGATTCCACGATTCGAGCTATCGAGGCGCATCTCGAATCTCATCCGGACTACGGCCCGAGCACGCCGCTGTTTCGTGCCACTCAGGGCGGTCAATGGTCGAGCGCGCACATTGCGAAAGTGTGGCGAGCAGTGGCTTCGGAGGCTGGCGTTGAGAATCACTCCTGGCATTCGTTACGTCACTTCTTTGCGTCCGCGTTGATCGCGTCAGGTGCTTCGGTGACGACGGTTCAGCAGAGGTTGGGTCATGCATCGCCAATGGTGACGTTGGCGGTTTATTCACATCTGTGGCCAGGGGAGGACGAGAAGACCCGCGCTGTGTTCGATGGTCTGCTTTGAGTGCAGGGATTGCATTGAACTAAGTCACTGAGCTAACTCAGGTGTCCCAATTGGCGCACCTCGCCTATGTCGGTTGCTTCACGGAGCGCTCACTGAATCCTCACTGAATGCTCACTGAGCGCTCACTGCAAGTAGCTCTGGCCCGGCCGCCCCAGAGCTACTTTGCGCCGATTCCCGACACCTTCGGGAATGCTCCCGACTATGTCGCGACTGCCTGGATCCGTGGCGGGCGCTAGCGCTTTGCTACAGCAGGCGCTTAGGAAGTGCTTAGCGGGTGCTAGCGCTTTGCCACAGCCGGCACCGGGAATCTTCCCGCCTCCGGGAAAAACCTTCGCCGTGCGCCGAAGGTTCTTTTCGCCGACTTTAGGCCAACTGTGTGGCCTGAGTTTGGCTGTAGGATTCCGCAGGCTACCTGCGGTGATGGTGTTTTGTTCCGGCGGGAATCCTCGGGGAGTCCCCGCATGTGTCCCCAGGGGACATGTTGTTGCAGCAGTCTGTTGCAAGTTGTCGCAAAGGGCCGTCGCAGGCAGGCCCGTGGCGAATTATTGAGAGTCTCTGTAGACCCTATTTAGACCCAGTGGAGATGTAACGGAGCCTGTAACGCACGTGTAGCGCCGTTACATGTGGTGGTCATGGCAGGTCGGCGAGGTATTGCTTGGCATGAACTGTCACCGCGTCGGCGTAGATCCGGCGTGCAGTGAGGAGGGGCCCGATCGAGGGTGGGGCCACGAACCCAGGGCTACCGTGGGCAGCGTCGGGGCTTTGGTGGCTGAGTCCATCAAAGCGGACCCGCAACTGTCGAACCGTGAACATGCCAAGCGGACGGGCGTCGATAAGAACACCGTCAGCGCGGTTCGTGACGAACTTGAGTCAACTGGTGAAATTCACCAGTTGGAGCGAACAGTCGGGGCGGACGGCAAAGAACGTCCTGCCACGAAGCCTCGGCCGGTTGTCGATTCCGCACCACGACAGCCAGATCCGTCAATCGACCATTCCAACCGAGAAACTGAATCCGCGCCAGGCATGACAGCCGACGAACTCCTTGTCTCCGACCTCGATGGCTTCGAGGTGTCGATTGTGGACCAGGTTGCTCAGATCAACCCATATAGCTTTTGGGGCTTAATGGGTTAGTTTCCCGCACACGGACACTCGGTCCCGTTGAAGCCTTGTTGTCACGAGTTTTGCGGCTGCAATCTCGGGCTGCTCGGGTCGCCATTCGTTGCTACGAGGTACGCGGCGAAACGAGAGAGGGCGTAGTCCAAAGTGGCTGGCCCACCCCCTCAGACGGCGTTTTACGGGATCCCGTAAAACGCCCAGTGACGTTGTTGCCACTGTTGTGCGCTGATGCCATGGCGCGCTCGATGATCTTGGCGAAGTCCTCCATCGGGAATAGCCAGTACCGGACTGAAGCTTCCCGACGCTGGGGACCCTTTGGATGCATAAGGTCGAGTCTGCGATTAGAAATGTGACAGACGGCACGCCGATGCGCCGCACGATGTGTGTGCTGACAGAGGCGTGCTGGGTTTTTCATCGATCTGACTCGCAACATCTCGCGTTATGTGTTTCTGTCGGCCACTAGGTCTAAGCTTGCGGTGGAGCGGGACGCGGTGTAGCATGCCGATTGAGCAGACTCGCCGGGGCGACAACTAACAGTCCCCGCATCGCAGCTCATTCTTGTGACGCAACGCCCGCACAATGCGGATTTCGTTGCGTCATTCTTCGCGCCGATTTGTCGGCTACAGCTCTACCCGCTGCCAGGTGGGGGATCCTTGTCAATTTCACAGCGTCAGATCTAACGCTGCATGCCGTTAAGGCGTGTGGTGCATTCCCGCTTTGTCAACTCGATCGAGTGCAATCGATCGTCAACTACGTAGGAGATTATCACATTGAACTTTGATGCTTTTCGATCCGATCACGGTGCCGCCAAGGTGTTGCTGAACGCAACAAATCGGGTGGTGCTGGTCTAAATGTCCGAGTTCACAGTTACGTCAGAGACGCAGCGCCGCAAAGGGCACAAGCCCTTTCAGCGCTTTTTGGTCTCTCGCCAAAGGGGCAACGGCCCAGCTGGCGTGTGGTCGATGAGCCCGACGGCTCTTCAGGACCTCGCTGATCAAATTCACGATGCCCTCCTAGCTCACGAGGAGGAAACTTATGCCGGCCACCGGCGTCCTAGAACCACCACTGACGCCTCAACTCGATGAAGCACTACCGGCCCAGTATGTCGACGCTGTCCACGACGGGGTCAGGGGTAAGCGGCCCGAACAATTCGGGATGCTCGTCTCGATCTGCATGGCTGCCCAGATTCGAGGGTGGAGTCGGGAGCGAACCGAGTCTCATGTGTGCGATCCGCTCAAATCCGGTCTGTGGAGGCAGCTTTCCGTCGACCACAAGGGAAAAGAGTTCCCTGCTGGGAGTGCGGCGCGGGCGTTTCGCGATGCATGGGATCGAGCCCAGGAGCACCTTGATGATCCATACAACTCTTTCGATATGCGGCAGAAGGCGGTTGAGGAGGCGTTCGCGGTCGTGGATCTGCTCGATGATCCGGATTTGGACTTGGGTTTGAACGAACCGCAGAGGGCGACTTTGTGTTTCGTGGCCAATGAAATCGTACGTCGTGAGCGGAGGTCGGTCACCTGCCCGACTCGGGATGTCGAGGCCGCAACGGGTTTCAACCGGCAAAGGATTCGGACGGCGTTGGGCAAGCTGGTTCAACTTGGATGGCTCGAAAAATTGTCCAGTGGACATTCTGGTGCCAGGCATGGGAAGGCGGCGATCTTTGCGCTGGGTCCATTGGCGCGGTAGCTCTCCGAGTGGCGATCCCTCTATGGGTTGATTTCGGGGTGGTAAATCTTTCCAACACTCACTGAATCCTCACTGAAGGCTCAGTGAGTCACCGGATCCTCGATGGAATCTCACGACGTGAGGAAATTCTTCACGTCTCCGAACGTACAGATTGGACACCAGAACAGGAGGAAGAATGGCAGAGACAACGTTTATGACTGTGAAGGACCTTTCGATGCGATGGGTGATCTCCGAACGAAGAGTCCGTGACCTCGCGGCGTGCGGAGAAGTTCCTGCGATGCGGATCGGAAAGTTGTGGCGATTCAACGTGGACAAGATCGTGGCTTGGGAGAGGGCCAACGCGTAGTCGCACCAACCGAACTGAACAGATCTGTGCCTTCGAATAGGAGAACTGTGTCAAAACTCGAACAACCCCAGGCAGACCCACGTGTCGCCGAGTTACTCGTCGCAGCCCCTCCTCTCACCGAGGAACGGAGGAGTCGATTAGCTGCACTCTTCCGTGCAGAAACCGGCGAATCTTGACGTAAACCGGCTCGTCCGCAGCTATGCCACCATTCATATGTAGCGGATTAATCCGTTCGAGATAGCGAAGCCACCCCGACAACACCTTGGGGTGGCCCTTTTTATGCCTACACAAAGACCGAACTCACACTTAGAAAAGAGAACACCCTATGGAACAGGATTGGATCACCCGATACGAGGCTGCTGATCGGTTATCCCGATCAAAGCAGACAATCGCCCGCTGGATCACGCAGAACGACATCGAGCAACGAGGCCAAGGTAGGTACGCGAAGTATCGACTATCTGACCTCCTTCGCATCAAACATCAGAGTGAGGCCAACAAGGCCAGTGGACGATTCAGTTCCGAGCGGCAGCCGGAAATTGCGGGCCGGCCGAAACCCGATATGGCTTACGGACGATAGAAATCAAAAACTACCTCGCGATCACGCGGGTAGTTAGCCTTCATTAAGGAGTTCACATGAATATCGTTGGAGTCCACCGGTATGCGGACCATTTCCCTATGTTGTCGGATGGTGAGTTGGATGAGCTGGCGGAGTCGATCAAGTCGGTCGGCTTACTCCATCCGCTGACAGTCACCAATGACGGCCTGTTGTTGGATGGCCGCAATCGCCTAGAAGCGTGTAATCGGGCCGGCGTCGAGGCGCGTATCGACGTCTACGACGGCGATGATTTCGCTGAGTTCGTCATCGCCTGCAATGTCGGGCGTCGTCACATGTCCACTGGTGCCCGGGCTATGTCTACGGCGTTGGTGTTGGAAGCGGACGGACGTAGAAATGACGGCCGATGGAAGCGCGGCAGCGTCCAGATCGGAGATAATGGAGAATCCTCTATTAACTCGGCCTGGATCAAGGCGTTGAAAGACGCTGGCATCGTCCTGGACTTCGCTCCCGAGTTTGCTGAGCAGGTGGTGGCTGGCACCCTCGCCCTCGATGCGGCCTTCAAGAAAGCATGCGAGAAGCGGGATTACGAAACGTCGCTGCTCGAAGAAGAGAAACGTGCGGAGCAGCGCGAGACCGATGCACGCGCCTTCCTCGAAGCCAAAGCGCCTGACTACCTCACAGACAATGAACCACCATCCGTGTCAAAAGCGCGCTGGGAAGCGGACTTCAAGAGGGAGGCCGCGACGGCTCGACGTGAAGCTGAGGAAGCCGAACGCGCCGCCAAAGCCGAACGCGACATTCGCTACAGCCTGTACACCGGCTGCGCACAATCCATCCTCCCGCTCGCAGCGAAACGCAAGATCCCAGCTGCAGAATTCATGGACGGATTCAACGCTAAGGAGTTGGCCGACCTCAACGCATCCGCATACACCGCCGACAAAATTGAGGGCGCGATCAGCTTCCTCAGCGACCTCCTGGAGTGGACAAAGAAATGAACCAAGACCTCAACAAGTTCTTCAATGAGACTGTCGCCCAACTGGCAAACGACGCCGGCGGCATGGACGAGACACACCTATGGTCATCGGTCGAAGTAGATTTTCGATCCAAGGTCGCTGCCGGCTATTTTCCCAACCTAGACCCCATCGCCCAAATGGTAAGGGCACAACAGAAACGGTGGGTCGACTACTCGCGGAGCACGTTTAACCGCAATCTGGAGGACCTAGTCGAGCTGTTGAAGCAAGCGGGAGAAGGCCTTTGGGGCTCAGCATCGAAGCACCTAGAGCTTCCGGTGCGCGTCAACGGGGTGATCATCCCGACGGGGAGCTTGACTGCAGAGGACCTGCTCCACCTGTTGGAAAATCGTCGCGGCAATCTTCAGAGGCAACAAGGCGCATTCGACAACTCGGAGAACTCAACGGCATATCTGGTCGAGGCGATGTCGATAACTGGTTCCCGGGTTCTCGAAGGGGTGTTCCTTGACTCCATAGCCGTTGCGGCATAAACCGGCTCGGGTGACTGGACCGTAAACTTTAGTTGTAGCTGGTTTGAAGTTGGGTCTCTCAGATACTAATCGCGACCCGCCAAACCAGCTGCTGCATCCCCGCCCTCAAAGGGCGGAAGATCTGCCCCGTTACGCAAACGGCAAAGCGGCATTCCACAAAAGAATGTGTGTGCGAGTTCAACTCTCGCACGGGGTACGGCTCACATGTCGGTGTGAGAATCTGCGGGCGTTGGCCAGTCGCGGCAGGTTGGTGTTGACCCGGTGAGCTTGTGGGTGGTTCCCGTGGTCCGCCTTGGCGGGTGGTGGCCTGAACCAGGCCACCACCCAGCCTCCAAGCAGAGTGGTTATAGGCCCAGCGCTTGAGGTAGCTGCATTAGGACGCCGAACGCTGAAAAGGACAGACCTAGCACAGCGGTCCTGAGCTCGATAACCGCATGCCCCGCGTGTTCACGAGATTGTTCCGACAATGCCGCGAGAAGACTTCGCTCGATACGCTGATCCTCGGCCACGAGCTTCTCAGTCTGTTGCTGCAAGGCTGAAGTGAGTGCGGCGATATCCCGACGTGCCGCATTCAGATTGGCTTCCAGTGCAGTCACCCGTGGCCTAAGCGGCAGATCTGGATCGATGCTGACCTCTACTAGCGCAGTGGAACTGCCTACGCTGATGGTGGAGGCCGTGGCGTAGACGGTGGCATGTTGTCTACGTCGAAACGGATTCAAGTTTCGAATCCGTTCGGGAAGCAGGTGCGCACCA
This sequence comes from Rhodococcus sp. C3V, assembly GCF_029269915.1. Taxonomy (NCBI): domain Bacteria; kingdom Bacillati; phylum Actinomycetota; class Actinomycetes; order Mycobacteriales; family Nocardiaceae; genus Rhodococcus; species Rhodococcus sp. C3V. The sequence goes on from NZ_JARJBE010000004.1 coordinate 64,441, forward strand.
TCCGCGGAGTGTCGCCATGCGAGGAATAGCCCTCTGGCAGCCAGGGTCAGGCCTCCGATTTCAAGAACTTTGCCTACGAACACAACCCACATATGCCTGCACAGTCCTTCGAATCGGAAGCAGTCTCGGATAGCACCGTCAAGGCATGTTAGTCGGTCGTCGGTTGTGAACGAATTCGAGGTACCTGGGTTCTCCTGGTTGATAGGCGAAGTCAAAATTCTACTTCGTAGTCTGCGGATTTCGCATGAAGGGTCCCAGTTCGGCGGATTAGATCCGCTCGCTAATTTTCTTGCTCGCAAACCTATTTCAAAAAGAAGGGTAGATGATTTGAAACGATTTCGGGAATGGGTCGTTGAGACGTATTATGACTGGCTTGTGAAGTTCATGTTGTTTCAGATGAAGGTTTGAGTGTTGGCCCCAGGCGATGTCTGGGGCACTTTTTCTGCATGAGGATGAGATTGGCTTTCTGAGCAGTTATTTCAACAGTCTCGTCTGCAGTTAACGTTCGGATCGCGAGTCGGAGTTGTCGTGATCTGAGAGACGGTTTCATCCCCGGATACGGGCGCTTCCGAGTCTTCGGAGGTAGTCGGAGTCGTTTCACTCGCTTGTCGGTTGGCTTGCTCGCGACGAGCGATCGCGGCCCTGTTGCCGTTGCTCTGCCCGAATCGGCGCGCCGCAAGTCGGGCCTGGAGAAGGTTAAGTGCTCCTCCCGCCACCAAGGTCAAGGCCAATGGCCATGAGACGTTATGAACAAGTTGCGCGCCATCGATCTTTCCTAGGACGACGAACGATCCAAAGGCAAGGCTTACGATTGATATCGCCACGATTAGGCGGACATATATTCTTTGTTTGCGGGTGAGGGGAAGGGGTTTGACGCTCTTCGCGTACATGCGCTTGACATATTCGGATAATCGATCTTCAAGCAAATCTCGCAGCAAGATGCTCGCGCTGTAGTCGGGGAATTTATCAAGCAACTCCGCGTCAGCGACGAGGGTTGAGCGTTCATCCATCGCCTCGATCCTACGAATCACCATCGCCGCGACCCCTGCGATAAACGGTCCAAACAGCAGCGCTGTCAAAGCGACTACCCACGGCATTTGTTGCCACCAATTCATGTGGCAAGTGTGCACCATCCGCGTCGAAGCGGCAGCGATAGTCCCGCACTCGCGCACTAGCTGGTCCGGGGCGGCACATCCTCACCATCAGAGTTGAATGACAGACGACTCGCAGGCGGATCATACTTCGTGCGCAACCGATCAAGCGTCCGCTGACACGACCGGACCAGATCGGTGAGAGCATCGGTAGCCCTCAGCTGAAATCTGCGATGATTGAACTCCAATCCGAGGGGACTCATGCCAACCGCCAACACTTCCTCGAGGATCGCGGTATGGGTATCTATCAGTTTCCTCATCGACTGGTTGGAATCCAGCCCAAGCAGTCGCAGTTTCATCTCGACAGGCCGGCACTTGTCGATGTACTCGCGGACATAGTTATAGGTCGGTATGGGATCTGTTGGTTCGCCTCGCGCTCCGGCGGCCATGCTAACCGCGAGAACAGCATCATGCGATGCTGCTGCTACGTCGAGAGCTTCCACCAGAACGCTCATTGCTTCCTCGCGCCTTCTCTCAACAGCTGCCGATGTCTCCTTTTCTTTGTGCTGCTGGTGGTTGCGTCGGATTCCGAGCCATGTCACTCCTGCGACGACGAGGGCGACCATTGCCGCTATCAGAGTCGCTACAGGCTGGGTTAGCCATGTAGAGGATTGCGCGGGAATATTTTGCACGATGACGGGCGCAACCTGGGCGTGGAGAAAGTTCACTGACGAATCGTTGCATACGGGGTGGCGATTTTTGACTTGGGTTGAGCAAAACTGGTGTGTCCCTGTGACTGTCATGATGGAGATATAAGCCTTACAGCCCACGCGTCAAACAAATCTTGCCCTGCCAACCTTCGGGTCGGTGGGGCCATTTTGTGCCCAAAACCTGGAGGACAACCTTGACGATCAATCGCATCGACAGTGACCTTGGTATCAATACGACGGCGCAGGGTTTGGCGTCCTATCGGGATGAACTGTTGGAGCTTGGGTTTCATGCTGCGACGGTGGATGAGCTTGTGCGTGATGCTGCGACGGTGGATGAGCTTGTGCGTGATGCTGCGTATGCGGTTCATCGCCGCGAGTTGCGTGTGAAGTCGCTGACTTACCGCCCGGACACTCGCGTGGCGGTGAATGTTGGCGGGCACGAGTTGCCGTCGCCGTCTGCGATTGTCAAAACGTCTTTCGAAGAGGCACTAGCGGCGTTTAGCTCCTCCATAAATCGATGACCTGGAGGTGCCCGTGAAGCTCTTCGTAGATGACGAGCGTCCCGAGCCCGACGGCTGGGTGCTGCGCATGACTGCGGAAGCCGCGATCGAGACGCTTCGAACGCACCGACTCCTGCGGCAGCCGATCGACTGCCTGTCCCTCGACCATGACCTCGGGTATGCCACCGACACAGTGATGCCCGTCCTCTACTGGATGCAGAAGTACAACTTCTGGCCGGTTGAGTTGTACGTGCACACAGCCAATGAAGACGACGAGGAAGTCATGCTCGGCTTCATAGAGGCGCACGCTCCTGCCGGGACTTTGAAGGGCTACGGCTGCAACTTCTGGGGAACTGGCTCCGACTCGCAGGTGCGGAACTGGATAGGCGGAGGCGCCCGTGAGTGAACGACTAGACCAGGCCTACCAGCAACTCGACGCCGCGATCAAAGAACTCACCGCAGCAGCCGACGAAACCACAGGCACACAAGAATCCTGGATCGTCTCGCACTATGCGGACATTGTCGGGCACCAAAGGTTCACCGACACCGGCACATTGCAGTCCACAGCATCACTGATACTGCCTCACGGCGGGGACATCACATATTCACTTGAGGGTTTGTTGGGGAAGATCCCGGAATTGACCGGGCAGGCAGAAGAGGCAGACCTCGAATGACCCGCAAGAAACCACCAGCAATCGCATACCACTGGTCACCAACCATCCACCGAGACAACATAAAAGCCTCGGGGTTGAAGGTGAACCACGGCGGAATCACGCGAAGCAAGCCAACTGTGTGCCTTTCGCCCACGCCACTGGACGCATGGAGCCTGAGCGCAGGCATGCGAGACCCAGACAGTTGGGATCTGTGGCAGGTGAAAGTGCCGGCAACAGCGTTTTGGCGGTCGGACGGATACCCCGAACTACGAACCTTCACTGACATCCCTGCCGAGCATGTCACCTATGTGGCCACCGCATGACTCAGGCATTCGCATAACTGCTGTTCAGGCAACTTCCCTCACCCGCGGGTAACACCTACAGGAGACTTCACCCCAGATGGCAACAATCCAGCTGTACACCACAGCACTGAAACACCATGCGACTTACGACATCACCTCGCGTGATTCCATTTACGATCCAATGTGGAAGCGCGTCAACATCAAGATCCGCGTTGATCAAACCGATGTCCCAACTGATGCTGCTATCCCTGAAGCCGAAGTCACCATCGCCCGGATCATTGAGCATGACGGCGAAACCACAAGCTACAGAGTGGAAAGCCATGCAACCTGGTTTGAGTGGCGACAATCCTCATCCGTTCCCTGGAATGCGATCCGCAAGCAATCAACGGATTACGTGCTGACACGGTTGTCTGATGATGCTGAGAGGATCGTTGAGGCGGTTCTCGCGAAGCCCGTTACCTCTGAAGGTGTTCGCGACACCAGAATCCACATCAACATCGCACCGTCGGATCTATCCTCGATGCTGCGCCGGCAACAGCAGTTGCAGACATTCGCAGTGAAGGCTAGCCGGATTGAAGCACTCGAACGCAAAGTCCGAGTGGCGCAATGGCAGAGGGCCGCGGCTTACGAACGTCTCCGGGGTACCGAGCAAACCTCATGGTTCGATCCTCGACGCACCGCAGACGAGAATCTATCGGCGGCGAAGTGCGCCCTGGCCGAGGAGTGCAGCAGTGAATAAACCAGACACAGATCCATGGGTACGTAGACACACACCGCACTACGACGAAGTGACACGCATCCTCGGACCCACACGATCCAAACGAATCGCCGACGAACGCGTCAGACAAATCAGCAGACGATGGCTCAAAGCAGACCAGATCATCGAAGACGACAACGGTGAACTGAAGCTCAACGCGGCAGGCGACGACATCATGACCGAGTCCGTCCGCATCAGAATCCCTCGCGACTCGTGGATGCGCAGAGAGTTCAAACGCAGCAGGTGATCCCGTGACCACAATGCGTGACGGGATCCGCACACTAGCGAAGGCCGACCTCATCGGCTACGGGCTGACAGCGGAACAAGCAGAGGCCACGCTCGATCAGGTGGACACCATCACGGACAAACTCGGGTGGCCGAAACAAACTGCCGGCGAATCTAAAACGCAGAAACAAATCTAAACAGAAACTTCTCAATCAGATTTTTTCTAATCAGATTTTTTCTGAAACAAAATCCGCGGACAACAGCTGACGGCACGAGCATCGCCAGCACGGTGAGCACACCCACGAAGGCAGCTCACCAAACGCGGAGAAGCCGGCGAGAAGACACAACCCCCAACACGGACACACATGCACACCGGCTACCGGACCACCACACAGGCCAGCAGCCAACGGGTGCAACACAAAGCACCCAGCATCCATACGCGTGGCACACGTACACACAGGGCACAGGCACCCCGCACACAGGGAACCAGGCAACCCCTCGCAGACAACAGCAACAGACACGCCAACGACACGATGAGTATGCGAGGTGAGCACCCATGCCACGAGCACGCACACGCGTCTGTTCACAACCCGGATGCCACCACATGCAACCAGAGCCAGAGTGCAAGCAGCACAGGGCACAGCGTGACGCCCACCAATGGGCAACCACACCCACCAAGCGCACACGCACAGCAGCCGAACAGAAACGCAGAGCCACAGCAGTAACCGAACACCGAGCACTTGAAGGCAACTGGTGCCCCGGACACAACAGACCAGGACACCCCAGCACCGACCTCACAGCCGACCACATCCACGACATCCAACACGGAGGGTCACCAACAGGACCCCTCCAAGTCCTCTGCCGGGCATGCAACAGCACCAAAGCAGGCAGCCGGCCAAGCCCCTGACCAGCACAAACACAAACCGTACGCAAAGCGAACGACCAAGCTGACCTGCACCAACACAAGGGGTGGGGGCAAACCCCCAAACGCGAAAACGAAAATCACCGCGGGGGAGGGCGCGCAATGGTGCGAATAGTTCAAAAGTTTTCAGGCCGGCGCGATGCTGGCTTGGTTTGATGCGGCGCGATGCTGCTGAAGGTGGTGGTTGTGGTGGCTCGTGGTGGTGCTCGTAGTAGGTCTGGGCCGCAGCCTGATCCGACTTCTGGTCGTTCTGATCGGCGTGGTGTGGGTGGTGGTGTGGTGTTGCCGGCTGAGGGTTATTCGGGGCCGGTGCCTGATTGGCCGTTTGGGTCTGGGACTGCTCGTGAGCTTGAGGTGTGGGGGAAGGCGTGGGAGTCGCCTCAGGCTGCTGCGTGGGCTAGGGAGTCGTGGCGTTGGGAGACGGTTGCGATGTGGGTTCGGTGGAAGGTTCGTGCTGAGTCTGCTGATGCTGGTCCTGGGGAGGCTACGGCGATGTTTCGTTTGGCTGATCAGGTGGGGATGTCGCCGGCGGGGTTGCGTGAGAATGGTTGGTCGATCGCGTCGGATGAGGTTGGCGTTGTTCGTGAGGAGAGTTCTGGTCCTGTTGTTGCGGTAGGCCCTCCTGAGCGTCGGTTGCGGGCTGTTGATGTCGGGCAGTGAGTTTGTGGTTGATTTTCCGACGTTGGGTGATTTGCAGGATGGGTGGGTGCGGCAGCATTGTCGTGTCCCGAATGGGTTTCAGCGTGGTAAGCCGTTTGAGATGGCTGACTGGCAGTTTTGGTGTACTGCTAACCATTACAGGATTCGGTCGGATGCTGAGTGGGTTCCTGAGAATCCGTTGTTGAATCAGGCGTTTACGTATCGGCGTTCGCAGATTGTGGCTCCGCAGAAGACGGGTAAGGGTCCGTGGTCGGCGGGGATTGTGGCTGTGGAGGCTGTTGGTCCGAGTTTGTTTGCTGGTTGGGCTGGTGAGGGTGATGGCTATGCCTGCTCCGATTGGGGTTGTGGGTGTGGTTGGGAGTACCCGTATTTGCCTGGTGAGCCGATGGGGATGCGTCATCCTTCGCCGTTGATTCAGTTGACGGCTACGTCTGAGGATCAGGTTGCGAATGTGTATCGCCCGCTTGTGGCGATGATCAAGTTGGGTCCGTTGTCGGATTTGATGTATCCGCGTGAGGGTTTCATTCGTATTGCTGGTGAGTCTGGCGATGATGATGGTGACCGTATTGATGTTGTGACTGCGTCGGCGAATTCGCGTCTTGGTAATCCGATTAGTTTCGCGTTGCAGGATGAAACCGGTCTGTACACCAAGACTAATAAGATGGTGAATGTTGCTGATACGCAGCGTCGTGGTGCTGCTGGTATGGGCGGTCGGACCTTGGAGACCACGAACTGTTGGGATCCGTCCGAGAATTCGGTTGCGCAGGCTACGTATGAGTCTCAGGTGCAGGACATTTTCCGGTTTTATCGGAAGCCGCCGGCTGGGTTGTCGTATCGGAATAAGCGTGATCGTAGGAAGATTCACCAGTATGTCTACGAGGGTTCGTGGTGGGTGAATCTGGATTCGATCGAGGCTGATGCGGCCGAGATTTTGGAGCGTGATCCGGCTCAGGCTGAGCGGTTCTTCGGTAATCGGCTGGTGTATGGCCAGGGGTCTTGGCTTCGTGATGGTTTGTGGGAGTCGAGGTTCGCTGGTGTCGAAGAAAGAGGCGTTGCCTAATCCTGCTCCTGGAACTGCGATTTCGTTGGGTTTCGACGGGTCGGAAAATAATGACTGGACTGCGATTCGGGCTGAGACGCGTGATGGTTTTCAGTTCACGCCGTTGTATGGGCCTGATCGGTTGCCGACGATTTGGAAGCCTGTTGATTGGGGTGATCAGATTCCGCGTGGCGAGGTGAATGCTGCTGTGGATGAGATCTTTTCGACGTGGCGTGTTGGCCGGTTCTACTGTGACCCGCAGGACTGGTATTCGGAGATCGGTGATTGGTCTCTTGCTCATGGTGATGGGCATGTGTCGGAGTGGCCGACGAACAAGATTGATCGAATGTTTCACGCTATTAGGCGTTTTGAGACGGATCTGGCTAGTGGGCGAATCACTCAGGATGGTTGCCCGATTACGGCGATCGCTATGGCGAATTGTCGGAAGGTCGCGAAGCCGGGTCAGAAGTATGTGTTGGGTAAGCCGGCGGATCATCAAAAGATTGATCCTGCAATGGCTTCCATTCTTGCTCATGAGGCTGCGGCTGATGCTCGTGAGGCTGGTTGGTCGGATGCTCCGAGTAGCCGAATGATTGTTTTCTGAAAGTGGGTGGTTGTGCCGATGGCCGACACTGTGAACGCTATTGACCTGATCCCGGTTCTTGAAAAGGGTTTGACGGCTGATCTGGCGAATCTGACGAAGTGGGACAACTATTTGGAGGGCGAGCAGCCTCTCAAGTACATGTCTGAGGCGATGAAGGAAGAGCTTGGTGACACCGCTGTCGAGTTGGTGTTGAACTGGGCTCGTCTGGTTGCTGATGCGTATGAGAACCGTTTGGATGTCGAAGGTTTCCGGTATGCGGACTCTGACACTGAGGATGCCGATCTATGGGCGTGTTGGCAGTACAACGACATGGATGAGCAGTCTCAGCAGGGGCATCTGGATTCGTTGGCGTTGTCGCGGGCCTACGTGCTGATTTCCTCGAATGAGGAGAAGGACAAGCCGCCGCGGAATACGGTCGAGTCACCGTTTCAGGTGTGGGCGCAGCGCGATCCGAAGACCCGCAAAGTGAATGCGGCGATCAAGAAGTGGAAAGACCTGGACAAGGTTGAGCATGTCCTGGTGTACACGCCTGTTGAGACAGTGGAGTTCGTAAAGGACGGTGGCGACTGGAGGCAGGACGGGTTCAAGGATAAGCACAACTTTGGGATTGTTCCTGTTGTGCCGCTGGTCAATAAACCGCGGTTGTTGCGCCCAGATGGGATGACGGAGTTCAGGGATATTATTCCGTTGGCTGATGCGGCAAACAAGATGGCTACGGACATGATGACTTCGGCTGAGTTTCATGCGATGCCGCGCCGGTATGCGTTCGGGTTGAAGGCGAGTGACTTCGTTGACAAGAACGGCAATCCGATCAGTGCGTGGTCGAAGATCAAGGGGCGTCTGTGGGCGTCGGAGGATTCCAATGTCAAAGTTGGGACGTTCGACGAGTCGGATCTGACGAACTTCCATGGCACGATCAAACTGCTGGCGCAGTTGACTTCCCAGCTCGCGGCGTTACCGCCTCACTACATGGGGTTCAACAGTGACAACCCTCCTTCGGCGGATGCGATGCGCTCTTCGGAGTCGCAGTTGGTGAAGAAGGTTGAGCGCAAGCACACGTTCCTCGGTGGAGCGTGGGAGGACGTTCAGCGCATCAATTTGATGTTCATGCGAGGGAAGCCTGAGTTGGAGGATCGCGATTACCAGTTGGAGACGGTGTGGCGTGATCCATCGACACCGACTGTGGCGCAGGTTGCTGATGCTGCGGTGAAGAAGTATGAGTCTGGTTTGGTTCCGTTGGAGCAGACGCGTATCGATTTGGGGTACAGCGCTACTCAGCGGGAGCAGATGCGGAAGATGGATGAGGAAACCTCTCCTGCGAATCAGATTGCCGGCATTGTGAAGGCGAATGCTGCCTGATGCTGCGGCCGCGCATTACGCGGAGCAGCGGGGGATTACGGCTGAGGTGTTGGGGATCGCCGCGGATATGTGGGGTTCTCGACCGCCTTCCGATTTCGATGCGTGGTTTGACCGGAATCTGCCGATGCTTATGCAGTTGGTGGCCTCTGGGCAAGGTCGAGCGATGGCCGGTTCGAGTGTGTATGTCGCTGATGTGCTGGACGAGCTGGGTATTGGCGTTCAACCGGATGCGGTGCCGAATCTTGATGGCTTGGTCGGCGTGGCCTCTGATGGGCGTGCGCTGGAGTCGTTGATGTACGGCGCTGTGGTCACCGCTAAGGGCCAGGTTGCCCAGGGTGCGTCTACTGCTCAGGCGTGGGCGTCGGGGCTTTCTGCGTTGCTTGTGAGGATGCAGGTGCAGGTTGCGGATGCATCTCGCGCTGCAACGTCGCTGCATATCGCATCGAGGCGACGAGTCGGGTACGTGCGAATGCTCAATCCGCCGTCATGTCCGCGGTGCACAGTGTTGGCGGGCAAGTTCTACAAGTACAACGTGGGGTTTCTTAGGCACCCTGGGTGCGATTGCCGGCATATCCCATCTACGGAAAACCGCTCCGGTGATCTGACCACCGATCCGAACGAGTATTTCGAGTCCCTTTCTGTGGAGCAGCAGGAAAGGCAGTTCACTGTTGCTGGCGCTCAGGCGATTCGCGAGGGTGCTGACATCAGTCAGGTTGTGAATGCACGTCGGGGGATGTCCACGGCGCAGGTGTTCGGCGAGGAGCTGCTCGCGACTCACGAAGGTGTGACTCGTAGAGGTGTCGCTTACCGGGCAATGTCGAACGCGGGGTCTGCCCGCAGATCGACTGATGTCCGCGGCCGACGTTACTTTCAGGCGAGTACACCCAGGTTGATGCCTGAGTCGATTATGGCGATGGCCGAGGATCGTCCTGATGCATTGCGTCTCCTGAAGCTGTACGGCTACATGGCAGACGAGGTTCCTGTGCGATCGAAGCCGGTTCCTTTGACTAGCGCTGGTGGTGGGAAGCCTCCCGTTAAGCCTCCGACGCGTGGTCAATCAATCCAAGGTGGCGATCCGCCCCGTAAAGGCAAAGTGGACCGCACGCAGGTCAAGCATGTGGAACAACACGAGTTGGACACTGCTGAGCGGCTGGCGCTGCTGGGTCACAACGTGACGTTCCGCCCACCGATCGCAGCACGCCGTGAAGATGTTCTGATCGAGGGACCCGATGGGGCTGTCGCGTGGGAGTTCAAATCGCCCACATCTTCCAGCAGAAACACCATCATGCGGCAGATCACCAAAAGCATGGGTGAACAGGCGAATCGTTGGATTCTGGATATCAACCGGTCGGATATCAGTTTCGAGGCCGCTGAAGAGCTGTCATCGAACTTGATTGGTAGATATGCTGATGTGCACGAGATCTGGATCATCGGTGCCGCCGGCGCGGATGGTTTGCCGCTACAACGAAGGATTGGAGGCTCTGATGGCTAACGTCGATTACGTGGAAGTGTCAGGTGCTTCCTCCCTGAATGATGTTGTTTCGGCGGTTTCGGATGTGCTCGGGGCTGCGGTGCTGGACGGGCCGCAGCCGTGGATGACCCCAGATGATCGCACTCGGGTGGGGGTTTCCCCGGATCCTGAGGATGCCGGCACTGTGTTGGTGGAGATCTACTACGCGGGTGGTTTGGCTGCCCGCCGGCGGTGCGCACAGTCCATCTTCGATGCGCTGGTTACGCGTACGGGGTGGGGTTTGCTGTTGACGTCTGATGACGCTCCGGGTGAGGGTGTTGTTGCTGAACGGGTCCGCTCTGCTGCGTAAGCGTGCACTTGCTGTTGAACCCCGAAGTGTTTGATGCTTCGGGGTTTTTTCATGCCCGAAACCGGTGAAATCTTGGTAACCAACGCGAGTTGGTAGATCCCAATCTTTGAGGCCCTGTGAGCTTTCTGCTCCGGGGCCATTTTTGTACCCAAATTCTTTTGGCCACGGTCTGTGGCTGTTCTTATTCCCGTCCGGGCGATCCGGTGCGGGCCAATTCCCCCGCGATGGAGGCGTTCTACCTATGTCTGAAGTTACCCATGCTGTTCCCGTTGTTTCTGATCCGAATGTTGTGCCGCCGGTTCCTGGTGTCACTCCTGAGGCTGTACCTGTTGTGCCTACAGCTCCTGTGTCGACTGCTCCTGTTGTTCCTGCCGCGACGGCTGAACCTCAGTATCCCGAGGGTCTCGGTGACCCCGGCAAGAAGGCGCTCGATGCCGAACGTGCACGTGCAGAAAAGGCTGAACGAGATTTGAAGGCTTTGCGCGACAAGGCTGCTGCTGATGCGAAGGCGGCTGAGGATGCGAAGCTGTCGGAACTTGAACGGGCGCAGAAGATTGCGACTGAAGCGACCGCTGCGGCGGAGAAGCAAGCGCAGGAGAATCTGCGTCTTAACTTCGCTTACAACAACGGCGTCCCCAAGGAATGGGTGAATCGCCTCGAAGGCTCGACTCCTGAAGAACTTGCGGCTGACTGGGCGATCCTGCGGCCGACGTTGGTGGCCCCGGTGGCTGCTGTCGATCCGAACGCACCTCGCGTTCCTGCTCCGGTCCCGTCTCCGGGACCGCAGCCCAGTCCGACCAAAACTGAGGATCAACTCCTCTACGAGCAGGTCTACGGGTCTGCTCCGAATCGAAAGTGAGACAAAACTTATGGCTGAATATACTCCGATCCGTAAGCCTGGCGCTGATGTGCCGATCGCTACGTCGGCTGCTGTGACTGGCGGGCAGGTGGTTGCCATTTCCGGTAACAGCACTGTCGCTCCCGCAGGTGCCGCGTCTGCTGCCTGGTTTGGTGTTGCGGCGTTCGATGCTGCTGTCGGCGAGACGGTGACTGTGCATCGTGGCGGTGTTCACGAGTTGACTGCATCGGGCCCGATTGTTGCTGGCGCGAATGTGATTACTGCTGCTGCTGGCGCTGTCGCCACTGCTGGCGCTGGCACGTTCGATCAGGTTGTGGGAATTGCGATTTCCGCTGCTGCTGGCGGCAAGGTACGTGTCGCGCTCCGCTGAGTGCCGCTCCTTTTCTCTTATTTCATTCTTCGAAGCCCTCACGTTCTCGTGGTGGGCTTCTTTAGGCTCTGGAGGGCCGAAAATTGGCTATTACTTATCCCGCTGGTCCGCCCACTTTCTCTGCGGACACTGCAACGATCAATCGGTTCCTGAACAGCCCCACGGCTGTGGCGACTCGGGTGAACGAGATTGCGAATCAGCGTTTCATCTCCGATTTCATTTTGACTTCCCGTCAGGATGTGTCGGGTGGTGCGATCGTGTTCGATCAGGATGACCCGCTTTACACTGATCGTCCGGTTGAGGCGATTTCGCCTGGCGCTGAGTACCCGCTGGCTGGTGTCGGTTCGGGTACCCCGCAGGCGGTTCGGGTCACCAAGTGGGGCCAGGACGTGCCGATCACGGATGAGAAGATCAAGCGGTCGAACTTCTCCCCGGTTGAGAAGGCGTTCAACGTCATTGTGAATCAGCTTGTGAAGACAGTTGATTCGTTGTCGCTGTCGCTGATCGCGTCTCAGGTCACTGCTGCCCAGAATGTTACGGATGGTGCGTGGGCTAGTTCCACCAAGATTCTTCGCGACATCATGCTCGCGAAGGCGAAGGTGAAGGGCCTGAACAAAGGCTATGACCCCGACGTTATTGTCGTGGATGACCTCACGTGGGCTCTCCTCGCGTCTGATGACAAGCTGTCGACTTTGATGGCTCGTGAGGACAAGGGTAACTCGGTGTACACGGGTGAGTTCCGCACCATTGCGGGTCTGACGATTCTCCCGACCCCGAACCTGCCTGCTGCCGGCGCATGGGTTATTGACACCAACGCCCTCGGCGGTATCGGTGACGAGAAACTCGGTGAAGGTTACGTCGGCGACACCGTTGAGACGAAGTCGATTCGCGACGAGGACAACGATCAGTGGCGTGTTCGTGGCCGGCGTGTGTGCGTTCCGTATGTGAATGAGCCTGGTGCTGCTATCAAGATCACCGGAATCTGAGGGGTTTGAGTATGTCCTATGTTGTTGTTGCGCCCCTTGTCGGGGTGAATGGTGCTGATGGAAAGCTGAAGTACCTGTATCAGGATGCGGTTGTGCCGCTTGATGTGTCGGAAGCGGATGTTGCGCGTCTCGCTGCGGGTGGCCTGATCGAGAAGCTTGAAACCGAAACGGTTGAGGCTGAGACGGTCGAGACCGAGAAGGTTGAGCCTGTTGTGAAGACCACTCCCGCAAAGGCAGCCCCCAAGAAGCCCGCAGGGGCATCGAGTGACGGCACCGCTTAGCCCGCTCATCACAGTTGAAGACGTTCAGTTTCGTCTGGGGGAAACCTTCGATGACGCTGAACGCCTTCAGGTTGAGTCGTTGATCGACTTCGCGTCGGCTCGACTGCGTGCGTATCCGCTGGACATTGACACCCGTATCGCGCAGGGCTCGCTGAGTCCTGCGCTCGTTACGGGGGTCCTGGTCACTGCGGTGGCCCGCGCTGTAGATGCTATGCGAGTGGGTTTGCGGGTCCGCTCGGAACAGTACCCGGAGATCAGCACCACCTATGTGGATGTCGATCCGTCGCTGATCTTCTTCTCCGCTGATGATCTGGCTGTACTCGATCCAGCGGTGGGAGTTCAATTCGGTGGCGCTTTCACGATTGTGCCGGGCTGATGTCGAAACTACCTGAGAAGTGGGTGTTGTTGCAGGACAACCCCCCAGAGCTTGATCCGTCTACGGGCAATCGACGGCCTGTTGCCCCTACTGAGGTGCCGTGGACAGGCCTGCTGCAACAGCGACAGCTCGCCTCGTCATCCGTTGATGCCGGCAACGTGGAGATCGTGGACGGTCACGTGGTGAGTTCGTATGTGCTGCTGTTGGATCCGGGTCTGGTTCCGCATCCAGTGCCACGCTCCAAATTTCGCGACGAGGACGGCACTGTGTTCACGGTTGTCGGAAAACCTCGGGTTAGGCGTCCGGTTCGCGGGTCCCGCAAACCAAAGTACATTTCCGCGATTGTGCGGAGTTCAACTGATTACCAGGAGTGACTATGGCGATTGTGTCCTATACCGACGAGGACGGTGTGCATTTCACCGATGAATTCTCGAAGACGTACGAAAAGCATCTGAAGGCTGTGGCCGACAAGGGTGCGGTGAAGCCGGCGGAAACGCCGAAGCCGGAACCTGTGAAGCCTGTTGCGAAGCCGGATGTGAAGTCTGACCTCAAGGTCAGCTAATGGCGCGGGTCACGATCTACCGTGACAACGCTCAGCGGGAGGCTCGGGAACTGTCCACCGAGGGTCGCAAGGAAATCGCGGAGAAGATTAAATCCGAGTTCGATGCGACAGCTCCGAGGCGCACAGGGGAGTTCGTTGGGGGTTCGGCGCTGGTAGTGGAAGGTGACCGTGTGTTCGTTGAGGACAACGATCCGGAGGCGTTCTGGAAAGAGTACGGAACGTCGAGGATGCGCGGCATTGCGGCGATGACGAACGCTGCCCGCAAGCACGGCAAGTATTCCGGGTTCAAACCTCGGGGATCGAGGGCCTGATGACTGCTTTCACACCGTTCGCTCCTGGAGCTATCCGCGACTTCTTGATCAACAATGCCGAGTTCACTGCACTTGTTCCTGCGGTAAACATTTCGACGCGGGACATCCCTGATCCTCTGACTGGTCCGTTCGTGACCTTGTCCGCTCCCAGTAATTATGGGGAGGATCCGATGTTGCGCCGGCCGATGATTCAGTGCGATGTGTGGGTTCCGAAACTTGAAATCTTGGGCGGGGATACGGATCCGGAAGAGTTGGCGTGGAACATTGCTGACATTGCTGGGCGGTTGGTGCACAAGGCTCCGTCGTCGCAGCGACGGTTCCGGAATTGTTCGTGGGCTGCGAAGTGGATTGACGGCCCGATTACGGATGTTGATGCCGAACGTGGTCCCGAGAATCTGTTGTTCCGTGCGCTTGTGCGTTGGGACTTGAAGATGATCGTCCGCTAACTCGCCACCGATGTGTGGCGTCTCAATTGTCCTGCCCTGAATGTTTGCCGCGCCAGGCGCATTCGGGGTGGGACTCACTTATTTCTGCCCGCGCTTGGTGTGGGCTTTTCTGGAGGTTTTTTGTGAGTACTCATGCAGATCCGAATAAGGCTTATGTTTGGCAGGATGGTGACGCGTTCCGTGCTCCTGCTGGCACTGCGGCACCTACTGATCCGTTTGGTTTGACCCTTGTTACTGGCACTGCACCTGGTGTGACTTGGGATGCGTTCGGCGGTATTGAGGCGGGGTTTGAGCAGAACCCCAGCCAGGACACCAAGGAGTTGCCGATCTGGAACTACCGCCAGTCGTCTTACAAGATTGCTCGCGGCCCGCGTTCTGATCGTTTGAAGCTGAAGCCTGTCGATTACTCGAAGGCGACTGTGCTGACCCTGTTGCAGGGCGGTGAAATCGTTGAGACTGCACCGGATTCCGGAATCTTCAAGTGGGTGATTGGGGATTCGGAGGAGTTCGCGATCCTGTTGCGCCTTGAGGATGAGGATGACAAGCAGGTGCTGTATTGCGAGCGGGCGACGTTGTTCACTCCGCCTCCGCGTTCGCTTGGTGGAGACAAGATTGATGGCTTTGAGCTTGAGTTGCTGGCGTTGTCGCCGGTTCAGCTTCTGACTAACAGTAACCCGCTCGCACCTTAATTTGAGGAGTTTTTTGTATGCCTGGCGCACCCCGTAAGTCTGTTTCGAAGGTTGAGCCCACTGTGGTTGAGTCTGAGGTGGTTGCAGATGAGGTCGATGATGCTTTTGACCTTCTGTCCGTGTTGGACACTGAAGATCTTCCACCTGTTCCGGTGAAGTTGAAGGATGCGAAGTTCGACATCCGACGAAGCTACAGCGGTGAAGAGTCGATTCAGTTTGGTGCCTATTTGCGTGCCGATCAGATCGAGTTGGCGATGAAGCTGATCGCAGGCGATGAAGGTGGTAGTGCGATTGCACGACATCTCGGTGACTGTTCAATTGAGCAGGCTGTGAAGCTGATCAACAAGCTCGGGAACATTTCGACGCTGACTTCGGGGGAAGCGTTGGCGCTCTTGCCTGCCTCACTACGCGGGATGGATGGAGCGCTGCCCTCACAGGATGCGAACGCTACTACGGTCGAGGCCTCCGCGAAATCTTGAGGGAGCCACTTCGGGACTGCGCGTTGAAGATCCGTGCGGTGATGGAGTGGCTTGAGGCGGAGAAGCGGGATTCTGAGAATCTCGCGATGCTGGTGGATCGCGATGATTACTGGTTGAACTCGGAGTACGCGAATTGGATCGCGGATCCTGATGACAAGGATGCTCAGAGGGAGCGGGACAGGCGGAAGCGTGAGGGTATTAAGCCTCCGCCTCTGCCTGTGTTGCCTCCGGTGGGGAAGCGGTCTGTGTCGGATATGTCTGTGTTGGTGGCGGAGTTTTTGGAGAAGCGTGCTGTCGTTGAGCCGCCGAAGCCTAAGCCGCGTTTGGCGGATTTGGTGGGGCAATGGCAGACCGGGTAATCGTCAACCCTACTGAGCTTTGTGATCGTCAAACACTGACCAAGTATCAACAAGGGCGCGGTCCATCACCACTTGCTGCGTAGAGCAAATTACGACGCCACCAGAACCGCCGTCGCACTGATTGATCACAAACTTCAGGCTCGCGTCAGCGAAACGATTCAACGGGTCCATTAGTGCATCTTTTTCTGGTCCGTCAGGGATTTCCTTCACGTCGGTAGAAATCCCAAGCATCACGTCAGACATGTCATCGAAACACCGGTTCGGGCTGACCTTTTCCAAGCAGACAGACGGAGTGGCTCCTAAGGTGACGTCGATTCGCGACTGGTAATTAGCTGCCAGTTTTTGCAAAGGGGTCAGTTCAGGTTCGTTTGATCCACATCCAACTGCGAAAACAAACGGGATTAGCGCCAGCGAGGCAAGTGTCATTTTCATGTCGCGATTCTCTCACGGCTTCTGATTTCGCAACGGCGCGCGATGCCTGACAACTAAACATTCATGTATCCGGCAGCCCGTGGACTTTATGTCTTCGGGCTACCGGCGTTTCTATAGGAGGTGGCCATGGCTGGTGGCCGCATTGATGTCGAGGTCGCAGCAGACCTATCCGAGTTCAATTCCCAGTTCGAACAAGGCCTTGAAGGTGCAGGTGACGCGGCATCGAACTTCGCAGGAAAGATCGCCGGAGTACTCGCCTTCACAGGCGCGGCTGTCTCCTTCGCCTCGGTCATCGACAAGGGCAATGAGTTCACGAGAACCCTGAACGCGATGTCAGGTGTCACCGGCGCTACTGGCGAGCAGATGGACGCCATCAAGGCGAAGGCGATGGCACTCGGCAACGATGTTGAGTTGTCCGCCACCTCAGCTAATGATGCTGCTGCTGCGATGACGGAACTCGCCAAGGGCGGGTTCTCTGTCGACCAGTCGATGGAAGCAGCGAAAGGCACCTTGCAGCTCGCCGCTGCAGCGCAGATTGACGCGGCCGAGGCGGCAACAATTCAGTCCCAGGCTTTGCAGGCGTTCGGACTCGATGCAAGTTATGCCGCAACAGCTTCCGATGTGTTGGCGAATGCCGCGAACGCGTCGAGCGCTGAGATCACTGATATCGCCGCAGGCTTGCAGCAATCGGGCACCGTGGCGAACGGTTTCGGTGTCTCGATGGAAGACACGGCCACGATGCTCGGATTGTTTGCTAACGCAGGAATTACGGGTTCGGACGCGGGCACACTGCTGAAGTCCTCCCTCCTGGCATTGACCGATCAGGGCAAGCCAGCTCAAGCCGCGATCGAAGAGCTGGGTCTCACCGTTTACGACGCGCAAGAGAAGTTCGTCGGCATGCGCTCACTGTTCGAGCAGTTATCGAACGCTTCAAAGAACATGTCGCAGGAGCAGTTTCAAGCTGCAACAGCGACACTGTTCGGATCGGATGCGATCCGGCAGTCAATGGTCGCAGCTGAAGGCGGCGTCGAGAAATACGACGCAATGCGAGACGCGATCGGCCGACAAGGAGCCGCGGCTGAACTCGCAGCTGCACAGAATCAGGGCCTGCCCGGTGTGTTCGAGAAGATCGAGAACACATCCGAGCGACTGCAGCTGCAGTTGTATGACCTGGTTGACGGGCCACTGACTTCGTTCGGTAACACGGCCGTTGGTTTGGCAGATGGAGCGTTGGACAAGTTTGATGTGGCGCTTGGTAACTCGGGTGGCGTGGTCCAGGGCTTCAACGAAGTTATCTCAGGTTCTTTGACGAATCTGCCGATGCTGTCGGGGACGTTCAACAATGTTGTTCGCGCCGGCGACTCGATGCGTGAGATGGCATTGAGTGTTCGTGACGGTCTTGTTGAGATTGCGGAAGGCGCAACAACTTCTGGTGGCGCGCTCGATACGCTGCAAGGTGGGCTTTCGCTGGCAACGGGCGTTGGAGCGACCGCGCTCGCAGTGCTGACCCCGGTTGTCGGCGTTGTAGCTTCTGCTGCTGGCGCTTTCGGTTCTTTGCCGGGGCCAATTCAAGCTGTGGTGACCGGGTTGGTGGCGTTCAAGATTGCGTCGATGGCCAGTTCTGCTTTCATGGCGCGGAGCACTGACGGCATGGGCCGGATGGCAACCGCTGCACACGGTCTCGGTACCCGCATTCAGGGCATCGGTCCGGCCACGACAAGCGCTTACACCGGGTTGCGATCGATTGTGACCGCGAGTGGCGGGCTGGTGAACACCGCTCGTGTCGGCACCGTCCAAATGGGGTCCTTCGGTTCGTCCATTCAGCGCCTCGGGACACACTCTCCCGCGATTGCAAGCATGCAGGGCGCGTTTGTGAATGCTGCTGCTGGTGCGTCTACGTTTGGTCGCACGGCCGGTACTGTTGCGGCCGGGTTTGCAGGTCTCAAGACTGCCGCTGGCGGACTGATGGGCGCTCTGGGTGGCCCTGCTGGCCTTGCTGTGATGGGTGTCGTTGCAGCGCTGTCGATCTATTCGATGAATCAGCGGAATGCCGCGAAGGCAGCTGCTGAGCATGAGGAGTCGATCAAGAGCCTTATCGGGACTCTGGATGAGCAGACCGGCGCGATCACGGAACGTACCTATCAGCAGAAGGCATCTGAACTCGCGGATAGCGGCGCGATTCAGTCTGCCAAGGACTATGGAATCGCTGAGACCGACCTTGTTGCAGCACATCTGAACCGTGCGGATGAGCTTGGCCGAGTCAATACAGCGCTCGATGCGAACATTCAGAAGTCACTGTTGGCATCGAAGTCATTCGATGCAGACAAGTACGCGGCAGCCGGTGTATCGCTTGACGATCTGTCAGATGCACTGGGCGGAGTTCCTGGAAAGTACGAGGAAGTCAACGGAAAGATCTCCGATCACAACAAGATCCTGGGTGTGTCGAAGTCGGCTACGTCCGAGATGCTTGATCCGCTGGGAGCACTTTACGGCGGGATGGATCAGGCCGGCCAGGGCGCTTCCGACCTCGGGAAGAAGGTCGGCGAGTCCAACGTTGATCTTGCGACAGCTCAGCAGAGGGTTTCAGATGCTGCTGCTGCAATGGAAAAGGGCCGTTCGCCGGCAAGTCAATTCGGCGACGCGATGGAGAAGCTCGGCGGCATGGCTGGAAGCGCCGAGGAGAAGTTGTCCGCGCTCTCGAATGCGCTGACCATCTTCAATGGAGGAACGGTTGGGCTAGAGCAGGCGCAGTCCCGCTTGGCGGAAGCGAGTGACGCCACAAAGGCTGCGTTCGCGGACGCTGCTGGTGTCAACGCCATCGTTAACGGCGCATTCGATGTCAGTACTGACACTGGACGACGTCTGTTGGACGCAACCAATTCTCAGCAGCAGGCAACGCTTGCGAATGCTCAGGCAGCGTACGAAGCGAAGAAGAATGTTGGGGATCTTGCTGGCGCGCAGGCTGATGCGACAGCAGTTGTTGCGGCATCTCGTCAGACATTCCTGGATCAGATCGCGTTGATGGGCGTTACTGGTGCCGCGGCTGAAGCTATGGCTGACAAGTACATCGGTATCCCGTCCGTCATCTCGACACTCCTGACTCTCGACAATCAGAGTTTCAAACTGAACGCCCAAGAGTCCGAGAGCATTATTGCAATGCTGAGCGGGCTAGAGGCGACCCCGCAGGTGGGGGTGATTCTCACGAAGCTCAAAGAGGGTAAGGCGATCACCACTCAGGATCTTGCTGAGTTGTCGAAGTCCACGGCTGATCCTGCAGTTGTTCTGAAGATCGCTGAGGCGTTGGCGAATTCACAGCAGGTCAAGGACGATCTGGCTGGGATCAAGGACAAGACGGTCACGATCAGCGTTCAGTACAACTCGATTCGAGACGTGGCGCTGCAGTACGGACCTGGTTCACCCGAAGCGTGGGCGGAGATGGCTCGCCAGCAGCAAATAAGTGGGCGAGCCCTAGGTGGACCGATTGAAGGCGGCATTCCAGGTAAGGACTCTGTTCCGATTCTGGCGATGCCTGGCGAGCACATGCTCACCACTGCGGATGTTGACAGTCTGGGCGGGCAAGAAGGTGTCTTCCGGTTCCGTGCTGCGCTAGCGCAAGGCAAGGTCGGGAAGTTCGCGGATGGTGGGGCTATCGGCTCTGACGGTCTCGACAACATGATCAACTTTGCCCGCGCCAAGGCCGGTATCGGTTATGACTACGGGCCGTGGGACTGCTCGATGTACATGTCTCACATCGCTGCAACCGGCATGGGACAGCAACCGCGGCGTCTATGGACGACATATTCGATCCTCGGCGGCGACCTGCAGGGCATGCAGCCTGGTGGCAGTGAAGGCCACTTCCGGATCGGTGTCAGCCAGGAACATATGGCTGGCACGTTGTTCTTCAAGGACGGGTCTCGGGTCGATGTCGAGAACGGTGGCAGTAACTCCGGTTCGACGTTCGGCGGTAACGCTGCCGGCTATGACGACAGTCAGTTCCCTGCACAGTTCCATCTCCCGGATTCGGCGCTTTCGCCGGCATTGCAGATGGCTCTCACAGGCGGCTCTGGCGCGTCGTACTCGGGTGGTGTGGCGAAGGAGCCGTGGACTGAGAAGGATGCTCTGGCGCTGGAGTCGGCTCGTGTAGCTGTCATTCAGGCGAAGGAAGCTCAGGACAAGGTCAACGCGAACGAGAAGAAAACTGAAGCTGACAGGCAGCAAGCTGAGTTGAAGGTTCAGCGGGCGGAACTGAAAGTCCGTGAGCTTGAGCAAAAGCGTGACGGTACGGGTGCGGGTAAGGCGATTGGTCCTGCGCCTGAGCTTCAGGGCGCGATGACTGATGATGCGATCTCGTTGCGGAACGCTGAAATCGCTGTAGTTGATGCGCAGCTTGCTCGTGACAAGACATACGCGGACAGTGCATCGTCATCGATCGATCGTGAGAAAGCCGACATAGCCGTGTTCTCGGCGCAGAACGCTCTCGAAAAGGCGAAGGCGGGGGACGGCGCGAAGACCTTCAATCTGAAGGATCGTGTAAAGAGCTACGGCACTGACGTTGTCGGCATTCTGGTTGACGCCGCATTCGAACAACTTCCTAGTGCGCTTTCGGAGTCTCGTTGGATCACAACGGACTGGGAAGGGCTGATGGGGGTTAAGCCGAAGCCTGTGGCTGCGGCTCCGTCGTTCTCTCAGGCCGAGATTGATGCGCAGTTGCCGGCAACTCCGGGTGCGCCTGGTTGGCAAACGGCCATTGCTTCTGTGGCTGGCGATGATTGGCAGAAGCGACTTGCTGACGCTTTGAACATGCCGACCGTCCTGCGTGATGGTGGTGGTCCGGTTCCTCACGGCACGGCTGCGTTGAATTTGTCGGGCGCTGAGGAATGGATGCTGACGGCGGACGAGCGACTGAATTTGTCTCGTGACTTCGCGTTGATGCGTGGCGCAACGAACCGTGGTGGCGACGGTGCGTCTCTGGATCTCTCTGGGCTGATGTCGCAGGTAGATCGCCTGGTCGAGCATGCTGACCGACCGAACGTCACCTATCAAACCAGGGATATTGATGCGGCATTGCGGCAGGACCGCCTTGATCGCAGGAAGCAGTCTCTGACGTTTTCACGAAGAAGGTAACGAATGCCCGACACTCTTGTCGAGCTGGAGGACATTCGTGGCAACTGGTTTACATTGGCAGGCCCAGGACAAGGCGATCGTGGCATTGTCCTGGGTACTGATGTGGACGGTATCTACGATGCTCCAGTCAAAACGATTCATAATTCGCATGCATTCCAGACGGGTTCAACGTATGGGGGCAAGCGAAACCTGCAACGCGACATCGTATTCGGAGTTTACGCACACCACGATGATGGTGACAAGAACTGGAGTTTCAATGACTCTGAGTGGCGTAAGGGCTGGTCGTATGAGCAGGACTGCAAGCTGTGGATCACTACTGAGGATTCGCGGCGCTATCTGAAATTGCGGATGTCTCAGCATCCTGAGTTCAAACCTGAGCACGATCCGAATGGGACGCAGATCGAAAAGGTTGTAATGACCTGTGTCGCAAACGATCCGTGGTGGTATGAGAAGAACGATGTGACCGACCTGTGGGAGTCACCAACGAGCACTCTCAACGGCTCGATCAATTACGGGACTGTGTCGGTGTCGAATCCGACGGATGTCCCGATCTGGCTGAAATACGTCGTGCATGGGGCAGCGAAACCGATGTTGCCGGACTTCAGTTTTGGTGACGACCGCTACGAGCGCGCCGAGATTGATGCAGACCGGAAGCTGTGGCTGCCGAAGATCGCGGCCGGCGACACGATCGTGTATGACACCGATGAGGAAGCTGATCAGGCCACGTCACGCCTGAAGATCCCGTACTGGCAGCAGATGAACGGTGTCACGTTCTGTTACCCAATCCCGCCGTACACGAAAAAGATTCAGTTACCGGTGGGGATGACCTTGGCCGCGGCCGGTATGGGGATTCAGGTGCGTTGTCCGCGCCCGTGGTCTCGTCCGTGGGGGCTTCAATGATTGGGGGTGTTCGATGACGGCACCTTCGATTACTGATTACGATGCTGCGTTCGCCGAGATCACCAATCGCCTGAAGGCCGAGAAGAAACGCCGGCTGGTTCCTCCTCTCGTCCGGTTGTGGGATGGGGATTGGAATCTCCGCGGCATTGTGAAACGCGAGAACAACGCATCGTTCCAGTATCTCGATAACGAGACTGGGATTGGTTCGTTGGAGATGCCGCTGGACTATTTCATGTCGAAGTGGCTGGTCGACGTTGACGGCCGCGGTACGACGAACGTGCACATCACAGTAGACAAGGACGGCTCCCGGTGGGGTGGCCGGATGGATGAGTTCAAGATCATCAAAGATGATCAGGGACGCAAGTTCATTCGAGTGTTCTTCAAGAACGACTATGAAGAGCTGAAACACATTCTGGCGTGGTCGAATCCGTTTCTGCCGGCTGAGATTCAGTTTCCGCGATTGTGGGTGTGCTTCGGGCGTGCTCGTTGGGCGCTGAAGACGACTCTGCTGGTGAATCTTATGCGGCTCGAATCGTCGTTGTTCATGCTGCCTGACGATCCGATGGATCCGGGGCAGTGGTTCAACTTCGATCAGTCGACGTGGTGGAATGTCGTCAAACCTGATCTGACGCCAGATCATTCGGTGGGTGCGCTTGTGCATTCGCGTTTCAAGAACATGCACGAGGTTTCGAAGAAGATTGTTGCGGATGCGCAGTTGTCTTGGGAGCCTCGGCGTTTCTTGGCGGGTGATCCGCCTCCGTGGCCGGGCGCGAATGTGCGGCATGGCTGCCTTGTCTGGGATTTGATCGACAAGTCCGGTTGGAATACTGGTACATCGTTCGGCGGCAACATCTTCAGTGGTCTCGTTCATGAACTGATCAATATCGGTGCGGATGGCAAAACTGAGAATGTTGAGCAGGTCGATGACCCGAATGTCCCTGGCGAGTATCTGACTCCGGGCTATAAGGGCACGATTCCGTCGATGCCGGGTGTTGTTTACCGCGAGGGTGAGCACACGGGCATTCAAGCATCGGAGTTCAGCCATAGGCCGGCTACTGATGTTGGGGTTGTAGCTGGCGGCCACTCGATGCCGGGAATGAACGAGTTGATCTCTGCGACTGTGCAGATGGTCGGCGACCTCACGGCAATGATTCCGGGCGTGCCACCTCTAGGCGGTGTGGCTGATGCAATTCTGAAGCCTTTGTACACCGATGTGTTCATGGCGTTCGGGAAGTGGAAGAGCCCGCAGAGGGCGCAACGTCTCGGCAAGAACCATTATCACGAGCGGTGGGCTGACGGGGCGGACAAGGCGTACACGCTGTCGTTCCTGTTGGCTATGCGGTCCGGCATGTGGTCGACACGTGAAACGAACAGTGTCACTTTGACTGTCGCTGACGGTGCGCCGTGGCGTATCGGTCAACTTGGTCACGGCCATTTCTTCCTTGGTGATCGTGTGGCGTTCTCAGTTCTGGGGATGAAGCCGGGACGTTTGTTCGTGGAACGTGTTTCGGAGTTGACGCTTGCGTGGGATCGGGACACTACGCCGACTTGGCAGATTCAGATCGGCCAGCGTGAAGCTGAGGATCCGATTGCTCGTATGGCTGAAGATTTGCAGGACTTTTTGGGGATGCTTCAAGAATTGGGGGTGGTCTAGTGTCGGATCGTATTCCTACGCTGGAGAATTGTGATCAGTCTGATCCTGAGCAGGTGCTGCAGTGGATTGCGGTGCAGCTGCCCTTTGCCGGGAAGCAGGAGTACACCCCTGGCCCTGATCAGCGTGCTGCGTGGTCGAAGCGGTGGGATTCGCTGGCGATTGTATATGCGCCGAGTTTGGTGAAGTTGGCTGACGAGAACGGGAACATTCATGTCAGCCAGCTTCCGCAGCCGAAGCTCAAACTTCGTGTTCCGCATCGTGGTCAGCAGCATTATTTGAATGGTGCGATGCAGTGGGTTGATATTGATGAGCCTGAGCTGGATCCGGTGGCGTTGCCTGATATGGGGGAGTACACGCGGCATGAGCAGGAGTTCGTTGCGGAGCAACTGCGCTATCACGGTGTTGTGAAGGATGCTGCGTCGGAGTCGGATTCGGCTGAGGTTGTTGACGCTTCGGAGTTGTTTGATCCGGCTGATCATACGGTTTCTGGGGTTAATGGGTATTTGTTGGCTCCAATTCCGTTGTCGGAGAAGCGGCGTGTGATTGCTGCGGAGATGGCGTCGAAGAAGCCTCGGCAGGGGATTTTGAATGCGCCGCAGAATAGGGGTTTGTGATGGCTGCGAAGTTTTGGCCGTTGGAGCGCGGACTGGTGGTGACTTCAGGCTTCGGTTCGCGTTGGGGGAGCACTCACTGGGGCACTGATTTCGGTAAGGATGGTGGCTCTGGTGGGCTGCCGGTGTTCGCGGTTCAAGGTGGAACTGTTGTCGGTTCCGGGGCGGCGTCCGGGTTCGGTCAGTGGGTTGTAGTGGATCATCCGACTGCTGAGGGGTCGGGCACGACTGTGTATGGGCATGTGATCCCTGAGGTCGCGGTCGGCGCTCGTGTTGAGGCTGGTCAGCGCATTGCCCGGATCAATCCTGTGAAGGGTGCGGGGAATGGCAATGTTGATCCGCATCTGCATTTGGAATGGCATAAGTCAGTGTGGTCGGCGAATGGTGCGGACCGTATGGATCCGTTGCCGTTGTTGGATGGTGCGTCGTATCCCGGGGAGGCTGCGCCGAAGCCTGATGTTGGGGGTGAACGGGTGACGTTCTTCGGGATTGATATTGCGTCATATCAGGCTGGCTTGGATATGTCGCGGGTGAAGTCTGAAGGGTTCTCGTACGTGATTGCGAAGGCAACTGAGGGTGCAAGTTACACGAATCCGGAGTACCGCCGGCAGCGTGATGGGGCTCGGGCGAACGGACTGTTGTTCGGTTCGTATCACTATGTGAAGTCGGCGGATTCGGCGCGGGCGCAGGTTGACCGGTATGAGTCGGTTGAGCCTGACCGGAGTATTCCGGTGATGCTGGATCACGAGTTGTCGTCTGGCGATGCGGGTGTTTTGCGGGCGGTGTTCGCAGAGTTTGTTGCTCGCGGTTATCGCGTGAATTTGGTGTATCTGCCGCGCTGGTATTGGTCTGGGCATATCGGGTCGCCGGATCTTTCGGGTTTGCCGCCGTTGATGGCGTCCAACTATGTGACCGGTGGCGGTTTCGCCAGCGTCTTGTACGACAGGGCGGGTGGCGACGGGTCTGCTCGTTGGGATGGCTACGGCAACAACAGTGTTGCGGTGTTGCAGTTTTCTGATCAGGGCCGTGTGGCTGATTACTCGTTGGATGTGAATGCCTTCCGGGGCACAGTGGAAGATTTGGCTGCTCTGTTTGGGGTGGCCCCTTTGGAGGTTGTTATGTCTCTTGCGGACGAAGAGTTGGGGAAGTCGTTCCCTTCGCGGTCGATTTATCGTGATCATGATCAGGTTGTGGATACGTTGGCCGGGTTTGTGCTGAACATGGACGCACGTATTCACGAGGATTTTGTTGTGGCTCAGGCGAAGTTGGGTGTGCCTGAGTATGTGGAGAAGGTTCGTCGTGTGGCGGCGAATGGTATGGCTGGTGTGGGTGATCAGGATTCGAAGAATCGCGCTCAGGCTGTGTTGGATGGGTTGGTGAGCGATGTCTGAGGTTACGCAGGTTGCGAATTCGTGGCGTACTACGGTTCGTACTGGGTTTCAGGTGGGGTTGGCGTTGGTGTCGATTCTGCCGGTGTTGTTGTTGACTTCGGGTTTGTCGGCGACTGTGGTTGGTGCGCAGTTGATTGCGGTGTCGGCGGTGGTGGCGAAGGTGATGGCGTTGCCGCAGGTGAATGCGTTCATCGAGCGGTTTGTGCCGTGGTTGGCGGCTGAGCCGGTTCCGGTGACTGCGAAGCATCGGGCGATGCCTGCGGGCGGCGTCGGTGAATCCGCCTGAGACGCATCCTTTGGTTTTGTGGGTGGGGGTGATCGCGGCGGTACTTGCTGTCGTCGCGGTCATTGTCGCTAAGACCAAAGAGATCGCTGCTCCGATTGCTGTGTGGTTGTCCAGCATTGAGGAGCGCAGGATTGAGCGTCAGGCTCGTATTGAGGCTGCTGCACGGATTTTGAATGATGCTCGGGTGGATACGCTTTCGGTTCAGGTGCGTGGTTTGGCTGGGCAGTTGGATGAGGCGTTGCGGGAGATTGTGTCGTTGCGTGCGGAGTTGCATGCGGAGCGTTCTGCTCGTGAGCGGTTGGCTGAGCTGGAAGCGGAGAATGCGGTGTTGCGTACCCGCGTGAATGGTCTTGGGGGTGTGTAGTGACTACTCCTGGTATTGGTGCTCCGGATGGGGCGTATGTGGTTGGTTCGCGTTACGGCCAGGATGTGCCGAAGACTGAATCTGGCGTCATGGCGCTGGTCAAGGGTCAGACGACTGGTCCTTGGCAGGGCGCGCAGAACAAGTTCCGCATAAATATTCAGAACCCGCTTCAGCAGCAGCAGACTGAATTGGCTGGGTTGCAGTCGCGGACGCAAAAGCTTGAAGGTGTCATCGGCTACGCCCACGCATACGCGAACGGTGGCATCTCCATGGCGCTCGGTTCGGTGAAGTACCCAATGTCGAATCAAATCGGGCCGGTGGTCGGCGCAACGATGACCAACGGTTCGTTCATTCTCGGGTCGAAAGGCTTGTGGGTCGCCGATGGTCAAGCCACCTTCGATTTTCTGAATATCGGAGTGAAGAAAATCAGCATGACGTTGAAGGTGTACGCCCCGAACGGCACTGAGCATTTCAAACGTACTTCGCTCTTCGATACAGGCGAGCAGAACACTCGTTCCGTTCACATGCCCTTCACGGTCCCATCTGCGGGTTACTACGTCGAACTGTGGGTCAATGCTGCTATCGGTCGAGGCGTGTTCGGTGGCAGCGAATGGAACGG
Organism: Rhodococcus sp. C3V; assembly: GCF_029269915.1. Classification (NCBI taxonomy): domain Bacteria; kingdom Bacillati; phylum Actinomycetota; class Actinomycetes; order Mycobacteriales; family Nocardiaceae; genus Rhodococcus; species Rhodococcus sp. C3V. The sequence goes on from NZ_JARJBE010000004.1 coordinate 92,182, forward strand.
CCTGTCGGTCACCAAGATCAGCACTGAAGAGAACTAAGGGGATTCGATGCCTGACTACCCGCCAATCGACTACTTCCGTGACTGGCCACCGATTGAAACGCACACCGATGCGGAGTGGCGGGACATCGCTCGCGCTGTGGTCGAGAGCAGCGGCGTGCCCGACGGTGACGTTGAAGCAATGACGCTCGCGCTGAAGTCCAGCGCCGCACGAGAGAAATCAATTCGTGACGAATTCCTTCGTGGCTGGTCGGCCATTGAGGAGGAGGCACATGCCATGAACAGGGGAAAAGTATGACCATCATTTTTGAGGACTTCACTGACCTCGCTTTGAACCCGGATGACGTGACTGTCTCGTTCTTCGGTGTCCCTATTCGAGAGAATTCGACGGGGGACGGGGTTATCACTCCAGCTCAGGTTGAGGTGAAATCTGTTGGGGGAGTCGTTACTTCCCCCTTCTTGGATCCTGGTCCGGCGCGGGTGGAGGTCAACGCGGGGCGGTGGCTTCGTAGGTATGATGTGATGATTCCGGACTCCGGTACTCACAGGCTGTTCGAGCTTGAAGAGATCATTATCGCTGAGCACAAGGTTGTTGTGAAGGGCGACAAGGGAGATGTCGGGGCTGGTGTCAATCTCTCTGGATCTGTTGACACGTATGCCGATCTCGGCCCAGGCCCCTGGGATTTGGGTGCAGCATTCGTTGTCAACTCCGATGGACTTTTGTACATTTACGGCGTCGGCGGTTGGCCGGCGGAAGGTTCGGGTGCGGCGTTTCGCGGTGAGCGTGGCCTCTCGGTCAATTCTGTTGCTGTGGTGGGGAATCAGCTGCAGTTTGGACTTGAGGATAGTACTGCGCTTCCGAAAGTGACAGTTCCCGTGTTGGTTCAAGCATCGGCCGACGCGAGTGCGGCATCTGCTAGTCGTGCGGCTGCGGAGGCGGCAAGGGGAGAGGCGGTTACTGCGAAGGATGCGGCTGCGGCTGCTAAAGCGCAGGTTGACTCAGCGCGCTCGGATGTCTTGGCGGCTAAAGCGTCTGTCGATGGCAGTGTGGCAACGATCGCGGCCGACAAAGCCACGGTGATCGTAGCTCGTGACACGACGTTTGCAGCTACTGCTCAAGCGGAAGGATTTGCGAGCACTGCGAGCGCACAGGCAGGTGCCGCCACCGCGAGCGCAACCGCATCGAATGGGTATGCCATTGCCTCACAGGTTCAAGCTGATCGAGCTTTCTCCGAGGCGGATCGAGCTGAAGCTGCAGCTGATGAAATCGCCGCTGGCTCAGTCGCGGACAACGCGATCTCGACGGTCAAGGTTCAGGATGGCGCTGTGACGAAGCCGAAGCTTGGAACCTCTGTCCAAGCAAGCCTTGACAAGGCAGACAGTGCAGTTCAGGGCGCTGACCCGCGTCTGTCTGATGCCCGCACGCCGACTGCGCACACTCATACGATCGGGAACGTAACGGGTCTGCAGACAGCGCTTGACGGGAAGTCAGCGACTTCGCACTCGCACACCGCCGCCGACATCTCGGACGCCACGACCGTGGGACGCAATGTTCTGAAAGCCGCCGACGCCGCCGCAGCGCGGACAGCAATCGGCGCGGGCGCATCGAACCTTTTGATCGGAACAACGTCGGCGACAGCAATGCGTGGTGATGCGAATCAGATTGTTACTGTTCTGCCGGCATCAGGCCAACTGACCGGCGTCATCTACCACGTGACGGAGTAATTGGTGCCTGCACATATCTGGGACGGAAGCGCATTCAGGAAGATTAAGCAGCGGGCGTATTGGACGGGCGCCGAATGGAAGAACATCAAGTCGTCCCACATCTGGACCGGCACCGAATGGAAACAGGCATACACAGCGAGTCTGTTTGTCGTGGGAACATCCACAGCTAAGGCAACGCCTGGTACGAGCCTCACGATCCCGGTCCCAGTTAATACGATGAAGGGCGATTTGATTCTCGCTTTCGTGGCCCCGCGAGGAAACTCGTCCGACATCGCTGCGCCAGCTGGGTGGACGAAACTGGTCAGTCAAAGTTACAGCGCCTCAAGATTCTTCGTATTTGGACGCACTGCGACTGCTGCTGAGCCTAGTACCTACACGATGACTTTCGGTACGTCAGGAGTGTTGCTCGCCAGTGCCATCACTGTGCGGCAAGCAAAGAATGAAAGCCCGGGGGATGTCTGGGCGGGAGATATGCACGCTGGCACAGGCACAGCTATAACTGCTCCGTCCGTCACTTCCACAGCAGGCGGATCGCTCGTGTTTCGAGTGGCGTGGTGTGTCAACTCTGGCGCCGCGCAGACTGTTGTTTGGGGTGCGCCATCAACGGAGCTTGTTTCGGTGGAAGGAGTTTCCGGCTCAAGTTCGTCACTCTTGAGCCTGGCAGTCGCAAATCAGCCTACAGCTGGCTCAACAGGCACCGGCACTGCGACCTTGTCCCCATCGGGGACGCGCCTCGCGCTGACAATCGCGATCGTACCCGCGTAACGCTGCAAGCAAAGTACCCCCGCCTGACAAGGCGGGGGCACTTTTGCGTCTACCGAATGCGCCGATGGCCGGGCGGAACGCCAAACGGTGGATGCATCAACTGAGCGATGACTGCACGCCAGAGCAAGAGAGCTCCAGCAAATAACGAGACCGAATATATCGCCAACTTCTTCAAAGATCCTCCACTCGCAATGTCCCAACAATCACAGATTGTCGCCACGGCTGGAAAGATTACTACACCTGTGCTGGGAGATTGCTATGTGTCAGGTATCTAAATCAATTCAGATGAAACGAACTGATAATGAACGTTCGATGGATCGCTGCGCCGAGTTGCCCAGACTTCGCAGGAAAAGTGCTGAAGCAGTGATGCGGAGATCTTCGAGGGCTCGCTAGCCACTTAGATGAACAAAGTCCTCTCGCGGATGCTGCCTTGCACTTTTCCTGCGAAGTAGCCTGCATGTGTCACCCATTTGCCTCGTGGCATTTTTGTGACGGATTGCGGCAGAGCTGGATTCAGAAGTGCCAGCGCCGCGATCTCGGTCAGGAGCGAACGGCCGGAAGGCTTCTTGAACCCATGTCCCTTGTACTTCTTGTGCAGCATCGCGGCAGCGGTGCCGTACCTACGCATCTGCTGCCATGTACTGGCGATTTCTGATCTGAGTCGATACGCCACGACAGCTTTGGGTTCGTGTGCAAAAGTCATTCCCGCTATCTGTGCTCGCCAAGAGAAGTCGACGTCGTCGCCAGCTGCGGTCATGGATTCGTCGCATCCGCCGATCGATTGGTACTGGGTTTTCCATGCCCCGAAGTTTGCCCCGAATGCGTAGGGAAGGAATGAGCCGTAAGAGTGCGGAGTTGCACCGGGGATGAACTCTCTCCAGCTGTTGACCAGGGGAGTGTTGATCGATGCCGTCTCCAGCCCGCCGCCGACGACATCGGCGGTTTGAGCGGCGGTCGCCATGTGTTGCAGCCACTCTGGATGGACGCGGTCGTCAGCATCGCAGAAGGCGACGAATTCGCCTGCCGCATGTTCGACCCCGACGTTGCGTGCATGGGAGACGCCGCGCACCGAGGACGAGTCGACCCATCGCAATCGGAGCGCTTCACGGAGAGGGTGGCTTTCGATGTAGCCGCGTAGGCCATCTGTCGAGCCGTTATCGCTGACAATGACCTCGAACGCGCCGTTGTATTTCTGGGCGTCGAGGGCTGCAAGTTGTTCACCGATGAGATCCACGGCATTGAAGGTGGGGATGACGACTGAGAGGAGGGTGATCGTCCGTGAAGGGTGGGCGCTCATGCCTATATCAAATCAGGACCCCGTTCCTCCCGCCATACGAACAAGGTGCCCTCCGATGCTGAGCGTAACCGCAGCTCGGTGGGCGCGCGTGCCGTACCGCTCCCCAGCCTCGACACGCAGTTCTCGGTAGCCCACCCGCTCACTCGTCAGTAGCAACCGGGCGGGCCGTGTGGCGCTCGAATCCGACTAACGAAAAGACGCACAGTCCATAGGTGGCCCGCTCGAACTAAATCGGGGGGACTCGTCGAGCGGGCCGGTGCGCGCAGCGGGGGGTGCAGCGCGCAGGCGCAATATTACTTTGCCTTCCGCGGCCGAGCCGATCGGCACTGACTCCTACTGGCATGGTGACAGCAACTCAAGCGTGTCACGTCCACCAAAGACGCTGTTGCCGACTAGCTTCCGAATGGCGATGCGCCAAGCGATCCTGAGCCCCCGTTGTCCTCATACCGGGTAACGATGACCGTGAACGTCGCCGATCCAACGGTCTGGACTCCCGTCGTCTGGTTGCGCACCTGGCACGAGACGATTGTGCCGAGTTCTCCAAAGAATGATCCAGACGCGGGGTCGCAGTTGCTAACTGTCAATCCAGCGACGCTGGCCGGCATGGTCCATGACACGTTTGCGCCGGCTATCTGCGCTCCGCTGCTGGGGCGGTCAGCTGGAACTACGATGTCGTGCGGCGTGATTTCGGTGCCGTTGAAGTAAGTCTTGGTGATTCGAGCATCGGCGAAATTGGCTCCCGAGATCTTTGTGCTTGTGAGGACGGCATTTTCGAGATTCGCGAAGCCGAGATTTGCGTCACGCAAGTCCACTTCGTGGAGGTTGGTGCCGGTGAGGTCGGCGTCGGTCAGCGTGACACCTGCCATGGACGAGCGGTCTAGCTTTGATCCTCTGACGGTAGCTCGCGTGAGGTCGGCTCCGTCGAAATCTGCGTCGTTGATGGTGCCGTACGTCATCGACGCTGAGGTCAGTTTCGTGTTCTTGAATACCGCGCCATTTAGGTTTGCGCTATTGAGCGCCGAGTTCGACATGTCGGTGTCGGCGAAATTTGCGCCGCTAAGGTTCGCGCCGTACGCGTGCAGTCCTCGCCCAACTCCGAAATTCGCGCCAGCAAATTTGGCGTCTGGGACGTTCGCGTACATCAAGTTGACTTGCGACAAGTTTGCGCCTGTGAAGTCTGCGCCCGGGCAGTTCGTGTATCGCGTTTTCGTTGGAGAGTCCACGATGGTGCACCCGTTGATGACGGTATCCGCGGCTGCCGTGCCACTTCCCACAGTCATAGCTGTGCCAATGGCGATTGCAAGCGCACCAACTGCGCTTGTGATCTTCGAGTTCACTGTTTTGCCCTTTGCTTGCTGAGTTGATCGCTCAATCAAACCAGACGAACTGGACGGTTGGTAGTTTTTCTCGCGTGCCATCGGACTGCATTTCGGAGTTTGTGTTGGTGGGTGCTGTATCGGGCGGGCTTGTGTCGGCGTTTTGTTTGGCCGTGCACGGACGGGGCTTAAGCGTGTTGCGTCCGCCACGACACCGCGGCAACTCCAGCAGCTGAAACGCCGGCGACCGCCCAGTACTGCCACGGCTGGTGTGTGACCGCGAGGGTGGCTGCGATGAGCGCGAAGATCGTCAGGCTGGTCTTGTCTTGGTTCGTCATCGTTTGATCCTTCCGTGTGTGGGAAACTGTAGTAGGGGAACCCGCCCGCTATCTTCGGGCGGATTCTAGGAGAGACCGTGATCCGCTTCATGTCACGCGGCGAAATCGCCGAATACCTTGGCGTCACACTCGCCACAGCCAAGCAGTAAAAGTCCTTCCCTCCGCCTGACGCAATGATCGGCCGCAATCAAGGTTGGACGAAGGAAACGGTGGACGAGTGGGTCAGGTCCCGCAAGACGTGAGCCGAACAGAAAAGCCCCCAACCTTTCGAGGTTGGGGGCTTTTTGTCGTTCAAACCTCAGGTTCGAACATGTCCGTGATCAATGCTGTAACTTCCTCAGCCATCTCGCGGTTTGAATGGGTGGCAAGCCTGGATAGCGCGAGTTGATAGCACCTGCTATCGGACCGTTCGCCGATCACCCACACGACTACAACAGTGCCGTCCGATTCCACCTGAAATATGATGCGGATCTGTTTCTTGCCGACTACCAGCTTGCGAAACCCGCTGAGGTTTCCACTGTTCCGACTGCCGAGCGGATCCCCACGCTTCTCGGGTTCGACTTCGAGTTTGCGGAGACCATTGACAACGATCTTGCGTTCGGACCCTTCTAGGTCACGAAGATCTTCCTTGGCCTCAGACGTCAGTTGTACCTGAGCCATCGCCCGCGCTCAGTCCTCGTCGATTCCGAGTTCGGCGATGACGTCATCTAGGCTGTGGCGCTCACCGGAGTCGGTGCCCACTCGCACAAGGGTGAGGGCGAGTAGCTTGAGGTCCCGTTCGCGTTCCTCTACGCACTGGAGGCGTTCCATTGCTTCGGGCCCAACGATGCAAGCGGCGGCTTTGTTGTCCTTCATGACCACGAACGTGCGTCCATCGCTGGCCTCCGTGATGAACCTAGAGATGTTTCGGTTCACTTCCGTGGCACTGACGATGTCTTTCGAGTCGATCTGCATGCTCAGATAGTACATAGAATTCTACGTAGAAAGATATAGTTACGTGCGACCGATCACATTCGTTGTGTGGCTGTTACGAACTGTTGCAGACCTCATCTGTGCGGGGCCGAGTTGGTCTTCCCTTACCCTCTCGACCCCGCAGATTTGACGCTACCAGTCATCGAACAGGTGTGCGAATATTGGAGGGTGCCGGCCACTGAACGATCCCCGCAACGCTGCCCGAATGGGCACCTGTTGGTGGCGAACACATGCCTCGTCGGGTGGGAAGTATGCGGCTGCAAGACGGCGCACAACGGTGGGCATCGGACCCACTATTGCCGGCGGTGCGGCGAGACGGTCCGGACGCCTGAATGCTTGGGGGCGGATCCACAGACAGACCGCTGGAACTAGCCGCAAATGTAACCCTTGCCATTTTGGGAGTTGGCCAGCCAGAGTATGCCCCATGAGCGAAGCAAAGGAATGCGCAGTAACAGGATGCAAGACTCCGGCAACACACGAGAAGAAGGTAGAGGGAGAGAATCTCAGCTTCGACCAAGGGCGTATCAAGCTGCCGAACGCGTCATTCTCGTTTCAAGCATGGCTGTGTGACAACCACACGCTGAACGACACCGGGTTTGTGCAGATCCCGGGATAGCTACGAAAATGCGCCACCTGCTTGCTGCCGGCAGCGCATTTTCTTGGTCTCTGAGCCTGCCAGGTCATTCCTGTTCAGGACGCAGAAAGGGCGACAACGGCAAATCGCTCCGCACTCCCAGGCTGTCCCCGCGGTTAGGTGAAAACTGTCGGGCTCACATGACGAATGCTTGCGATACCTCGCGTCCCGTCGTTCAGTGACTGGGCTTCTTTCCCGAGGACAACATCGAGCATGTCTGCCACGGAGCTCTTTGATGACAACCCCAGCTTCTCGAATGACCAACTGACCTGGCCTTCCGCCTTGCCTGCCGTCATCGGGATCGAGTAGAGGAGATCATCCCCACCGTAGATGCCGAGCATGGCGCTGGCATCGCCAAGTTGATCCTCAATCCAGCCGAGTCTGTCTGAGTCAATGACTGCGATCAACAGTCTTTCTGTCGTCACGAGTTCAGGTTGGCGAGCTTTGAGGTCGTCATCGTTCCCTGCAAGGACTCCGCTAACCAGCCGGTTCACGGCATTCTCTCGGGCGATATTTTCGTCTTGAAGAACACGGACCAAGTATTCGTCGCCGTCCGGGTCGACAAAGTGTCGCTGCAAGTGAACGAAAAGATTGTCGTGGTGGGGAACGCCGGCGAAACGCAGTATTTCTGGCGTGTCGTGCACGAGTTCCGGGAGGGTGTGGCGTCCACCGACAAGTTCCGGGATCTGAGGAGATGACAGGTACCACCCATACTCGTCGCCGTAGGACGTATAGATGACATGCAGGTCAGCCATTGCCGACCACCTTCCTTGCTTCCTCGATGCTTAACCCGACCTGGACGACCAGGATATTTCGGACCAGCCCAGGCGGAATGGTCACACCGTTGTGGAACGCCCAAAGTAGGTCAGGTCTTCCCTCGGATCTCAACTTAGTATGACTCCCGGAGCCGCTCTTGGGTACTGCACGGTAACCGAGCTTCTTCTTGAGAATCGACTTGAGCTTGGTTGCCTTGTATGACGGAAACCCGCCGTTGTTCACCATTCGGAGTGTCGATCCGTTGGCGGGCCGGATCGGGGCGACTGGGTCCCGTTGGTCATGTCGGAAATCTTCACCTGTCGGGCTCGGCCTCGGGACGTGTGCCACATCCGGGGAGGCTGGATCTGTGCGTTCAGGAAATCATCGCATGCGCCGACCCTGGTTGATCATTGGAACCGACTTTCCGGTACGGGAAGGGCTGTGCTCGCGATGAGAGCCTCGCTGGCTAGTGGGATCCCCAAACGATATTCCCGTGATCGAGTCGTTGTCGGCTGGAAGAGTCGCCTGCCAGCCACTCGTCGAATTTGGCACGGTCGATGATCCACTGAGTTCCGCGAAACTTGTAACTGGCCAGTTCGTTTGACCACAGTGCTCGGTAGATGAACTCCTGATGGCAACCGAGTCGTGCGGCAGCATCTTGGGGAGTCATGATCCGCTCAAGTGGAAACCCGCCGGTCCGCCACTGTGTGAGATCTTCGAGTTCCGTGCGCCAGTGACCATTTGGGGCTTTGTGCTGGTACCCGCTTAGCTCTCCGTCTTGCAGTGCGAAGAGGACTGCATTTCGGCTACATCGCGCCAATTCGGCCGCTTCGGATGTGGTGAGCCACCTCCTACGGTCCGGTACAGGTTGCTGGTCTATTTTGTCGCGCTTGTTGATCCATCGGTCAATGTCCGATTGCAGGAAAAGCCACCTGGAATGGGCTTTGCGTTGATGTCCTACGAGTTGTCCCGAGTTGGCGGCGAGCGTGATTGTGCTGCGGTCACATCGGGCGTATTCAGCTGCCTCGGTGCTCGTCATCCAGGGGCTTTGCAGAGGGACATTCGGTGAATGCTTCGTCATTGCCGTGCACGATAACGAAAGATTGCGGTTCGATCAAACCTGTCCCATGTCTGAGACATTTCGGCCCAACAATGCTGCCGTTCTTGGTCTTTCACGTGTCAAGTTGGGACCTGCTTGAGCCTACGTTTCAGCATTTAATGTGAATCATTCGCCGCGAATCCACCGATCCAGATCTGCAGGATCAATTAGCCACGGGCCCTTGACTGCGTTACGTCGTTTGCGTTGGAACCCCTTGAGTTCACCTGCTGTCAGCGCTGCGTAGATGTGAGTTCTGTTGCAGCGTGCGATCTTTGCGGCTTCGAGCGGTGTGATCCATTGAGCCGTCATGGTGTTCCTCCTATGTCGAGGTTGCCTAGGTGTCAGGGTGGAGTCCGTAGTGACGTATTGATAGCAGGTTGTGTGCACGTGCCCCGCCAATCGGTCCGAAACGTGTTGAATGTGGTACCACCTACGAATGAGATTCTCACAGGACATCTACGAAACGCACCGCGAACACCTAAGCGACAGCGGGACGCTCGTACCCACGGCTGTCGCAGTTGCACTTCAAAGCCTTACCCCCGGCGAGTCACCGAACGCGTCATTGATTGCCCGTTCGTCGACGGCAAACGAGACGACGTGGAAGGTGTTCTGGCTTGCTGGATCAGACCTGGTCTTCGTGGAGGCGACGGCGGCGCATCACGCGTGGAACGGTAGCGATAACAGTGATGATGTCTTGGATGCCGCGGTTGCCGGATGGGTCCGCCCGGTTCTCGACATTCGTGCGTTCGAGATTGTTAGCCAGAAGACTTCGCATGAGGACAGGCGCCGCCGCATGTCGGTGGGTGCCTCCGATTGGGTGCTGAAATTCCCTGATGTGCGGGTGCCGTTGTTCTCTTCGACTGGCTTGGGCAGTCTCGATGATTTCGTTTTGTCGTTGCGTCAGGCGTGGATTCGCGAGGATTGATGGCGGATGACGAGTGGCTCGACATCGAACTTTCCGATTGTCGCCCGTATGAGTCTGATCAGGTCGTGCGGAGTCGAAGCACAATCGATCAGGGCGGACAGCGGCAGGGGGCTGCGGAGGGCTGTTAGGGGTGTGCCCCACCTGAGGATGGCCAGGTGGGGCACGGTCTGGTCTACGGTCTCGGATCGGACCGTGTGCGTGACGAGTGGATCTGCGACCAGAAGTTCAGCACCAGAGCTACTACTGTTGCGCCGGCAGTGGGATCAGGGGAATGCGCTATCGCAAGGCCTGCTCCGACCGCTACTGCTGTGACCAGTAAAAACGCCAGGATGTGCGGAACTGTTAGCGTCGTGTTTACACTATTTTCGTTGTCAGGGGCCCCGGGCCCCGGTAGATTCGGAGTTGTCAAAGCTCTTCCTATCTTGCTGTTGTGGGCGGATGGTGAGTTTTGAGAAGGATCGCCCCGGCCTTGTGGAGAGGTCGGGGCACTTCTCAATCTTTGACAGTATTCGGCTTTGGCGACTCACGCCACGGAACGAGCCGCACATCTGGTGAACGCCAGGTAACAAAATGCCACTCGTGTGATTCAGCTTGGTTTAGGATGCTTCATTCGACCCGGATGCCGCGCGTGCAGTCGTCACGATCGCTCAGCCGTAGACTTTAAGCCTGTTCCGTTTGCGTTGGCTGCCATTGCGTCCGCACAGTTGAGAGCAATCAGGTCGAACGGCCTTCTGTACGGCGAACGCCCCACCTGACTATGCGACAGGTGGGGCGCTTCATCGTTCGAATGGCTTTGGACTTACATCCGAGCCTCTGAAATTTCAGAGGGCGACGCCCGAATCCGCCCACCATTCGCGGAAGGCGTCCACGTCAGCACCGCTTCGTTCGATCCACGACGCGACCAGTTCGCGCACCTCGCACGAACGCTGATCTTGTTCCACCGACGCGAGGAACCGGTATGCCCTGGCCTCCTCAACATCACGCGCTCGCTGTGACTCAACCCGCCACGACCGCGATTCAACAGTCGGATCCAAGGTCTCGACAGCGCGAACGCCATCCAGAAGAAGGCGCAGAAGCCATGGTGACTGTTTGGCATCCACGATCACCTGTTGGTCTGCTTGGTTGATGACAAGTTGGTGGCGTGGGCCGAGCATTGTGTCGACGACGGTGCTTACTGCGATTGCGAATTCATTGCACACTGCTGTGGCCGAAACTCTGCCAAGCCAGTGGGTCAGTTCGATGTTGCTCATGTCTCTAGCTCCGTGTCTGCGGGAGCGCCATTAGGCGCTGAGAAGGCTTGTGAGGGCTTAGCTTTGGTGACCGCAGAGGGAGTAGCGGGAGGGAAGGGCAGAGCGTTCCCCGTTCGCGATTGGAACGGGGACACTCGCCGTGCCGCGTCGGTCACTGCGGTCGGTTGGTTGATGTGTCCACGCCTGGCGGGTATTAGTCGCAGGGCGTCAGGGCCGGTGTGTTCACAGATGCGCTACGGCTGCCACGCCGTTCCAGCTCGGGCCTGCCTTGGACCTGGTGTCATCTTGTGATCGAGATGATGCTTATTCCCAGCAACGGGAGACGGCACCAGGGGCTAGCTGGCCCACCCGAAATATCTCTCGGGCGCAGGAGGTCGATCTGAGTTCCGAACGGGGGAGTGGTGATCTACGGGTGCCGGATCGGTCCGAGCATCACTGGCTTCGCCACTTGGATCAGGCGTGCCAGCCCAAGAGGACTAGGACCTTCAGTGCGGCGTAGACGACGGCGTAGCTGGCGAAGAGGATCAGCATGACGGCGGTGGCTTCACGCACGTTTCTGCTGGTAAAGAGTTTGTCGGTGGGTGTCGATACAATCTTGGTACGGTTCACGGGAAGTTGGATTCCTTCGTTCCGAGGCTCCGGAGCTGGTGTTAGCGCACCAACCGGGGCCGATTTGGTTTGTCGGATAACATCGAGGGATAGAAGCCCGAATGGCCTGTGGGGGATCTGAGAGAGATTCCCGAGGTCGTACTCAAGAATTCCCAGCTAGGAGACCCACGGCGTGGCCGAGTTCATTTACACGATGAAGAAGGTGCGCAAGGCGCACGGTGACAAGGTCATCCTCGATGACGTCACGATGAGCTTTTACCCCGGCGCGAAGATCGGTGTCGTCGGACCGAACGGCGCTGGTAAATCCAGCATCCTCAAGATCATGGCCGGACTGGACCAGCCGGGCAACGGCGAGGCATTCCTGGCTCCGGGCGCGACCGTCGGCATCCTCATGCAGGAGCCGGAGCTCGACGAGACCAAGACTGTTCGCGAGAACGTCGAGGACGGTCTCGGAGAGACGATGGTCCAGCTCAAGCGGTACAACGAGATCGCCGAGCTGATGGCTACGGATTACTCCGACGAGCTCATGGAAGAGATGGGCGAGCTGCAGGAGAAGCTCGATCACGCAGATGCGTGGGAGATCGACTCGCAGCTCGAGCAGGCTATGGACGCCCTGCGCTGCCCCCCGCCGGAAGAGATGGTCACCCACCTCTCCGGTGGTGAGAAGCGACGCGTTGCGCTCTGCAAGCTGCTGCTGAGCAAGCCCGACCTCCTGCTCCTCGATGAGCCCACCAACCACCTCGACGCCGAATCTGTCCTGTGGCTCGAGCAGCATCTCGCTGCTTACCCCGGCGCAATCCTCGCCGTGACTCACGATCGCTACTTCCTCGATCACGTCGCGCAGTGGATCTGTGAAGTCGACCGCGGACGCCTGTACCCGTACGAGGGCAACTACTCCACCTACCTGGAGCAGAAGGCTGCACGCCTCGAAGTTGCCGGCAAGAAGGATCAGAAGCTGCAGAAGCGCCTCAAGGACGAGCTCGCATGGGTTCGTTCCGGCGCCAAGGCCCGCCAGGCCAAGAACAAGGCTCGTCTCGATCGCTACGAGGAAATGGCGAACGAAGCCGAGAAGACGCGCAAGCTCGACTTCGACGAGATCCAGATCCCGGCACCGCCGCGCCTGGGTGACGTGGTCGTGGAGGTCTCGAACCTCGACAAGGGCTTCGACGGTCGCGTTCTGATCAAGGATCTCTCGTTCACGTTGCCGCGCAACGGAATTGTCGGCGTCATCGGCCCCAACGGCGTCGGTAAGACGACGCTGTTCAAGACCATCGTCGGTCTCGAGGAGCCTGACGCCGGTGAGGTCAAGATCGGTCAGACGGTCAAGCTGAGCTACGTCGACCAGAACCGTTCCGGAATCGACCCCAAGAAGACGGTCTGGGAGACCGTGTCGGACGGGCTCGATTTCATCGTCGTCGGCCAGACCGAGTTCCCCTCGCGCGCGTACATCAGCTCGTTCGGTTTCAAGGGCCACGATCAGCAGAAGCCGGCCGGCGTCCTCTCCGGTGGTGAGCGCAACCGCCTGAACCTGGCGATGACGCTCAAGCAGGGCGGCAACCTGATCCTGCTCGATGAGCCCACCAACGACCTCGACGTCGAAACCCTCGGCTCGCTGGAGAACGCTCTCGAAGAGTTCCCCGGCTGCGCCGTCGTGATCTCGCACGATCGCTGGTTCCTGGACCGGACTTGTACCCACATCCTCGCGTGGGAAGGTGGCTTCGGCGACAACGAGGCAGCTTGGTACTGGTACGAGGGCAACTTCGAGGGCTACGAGGCGAACAAGGTCGAGCGACTCGGCCCCGACGCCGCACGCCCGCACCGCGTGACTCACCGCAAGCTCACCAGGGACTGATCCGGTGTCCGACGTATACACAGCGCAGATCCAGGTCCGGTGGGGCGATTCCGACCGGTTGGGTCACGTCAACAACACGCGTTACGTCGAGTACATGCAGGAAGCGCGCATCCAGTTCCTGGAAGCGAAACTGGCGCCGCTCGGCGGCCGGCCGGGATACCTCGTGGTTCGAAAGATGACCGTCGAGTTCCTCAAGCCGGTCACCGATCGGTCCGGTCCCTTGAATGTGGAGATCTTCACGACTCACGTCGGGACTTCCTCGTTCACGGTTCGGCACGTCATCCGTGACAACGCGGGTGTCGAATGCGCTTTCGGCGACGCGTTGATGGTCGGATTCGACACGGTGTCCGAAAAGTCCAGACCGCTGGCGGACAGCGAACGCGCGGTGCTCGAAGCATCGCTTGTTCAGATGACGACATCGTAGATTTCGTTTCTCAGTTCACCCTAGGTACTGGTTGCCGCGGCTAGTCTCGAGTCAGAGATTGGTCGCGGCGATCAGAACCCACAAGGATGTGAGCCAGGAATGACAGACCGTGTACGGCAGCAGGGCACAGGCCTCGACGAAGCGACGTTGTTGACGCGTCTTCGCGAGGCCTTTTTCACGCATATCGACGAGGGTGACAGCGACGACGTCATCAACGGTCGATCGGATCGAGTCCTGCTCGCGCATCTTGCGCTCGGGAGGCAGCGGACCCCGGGCACGGCCGTATGGCGTGTGTACCGCCCGTCAGGATCCGAGGGTCTCGGCGCTGCCGTCCAGATCGTCACCGACGACATGTCGTTGCTCGTCGAGTCCGTTACCGCGATGCTCAACCGACAAGGTGTGGGAATCAGTCAATTCGCCCATCCGATCCTGACGGTTGAACGCGATGACTCGGGCAATCTGATGTCCTTGGGCGACAGCGGTATCCAAGAATCCTGGATGCACGTCCAGTTGGACTCCGAAGTCGAGGATTCCGCTCTCGACGCGATCGAAGCACACCTCGGCAAGGTGCTCGCGGACGTCCGCCAGGTGGTTGGTGACACCCCGGACATGAAGGCATTGCAACTGCGCGTTGCCGACGAGTTGGAGAGTGCTGCAGAAACTGCCTCCGGGAGGATCACCCCCGAAGAATTCTCCGATACCGCTCGGCTGCTGCGGTGGATGGCGGACGGAAACTATGCCGTGCTCGGATACCGGCGATTCGAGGGTACGAAGGACGGTTCACGCACGGTCGCCGGCAGCGGGCTCGGCGTGCTGCGCTCCGACGCGGTCACCGAAGGCCCGATGAGTTTGCCTCCCGTCGCAGATCTCCCGGATCGACCGCTTCTGGTCCTGACGCAGGGATCGTTCCCCGCCACGGTGCACCGCGCTGTCTACCCGTACTTCGTGGGTGTCTCGATCCTCGACGACGAGGGAAACATCGTGGGGGAGCACAGATTCCTGGGTGTGTTCACCGTGGTCGCACTCCACGAGAACGTCCTCGCGATTCCTCTGATCGAGCGCCGCGTTCGCGAAGTCATCGCGCGTGCCGGTGTCGACCTGCATTCGTACTCCGGTCAGGCGATGCTCGAGGTCATCCAGTCGTTCCCACGCACCGAGTTGTTCTCGAGCGACGCCGAGACCTTGTTCGAGACCGTCCACGCCGTGCACAGCATCGGGCTGCGTCGACAGGTGCGACTCTTTGTCCGCGAGGACACGTTCGGACGCTTCGTGTCCTGCTTGGTGTACCTACCCCGCGACCGGTACACGACGCGGGTGCGACTGGCGATGCAAAACCTGCTGTGGCGCGAATTCGGACCAGGCACAGTCGATTACACCGCCCGGGTTACCGAGAACGATCTTGCGCTGTTGCACGTGACGATCCGGCGCGATCCGGACAGTGAGCCGGTTCATCTGGATGTCTCCGAGGCCAACCGCGAGCGAGTTCAGGCTCTGTTGACCGAAGTCAGTCGTAGCTGGGACGACCGCATCAACGACCTTGTTCGTGAAAGTCCGGGTGTGGATCCGGAACTGGTGCAGCGGTATTCGCGGGTGCTTCCCGATGGATACAAGGAGGACTTCGAACCGTCACGCGCGTTGGCCGACATCGCCCGACTCGAGGCGTTGGCGCCAGGCGCGATCGACGTACTGCTCTATCGTGCTGTGGACTCCGCGCCCGGTGCCTGGCGCTTCACGCTCTTCGTCGGCGGCGACGGTATCTCGTTGAGCCAGGTGCTACCGGTGCTGCAGTCACTCGGCGTCGAAGTTCTCGACGAGCGGCCGCACGTCGTGCAGCGACTCGACGGCGTTCAGTGCTGGATCTACGATTTCGGATTGTCGGTACCGGCGGATCTTCGGGCGTCGGTCGAGATCGACCTCGATGCGCAGGTGCCGCTCGAGACCAGTACCGCCCCGCTGACCGAGGTCCAGAAGCGATTCACGGCTGCATTCGGTGCAGTCTGGTTCGGCCGGGCCGAAGCTGACCGATTCAACGAGTTGGTGCTGCGGGCCGGAATGTCCTGGCGGCAAGCCGTGGTGCTGCGTGCTTACGCAAAGTATCTGCGCCAGGCCACATTTCCATACAGTCAGTTCCACATCGAAGGAATCGCGCTTACACACCCGCAGACCGCGTTTGCATTGGTGCAGTTGTTCGAGGCGATGTTCGACCCCGAGAAGCAGGACGACATTCGCGTCGCCGAATTGGACGAGCAGTTGCGTGCGTCCATCGACGAGGTACTCAGCTTGGATGCCGATCGCATTCTGCGTGGAATGTTCTCCTTGGTGAAGGCGACCTTGCGTACCAATTTCTACGTCGTCGACGCCGATGGCCGCTCTCGCGACTACCTGTCGGTCAAGCTCGATCCCTCACGGATCAGCGAGTTGCCCAAGCCGCGGCCGGCTTTCGAGATCTACGTGTACTCACCCGAGGTCGAAGGCGTCCACCTGCGATTCGGCGCAGTCGCGCGCGGCGGGCTCCGCTGGTCCGACCGGCGCGAGGATTTCCGCACCGAGGTGCTCGGCTTGGTGAAGGCTCAGGCCGTCAAGAACGCGGTGATCGTGCCGGTCGGCGCCAAGGGCGGCTTCGTCGTGAAGAATCCGCCTCTGCCGACGGGTGATCCGGCCGTTGATCGAATGGCGACGCTGGAAACCGGCAAGGCCTGCTACACCACGTTCATCTCCGGATTGCTCGACATCACCGACAACGTGCACGCGGCTACCGGCGAAGTTGTGACGCCGGATCGAGTGGTGCGCAAGGACGATCAGGATCGCTACCTGGTGGTCGCCGCGGACAAGGGCACGGCGACGTTCTCGGATCTCGCCAATTCGGTTGCCGCCAAGTACGACTTCTGGCTCGGCGACGCGTTTGCCTCCGGTGGCTCCGTGGGATACGACCACAAGGGCATGGGTATCACCGCTCGCGGCGCCTGGGAAAGCGTCAAGCGGCACTTCCGCGAACTCGGGGTCGACACGCAGACGCAGGATTTCACGACGGTAGGCGTCGGCGACATGAGCGGAGACGTGTTCGGCAACGGAATGCTCCTCAGTCGGCACATCCGTCTGGTGGGCGCGTTCGACCATCGACACATCTTCCTCGATCCGAACCCGGATGCAGCGAGCTCGTTCGTCGAACGTCAACGACTTTTCGAGTTGCCACGGTCGTCATGGGCCGACTACGACAAGAGCCTGATCAGTGAAGGTGGCGGCGTCTGGGACCGCACGGTCAAGTCGGTTCCGATCGCCGAAAGCGTCCGGATCGCACTGGGTCTGGCCGAGGGGGTCACGAAGCTCTCGCCGCCGGAATTGATGCAGGCGATTCTGTCGGCACCGGTGGATCTGCTGTGGAACGGCGGAATCGGTACATACGTCAAAGCGTCGACCGAGACCAATGCGCAGGTTGGCGACAAGAGCAACGACGCCGTGCGTGTCGACGGTCAAGATCTGCGGGTCAAGGTGATCGGGGAGGGCGGCAACCTCGGCGTCACTGCTCTGGGAAGAATCGAGTTCAGCGCCAGCGGCGGTCACATCAACACCGACGCCATCGACAACTCGGCCGGCGTCGACTGCTCCGATCACGAAGTGAACATCAAGATTCTTCTCGATTCGCTCGTGCGTTCGCAGTTACTGCCCACGCAGGAACGGAATCCGTTGCTGGCGTCGATGACCGACGACGTGGCGGCGCTGGTGTTGGCGGACAACATTGCTCAGAACGCGCTGCTCGGAATCTCCCGCGTGACCGCTTCTCAGATGCTCGGTGTTCACCGCCGTCAGTTGACGGATCTGACCAAGGCACGTGGCCTTGACCGCAAACTCGAGGCGTTGCCGACCGACAAGGAGATCGAGCGTCGACTCGAGGCCGGTGTGGGTCTGACGTCGCCGGAATTGGCGACGCTGACGGCGCACGTGAAGCTTTCACTCAAGGACGATCTGCTCGCAACCGAGTTGCCGGACAACGATTTCTTCGCCCAGCAGATCCCGCAGTACTTCCCGACCGCTGTTCGCGATCGGTTCGAAACGGAGATCAAGGCACACCCGTTGCGGCGGCAGATCGTCGCGACGATGCTCGTGAACGAAGTGATCGACAACGGCGGAATCACGTACGCCTACCGCTTGGCCGAGGAGACCGGAGCGAGCAGTACGGACTCGATCCGTGCCTACGCCGCTGTGCGAGAGGTGTTTGCGCTCGACGAGGTGTGGTCGCGAATCCGCTCGGCGGGCGTCAGTGCAGAGATCGAAAACGAGCTGATCGTGGAGTCGTGCCGCTTGCTCGACCGCGCGTCGCGGTGGTTCCTGGCCAATCGGCCCCAGCCGATCGCCGTCGGCGCCGAGGTTGCGCGTTACTCGGCGGCGTATCGGGCTACGGCACCTCTGGTCCCGGGGCTGCTTGCGGGCCATCAACTCGACGATCTGCTGGTGCGGGCTCAATCGGTGATCGATCGCGGGGCTCCGGAAGCGTTGGCGCTGGACGTGTTCCGACTGCTGGATGTCTACTGCCTGCTCGACATCGCGGATATCGCCGACATCGCAGATCACGACATCGCCGAAGTCGCGGAGCTGTACTACGCCTTGGACGCGCATCTGGGAATCGACTGGTTGCTGAGCGCGGTCTCGGGACTCGAGCGCGGCGATCGATGGCACTCGCTCGCGAGGCTCGCGTTGCGAGACGACCTCTACAGTTCGCTGCGGCAGTTGACGATGGAGGTTCTGGCCGGCGGCGAGCCGGGGGAGTCGCCGCAGGAGAAGATCGACGAATGGGAATCGACCAACGCCTCGCGGCTGAGTCGGGCGAGGGCAGCTCTCGTCGAGATCTTCGAGTCTGGGACGCTTGACCTCGCGACGCTCTCGGTGGCGGCGCGTCAGGTTCGTAGCATGGTGCGCAGCATGGGCACCCGATCGGAGGTAGGACGTTGAGCGAAGGATTCCACGCCGAAGTTGTGGTTCGGTGGTCCGACATGGATGCCTTCCAGCACATCAACCACGCACGGATGGTGACGTTGCTCGAAGAGGCGCGGATTCCTTGGTTGTTCGAAGACTCGCGCCCGACGGTCACCCTGCGTGACGGGGCCGTGATTGCCGATCTCCATGTGCGGTACCGCGGCCAACTGCGGCACGACGATTCGCCGCTCGACGTCTTCATGTGGGTGGAAAAGGTGCGCGCGGTGGACTTCACCATCGCGTACGAGGTTCGCCCCCGCGGTGCGGATCTCAGTGTCCCGCCGTCCATCGTGGCGTCGACTCAGATCGCGGCCTTCGATATCGACACTCAACGTTTGCGTCGCCTCAGCGGGCCCGAGCGCGAGTACTTGGAGAGCTGGCAACGTGCATGAACGTGTACTGACCGTGCCCGAGGAGGCCGAGCGAAAGAACTTGGCCGGCTTCATCGGTCATGCCTTGCGTTTGGACGAGTCCACGGTCATCCGGATGCGTCGACGCGGAGATGCTCACCTGAGCGTTTGGGCGTCAACGGGTTTCGACGCTCTCGCTACGCGAACCGTGGCGGGCACCATCAACCCTGACGACACCTCGGCTGCCGGCGATCAGTTGCTCTCGGCGGTGGAGCAGGCGACAAGTGAGCTGATCGATCCGGGGTTCGCCATGGATTCGGCGTGGCGTGGGGCGTTGCCGCCGATGGACGGCTTCGAGCACCTGGACGACGTACCCGCCCGGGTGCTGATCGAACTGGCGCAGCGGGGCAACGCCTTGGCGCTCGAGCATGGAAGTAGTCACGGTCCGCCGGCGTCGTTGCTCGATCAGGACGTGCTCGAGGTCAGTGGTCCGTCCGGCACGGTCGGGATCTCGATGCGGGTTATTTTTGCCTTGACCGCAATGGGATTCGTTCCGCACGCCGGGTCCGAGGCGATGACCGCCGACATCGACCTCGAGCAGATCGACGCCTCGGAACTGGTTCGGGTGCGGGCGAGCAAATCCTGGGTGCGGCTCGATGCACGGTTCGGTTCGATCTACCGTCACCGCGGTGGTTCGATACCGCTGATGGTCGCACGATAGGAGTTCAGGTGGCGGGTGCGGTGTTCTCTCAGATCAGCCACGCCGCAGCGTTGACGGGTAGTTGACCGTCGACGAGTGGTGCGCTGCTCAACAGCAGCTGCCCGCTCGGCAGTGCGATCGGCACCTCCGTGGTGTTGAGAGCACAGATCAGACCACCGCGTCGACGGAAAGCGAGGCAGCCGGGGGGACTGCCGTACCAATCGATGTCGGCGCCGGAGAACTCCGGCCTGGCGCTACGAAGTTCGAGGGCGGCGCGATAAAGCGAGAGCATCGAGTCGACGTCCTCGATCTGCGCCTCCACCGTAAGTGTCGACCACTCGCGTGGCATCGGCAACCAGGTGCTCGCACCGGTGGTGAATCCGAACGGGGGTTCGCTTCCTTCCCACGGAAGGGGCACTCGGCAGCCGTCGCGTCCTCGCTCGGCATGTCCGGATCGTTCCCAGACCGGGTCCTGTAGTGCCTCGTCGGGCAGGTCGACGTTCGGCAGGCCGAGTTCGGCCCCGTTGTAGATGAAGCTCGCGCCCGGAAGCGCCAGTTCGACGAGGATCATCGCCCGTGCGCGTTGGGTTCCGATCTCACCCCCGCCGTAGCGCGTGACTTCACGTTCGACGTCGTGATTCGACAGCGTCCACGTGGGCACACCCCCGACCTCGGCGACGGCCGCAAGAGAGTTCTCCACGGCCTCCCGGACGGACTCGGCGGAGAATTCGGTTTCTGCAAGTCGGAAGTTGAATCCGAGATGCAGTTCGTCTGGACGGATGTATTCGCCGAACTTCTGGTTGTCCTTCACCCAGATCTCGCCGACGGTCATCGCCTCCGGGAACTCGTCCATGACCTTGCGGATGCCGCGGTGGATTTCGTGAACTGCCGGGTTGTTGAACCGCGGGTCGTCGTCGGAATTGCGCATGAGCTCGTTGAGCTCCCAGTCGTGGTCCGGCAAACCGTCGGGCTTGGCCATTCC
This sequence comes from Rhodococcus sp. C3V, assembly GCF_029269915.1. NCBI lineage: Bacteria > Bacillati > Actinomycetota > Actinomycetes > Mycobacteriales > Nocardiaceae > Rhodococcus > Rhodococcus sp. C3V. Next base: position 113,144 of record NZ_JARJBE010000004.1, read on the forward strand.
GTGGGCCACGTCGATGCGGAATCCGTCGATTCCGCGCTCGAGCCAGAAGCGCAGAGTCTTGGCGAGGTCGTCGAAGACCTCGGGGTTGTCCCAGTTCAGGTCGGGCTGTTCCTTGGCGAAGATGTGCAGGTACCACTGGCCGGGTGTTCCGTCGGCTTCGGTGACACGGGTCCACGCCGGGCCGCCGAAGATGCTCGGCCAGTTGTTCGGCGGTTCGTTGCCGTTCTCACCTTTGCCGTCTCGGAAGATGTAACGGGATCGCTCCGCCGAATCGGGCGCCGACGCCAGGGCTGCCTTGAACCACTCGTGCTGATCACTCGTGTGGTTCGGGACCAGGTCCATCGTGACCTTGATTCCGCGTTCGTGGGCTGACGTGATCAGCGAATCCATCGTCGCCAGATCGCCGAACAGGGGATCGATGTCGCGAGGATCCGAGACGTCGTAGCCGTGGTCTGCCATCGGTGACTTCATCACCGGGCTCAACCAGATTGCATCGATGCCGAGCAGTTCGAGGTAGCCGAGTTTCTCCTCGACTCCGCCGAGGTCGCCGATACCGTCGCTGCCCGAATCGGCAAAAGAACGCGGATAGATCTGATAGAAGACCGCCTCGTTCCACCACGGGGCTTCGGGCCGGCTTACAGAGGACGAATCCGCGGGGGTGCTCACAGCAGTTCATAGTGCCAAACGTCTGGCACTCTCACGACTTGGACACGGCAAAAGCGTGACTCTTTACCTAGCCTTGGTGTACTTTGCATTCACGCGGTGACACCATGTGGCAACTTTGGTGTTACTGCCGGGGGAGAAGTATTCGGGAATTCAACCAAGGGGGCTTGGCCTTGACTTTGTCGGCAATCGAAGCGGTCAGTTTGGATCATGTACTGCTCGAAGATGATCCGATCAACCGCGACTGGATAATCTTCGGCACACCGGTTGCACGGTCGGCGCAATGGTCGGCGAGTAAAGACGGGACCACGACTACACACGTCTGGGATTGCACGAAGGGGCGCTTCCGCTGGTACTTCCACGCGGACGAAATCGTGCACATCATCGAAGGGTCGGTCACCGTTCAGGCCGACGGAATCGCCGAGCGAACCCTGAGTGTCGGCGACGCCGCACTCTTCCGTGCGGGCAGTTGGTCGGAGTGGGAGGTCGAAGAGTACGTGCGCAAGCATGCAATCTTGAGTTCACCCCTGCATCCCACGGTGTCGTTCGGGGTACGCGCTGCCCGCCGAGTCGCGCGCGTGTTCAGGCCGAAGGCTAAGTAGACGGTCAGATAGCGGAGTTCACCATGGACGCGGCAGCCATCTCCATGTAGTCGATCAACTGCTTGCGGTGCACCGGGCTCAGAGTCTTCTCGTCGATGGACGCGATGGCGACGTGCATGCACCGCAGCCACGCATCACGCTCGATCGGGCCGATCACGAATGGATTGTGGCGCATCCGCAGACGCGGGTGTCCACGCTCCTCCGAGTACGTGTGCGGTCCGCCCCAGTACTGCTCGAGGAACATCCTCATCCGCCGCTCGGCCGGTCCGAGATCGGCCTCGGGGTAGAGCGGGCGCACAACCTCGTCCTTCGCGACTTCTTCGTAAAATCGCGCGGTGAGCTTGTGAAACGTCTCGGCTCCGCCGACGGCGTCGTAGAAGGTCTGCTGCACGTCGTGCTGTACGTCATTCATGGCAAGTTCCATTGTGCCTGACGGCCGTAGTGGTCGGTTTCCGGGTCGACGACGGTTGTATCGAGTCGGAGTGCGTACCCATTCACCGGAAATTCACCGGCCGTCCTGGCAATTTTGTTCGAAATGGGAGTGCGTAACGCGATCATCCGTGGTCAACTTGGGGGCAGTCTCCCGGAGGTCGTATGAAGAACCGACATGCTGCACGCAATCACCGACAACTCCAGCCCACTAGCGCGCGGAACGACCACGCGTTAGGGGCTGTTCTGGAAGTTGTTCCTGACGGGTTCGCGCACACTGCCGACCCACTCTTTTCCGACGAGCATTCTCACCTCGAGATGTTCCCTCCCGATCGCGTAGTCCCCGAGTGGGTGAAACGTCGGGTGCTACTGCTCAACGTCACGTACGAACCGCTGACCGCCCTTCCTGCCAGGCGCGCGGTCGTACTGATGGCCTGCGGCAAGGCCGATACCGTCCACGAGGACGAACAGGGCCCGGTAGTCCATTCCGCGGACTGGTCGGTGCAGGTTCCCTCGGTCATTCGATTGCGCACCTACGTGCGCGTTCCGTATCGCGCCCGCATCCCCATGACTCGTGCCGCGCTGATGCATCGTGACCACTTCCGATGTGCGTACTGCGGAGCCAAAGCCGAAACCATCGACCACGTCGTTCCTCGCAGCAGAGGTGGCGGGCATTCGTGGGAGAACTGCGTCGCGTGCTGTGCCCCCTGCAACCACCGCAAGGCCGACAAGATGCTCAGCGAACTCGGATGGACCCTCCGTGCGGAATTGGTCCCGCCGTCCGGACCTCACTGGCGTCTGCTCGCGGCGACCAAGGAATTGCATCCGGCGTGGATGCCGTATCTCGGCGTGGGCGCAGCCTGAGCAATGTGTCGGCGTGGGCGCAGCCTGAATTGAGTTCTAGCGTCACCGAAACGAAATTGCCCGAGAATTTGTGGCCCTGACGCTTTCCTTCCTGGCGTTCTGGGCTACGTTATCTGGTGTGAGCATTCTCGAGGTAGTACTGATATACGTTGGGATTCCGGCCTTGATCACCGCGTTCTTCGCGGCTGCGTCCTTCCTCGGGAAGAAGACGCCGGGACCGGTTCCGCCGGCGTTCCATCTCGGTGAGTCGTGGGATCACGCTCCCGTGCTGTGGAGTGCTGTCGACGAGGTCACCGTTCGCGGTGGCCATCACGGCAGTGCACACGCAATCGAAGCCGGTTCGGCTGATCTGATCGGAGGGTCCGCAAGTGGCAAGTGGTGATCATTCGACCGCGCTCGCAGTAGCGCCCGAGGACCTGCCCGTCGGCAGCGTCGTCACGTCCAGTGGACGCGTATCCGGTGTGCATCGCATCGGCGAGCCGTTCACCGACGATCTTCCGTTCGAGACCATGGATCTGGTCGCGCTCGACGTCGCGATGACCGAAGCGACGCGGGCCACCAAGGTGCGGTTCAACGCGTACGTCGGTGATCTCGGTTCTGATCCGGCAGCGGGTGCCGACGCATTGTTCCCGACCACGCCCGAAGCCGAGCGTTCCGTCCTGATCGCCGTTTCGCCCAACCAGCGCACCGTCGAGGTTCGCAGCGGTCGGGCAATCGCCGATCGGGTCACCGATCGTGTTACCCAGCTCGGAGCAACGGCAGCTGTTGCATCCTTCAGTGAAGGCAACCTGATCGACGGACTGATCAGTGCCATCCGCGTTATGGCAGCCGCAATTTCAGCGCCGTAACTGTTTGTCAGACACAGGCCGGTGCCCGCGTCGATTCGTGAGAATCGACGCGGGCACCGGCCTTTTGCATGTCAGCTCGCGTCGAACTTTCGTGCTGCGAGTGAACGAACCACGCCGGCCTGGCCTTCGACGACCAGGCGACGCAACGCGGGAGGGATGTCGCCTTCGAGGAACCGGTCTGCTGCCGCTACGGATTCGTCCGAGATCGACCACGACGGGTACAGCCCGATGACGACGGTCTGTGCCACTTCGCTCGAGCGTCGTTCCCACACCGCCGCGATATCGGCGAAGTAGCGGGAGACGAAGGGCTCGAGCAATTCGTCCTGGCCTTCGCGAGCGAACCCGCCGATGATCGATCGCGCGGTGATGTTGGGCACGGAGTCGTCGCCGACGACCTTTGCCCAGACCTCTTCCTTGACAGCGACCTGCGGACGTCCGGCCGCGGCCGCCGCGGCTTGACGAGCGCCCGCAGCGGTCGGGTCACGCTGAGCTTCGGCGTCGATGAATGGAGTTGCGGTTCCTTCGGCGTCGATCTCACCGGCGGCCGCGAGTGCCCCGACGATGCGCCAGCGCAGGTCCGTGTCGACGATCAGGCCGTCGAGCCCAACGGTGGAGGGATCGGCGTCGAGCAATTCGCGCAGTACCTCGGTGTGCCACGGGGAGAGTGCTGCGCCGGTGAGTGCGTTGACGAATGCCAGCTGGTGGTCGGACCCGGCCTCTGCCTCACGTGCGAGTTCGAGCAACCGATTGGCGAAGCTCGCCGCGCCTTCGGCCTCGGCCCAGGCCGGATCTGCGTAGGAGCCGATGGCGGTTTGGGCTTGGAGCAAGAGACGTTGCACCACACCGACTTCGGTCTCCGAACTGATGCCGCGCTCGACCAGCGCGACGAAGTCGCGTGCCTTCAGTTCGGCTTGACGGGTCATTTCCCACGCCGCCGACCAGACCAGGGTGCGGGGGAGTGAATCGGTGATGTCGCCGACCCGCTCGATCGCCGTCGCCAACGATTCGGGATCGAGTCGCACGGAGCCGTAGGTGAGATCGTCGTCGTTGACCAACACGAGTGCACCGCGGGCGACGCCGACAAGTTCGGGGACATCCGTGCTTTCCACAGCATCGAGGTCGAGTTCGACGCGATGGCTTCGTACCAACTTGCCGTCGACGTCGTCGTAGATGCCGATTGCGATCCGGTGGATTCGCCGCTCGCCGGCGCCTGGTGCAGCACCGTCCTGCAGGACGGCGAAGCGGGTGAACTTTCCGTCTGCGTCGACATCGAAGTCGGGGCGCAGGATGTTCAAACCGGTGGTCTTGAGCCACTGCCGACCCCAGTCGGAAAGATCACGGCCCGAGGACTTTTCGAGTGAGCCCAGCAGATCGTCGAAGGTTGCGTTTCCGAATGCGTGCTCACGGAAGTACTCACGCAGTCCGGCGAGGAACGGCTCGAGTCCGACGTATGCCACCAACTGCTTGAGGACGCTGGCGCCCTTGGCGTAGGTGATGCCGTCGAAGTTCACCTCGACGGCGGCCAGGTCCGGAATGTCCGCGGCAATCGGGTGCGTCGACGGCAACTGGTCCTGGCGGTACGCCCACGACTTCTCGACGTTGGCGAACGTCGTCCAGGCGTTCCTGTACTCCGTGGCCTCGGTCTGACACAGGACCGAAGCGAAGGTCGCGAACGACTCGTTGAGCCACAGGTCGTCCCACCACGCCATCGTGACGAGGTCGCCGAACCACATGTGCGCCATTTCGTGCAGGACCGTTTCGGCACGACGTTCGTACGAGTAGCGGGTCACCTTGGAACGGAAGACGTAGTCCTCGAGGAATGTCACGGCGCCGGCATTCTCCATCGCGCCCGCATTGAATTCGGGGACGAAGAGCTGGTCGTACTTGCCGAAAGCATAGGGAACACCGAAGTTGCGGTGGTAGAAGTCGAATCCCTGCTTGGTCTCGGTGAACAGTCGCTCCTCGTCCATGAACTCGGCCAGCGAAGCGCGGCAGAAGATTCCGAGCGGGATGTCGCCGTGCTCGTCGGAGTAGTTGTCGGTCCACTGCGCGTAGGGACCGGCGATGAGCGCCACCAGGTACGTGCTCATCTTCGGGGTGGTCCTGAAGATGAGCTTGCCGGGATCGGCGGCAAGGGTCTCGACGACCGCGGAGTTGGAGATGACCTTCCACGACGTGGGAGCGGTGACGCGGACGTCGAACGTGGCCTTGAGATCAGGCTGATCGAAGCACGCGAACATGCGCTTGGCGTCGGCCGTCTCGAACTGTGAATAGAGGTAGACGGAGTCATCGGTCGGGTCGACGAATCGGTGCAGTCCCTCGCCGGTGTGGGAGTAGATGCAATCGGCCTCGATGACCAACTCGTTGTCGGCAGCGAGATCAGGCAGGCTGATGCCAGTCGACTCGTCGTAGCCGGAGACGTCGAGCGCGGTGCCGTTGAGGACCGCGGAATGGACTCTGGCCGCGACGATGTCGATGAAGCTGCTTGCTCCGGCCGTGGCGGTGAACGTGACGGTGGTCTTCGAGGAGAACGTCTCCTCGCCGGGTGCGTCTTTGCCGTCGGTGAGATCGAGTTCGATCAGGTAGTTCTCGACGGTCAGGATTGCTGACCGTTGCGCTGCGGTTTCGCGTGTCAGGTTCGGTGCGACCACAAAGATCTCCTCGTAGATGGTGCGGATCTATTACGTCCATCCCATCACGAAGAGAACGACTTCACTCAAGCGGACACTTCTGCCAGCGGAATCTCCGGATCGGCCAACCGCTCCGGATCGACGGGACGCGAAGACGCGACCAATTCCTTGATGGCGTCACCGGCATCCCAGATGTTCACGTTCATGCCGGCGAGCACCTTGTTCGCGGAATCGAGCCAGAATGCCAGGAACTCGCGCTTGTCGACGTCGCCGCGAGTGACGACACGGGAGTAGCCGCCGTGCGGTGCGTGACCTGCGTATTCCATTCCGAGGTCGTACTGATCGGTGAAGAAATACGGCATGCGTACGTACTCGGCGGGCCGTCCCAACATGGTCTCTGCGGCCGTCTCGGGTTGGTTGAGTGCGTTTGCCCAGTGCTCCACCCGAATTCGTGCATTCAGAATCGGATGCTGTGCGGCCGCGATGTCACCCACTGCGACCACGTCGGGGTCGCTGCTCTGCAGACCGGCGTCGACGAGAACCCCGTTCTCGACGTCGATACCCGCCTCCGATGCCAACTCGGTGTTCGGCAATGCGCCGACAGCGATCAACACGGCGTCGGCCGGAATCACGGTTCCATCGATCAAAGTGACGCCCGAGGCGTGACCGCCGTCGACAGAGATTGCGGTGACGTCCGTGCCGGTGCGTAAGTCCACCCCGTTCTGGCGGTGCAGTGCGGCGAAGACCTCACCCATTTCCGGGCCGAGGGTCGATTCGAGCGGAAGTCCGGCATGCTCGAGCACGGTGACGTCGACGTCGAAACCGCGAGCCGACGCGGCAATTTCGAGGCCGATCCAGCCGGCACCGATCACGACGAGCTTCTTGTCGGCGGCCAGGGTGCGCAGCAGCGCGGCGGCCTGATCGACTGTTCGCACGTAGTGAACGCCCTCGGCGTCGGATCCCGGGATGTCGAGGCGCCGCGACCGCGAACCGGTGGCCAAGGCGAGCTTGTCGTAGCTGATCGTGGAACCGTCCGGAAGTGACACGGTGTGCGCAGCGGGGTCGATGGCCGTTGCCGTCGTTCCCGGGCGAAGATCGACGCGATGGTCGCGAAACCACTCGCCGTCGTGGACGGTGAATTCGGGGAGTGTCTTCTTGCCGGCGAAGAACTCTTTCGACAGCGGCGGACGCTCGTACGGGAGGTGGTCTTCTTCACTCAATACGGTGATCTCACCGTCGAAATCTCTGTCACGCAGGGCTTCTGCGATCTTTGCGCCCGCGAGCCCGCCGCCGACGATCACGAATCTCCGGTTGGTGCTCATTACTGAACCACTCCTTCGTACTCGTTTCTTTTCGACACTACTGCGATCGGGAGGTGGTTCGGGGGAAAGCGCGGGAAGGATTGCGGGTTCATGATTGTTGGCAGAACGGGAGTATGTCCCCGAACTGATATGACCTGACCGACATGAACTGATAGGGAGTTTCTTCGTGAGCGCAACCTCGAGCAAGACCACGGACACTGCTGACTTCTGGTTCGATCCGCTCTGCCCGTGGTGCTGGATCACCTCACGCTGGATTCTCGAGGCCCAGCAGGTACGCGACATCGAGGCCAAGTTCCACGTGATGAGCCTTGCGGTTCTCAACGAGGGCCGTGACCTTCCCGACGAGTACCGGGAGATGATGACCAAGGCCTGGGGCCCGGTCCGTGTCGCCATCGCTGCAGCGCAGCTGAAGGGCGACGATATCCTGCTGCCGCTGTACACGGCGATGGGGACGAAGATTCACAACGAGGGAAACAAGGACTTCGCCGACGTCATCAAGTCGTCCCTTGCCGAGGTCGGCCTGCCACCTGAACTGGCCGAGGCCGCCGACACCGACAAGTACGACGAGGCTCTGCGCGAGAGCCACCACAAGGGCATGGACGCCGTCGGACCCGACGTCGGAACCCCGACGATCCATGTCAACGGTGTGGCGTTCTTCGGCCCCGTGCTCTCACGCATCCCGCGCGGCGAGGACGCAGGCAAGGTGTGGGACGGCGCAGTCGCGCTGGCCGGCTACCCCCACTTCTTCGAGCTCAAGCGGACCCGCAACGAGGATCCTCAGTTCGACTGAGCGGCAGTGAGCGCCGGATTTCGGTAGAGCTGACCCGGCCGGAAGAACAGATGCCCTGAGTGCGTGCGGTTGCGAAGTGCAGCCGCACGCCAGGTCAGCACCGGATGCGACGACAAGATGTTGACGAACCACGGGAAGAACCCGGATTCGAGTGTCGCCCGATCGGCCAGTTCGTCGAACCCGACCAGACCCACCAGATACTTTCCCGCGCCTAGGACGCCCATCGCGCCCGGTGCACCCTGCGGACGCATGTGAAAGCCGAAGTTGTCCGCCGTGTACTCCATGGAACGCGACAGCGAAGACCCGATCACCGGAATGTAGTTCGACGCGAACTGTCCCCACTGGCGCCAGTACGACGCATGCCCGGCAGCGATGTGGCCGACCTCGTGGCCGATGATGAATGCGAGCGCATCGGGCTCGCGTGCCTGCCCACCGACTTCGAACAGGTCGCTGTAGACGACGACGAAACGGCGAAATCCGTGCCCCGACGCGAACGCGTTGATCCGTCCGTTCCCCAGCACGACGTAGGCATCCGGCGGAGTTTTCATGCCGAATCGTGCCGCAGCCTCGGCAACCAGCTGATACCCCTCCGGAAACTGTGAAGGCGTCATCTTGATTCCGTTGACCTGTTGCGATCCGTACAGCTGACCTCGCGCGAGGAACAGCAGGATCGGAGCCGCGAGCACCACGAGGATCCACGTCGACAGATCACCCGCAGCGATCAGAACGATCGCCACCACATAAGTGACGACCGTCGTCAGTACCGCGAGCACGAGTAGCGGGATTTCCCACGGGTGGCGAACGGCGTCACTGCCCGGTGACATACGAAGGGCGGGTGCAGCGGCCTGGCCGTTGACGGGGTACATGGGCACCACGATAGGTGTGCTCGCGCGGCGATGCGTGTTCCTGAAAGTGTGACGTCGACCCGGGTGCGCCCGGCTGGTCGGGCCTGAGAGAATTGTCGCCATGCGCGTATACCTGGGTGCCGACCATGCCGGATTCGAACGTAAGAACGAGATCATCGAACACCTGAAAGCGAACGGCCACGAGGCCATCGACTGTGGTGCTCACGAGTACGACGCCGTGGACGACTACCCGGCTTTCTGCATCGAAGCCGCAAAGCGCGTCGTCGCCGACGAGGGCAGCCTGGGAATCGTCCTGGGTGGCAGTGGCAACGGCGAGCAGATCGCAGCGAACAAAGTTCCCGGCGCACGGTGCGCCCTCGCTTGGAGCGTCGAAACGGCGAAGCTGGCACGTGAGCACAACAACGCTCAGCTGATCGGCATCGGCGGACGTATGCATTCCCTCGAGGAATCGCTTGCCATCGTCGACGCTTTCCTCGCCACCGCATGGTCGGGTGAAGAGCGCCACCAGCGTCGTATCGACATCCTGTCCGAGTACGAGAAGACCGGCGTCGCACCGGCTCTGCCGCAAGCCTGATCCGAAAGTTGTTCCGTGCCTGAAGGTCATACCCTGCACCGGCTGGCACGGTTGCATGCCCGCAAGTTCGTCGGTTCACCGGTCCGCGTCCTCAGTCCGCAAGGCAGATTCGCCGAGGACGCGCGCCTGGTGGACGGACACGTACTCACGTCCTCGGATGCCTGGGGAAAGCACCTCTGGCACACGTACGACAACGGTCTGACAGTTCACGTACACCTCGGGTTGTACGGAAAGTTCACCGACGCCGCCCTGCCGATGGAAGAACCGGTAGGTCAGGTCCGGATGCGTATGGTCGGTGCCGATTTCGGCACCGACCTTCGTGGTCCCACCGCCTGCGAAGTCCTGCTACCTCCTCAGGTCGCCGCGATCGAGGCCAGACTCGGGCCGGACCCACTGCGCCGCGACGCGGATCCAGAGAAGGCCTGGTTGCGAATCTCCAAGTCCAAGACGGCAATCGGCGCCCTGCTGATGGACCAGGCGGTCCTGGCGGGTGTCGGCAACGTCTATCGCGCCGAACTTCTCTTTCGTCACGGAATCAACCCTGAACGACCGGGGAATCTCGTCTCTCACGGCGAGTGGACCGCCATGTGGGCAGACCTAGTCGAATTGATGAAAGTCGGCGTCAGACGGGGGAAGATGCACGTCGTTCGCGCCGAGCACGACAACGGAGATCCGGCGTACGCGAAGGATCGTCCGCGTACCTATGTCTACAGAAGAGCAGGATCGCCGTGCCGCGTGTGCGGCACACCGATCCTGCATTCCGTCATGAAGGCACGAAACCTGTTCTGGTGCCCGGTCTGTCAGTCGGCTTAGAAGTCGAAGCCGCCGAAGTCCCCGCCGCCCCCGAAATCCATTCCGCCTCCGTCGCCACCAGACCAGTCGCTTCCGCCGTCAGCGGTGTAGTCCGTGTTGTCGATACTTCCTTGGTCGGCGCCGGGATCACCGGCGTCCATACCCTGATCTCCCGAGTCACCGGAGCCTGTGTCGGCGCCGGGATCGCCACCCTGGGCGAAAGCCTCTGCGCCGTAAGGAACCCCGGCCATGCCGGAGAACATGGTCGAGAACAGCATCATCGAACCCAGACCCCAGGCGCCGGCTACGAGTGCAGGCTTCCACCAGGGTTCGGAGTACCAGCCGGCCGGGACCGGGCGTCCGGCGACTCGGCCACCGGGGTAGTAGTTGGGTGTGTGCGACGACGGATTGGGTGATGCGGCGACCTTGCGGCCCTCGAATTCGACCTCACGGTCTTCGGTGACCGAACCGGCAGCCTTCTGTCCGTCGATGGAAGGAACTTCCGGTCCCGGATCCATGCCCATCGCCACCCGTGCCGCGCGGATGTAGTAAAGCCCTTCCAGTGCAGTCTGTTTCGCGAGACGTGCTTGGACCGGCGTTGCGGCCTGATCGATCTGCGAGCCTGCGGCGTTGTACCGTTCGGCCGCGTCGGCGAGGGCTTGGCGCGACGCGTCGTCACTGCCGGTCAGGTTGTAGACCTGACCGCCGAGGCGTTCGATCGCCTGCCGGGCATCGGCTTTCGCATCGTCGAGTTGTGTTGCGCTGTGGCCGGAACCGCGTTGCTGGCTTTTCATGACCAGGAATACGACTACGGCCAGAACGACGAGTATGAGAAGAATCGTGGTCACGTGGCCTCCCGAGCAGAATCGATCCGGACAACTCCAGGATACGGACCGCAGGGGAGTGGTCTGAGTGGACAAAGTCGGAATACAAAAAATCCGCACCGGCTGGGCCGATGCGGATCTTTTGTGGAGTTTCCCTCCTGATGGAGGGGATGACGGGAATCGAACCCGCGTGATCAGTTTGGAAGACTGAGGCTCTACCATTGAGCTACATCCCCGTGCATACGACAACTCGGGATCGCCGTGTTCGTCGTCTGCGATACGAAACTGTACCCAATGCCCCACCGGATTTCATAATCGGGGGGTCGGAGAAGTTCGAGACCGTCGTTCACCTGGGGAATTGGCGAATTGCTCGGCGAGTTGGGGTGTCTCGGCCGCAGGCGCGACTTCTGATTCCGGCTCTGAATGGCAGTTGAGGCAAGGCTGTATGTGGCTGCCGTCGGATGACATACTGACGGGGTCGACAGCCGGGCCGTGTACAAATGGCGGTCGGGTTCGTGAGAGAGTAGTGAGCGCGATAGGGTTGTGCGCGGTCACCGATGGTGGCTGCCTTTGTGGCCCGCTGTCTTAGTGGCCTCGGATGGCCGTATCGTGTGTTTCATGTGATCGGAAACGGGATGTAGCGCAGCTTGGTAGCGCATCCGCTTTGGGAGCGGAGGGTCGCAGGTTCAAATCCTGTCATCCCGACAAGTACGTACATGGCACTTCACCTCCAGTAAGTCCGGGAGTGAAGTGCCGCGCCAGACAGCAGTACCGAACACACAGCAGTACCGATTCAACACAAGTTGTGAGCAAGACCAGACGAAGGAGCGAAGTTTCGTGAAGAGCACCGTCGAGCAGCTCAGCCCGACGCGAGTCCGTATCAACGTTGAGGTGCCCTTCGCGGAACTCAAGTCTGATTTCGACAAGGCCTACAAGGCCCTCGCGCAGCAGATTCGTCTCCCCGGCTTCCGTCCCGGCAAGGCTCCGGCCCGCCTCCTCGAAGCGCGTGTCGGTCGCGGCGCTGTGCTCGAGCAGGTCGTCAACGACGCTCTGCCGTCGCGTTACTCCGAGGCTGTCACCAGCGCCGGCGTGAAGGCCATCGGCCAGCCCGAGATCGAGGTCACCAAGATCGAAGACGGCGAGCTCCTCGAGTTCACCGCCGAGGTCGACGTGCGCCCGGAGATCGAGCTCCCTGACTTCAGCTCCATCAACGTCGAGGTCGATCCGATCGAGATCACCGACGAAGCCATCGAAGAGCAGCTGCTTTCGCTGCGTCAGCGTTTCGGCACCCTCACCGGCGTCGACCGCGCAGTCGAGGACGGCGACTTCGTCTCCATCGATCTGTCGGCCACCGTCGACGGCGAGAACGTTGCCGAGGCAACCGCGAGCGGACTGTCGCACGAGGTCGGTTCGGGCCAGCTCATCGAGGGCCTCGACGAAGCCATCATCGGCCTCAAGTCGGGGGAGTCCAAGGACTTCACGTCGACGCTGGTCGCCGGCGAGTACGCAGGCAAGGAAGCTGTTGTCACCGTGACCGTGCAGACGGTCAAGGAGCGCGAGCTTCCGGCTGAGGACGACGAGTTCGCTCAGCTCGCCAGCGAGTTCGACACCCTGGAAGAACTGAAGGCTGACCTCCGTGAGCGCGTCGCACGCGTCCGCAAGGTCGAGCAGGCCGGTCAGATCCGCGACAAGGTTCTCGAGCAGCTGCTCGAGACCGTCGAGGTTCCGTTGCCGGAGGCTGTCGTCAAGGCTGAGGTCGACGCTGCACTGCACGACGCCGTTCACGGTCTCGATCACGACGAAGAGGCACTGAACAAGCTCCTCGAAGAGCAGGGCAGCAGCCGCGAAGAGTTCGACAAGGATGCACAGGAAGCCGCTGAGCGCTCCGTCAAGACGCAGCTCTTGCTCGACTCGATTGCCGATGCGGGCAACGTCACCGTCGGTCAGGACGAGCTCACCGAGCGCATCCTGTTCCAGGCGCAGCGTTACGGCATGGCTCCTGAGCAGTTCATCCAGCAGATCCAGCAGGCCAACCAGCTCGGCGCCGTCTTCGCAGACGTCCGTCGTGGCAAGGCTCTCGCGTCCGTCGTCGAGTCGGCCGGTGTCAAGGACACCTCCGGCGCAGTTGTCGACACCGCAGAGCTGTTCGGCAGCAGTGAGGCCGAAACCGAAGCGGACGAGTCTGATTCCGCCGAGAGCGAAGACAAGTAAAAACGCAGGCGGACGGGTGTTTTCACCACGATCGACTGCACTGAGTTTTCCGCTTTGAGCGAAGTAGGGCGGCACCGGGACTCCGGTGCCGCCCTACTTCGTTACTGTCTGTGTCAGTAGAAGTGTTTCGCATAGACGATCCACCGCACAAGTAGATCCACATAGAAGGCAGGTACCGTGACTTCCAATCACCTGGAGACTTTGCAGAGTCCCGCCATGACTTCAGCGACCGCTGGGTTGAACCTCAGCGACTCGGTGTACGAGCGCTTGCTGCGAGAGCGCATCATTTTCCTCGGTACCCAGGTCGACGACGACATCGCCAACAAGCTGTGCGCACAGATCCTGCTGCTCTCGGCCGAGGACCCGACGCGAGACATCTCGCTCTACATCAACTCGCCCGGTGGATCCGTGACCGCAGGTATGGCGATCTTCGACACGATGCAGTTCGCCGAGTGCGACATCGCCACCTTCGGCATGGGCCTTGCGGCGTCGATGGGTCAGTTCCTGCTCTCGGCAGGCACCAAGGGCAAGCGCTACGCACTGCCTCACGCCCGCATCATGATGCACCAGCCGTCCGCCGGCATCGGTGGTTCCGCCAGCGACATCGCGATCATGGCCGAGCAGTTCAAGCACACCAAGCGCGAAATGGCCGAGCTGATTGCTCAGCACACCGGCCAGACGGTCGAGCAGATCACCGCGGACTCCGATCGTGACCGTTGGTTCACGGCGAAGGAAGCTCTCGAGTACGGCTTCGTCGACCACGTCGTCTCCCGTGCGAATCAGGCCGGCGGCACCGGCAACTGAGCCGGTTCGCCCATCCTTTCGCTGCCCAATTCATACTTTGGAGAACTGATGACCAATCTTTTCGGAGCTAACTCGCTGGGCGGCCAGGCGCCGTCGGGCCCCCAATCGCGTTACATCCTGCCCCAGTTCACGGAGCAGACCAGCTACGGCGTCAAGACGTCCGACCCGTACAACAAGCTGTTCGAGGAGCGCATCATCTTCCTCGGCTCGCAGGTCGACGACGTGTCCGCCAACGACCTCATGGCGCAGTTGCTGGTTCTCGAATCGCAGGATCCGGACCGCGACATCACGATGTACATCAACTCGCCCGGTGGTTCTTTCACCGCGCTGATGGCGATCTACGACACGATGCAGTACGTCCGTGCCGACATTTCCACCGTCTGCCTCGGTCAGGCTGCTTCGGCAGCTGCCGTGCTTCTGGCCGGCGGTACGCCGGGCAAGCGCTTCGCGCTCCCCAACTCGCGCATTCTGATCCACCAGCCGGCTACGGGCGGCATCCAGGGTCAGGTTTCCGATCTGGAGATCCAGGCTGCGGAGATCGAGCGTATGCGTCGGCTCATGGAGAGCACGCTGTCGCTGCACACGGGTAAGGATCCGGAGACCATCCGCGTCGACACCGATCGCGACAAGATCCTCACGGCCGAGCAGGCCAAGGAGTACGGCATCATCGACGACGTGCTGGCTTACCGGAAGCTCAGCGCACAGAAGTAGTCGATTTCCGCCTCGTGTCGAGGATCTGTATCCCGATTCCCGACACGAGGCGGACACGTCGAGAAGTGCCTGGTGGAGCGCTCGCCAGGCTGAAATCTCGACTCTTTTCTTTTTTATCCGCAGGCGAAACGCCGAGAACAGGTCGACCCCGTTCGGGATCTGCGGGTACCGTCACTTCACGGGCTGGTTCTCGACCGGCGTTCTGCGATTGTTCGACCAGATTTGTTCGATCAGTTTGTCTGATCTGACAACTACCGAAGTACTGCGGAGCGTCTCGACCGATCGAGTGGCGGCGAGTGCACGTACATGATGGAAAGTAGGGACCTCACGAGATGGCACGCATCGGCGACGGCGGGGATCTGCTCAAGTGCTCTTTCTGCGGTAAGAGTCAGAAGCAGGTCAAAAAGCTCATTGCAGGACCCGGGGTGTACATCTGCGACGAGTGCATCGACCTCTGCAACGAGATCATCGAAGAGGAATTGGCCGAATCGAGCGAGGTCAAGCTCGACGAGCTTCCCAAGCCTGCGGAGATCCGAGAATTCCTCGAGAACTACGTCATCGGTCAGGACTCCGCCAAGCGGACGTTGGCCGTGGCCGTCTACAACCACTACAAGCGCATTCAGGCCGGCGACAAGGGCCGTGACGCGCGGGGTGAGACGGTTGAGCTCGCGAAATCGAACATCTTGATGCTCGGCCCCACCGGCTGTGGCAAGACGTATCTCGCTCAGACTCTCGCGAAGATGCTCAACGTCCCGTTCGCCATCGCTGACGCGACGGCGTTGACCGAGGCCGGTTACGTCGGTGAGGACGTCGAGAACATTCTGCTCAAGCTGATTCAGGCTGCCGACTACGACGTCAAGCGCGCCGAGACCGGAATCATCTACATCGACGAGGTCGACAAGATCGCCCGTAAGAGCGAGAACCCGTCGATCACGCGTGACGTGTCCGGCGAAGGTGTTCAGCAGGCGTTGCTGAAGATCCTCGAAGGTACGCAGGCGAGCGTCCCGCCGCAGGGTGGCCGTAAGCATCCGCACCAGGAATTCATTCAGATCGACACCACTAACGTGCTGTTCATCGTCGCGGGCGCTTTCGCAGGTCTCGAGCGGATCGTCTCCGATCGTGTCGGTAAGCGCGGTATCGGATTCGGTGCCGAGGTTCGGTCGAAGGCCGAACTGGATACGGTCGATCGTTTCGCCGAGGTCATGCCGGAGGATTTGATCAAGTTCGGTCTGATTCCGGAGTTCATCGGCCGACTGCCGATGATCGCGTCGGTGACCAACCTCGACAAGGAATCGCTCGTTCAGATCTTGTCGGAGCCCAAGAACGCTCTCGTCAAGCAGTATCGTCGCCTGTTCGACATGGACGGCGTCGAACTCGAGTTCACCGAAGAAGCGCTCGACGCTATCGCCGATCAGGCGATCTTGCGTGGAACCGGTGCGCGTGGCCTGCGCGCCATCATGGAAGAGGTTCTTCTTCCCGTGATGTACGACATTCCCAGCCGTGACGACGTCGAAAAGGTGGTCGTCACCGCGGAGACCGTCAACGACAACGTACTTCCGACCATCGTTCCGCGTAAGCCGGAACGTGGCGAGCGTCGCGACAAGACGGCGTAGAACTTCAAAACGACTGTGGCCCGGTATCTCTCGCGAGATGCCGGGCCACAGTCGTTCGCGCAACACAGTGGTTCGCGCAACACAGTGGTTCGTGCAACACAGTGGTTCGTGCAGGGTGTCTGTGGGGTGGTCGGCTAGATCGGGTTGCCGAGCTCCTTGAGGGGGGTGCGGAACGTCTCCTTAGCGGTGAACGCCGAGATCGCGCAGATGACGCAGGCCACCGAAGTCAGAATGGCAACGGGCATCCAGTGTGTCTTGTCGCCGCCCATGAGGGCGTTGCCGATGGCGGGGGCAAAGCCTGCGAGGGCGAAGCCGACCTGGGTGCCGATCGCAATGCCCGAGTAGCGGACCTTGGTGTTGAACATCTCGGAGTAGAACGACGGCCAGATGGCATTCGGGGCAGCGTAGAAGACGGACATCAATCCGATTGCGGCGAGGAAGATCAGGGGAACGTTGCCGCTGGCGATTGCGCCGAAGTACACGTAGATGAACACCGCGCTACCGAGGGCGCCACCGATGAACAACGGCCTGCGACCGATCCGGTCGGAGAGCATCGCCCAGGCGGGCTGACTGAGCAGGGCTACGGCGTTGGCTGCGATGGCAACCCAGAGCATGGTCGACTTCGGAATCCCCACTTCTTCGGTGGTGGCGAAAGCGAGACCGAAGACGGAGAAGATGGTCGAGACGACGGCGATGAAAGCGCAGCAGATCACGCGAATCAGATTTGCGCTGTGGGTGCGAAGAAGATCGGCAACAGGCAATTTGGCGACGGTCTTGGATTCCTGCTGCTCGGTGAACTCTTCGGGCTCTTCGAGCTTGAGACGCATGATGTATGCCGCGACCAGAACGATCAGGCTGCCCCAGAACGGGATTCGCCAACCCCACGTGTAAAGGATGTCGTCGGGGAGCGCGGCGATGGGCAGGAATACGAGGCTGGCGAGGATGAAGCCGGCCTGGGTGCCGTTGAGGGTCCAACTGCAGAAGAACGCGCGTCGGCCTTCGGGGGCGTGTTCGAGCGTCAGTGAGCTGGCACCGCTCTGTTCACCCGCGGCGGAGATGCCCTGGGCGATTCTCATCAGGACAAGAAGGATCGGTGCAAGAACTCCGATCGAATCTGCGCTGGGAATACATCCGATGAGGAAGGTGGCTGCGCCCATCAGAATGAGCGTGAGCAGCATGATCTTCTTGCGGCCGACGCGGTCACCGAAATGGCCGAGGACTACAGCGCCGAGGGGACGCGCGACGTACGCGACACCGAAGGTGGCCAGCGAAAGTAGAGCCGCATGCCCGCTGTCCGGGAAGAACACCGTGGGGAAGATGAGCGCAGCGGCGGAGGCGTAGATGTAGAAGTCGTAGTACTCGAGCATGCTGCCGAGAAACGACGACGTTGCGGCGCGCTTGACCTTGGTCGTATCCGGCCTTGCCAAGGATCCCGCCTCGGGCCCGGACGGTGTAACCGTGCTAGCTGACATGCTCATCTCCTGGGTGGAAGCGTCGTGGAGGCTCTACATCCGCCGATTGTGTTCGTATCAAGAACGTCTGTGCGGAGAGCGATACAAGGAATGTAACCGACGCCACAGCAACTACACAAGATTATTAACCAAATAGTTCATAAAAATCTACTGGCGGTCACGCTGCTCGTCGAAACCGCAGTTCAGAGAGTTAGGAGGCCGGCTGTGCTGCGGCCGCCACCAACTGCTCCACCTGTTCCTCGGTGATCCCGAGGCCGAAGGTGGCGAGTTTTCCGAGCGGCATCGAGCCTGCGAGTGCCATCATCTCGGGGCTGACCGCCTGTGCACCGTCGCCCGCTGCGGCAGCCATGGCGGCGCCGAGAACTGCGCTGCCGACCGGATGGGCGAGCCATTCGCCGATGGTCGACATGGCGTCGAGCGTGCCGACGCCGACGTTCCCGGCCAGGGTGATCGTGTCGGTGGTTGCGATGTCCCGAGACGAGAAGCCGACGCGGATCTCGTAGTCGCCGGCCTCGATCGCCCAGTCCTTTTCCGTGACAGACCAATAGGCAAATGCCCTGCTGTCGAGCGTGATGGTCACAGTCGCGGATTCGTCGGGGTCGAGGTGGACCTTGGCAAAGCCTTTCAATTCCTGCGCGGGTCGATCGATGCTTGCCGAGGCGTCGTGGACGTAGACCTGAACGACGCTGCTGCCCGATCGGTCGCCGCTGTTGCGCACGGTGACGGTCACTTCGGCGGAGTTTTCACCGGCCTCGACGGAGGTATCGGTGATGTCGAAGGTGGTGTAGCTCAGCCCGAACCCGAACGGGTACGCCACTTCGCGCAGCGCGGAGTCGTAGTAGCGGTATCCCACGTACAGGCCTTCGCCGTAGCGGACGTGCTGCTGTGATCCCGGGAAATGCAGATACGACGGATTGTCTTGGAGGCGAAGCGGAATGGTCTCCGTCAGGCGGCCGGACGGATTCGTGATGCCGAACAGAAGATCGGCAATCGCCGAGCCGCCCGCCTGGCCGAGTAGCCAGCCCTCGAGGATTGCGGCGGCATGATCCTTCCAAGGCTCGATCGAAACCACGCCGCCGTTGGCGAGCACGACGACCGTGTTCGGGTTCGCGCCGTGGACCGCTTCCAGCAGGGCGATCTGGTCAGCCGGCAGTTCGATGTCGGTTCGGTCGAATCCTTCGGATTCCGTGGCGGACGGTAGTCCGAGGAACAGCACCGCGACGTCGGCGCGGCGTGCGGCGTCGACAGCCTCGGTGACCATGTCGTCGTCCGGAGTGCCGTCGAAGGTGAAGCCCGGTGCGAAAGTGACGCGGTCGGCGCCTTCGAGGTCGAGGATCGCGTCCAAGGCATTGTCGAGCTTGGTCGGGACCACCTGTGAACTGCCGGCTCCCTGGTACCGCGGGCTGCACGCGAATTCGCCGATCACCGCGACGGTTTGCCCGCCGGGGGTCAGCGGCAGTAGTTCTCCGTCGTTGGCCAGCAAGACAGCGGACTCCGCTGCAGCGGTCCGTGCCAGTTCGTGGTGACGCTCGACGTCGTACGTGTGGCCTTCGGTGCGCGCGGCGGCGGTGCGTGCCACCAGCGTCGCCAGGCGCTCGGCGGCAGTGGTGAGCACTGATTCGTCCAGGTCGCCGCCGCGCACGGCGTCGACGATCTGGGTATCGGTTCCGGTCGGCGGCATTTCCAGGTCGAGGCCCGCGGCGAGTGCCGCCACGCGGTCGTTGACCGCTCCCCAGTCCGAAACGACGAGGCCGTCGAAGCCCCACTGTTCGCGGAGTACCTCGGTGAGCAGCCAATGGTTCTGGCTCGAGTACACACCGTTGATCTTGTTGTACGAGCACATGACCGTCGTCGGGGCCGCGGTCTTGACGGCGTATTCGAAGCCGGCCAGATAGATCTCGCGCAGCGTCCGTTCGTCGACGTCGGCACTGACTCTCATCCGGTCGTGTTCTTGGTTGTTGGCAGCGAAGTGCTTGAGCGAGGTTCCGACGCCGCGAGACTGGATGCCGGTGATCAGCGCTGCCGCGACGCGGCCGGAGAGGAATGGGTCCTCGGAGACGTATTCGAAATTCCTGCCACACAAGGGTGATCGTTTGATGTTGATGCCTGGGCCGAGGAGGACCGAGACCTGTTCGGCTTTGGCCTCGTCGCCCAGAGCCTCACCGACCTGGCGGATGAGGTCGAGGTTCCACGACGAGCCCAACCCGACCGCCGGTGGGAAACATGTCGCTGGAATGCTGTGGCCGAGTCCGAGTGCATCGCCGCCCTCGGGTTGTTTCCGGACTCCGTGCGGACCGTCGGTCAGGAGTATCGATTCGATTCCGGGAACGGACTGGCTGTGCCAGAAATCCGAGCCCGACGTCAACGACGCCTTCTCCTCGAGTGAAAGCCCGTCTACGTAATTCTCGGTCACGTCATTCCTCCCGGTGGCAGCTGTGAGTTCCACTCACCACCGTAGGGGGATTTTTCGGACTTCGGGGTGGGTCAGGACGGCGCCTTCGAGGTCAAGAACGCAACAACCATGTCGCCGAGCATTGTTCGAAGATGCTCACGATGCGTCGAGTCGGTCAGATCGCGGTCGAAGAGCGCTTTGAAGGTGTAACGATTGGCGATACGAAAGACGCAGTAACTGCTGATCAACATGTGAATATCGAGAGCATCTACGTCGGAGCGGAATGCTCCCGACTGCTGTCCGTCGTGGAGGATCTGCGAGACCAGGTCGGCGGCGGGGGCGCCGAGACCGCTGAGTAGCTCGGATTTCTCGATGTGCTCGCCGCGGAGCATGTTCTCGTTGGCTACCAGCCGAATGAAGTTCGGGTGTTGTTCGTGGTGGTCGAAGGTGAGTTCGGCCAAGGCGCGGACTGCTGCCGTGGGTTTCAATCCCTCGAGGTCGAGTTCACGTTCCTGCGCACGAATGACGCTGTACGCGTGTTCGAGGACGGACTTGTACAGCCCTTCCTTGTCGGTGAAGTAGTAGTAGATCATGCGCTTGGTGGTGTGAGTCTTGGTTGCGATCTCGTCCACTCGGGCGCCGGCAAAGCCTTTGTCGGCAAACTCCTCGGTGGCGACGGCGATGATGTTCACCCTGGTCAGATCGCTGTTTCGGCGTCGCTTCTCCGGCTTCGACACCACAGAGTTCACTGACTGCTCGGAAACCATGTGCTCACTCTATCTGTCAGCAGTTTGTCGACTTTGCTTGTCGAGTCCGCGTCGGGGGAGTAACGTCCAGTGAACTAACTCACTAGTTCGTACATTAGTTTCGAGCGTCAACCCCGAGGTGCCCCTGATGACTTCATCTCTACCGGTCCTGGTCCTCAACGGGCCCAACTTGAATTTGTTGGGCCAGCGCCAACCGGAGTTCTACGGGAGAGACACACTGGACGACGTAGTTTCCCGCTGTGAAGCGGCGGCCGCGAAGTTCGGAGCGGTGGTCGAGGCAAAGCAGTCGAACCACGAGGGTCAACTGATCGATTGGGTCCACGAGGCCAGGGGAAATGTCGCGGGCATCGTCATCAATCCCGGTGGGTACTCGCACACCTCCGTTGCGTTGCGCGACGCTCTGGTCACACTCGATGCCCCCGTCGTGGAAGTGCACATCAGCAACATCCACAGTCGCGAAGAATTCCGTCACCACTCGTATGTCTCCGGCATCGCCGACGCCGTCATCTGTGGATTGGGAATCGACGGATACAGCGCCGCAGTCGAATTCGTCTGCATTCGAGAAGGGAAGAACTGATGAGTGATTCGATCCTCTGCGGTCTGATCGGCACCGGCATCGGAGCCTCCTTGACTCCGATCATGCACGAGGAAGAAGGGCGCAGACAGGGCCTGCCGTACGTTTACCGCATCCTCGATCTCGATACGATGGGGATGGCGCCGTCGGACATCGGTGAACTTCTCACCTATGCAAGATGTTTCGGCTTCCGCGGCCTCAACATCACTCACCCGTGCAAGCAGTTGGTGATCGAGCACCTCGATGAGCTCTCGCCGGATGCGAGCCGGCTCGGTGCGGTGAACACGGTCCTCTTCGACTCCGGCAAGGCGATCGGACACAACACCGATTGGTCGGGCTTCGGCCGAAATTTCGACGACGGACTTCCCGGAGCCCAGCTCGATCGTGTCGTCCAGCTCGGTGCGGGCGGAGCCGGTGCAGCGGTTGCCTATGCCGCGCTCACCCGCGGCGTCGGGACGCTGACGTTGGTCGATTCGAGCCTGCCTCGCGCGCAGGAACTTGCACAAACCTTCGCGCAGCAGTTTCCGGCGCAGGTTGTCGAGGCGCGGCACACGAGCGACCTCGCCGAAGTGCTCGGCAAGGCAAACGGATTGATCCACGCGACGCCGATGGGAATGGCGGCTCATCCCGGAATGGCATTCTCGCCGGATCTGCTTCGCCCTGATCTGTGGGTGGCCGAAATCGTCTACCGTCCACTCGAAACCGAACTGTTGCGTCAGGCAAGGTTGATCGGAGCCCCGACGCTCAGCGGAGGCGGAATGACTGTCTTCCAGGCCGTCGACGCGTTCCGGATCTTCACGGGCATCGAGCCCGACAGTAAGCGGATGCTCGCGCACATGACGGAACTTGTACACGGCGAACAGACTGCGGCAGCGCTGTGAGTGCCCCGGTCCGGACGTCGATCGCGACGGTATCGCTCAGTGGCACTCTCGAGGAGAAGCTCGACGCCATCGCTGCTGCCGGCTTCGACGGCTTCGAGGTGTTCGAGCCGGATTTTGTTGCTTCGCCGTGGTCCCCGAAGGAATTACGAACGAGGGCTGCGGATCTGGGCTTGACCCTCGATCTGTATCAGCCGTTCCGTGACTTCGACACGGTGGACAAGGCCCAATTTGCTCGGAATCTTGTTCGAGTGCAACGCAAATTCGAGCTCATGGATCAACTGGGGTGCGAGACGCTCCTGGTGTGCTCCTCGCCCCTGAAGACCGCGAGTC
Source organism: Rhodococcus sp. C3V (assembly GCF_029269915.1). Taxonomy (NCBI): domain Bacteria; kingdom Bacillati; phylum Actinomycetota; class Actinomycetes; order Mycobacteriales; family Nocardiaceae; genus Rhodococcus; species Rhodococcus sp. C3V. The sequence goes on from NZ_JARJBE010000004.1 coordinate 136,103, forward strand.
ACGATGACGGTCAGTTGACAGAGCAATTCGGAGCTCTCGCCGAACTGGCGTCCGAGCACGGCAAGAAGGTTGCCTATGAGGCGCTCGCGTGGGGTGCCCACGTCAACACGTACGGCCATGCGTGGCAGATCGTCGAGGGCGTCGACCATCCTTCGCTCGGTACCTGTCTGGACAGCTTTCACATCCTCTCGCGCGGTGACGATCCCGCCGGAATTCGCGAGATTCCCGGCGAGAAGATCTTCTTCCTCCAGTTGGCGGACGCTCCGTTCTTGGCGATGGACATCCTCCAGTGGAGCCGGCATCACCGAAACTTCCCGGGGCAGGGCAGCTTCGATCTCAATGCGTTCGCTCAGCATGTCTACGCCACCGGTTACGACGGACCGTGGTCGCTCGAGATCTTCAACGACGTATTCCGCCGCGCCGACACCCAGCGGACGGCAATCGACGCTCATCGGTCGCTCCTGCATCTGGAAGAACAGGTCGCCGCCGCGAACCCTGCCGCCGGTGGACCCACGCTGTTCACCGCCCCGGAGCGCACGCCGCTCGAAGGAATCGTGTCTCTGCGAATCGCGGCGGGTCCGGCGAAACAGGACCAGGTGCACTCGATGCTCTCCCGCGTCGGTTTTCATCTTGTCGGACGGCACCACGATCACGATTTGCAGTTGTGGCGGCACGGACCGCTCACCGTTGCCGTGGATGCGACTGCGGGCACGGTGTGGACGGCGCCCGGGCTGCCTGCGGATCTACCGGTTCTCACTCAGATCGGCATCCGGGCAACCGAACCCGAGGTGTGGGGAGAGCGCGCTCTGGCTCTCGAAGTGCCGGCGACGCGCGTGCAGTTGCCGGGGTCGAGCGACGAGAACTCCGAGGTACCGGACGTCGTACGCCTGAAGGTCACCGATGCGACATCGATCGACCTTCGTGGCCCCGGCAGCGCTGCAGCGTGGGAATCGGCATTCGAGATCTACCCGCTGCCCGCCGAGCGCAATCGTGAACAGGGCGCAGTGTTCACCGGGATCGACCACGTGGCACTGGCGGTTCCGGCCGAGAGCTGGGACGGCATCATGCTGCTCCTGCGGTCCGTGTTCGAGATGCAACCACACGAGGGGCAGGACGTCACCGATTCTGTCGGCCTCATGCGAAGCCAGGCGCTCACGCTCGTTCAAGGCGGTGACGGACATACCCTGCGCATCTCGCTGAACATGGTGGAGGGAAGTCGAAGCGGGCTGCCGACGGTCCGTCGCGGCGGCGTCAGCCACGTCGCCTTCGCGTGTGAGAACATCTTCGGTGCCGCTGCGTCCATGCAGGACTGGGGATTTGCTCCGCTACCCATTTCCCCGAACTACTACGACGATCTGGACGCGCGTTTCGGACTGAATCCGGAACTGCTCGACCGGATGCGCAGCACCGGAATTCTTTACGACGCAGACGCTCACGGCGAGTTCTTCCACCTGTTCACCCCGACCGTCGGGGGAGACCTGTTCTTCGAGGTCGTGCAGCGGGTGGGTGGATACGAGGGCTACGGGGAAGTCAACTCCGCTGTGCGACTGTCGGCTCAGTTGCGTGCGAGTTCGACGTGACCTCGACTCGGTGCGGGTGCGAGTAGACGTTCATCGAATCGCCGCGGATGAAACCGGCGAGAGTCAGCCCGGACTCCTGCGCTAGTTCCACGGCCAGCGACGACGGCGCGGAGACAGCACCGAGGATCGGAATGCCGGCCATGACGGCCTTCTGGACGAGTTCGAACGACGCCCGACCGCTGACGATCAAGATCGTGTCGTAGAGGGGCACTCGGCCGTCGGTGATGGCCCAACCGATCACCTTGTCGACGGCGTTGTGACGGCCGACATCCTCGCGCAGTGCCAGGAGTTCGCCGGTGGCGGTGAACAATCCGGCCGCGTGCAGGCCACCGGTGCGCTCGAAGATCCGTTGGCTCTCCCGCAGTGTGACCGGCATGGCCGACAGGATGGTCGAGGTGACGGAAGTCGTGTCACCGACCAGCGGATGTCGCGTCGTGGTTCGGACGGCGTCGAGCGAGGTCTTGCCGCACACGCCGCACGCGGAACTGACGACGGTGTTCCGATCGGTGGTGTGGTCGGGCAACGGCACTCCGGGAGCGAGAGCGATGTCGAGGACGTTGTACGTGTTCGCACCGGATTCGTCGACGCCGTCGCAGTAGCGGACGACGCTCACGTCGTCGCGGGTGGCGATGACACCTTCGCTGAGAAGGAATCCGTGCACGAGGTCGACGTCGTTGCCGGGGGTCCGCATCGTCACTGCCAGCACCTGACCGCCAACTCTCATTTCGAGTGGTTCCTCGACGGCCAGCGTGTCGGGGCGCGTGACGACCCGATCGCCCGAAATTCGAACGACCGGTGTTCGTGCGGTGACTCGTCCCATCTCAGGCGCCCGATGCTTCGAGTCGAACGGTGACGGCCTTCGACACCGGCGTGTTCGACTTGGCCGCAACGTGTTCGAGGGGAACGAGCGGATTTGTCTCCGGGTAGTACGCCGCAGCATTGCCGCGCGGGGTGTCGTAGGAGACGATGCGGAATTCCGTGACCCGACGCTCTTCGAGTGTGCCGTCGGGTGTTGTCCACTCGGACACGATGTCGACGAGATCGCCGTCACGGAATCCGAGCGCGGTGATGTCTTCGGCGTTGACGAGGATGACTTTGCGTCCGCCCTTGATGCCGCGGTATCTGTCGTCGAGGCCGTAGATTGTGGTGTTGTACTGGTCGTGGCTGCGCATCGTCTGCAGAATCAGGCGCCCACTCGGAGTGGGTATCCAGTGCAGGTCGTTCACGCCGAAGTTGGCTTTGCCGGTGTGCGTGCGGAACTCACGCGAGTCACGCGGCGGGTGGGGGAGTTGGAATCCGTCTGGCTCTCGAACGCGGGAGTTGTAGTTTTCGCAGCCTGGCACTACCCGTGAGATGGAATCGCGGATCAGGTCGTAGTTGCCCTCGAAGGCCGACCAGCGGACGGAGTGATCGTTGCCGAGGAGTTCGCGGGCGAGTTGGCAGATGATGGCGACTTCGCTACGCAGGTAGGGGCTGACCGGTGTGAGGCGTCCGCGCGACAGGTGCACCATGGACATCGAATCCTCCACGGAGACAAGCTGCTTTCCGCCGGCTTGGACGTCGAGGTCGGTGCGTCCGAGGGTGGGGAGGATGATCGCGGTCTGCCCGTGGACCACGTGACTGCGGTTCAGCTTGGTGGACACCTGCACGGTGAGTTCGCATTGACGCAACGCTGTTTCAGTCGCTGCGGTGTCCGGGCTTGCCTGGATGAAGTTGCCGCCCATCGCCATGAAGAAGCTTGCCTTGCCTGCGTTCATGGCGCGGATCGCGTCGACGGTGTCCCATCCGTGCTTGCGGGGACTCGAGATCGAGAACTCGGTGTCGAGCGCGGCCAGGAACTCTTCCGGCATCTTTTCCCAGATGCCCATCGTGCGGTCACCCTGGACATTGGAGTGTCCTCGCACCGGACAAACGCCGGCACCGGGTTTGCCCATCATTCCACGCATGAGCAGCAGGTTGACTGCTTCTTCGATGGTGGCGACTCCGTGTGTGTGCTGAGTGATCCCCATGGCCCAGCAGGTGACGGTTCGCTCGGATCGGGCAAGTGCGGCAGCCGTTTCCTCGAGCTGAGCCATCGACAGACCCGTTGCCTCGAGTACCGTGTCGAGATCGACCGCGCGGATGTGCTTCTCGTATTCGTCCCAACCGGCGCAGTACCGGTCGACGAAGGCACGGTCGACGACCGTCCCGGGAGCGCGATCTTCCTGCTCGAGCAGCAGCTTCCCCAGGCCTTGGAACAGCGCCATGTCGCCGCCCAGCCGGATCTGCAGGAACTCGTCCGCGATGTCGACTCCGTGCCCGATCACGCCGGACACCTTCTGTGGATCCTTGAACCTGCGCAATCCCGCCTCGGGCAGAGGATTGATGGCAATGATCTTGGCGCCGTTGCTCTTTGCCTTCTCCAGCGTCGAGAGCATTCGAGGGTGGTTGGTGCCGGGGTTCTGTCCGGCGATGAGGATGAGATCGGCGTTCTCGAGGTCGGGAACCGTCACCGAGCCTTTGCCGATGCCGATGGATTCGGTCAGTGCGCTTCCGGACGACTCGTGACACATGTTGGAACAGTCGGGCATGTTGTTGGTGCCGTAGCTGCGAATCATCAACTGGTAGAGAAACGCGGCTTCGTTGGACGTGCGACCGGAGGTGTAGAACACCGCTTCGTCCGGCGATGCGAGGCCGTTCAGATGTTCGGCGATCAGTGCGTACGCGCCGTCCCAGTCGATCGGCCGGTAATGGGTTGCTCCCGGCGTCAGGACCATCGGGTGCGTCAGTCGCCCCTGCTGTCCGAGCCAGTAGTCGGTCTTGCCTTCGAGATCGGCGATCGAGTGCTCCGCGAAGAATTCGGGTGTGACGGTGCGAAGCGTTGCTTCCTCGGCAACAGCCTTCGCTCCGTTCTCGCAGAATTCGGCGGGCTTGCGATGTCCGGGAGTCTCCGGCCACGCACACCCCGGGCAGTCGAAGCCGTGTCGCTGGTTGAGTCTGGTGAGCGTTCGGGCGGTCCGCAAGGCTCCCATCTGCTCGATTCCTCGTTGCAGCGACACCAGAACGGCCGGAACTCCGGCGGCGTAGTCCTTGGGGTGCGTGACTTCGAGATCCGATTCGTCGATGTCCTTCGAGGGGCCCTGGCGCGTCATGTCTCCATAGTGGCCCGAACGGCGCGGTACTGCCATCGAATGGGCCGGTCGAACTAGCCGGAATGAAGCTTTCATCGGCTAGCCTTACCTACCGAACCAGCAGACTTTAAGGGGTAGGAACATGGATCGAACGGACGCAGGTCGGCTGACCCGGCGCGGATTTCTGATCGGCACGTCGGGAGCGTTGCTGGCATTCGCCGCAGCCTGCTCCAGTTCGAACGACGAGGACACGCCTCCCAGCGGTGACTCTGCGGAATCGATCACCCACAAGTTCGGGGCTACGGAGTTGCCCAAGGATCCGCAGCGGATCGTCAGTGTCGGATACAACGATCAAGATGCGATCCTGGCGCTCGGTGGGACCTTGGTCGGAACCTTCGACTGGTACGGCGATTACCCCTACGGAGTGTGGCCCTGGGCGCAGCCGCTGCTGAACGGGGCGACTCCCGAGATCATCGGAACTGCGGGCACCACCATTCAGATGGAGAAGGTCGCTGCCACGACACCCGACCTCATTGTCGGCACCTACTCCGGGCTCACTCAGGCGCAATACGACAAACTCAGTGCCATTGCGCCGACGGTGGCGCAGCCCAAGGAGTTCGCGGATTACGGAATCCCCTGGCAGAACCAGACGACCATCATCGGCGAAGCGTTGGGGCAGCAGGGTAAGGCCACCGAGCTGATCGCCGGCGTCGACCAGAAGTTCGCCGACGTGAAGACGGCCAATCCGGCGTTTGCCGGCAAGACCGTTCTGGTCGGCGCGTTGAAGGGGCCGGGGCAGTTCGGGGTCTACGGACCGGAAGACCCGAAGGTGCGGTTCTTCACCGAACTCGGATTCGTGAATCCGCCTGTCACCGATCAGATCACGGGTAACTTCGCCGAGATCAGCACCGAGCAACTCTCGCTCGCGGACGTCGATGTACTCGTCTGGTACGCCGGTGGCGGCTACGGCGACAAGCTTCGCGCGGAGCTGGACAAGACCCCGATCTACCAGGAACTCGACGTCGTGAAGGACGGCCGCGCGATCATTCTGGAAGACGCTGCTGCCGAAGCCATGACGTGGAGCACCGTACTGAGCTTGCCGTACGCGCTCGAACAGATTCCGCCGCGGATTGCGGGCTTGCTCGTCTGATCGGTTCAAGGACAGCGCTGTTCAAAGTCCAGTGATTCGGACAGTCGGCGGTACTCTCGCCTCATGGGTGTACACGTACGGCCGGCTGTCCGATCCGATATTCCGGCACTGTCGGCAGTGTTGGCCGAGGCGTTCGAAGATGATCCCTTGATGGCGTGGATGTTGCCGGACGAGGCCACCAGGGCTGATCGCCTGACGAAACTGTTTGCCGCAGAAGCTCGTTACCACCACCTCGCCGGGGGCGGCGTCGAGGTGGCCACCGACGACAACGGCCTGATCGGCGGGGCAACTCTGTGGGATCCGCCGGGGCGGTGGAAGCAGTCGTGGATTTCCGGGCTCGTGAGCCTGCCCGCAATGGTGCGTGTCTTCGGCAGGGGGCTTCGACACGCGGCCGAGGTCAGCTCCGTTCTCGAAGGAGCACACCCGAATTCGCCGCACTGGTATCTCGCGACCGTCGGGACCGGCAGCGCGGCGCGCGGTGGGGGATACGGCAAAGCGCTGCTGAACTCTCGGTTGGAGCGTTGTGACCGTCAACATGTCGACGCTTACCTCGAGAGCAGCAAGGAATCGAACATCCCGTACTACAACCGCTTCGGTTTCGAAGTGACCCGTGACATCGTCATGCCAGGCGGCGGGCCGACGATCTACGCAATGATGCGTCAACCGCGGGGCGCGTGATACGAACTAGTGGTGACCCAGATTCCCGAGCTCCACGCAGGCACACCGTTCGACGAACTCGACGACTACATCGCTCTGGCCAGGTTGTCCGGCCTGGTGTTGTCACCTGACGGCTCGCTGCTGATCTGCGCGCGCGCCGTTCTCGACGACAAGAGCGCCGAATACGTGTCCTCGTTGTGGGAGATCGACCCGGAAGGCCGGCGTCCTGCGCGTCGGTTGACCTGGGGTTCGACCAGCGAGTCCGGTGCTGCCTTCGCGTTCGACGGCGACGTGCTCTTCACTGCCACGCGAGCCGTGCCGGGCGAGAGTGATCCGCAACCAGCACTCTGGCGCCTACCAGCGGCGGGCGGAGAAGCTCAGCTGCTGATCTCGCGTCCCGGTGGTGTCTCGTCGGTATCAGCGGCGAAGGCGGCGCCGACGTTCGTGGCCCAGACGTCGGTCATGGCTTCGGCGATCAGCCTCGACCAGGACGATCAGGTGCGATCGGCGCGCAAGGACAAGAAAGTCACGGCGATGCTGCACACCGGTTATCCGGTGCGCCACTGGGACCACGACCTGGGCCCCGATCATCCGCATCTGGTTGTGGCCGAGACGGATTCGAAGGAATCCGTCGAGTTGCGGGACATCACACCGACGGCAGGCGCAGCGCTGCGGGAGACGTCGACCACGATTTCCGACGACGGTCTCTTCGTCGTGACCACGTGGACTGTCGGCGATGCGAGTGCCGCCCGCCGATCGACGTTGGTTCGGATCGACACGGTGACCGGTGACCGAGTCACGCTTGTCGACGAGGCCGACGCGGACGTCTACAACCCGGTGCTCTCGCCGGACGGAACCAAGCTCGCGTTCATCCGGGAGACACTCACCACACCGGAGTCCGCACCACGAATGACTCTGCAGCTCTACGACTTCGGATCCGGTGCCGTGACCGGCGTCGCCGACGGCTGGGATCGCTGGCCTACCTCACTTGCCTGGCTACCCGACGGATCCGGGCTGGTCGTCACCGCTGACGACGGCGGCCGCGGTCCGATCTTCACCATCGACCTGTGGGGCCAACCAGTGCGCCTGACAGCCGACGACGCGGCGTACACCGACCTTCGAGTGGCGCCGGACGGTGAGTCGATCTACGCGTTGCGAGCCTCGTACGAAGCGCCCCCGCACGTGGTGCGGGTCGATCTGCGATCAGGTGAGATCACCGCACTTCGTGGGCCCGACACTTTGCCGGAGCTGCCGGGAACACTGACCGAGATCACCGCGCGTGCCGAGGACGGTTCGACGGTGCGTAGCTGGTTGGCGCTGCCGACGGGCGCCGCGCCGCATGCACCGGTGCCATTGCTTCTCTGGGTCCACGGCGGCCCACTCGGTTCGTGGAACACCTGGTCCTGGCGGTGGAATCCGTGGCTGCTCGTCGCCAAGGGCTATGCAGTACTGCTACCAGATCCCGCGCTCTCGACCGGATACGGCCAGAACTTCGTCCAGCGGGGGTGGGGTCAGTGGGGCAAGGCGCCCTTCACCGATCTGATGGCGATCACCGATGCTGCTGTCGCCCAGCCCGAGATCGACCCCAAGCGAACCGGCGCGATGGGTGGTTCGTTCGGTGGTTACATGGCCAACTGGATTGCCGGACATACCAACCGTTTCGACGCCATCGTCACCCACGCGAGTCTGTGGGCACTCGATCAATTCGGCCCGACGACGGACGCTGCCTGGTACTGGCAGCGCGAGATGTCGCCTGAGATGGCCGTCGAGAATTCGCCGCATCTGTACGTCGCGGACATCACGACTCCGATGCTGGTCATCCATGGCGACAAGGACTACCGGGTTCCGATCGGTGAGGGCTTGCGACTCTGGTACGAACTGCTTGCCGAGTCAGGTCTGCCCGCCGACGACGACGGGAAAACGGACCATCGCTTCCTCTACTTCCCCGACGAGAATCATTGGGTGCTCAAGCCGCAGCACACCAAGATCTGGTACGAGGTGGTCACCGCGTTCCTCTCCGAGCACGTTCTCGGCGAAGATGTCGCGCTACCGGAGATTCTGGGCTGAACCCGCGCGTGCCTCGTTCGGATGAAACACCGAACGAGGCACGAGCGTCTTCGCGTGGATCCGGACCGGAATCAGGCGCCGGGGCAACGAACGGTGTACGACCACTCGGTGTGGTCAGGGCCCGTGACGCGAACCAGAACGGACGACGCCCCACCGGCGGGCACGTTGACGACAGCTGAACCAGTTCCCTCGTTGATGTTGTCGCCGATGTATCCGGTGCTGTGGATCAACCGACCTTCGTAGTACACCTCGATCAGGTCCGGGACGTTTTCGGTCTCGTAGCCGAGCACGAACGAGGTCGGGCCACCGCGGCCGAGTTCGTGCTTGGTGCTGGTGATTCCTGCGCCGCCCGAGACGGTCGAGGCGTCGCAGCGCTGCGTGGGCGCAAACGATCCGCCGCCGCCGCTGCCGCTGGCCAGGCCACTGAGAATGTCCCTGACGTTGCCACTGGCCAGGCCGTTGACGATGTCCGTCGCGCTGGTCGAGCCGGCGTTCAGGCCGCCGAGGACGTCGTTGAGGTTCCCGGTGGCGATCCCGCCGACGATGTCACCCACGCTGCCGCTGGCGATGCCGTTTGCGATGTCGTTCCCGATATCGCCGACGCTTCCGTTGATCGTGGCGCTGCCACTGTCGATGCTTCCTTGCACACTTTCTTCGATGCCGGGGGCAGCGGACGCAGTCGCCGGAAGCACGAGGGCAACCGCCGCTCCGATCGTCGCGGCCGCCGCCAAGGTTCGAACGCCGGGACGGCGAGAACTCCAGTTGTTCAACATATTTGCTCCACGGGTAGTTGGTCGGTCGTCCTTCAGAGCGATCCTGTCAGCCGAGCGGATCGGTGAATATCGTTTGTTCGGCTGACCCCGGACCGCGGGGCAGTCGTTCGTGTGCGCTGCGGCGGCCGACGGGCGAATTCGTTCACGACGGGGGAGTCATTAGGATCAAGTGGTGACCAGTGCAGCTCCAGAGAACCCCCAGACCCCCGCCGATGCCCTACCCAAGAGCTGGGACCCCAGCGCGGTAGAGGCCGATCTGTATCAAGGCTGGGTAGACGCCGGGTACTTCCAGGCCGACGCGACCAGCGACAAGCCCGGCTACTCCATCGTGCTGCCGCCCCCGAACGTCACCGGCAGCCTGCACATGGGCCATGCCCTGGATCACACCCTCATGGACGTGCTCAGCCGTCGCAAGCGGATGCAGGGCTACGAGGTGCTGTGGCTGCCAGGCATGGACCACGCCGGTATCGCCACGCAGTCCGTCGTCGAGAAGCAACTCGCTGCCGACGGAAAGACCAAGGAAGATTTCGGCCGCGAGCTGTTCATCGACAAGGTCTGGGACTGGAAGCGCGAATCCGGTGGAACCATCGGTGGCCAGATGCGGCGCATCGGTGACGGCGTCGACTGGAGTCGTGATCGTTTCACGATGGACGAGGGCCTCTCCCGCGCCGTCCAGACCGTCTTCAAGCGCATGTTCGACGAGGGCCTGATCTACCGCGCCGAGCGTCTCGTGAACTGGTCGCCGGTGCTGCAGACCGCGATCTCCGACATCGAGGTGAAGTTCGAGGACGTCGAGGGTGAGCTGGTTTCCCTGCGCTACGGCTCGCTCGACGACAACGAGCCGCACGTCATCGTCGCGACCACTCGCGTCGAGACAATGCTCGGTGACACCGCAGTAGCGGTCCATCCCGAGGACGAGCGCTACAAGCACCTCATCGGCACCACTCTCGATCATCCGTTCACCGGGCGTCAGATCCCGATCATCGCCGACGACTACGTCGACCCCGAGTTCGGAACCGGCGCTGTGAAGATCACGCCGGCTCACGACCCCAACGACTTCGACATGGGCCTGCGGCACAACCTGCCGATGCCCACCATCATGGACAAGACCGGCAAGATTGCCGACACCGGAACCGAATTCGACGGAATGGACCGCTTCGAGGCTCGCGTCAAGGTTCGCGAAGCTCTCGCCGAGCAGGGACGCGTCGTCGCCGAGAAGCGTCCGTACCTGCACAGCGTCGGGCACTCCGAGCGCAGTGGCGAGGCCATCGAGCCTCGTCTCTCGTTGCAGTGGTGGGTCAAGGTCGAGACGCTCGCCAAGGCTGCGGGTGACGCGGTTCGCAACGGGGACACCGTCATTCACCCGGCGAGCCAGGAGCCACGCTGGTTCGACTGGGTCGACAACATGCATGACTGGTGCATTTCCCGTCAGCTCTGGTGGGGTCACCGCATTCCGGTCTGGTACGGCCCCGAGGGTGAAGTTGCGTGCTTCGGTCCTGACGAAACGGCGCCGGAAGGCTGGGTCCAGGATCCCGACGTCCTCGATACCTGGTTCTCCTCCGGACTGTGGCCCTTCTCGACGATGGGCTGGCCGGACAACACGCCCGAACTCGAAAAGTTCTATCCCACCAGCGTTCTCGTCACCGGCTACGACATCCTGTTCTTCTGGGTCGCCCGCATGATGATGTTCGGCACCTACGTGTCCGAGGACGAGTCGATCACCGCCGGTTCGGGTAAGTCCGGCGCGCAGATGCCGTTCAAGGACGTGTTCCTGCACGGACTGGTCCGCGATCAGTACGGCAAGAAGATGTCGAAGTCTCGCGGCAACGGTATCGACCCACTCGACTGGGTCGATCGTTTCGGCGCCGACGCCCTGCGATTCACACTTGCACGCGGCGCCAACCCGGGCAGCGACCTGTCCGTTGGCGAGGATTCGGCGCAGTCCTCGCGCAACTTCGCGACCAAGTTGTTCAACGCGACCAAGTTCGCTCTGATGAACGGCGCTGCCCCCGCGCCGCTGCCCGCTCGAAGCGAACTGACCGACGCCGATCGTTGGATCCTCGACCGTCTCGACACGGTCCAGGCCGAGGCGGACGCCGCATTCGATCGCTACGAGTTCAGCAAGGCGTGCGAAGGCCTGTTCCACTTCGCGTGGGACGAGGTCTGTGACTGGTACCTCGAACTCGCCAAGGTGCAGTTCGCCGCCGACGAGGCCGTCGCCGCGAACACCCGCGCCGTGCTCGGCAACGTTCTCGATGCACTGCTCCGCCTCCTGCACCCGGTCATTCCGTTCGTGACCGAAACCCTGTGGAAGGTGCTCACCGGCGGCGAGTCCGTCGTCGTCGCCGAATGGCCCGTGTTGTCCGGTGAGGCAGTCGACGCCCAGGCCGCAACCAGGATCGAAGACACGCAGAAGCTGATCACCGAGGTGCGACGATTCCGAAACGATCAGGGACTCAAGCCTTCCCAGAAGGTCCCGGCTCGTGCGTCCGGGCTATCGGAGGCCGGCATGGACGGCCAGTTCGCCTACGTGGCGGCGCTGGCCAAGCTGACCGAACCCGAAGAGGGATTCACCGCGTCGATCTCCGTCGAGGTGCGCCTGAGCCAGGGCACCGTCACTGTCGACATCGACACCTCGGGCACCATCGACCTCGGCGCGGAGAAGAAGCGGCTCGAAAAGGACCTCGCGGCAGCGCAGAAGGAGCTCGTCACCGCTGACAACAAGCTGGCGAACGAGGCCTTCCTGGCGAAGGCGCCCGACGCCGTCGTGGACAAGATCAAGACACGTCGCCAGATCGCCGTCGAAGAGATCGAGCGCATCACGGGACGTCTGAAGGAGTTGGCCGACAAGTGAGTTCGTACGAGCCGTCCCAATTCGACGCTCAGAGTTCGGTTCCGACTCCGGTCGACATCGCCGAACTGGCGCTGGTGGAAGCAGAACTCGACAAGCGTTGGCCCGAGACCAAGATCGAGCCGTCACTGACTCGTATCGAGGCGCTCATGGATGTCCTGGGCTCGCCTCAGCACAACTATCCGTCGGTGCACGTCACGGGAACCAACGGTAAGACGTCGGTAACGCGCATGATCGATTCGTTGATGACGGCTCTGCATCGTCGCACCGGGCGAACCACCAGCCCTCATCTGCAGATCGCGACCGAGCGGATCAGCATCGACGGTCATCCGATCTCGCCGCGGCTCTACGTGGACACGTTCCGCGAGATCGAGCCGTACGTGCAGATGATCGACGCACAGTCGGAGGAAGCCGGGGGACCGGCGATGAGCAAGTTCGAAGTGCTCACCGCCATGGCCTATGCGGCCTTCGCGGAGGCGCCGGTCGACGTCGCCGTGGTCGAGGTCGGCCTCGGCGGACGCTGGGACGCCACCAACGTGATCGACGGGCAGGTTGCGGTGATCACCCCGATCAGCCTCGATCACGCCGAGTACCTGGGCACCGACCTGGCCGGGATCGCGGAGGAGAAGGCCGGGATCATCAAGAAGGGCCGCGAGGACCTGGTTCCGGTGGACACCGTCGCGATCATCGCCGAGCAGACTCCCGAAGTCATGGAGGTATTGCTGCGGCGTGCTGTCGAGGTGGAGGCCGCGGTCGCTCGTGAAGGCTCGGAGTTCAAGGTGCTTGCTCGCCAGATCGCGGTGGGCGGACAGCAGCTCGAACTTCAAGGCTTGAGCGGTGTGTACACCGACATCTTCCTCCCCCTTCACGGTGAGCATCAGGCGCGCAACGCCGCGCTCGCGCTCGCTGCCGTAGAAGCGTTCTTCGGTGCCGGTCCGGATCGACAACTGGATCAGGATGCAATCCGCAACGGGTTCGCCTCGGTCGTCAATCCCGGTCGCCTCGAACGTGTTCGGAGTGCGCCGACGGTCTTTCTCGACGCCGCCCACAATCCAGACGGTGCTCGCGCTCTCGCGGCCGCACTGTCCGCCGAGTTCGACTTCCGCAAGCTCGTGGGAGTGGTCAGCGTCATGGCGGACAAGGACGTCGACGCCATCTTGACTGCATTCGAATCCGTCTTCGACGAGATCGTCGTCACCCACAACGGGTCACCCCGGGCGATGGACGTCGAAGAACTGGCGAACATCGCCGTCGCGAAGTTCGGCGACGAGCGCGTCGTCGTTGCGCCGGTGCTTGCCGACGCCTTGGAAGTCGCGATCGAAATCGCCGAGCAGGTCGCCGAACCCGGTGAGGCCGTATCAGGGGCGGGTGTGGTGGTGACGGGATCCGTCGTGACCGCAGGCGCCGCCCGCACGCTGTTCGGAAAGGACCCCGCGTGAGTACCCCGTCAGATGCCAATCCCGAGTCCGGAGACCACGAGCCCGGAGACACTGCCGGCGAGTTCGGGCCGCCGACCAAGGACCCGTGGAAAAGCTTCCGCGGAGTGATGGCCGGAACCCTGATCCTCGAGGCGATCGTCGTGCTGCTGGCTTTGCCGGTTGTCGCGGTCGTCGGCGGAGGCCTCACCGCGGCCTCCGCGGGATTCATCATCGGGTTGGCGGTACTGATGATTCTGGGTGCGGGCATCCAGGGCAAGCCGTGGGCGATGGGGTTCAACGTCGCGCTGCAGGTGATTCTTCTGTTCGGTTTCTTCGTCCACCCGTCGATCGCCGGTGTGGCGATCACCTTCGGGATCGTCTGGGGATACCTCGTCTACCTGCAGAGAGACATCAAGCGCCGGATGGACAAGGGCCTGCTTCCCGGTCAGCGGGACTGACCATTTAGGCTGTCCGCTGTGACTGAGCGCACCCTCGTACTTATCAAGCCCGACGCCGTTGCCCGTGGATACGTAGGAGAAATCCTCAGCCGTATCGAGCGCAAAGGCCTGACAATTGCAGCACTCGACCTCCGCGTAGCTTCCGAAGAGGTGGCTGGTAGCCACTACGCAGAACACGCCGAGCGTCCGTTCTACCCGAGCTTGTTGGAGTTCATCACCTCCGGTCCGCTGGTGGCCGCAGTGCTCGAAGGCCCCCGAGCCATCGCTGCTTTCCGTCAGTTGGCCGGCGGAACCGACCCGGTCGACAAGGCTCTTCCGGGTACGATCCGCGGCGACTTCGGACTCGAAGCGCAGCAGAACCTCGTTCACGGCAGCGACTCCGTGGAGTCGGCAGAGCGTGAAATCGCTCTGTGGTTCCCCGCGCTGTCGTCCATCTGAATCTCCGATCGGGCCTCTGGCCCACATGAACGGGCCTTCGGCCCACATCTCCACAGCGAATTCTCGGCACGTATCCCACATCGGTGCGCCCTTTGCAGTTGCAGGCGCGTTGGTGTGGGATACTGCTTTCAGTTGAACCGCAATTTGTTTTACGCACGTTCAACCGGATGACACCTAGGTTCGATGCCCTTTCATCGCTGCTCCAGGTCAACAGGAAATCCCTGGACCTCTGCACGCTGGATGATCAGGCGCTCGCGCACAGGACAACGGCCATCCAGCCAGGCACTTCATGTGCTCGCAGTGAATAACGGGCATTGCGGACCATGCGGAGCGAGACCTTACAATCTCGTACTCACTTCTGAGTGCGAGTACACACAGCACGCTCCCGCGTGGCCGCGTGACAACTCGACTTCTGGGTTGGACGCGCCCGGGGGCTGAGGAGACTTACGTGGCCGATCAATCCCCAACCGAATCAGATTCCAGCACCACCCCGGAATTTCCCGACAAGATGCGCGTACACGCGCTGGCGAAGTTGCTCGGCGTCACCAGCAAGCAGGTCCTTGCCGAAGCCGCAGCGCTCGGTACCGAATTGCGCAGCGCGCAGTCGAGTCTCCACCGTGACGTCGCTCAGCGGATTCATGCCTCGTTGACTTCCGCGGCCGAGGCCATCGAGCCCGTCGTCGCCGAGCTCGACACCCTCATCGACCCGGTTGTCGAGGCGCCGGTTGCCGAGGAGCCTGCTGCAGAAGCTCCCGTGGAGGCTGCTCCTGTTGCAGAGGCTCCGGCCGAGAAGCCTGTCAGGGCTCGTCGCACTCGCAAAAAGGTCGTCGTCGAAGAACCTGCAGCAGAAGAAACAGTGGATCCGGCTGTCGCCGAGATCAGCGCTGGACTCGACGCCGCAGCTGCGCTGCAGAGCAAGGAAGCCGAGCAGTCCGATCTGTTCACTTCCTTCGAGGCACCGCAGACCCATCAGCCCGAGGTGGCTCCCGCCGCGCCGCAGGTCCCGCTGTTCCTGCAGCCGGATCTCGAAGCCGCCGAGGTAGCTCCGCGTCGCCGTCGCGCACGCCGCGAGCCTGCTGCACCGGCGGTCGTCGAAGAGAAGCAGACAACCGCGGAAGCCGAAACCGTCGTTCTCGAGGCAGCGCCGGTTGCAGTTCCTGCCGTCGAAGAGCCGGCTGTGACCGCACCGCAAACCGAGGGCGAGAGCGCCGAGTCCGAGGACGAGGACGACGATCAGCCGCGTCGCCGTCGTCGTGGACGCCGTGGACGTGGACGTGGTCGCGGTGAACAGGGTGGCGAGCAGGGTTCGGACGAAGAGTCGGATACCGCTACCGAATCGGAGCAGGAATCTGCCCCTGCGGCAGTCGAGAAGCAAACCGACGACGCTGCCGGCGAAGAATCCGGTGATAAGTCCGAGTCCACCGCTGATGCGGATTCCGAGAATGCCGACGATTCCGATCTCGATGCCGACGGATCGAGCCGCCGTCGCCGCCGTCGTCGTCGTCGCAAGACCGGCACCGACGGCGCCACCGACGCGACTGCGACGTCCGAGGACGATCCGCCGAACACCGTCGTTCACGAGCGCGAACCTCGCAACAAGACCCGCGTCAAGGACGAGGTCCAGGGCATCAGTGGTTCGACACGTCTGGAAGCGAAGCGTCAGCGTCGCCGCGACGGTCGTGACGCCGGCCGACGTCGCCCACCGATCCTGACCGAGTCGGAGTTCCTCGCGCGTCGTGAGGCCGTCGATCGCGTCATGGTTGTGCGCGATCGGGCAGACAGCGGTCAGCCGCATGCGACTACACAGGTAGCAGTCCTCGAAGACGGAGTGCTGGTCGAGCACTTCGTCACCAACTCGGCGTCGGCGTCGATGGTCGGCAACGTGTACCTCGGACGTGTCCAGAACGTGCTCCCCAGCATGGAAGCTGCGTTCATCGACATCGGACGTGGCCGCAACGGTGTTCTCTACGCCGGTGAGGTCAACTGGGAGGCTGCCGGTCTCGGTGGCAACTCGCGCAAGATCGAGCAGGCTCTCAAGCCTGGCGATCAGGTGCTCGTTCAGGTCAGCAAGGATCCGGTCGGCCACAAGGGTGCTCGACTGACGACACAGATTTCGCTTGCCGGTCGTTTCCTCGTCTACGTGCCCGGTGGTACGTCCACGGGTATCAGCCGCAAGCTTCCGGACACCGAGCGCAAGCGTCTCAAGGAAATCTTGCGCGACATCGTGCCCGCCGACGCGGGCGTGATCATTCGCACGGCGTCCGAGGGCGTCAGCGAAGAAGAGTTGGCGCGCGACGTGACTCGTCTGCAGGCTCAGTGGGCCGGCATCGAGGAGCAGGCTGCGGCTGCGGACACCGGTAAGTCCGGCAACCCGCAGGCGCTGTACGAAGAGCCTGACATGCTGGTCAAGGTCATTCGTGATCTGTTCAACGAGGACTTCTCCAAGCTGGTCATCGAGGGCGAGAAGGCGCACACGACGGTCGAGAACTACATCAACTCCGTTGCGCCCGACCTGCTTCCGCGGCTCGAGAAGTACACGCCGAACAACGGTATCGACGTCTTCGCGGCTCGCCGTATCGACGAGCAGTTGGCCAAGGCACTCGATCGCAAGGTGTGGCTGCCGTCCGGCGGCACCCTGGTGATCGACCGCACCGAGGCCATGACCGTCGTCGACGTCAACACCGGCAAGTTCACCGGAGCCGGCGGAAACCTCGAAGAGACCGTCACCCGTAACAACCTCGAAGCGGCCGAGGAGATCGTTCGCCAGATGCGCCTGCGGGACATCGGCGGAATGATCGTCGTCGACTTCATCGACATGGTTCTCGAATCGAACCGGGACCTGGTCCTGCGTCGGCTCACCGAATGCCTGGGTCGCGATCGCACGCGCCATCAGGTGTCGGAGGTCACGTCACTCGGGCTCGTGCAGATGACGCGCAAGAAGTTGGGCACCGGATTGGTCGAGGCCTTCTCGACCACCTGTGAGCACTGCCACGGCCGCGGCATCATCGTCCATTCCGAGCCCGTCGAGGTGAAGTCCTCGGACGACGGAGGATCGCGTTCGGGCTCGCAGCGCAGTGATTCCGGTACCTCGCGCAAGAACAAGCGTGGCCGCGGAGACAAGTCGGCTTCGACCGAGTCCAACGGACAGGAAGCTCCGGCGCCGGAGGTTCCGGCCGTCGACGCGACGGTCAAGCGGGCTCATCCGGTGGCATTGGCGATGGCCTCGCATCACCACGACGACGACGAGACCGTCGCGGCCGACTCGACCGAGTCTGATTCCGCCGGTGTGTCTTCGGGGGACGATGCATCCAAAAGTGCCGATCGGCAACAAGATCGGCCGATCGATACTCCTGCTGCTGCTGAGCACCATGACGTTCCTGTTGTGGACTCTGCTGCGGAAGAAGTATCCGCAGTGGACAACGAGTCGGCCGCAGCTTCGACCGAAGCAGCTCCGCGCGGTCGTCGGCGTAGTCGCCGGGCGTCGCGGGCAGCGTCGGCACCGGTTGCCGAGGCAGCTCCCGAGGTGGGCACGGTCTTCGTGATTCCGACTCCGGAACCCGTGGTGGACGCGGTCGCGGAAAACGTTCCGGCTCCGGCCACCGAAGTTCCGGCCGAGGAAGAAGTTGTCGTCGTCAAGAGACCCCGTCGCAGGCGTGCAGCAGCACGTCCCGCAGGGCCTCCGGTAGACGGAGAGTAAGAACTACTGGCTTTCGGTCGGTTGGATGACTTCGCGATGAGCGAGGACATCCAACCGTTATCCGAAGTTTCAGCTGGTAGAAGCAGTACAGAGTAGTGAGCACCACCCCTCGGCGGGGCGGTTTGACCCTGACGGTTGCTTTCCCGTAACCTTGGAGGGTCGCCACCCGGCGGTAGAGATTCCGTGTGCCTAGAGTGTGCGTGAATGTCCCGGTACGTCAGTGCCGAGCCGAGGTGACATAAACCAGACCAGTCGCGATGCATTTGAAGCCTCAGGCAGCAGCGCGAGCAAGTTCGAAGAAGCAAGGGGTAGCCCTCCGATGGCAACGTACGCGATCGTCAAGACCGGCGGAAAGCAGTACAAGGTCGCTGTTGGTGACCTCGTCAAGGTCGAGAAGATCGAGGGTGAGCCCGGCACTGCTGTCTCGCTTGCTCCCGTTCTCGTGGTCGACGGATCCGACCTGACCACCGACGCGGCCAAGCTGGCCAAGGTCGCAGTCACCAGTGAGATCGTCGAGCACACCAAGGGCCCGAAGATCCGCATCCACAAGTTCAAGAACAAGACCGGTTACCACAAGCGTCAGGGCCACAGGCAGCCGATCACGGTGCTCAAGGTCACGGGCATCAAGTAACCAGTTCTTTCTAGCTAATTTCACCCGAGGAGGGTCAATAGCATGGCACATAAGAAGGGTGCATCCAGCTCCCGTAACGGTCGCGATTCAAACGCCCAGCGCCTCGGCGTGAAGCGCTTCGGCGGCCAGTCGGTCAGCGCAGGCGAAATCCTGGTTCGCCAGCGCGGCACGCACTTCCACCCCGGCGTCAACGTCGGCCGTGGCGGCGACGACACCCTGTTCGCTCTCGCTGCCGGTGCAGTCGAGTTCGGCCAGAAGCGTGGACGCAAGACCGTGAACATCGTTCCGGCCGTCGTTGCGGCTGAGGTCTAGTCTTTCTCGCTAGTTGTGCGTCATCGGTTCTACTTCGGTAAGCCGGTTCTGCTTTCGGTAAGAGAGTGACGCGTTCCAAGCTCCCGATAGGGGCGGACCAGGGTTGAAATAACCCGGTCCGCCCCTATCGTTTGTTTAAGCAGTACCCGTTTTGCCCCGAGCAACCCTGCTCACCAGAAGTTCAGCTCATCGCGTGAGACCCGCAATTGACTGAGGAAGGATCCGGCAGTCATGTCCCGATTCATTGACCGTGTTGTGCTGCACGTCAGCGCTGGAAAAGGCGGCAATGGTTGCGCCTCCGTACACCGCGAGAAGTTCAAACCGCTCGGCGGTCCGGACGGTGCCAACGGAGGTCGCGGTGGCGACGTCATCCTCGTGGTCGACGAGAACATCCACACCCTCCTCGACTTTCACTTCCATCCCAACGCGAAGGCGACCAACGGCAAGCAGGGCGCCGGCAGTAACCGCGAGGGTGCAAACGGTGAAGACCTCATCCTCAAGGTTCCGGATGGAACTGTGGTTCTCGATACCGACGGCAACGTGCTTGCCGACCTCGTGGGAGTCGGTTCACGCTTCGACGCCGCTCAGGGCGGCCGCGGCGGACTCGGCAACGCAGCACTCGCCTCGAAAGCCCGCAAAGCTCCCGGTTTCGCACTCCTCGGTGAGGACGGTGTCGAGCGTGACCTGGTTCTCGAACTCAAGTCGGTAGCCGACGTCGGTCTGCTCGGATTCCCCTCCGCCGGTAAGTCCTCGCTTGTGTCCGTTCTCTCTGCGGCCAAGCCGAAGATCGCCGACTACCCCTTCACAACTCTGGTCCCCAACCTCGGCGTCGTCTCGAGCGGTGACACCACCTTCACCGTCGCCGACGTGCCCGGGCTGATCCCCGGTGCAAGCGAAGGCCGCGGTTTGGGCCTGGACTTCCTGCGCCACATCGAACGCTGCGCCGTATTGGCGCACGTGATCGACTGCGCCACCCTCGATCCGGGACGTGACCCGATCTCCGACATCGACGCCCTGGAAGCAGAGCTGGCCGCGTACACGCCCGCGCTCTCCGGCGACTCGGGACTCGGTGACCTCGACAAGCGCCCGCGCGTCGTCATCCTCAACAAGACCGACGTTCCCGAGGCCGCCGAATTGGCCGAAATGGTCACGCCTGAGATCGAAGCTCGCGGATGGCCGGTCTTCACCATCTCGGCGGTGAGCCGAGAAGGATTGCGACCGTTGACATTCGCGCTGGCGAAGATGGTCCGCGACTACCGCGAAGCTCATCCGAAGCCCGAGCCGAAGCGCCAGGTCATTCGCCCGGTCAAGGTCAAGGATTCCAGCTTCACCATCGAGAAGGATCCCGATATTCCCGGTGGGTTCGTCGTCCGAGGCACCCGCCCGGAGCGGTGGATTCGTCAGACCGCCTTCGACAACGACGAGGCCGTTGGTTACCTCGCCGACCGTCTTGCTCGATTGGGCGTCGAGGACGCATTGGTCAAGAAGGGCGCTCAGCCAGGAGCTTCCGTCACCATCGGCGACGTCAGCTTCGAGTGGGAGCCGATGACGCCGGCCGGTATCGATCTGACCCGCACGGGCCGTGGAACCGACCCGCGTCTCGATCAGGTGGAGCGCATCGGCGCCGACGAGCGCAAGCACGCGCGTCGTGTCCGCCGCGGCTTGCTCGACGAAGACGTCTGACCCACGCGATTTCAGGACGAAAACCGAAGAGAGGGAACGGGACTGTGCTCGGGTCCACCAGGGAGTCGATAGCGTCGGCTCACAGTATCGTCGTGAAGATCGGGTCGTCTGCGCTCACCAGTCTGGTGGCGGGACTCGATACTCACCGACTCGATCTGTTGGCCGATGCCATCGAGGCTCGCATGCGTGCGGGTTCCGATGTCGTCGTTGTCTCGTCCGGTGCCGTCGGCGCCGGACTGGCGCCGCTGGGACTGACCAAGCGACCGCGGGATCTCGCGACCAAGCAGGCTGCGGCCAGCGTCGGTCAGTTGGCTCTGGCTCACGCCTGGGGTACGTCGTTCGCCCGTTACGGCCGTACCGTCGGGCAGGTTCTACTCACGGCTGACGACATCGCTCGACGGACGCAGCACCGCAACGCCCAACGGACACTCGATCGTCTACGGGCATTGCACGCGGTGGCGATCGTGAACGAGAACGACACCGTTGCCACCACCGAACTTCGATTCGGTGACAACGATCGGCTGGCTGCTCTGGTTGCTCATCTGGTCGGCGCCGACGCGTTGATCCTGTTGTCGGATGTGGACGGACTGTACGACGGGGATCCCCGAAAGGGCGATGCCACACTGATTCCCGAGGTCAACAGTCCCGAGGATCTCGACGGTGTGGTTGCCGGTTCGGGTGGCGCCCTCGGTACCGGAGGCATGGCGTCGAAGCTCTCAGCAGCACGCCTGGCCGCTGATTCCGGCGTGCCGGTTCTGCTCGCGGCAGCATCGGACGCTGCGCAGGCACTCAGTGGTGCCGATGTCGGAACGGCATTTGCGCCGCGGCCGACGCGATTGTCGGCACGCCGATTCTGGGTTCGTCACGCCGCTGACACATCGGGTGACCTCCACCTCGACGAAGGCGCCGTCCGCGCGGTCGTGTCCAAGCGTCGAAGCCTTCTGTCCGCTGGCATCGTCGGTGTATCCGGTGACTTCCACGCCGGCGACGTAGTGTCCCTGATGGGGCCGGGGGAGAAGCCCGTCGCCCGGGGTGTCGTTGCGTTCGACGCTGCGGAGATCGAGGAGATCCTGGGGCGCTCCACCACCGATCTGCCGGCCGACATGCAGCGTCCTGTGGTTCACGCGGACGACTTGGTGGCGCTGTAGCTTTCGTGCTCGACGAGGGCGGAAAGTGCTTCAGCGCAACCGACTTCGAGCTTGAGGTCGGCGAATTCGTCGCCGCGAGTCGTGCCTCGATTGACGATGGCGATCGGCTTCCCGGTCTTGGCGGCATGCCGGACGAAACGTAGGCCGGACATCACGGTCAACGACGACCCGGCTACCAACAGTGCGTCGGATTGGTCGACAAGGCTGTATGCACGGGCGACGCGTTCCTTGGGGACGGATTCGCCGAAGTAGACGATGTCCGGTTTGAGTAAGCCACCGCACACGGCGCAATCCACGACGCGAAAGTGTGCGGTGGATTCGATCACGGCATCTGCGTCGGGTGCGATTTCGACTCCTGTTGCAGCAGCGACTGTTTCGGCGAATCCGGGATTGGCTTCTTCCAGCCTCTCCGCGAGAGTGGTGCGGGAGATCAGCCGCTGGCAGCTCAGGCATCGAACCTGCGCGTAGGTGCCGTGGAGGTCGATGACGTTTCGCGCGCCGGCCTTGGTGTGCAGGAGGTCGACGTTCTGGGTGATCACGCCGACGGCTCGCCCTGTTCGTTCCAGTGCCGCGACGGCCCGGTGGCCCTGGTTGGGGCGGGAGCTGTCCATGTATCGCCAGCCGATGTGGTTGCGCGCCCAGTAGTGCCGCCGAAACGCCGGATCGCCGATGAACTGTTGGAACGTCATCGGATTGCGCGGGGGTGAATCAGGTCCGCGGTAGTCCGGGATTCCGGAGTCGGTGGAGATGCCGGCGCCCGTCAGAACTGCCAGGCGACGGCCGGCCAGGAGCTCGGGGAGGGCGTCGAGGCGGCTGTTGTCGGTAGGCACCGTTCCAGGATAGGCGCGTGTGCGAGACGGAGGCGCGGAGGAAGTCCGAAATGTTCAATAGAACACGTGTGCGATCGCCAATACTCGTACACATGAACACAGTGAACCCGATCCCTGCTGGTTACCGCACGATCACTCCCTACCTTGCGGTGCCGGACGGCCATGCCGCACTCGACTACTACAAACGAGCACTTGGAGCTGAGATAGTCGATGCGATGAACGCACCTGACGGCTCCCTCATGCATGCGGAGATCCGGATCGGCGATTCGATGCTGCAGCTTTCGCAGGAGATGCCGGACTTCGGTCTCAAATCACCGCAGGACGGCTGGGTGCATTCGTCGATCGTCGTCTACACCGAGGACACGGACGAGTTTGTCGCTCGGGCAGTCGCCGAGGGAGGCATGCTGGTCACGGCTGTGGCCGATACATTTTCGGGCGACCGGCATGGAGTGTTTCTCGATCCGTTCGGCCACAGGTGGGCAGTATGCACGAAGGTCGAGGATGTACCTGCCGAAGAGGTCGCTCGCCGGGCGCGGGCGCTTTTCTTTCCGGAGACGCAGTCGTCACAGTAATTTGTGGCAACCGTCGTCCGAGCATTCGAGCTTCGGCGGCGTGCTCAGTATCCGGCTACGGGGTCCACGAGGGCAGCCAGCGCCTCACCCTTCGCGAAGCGGGTCACGTTCTTGGAGACGTGATCCGCGAACGCGGCGGGGCGAACGCCTGGCGGATTGGAATCGTGGGGTGTGATGATCGCATTCGTCAGATCCCACAGTGGGTGACCGTCCGGGAGGGGTTCGGGATCGGTGACGTCGAGACCGGCGCCGCCGATCTGTTCCGACTCGATGGCCTCGACCAGTGCGTCGGTGTCGACCAGTGATCCTCGCGCGACATTGATCACCCAGGAATGGGGTTGCATCGCCGCCAACTGCGCACGACCCACGAGGTGACGGGTGGCCGGGGTGGCGGGCGCAGCAATCACGAAGTGATCTGCGCGAGAATAGATTTCATCCATTCTGGATGCGGGGTACGTGGAGATCGCCCCGGGGACCGGGCTACCGGAACGATTGACTGCGATGCTGTCCGCCCCCTGCGCGGCCAGCATCGGAATCAGCGCGCGGCCGATACCGCCTGCGCCGATGATCGCAACCGTCGAGCCACGGAGGGTGCCGATCTTGGGAAAGAACTCGAACTGACGCCACGTTCGAGCCTCGATGTGTGCAGGCAAGTGACGAACTCCGGCCAAGAGAAGCATGAGTGCATGCTCGGCCACCGACGCCGAAAATGCACCGGCCGCCGAGGTCCACGTGATTTCTGTGTCCTTCGGAATCACACCGGAGTCGAACCAATCCTCGATTCCCGCCGACGGAAGCTGCACCCACCTGACCGACGCCGGTAACTCCGACGGAAAGGTCTCGGGTGAGCCCGCCCAGATCAGGGCGTCCGCAGTGTCGATCGGACTGATCAGACCACCGCCCCGAAGCACCGCGCTGTCGAGCAGTGCATCGGGGACGGGGCCGATCGCTACGCGTGGAGAGGTGTCAGTCGCCATGACTAGACGCTACGCGGGGACCTCCACCAGTGGGTAGACACCGTTCTCGTCGTGCACCTCACGCCCGGTGACCGGCGGATTGAACACGCACAGCATGCGCATCTGCGTGTCCGGCTCGACGCGGTGACGCTCGTGGCCGTTGAGCAGGTACATCGACCCCGGTGCGAGATCGTATTCCTTGTTGTTGCCGAGGTCGATCAGCTTGCCGGTGCCCTCGACGAGCCAGACAGCCTCGACGTGGTTGGCGTAATGGAACTCGTTGACCGAACCCGCCTTGATGGTGGTCTCGTGGAACGAGAACCCGACGCGGTCGCCGCCGAGGACGATGCGCTTGCTGCGCCAGTTTCCGTCCTCACTCGTGATGTCGCGGTCGGTGTCGGTGATCTCGGTGGTGGTGCGAACGATCATGGGAGAGTCCTTCCTCTAGCTGCAGACCTTGAGTGTCGCCTCGGCCAGAATGGAGAGGCCGTGCTCGAGCTCGTCGTCGGTAATCGTCAGTGCGGGAAGCAGTTTCACAACCTGGTCGGAGGGTCCGGAGGTCTCGGCGAGCAATCCCTCGTCGAATGCCAACTGGCAGACCTTGCCGGCGCGCTCGGGCTGTTCGAAGACGAGGCCCTGAACCAAGCCACGCCCGCGGTGCGAGACCTCGCCGGGGAACTGATCGGAGAGGTTGGCGAAGCATTCGCTGATGCGTGCGCCCTTCTTCAACGTCGTCTTGGTGAGGGCGTCGTCGGACCAGTAGTGGTCGAGTGCCACCTTGGAGGTGACGAACGCCGGGTTGTTGCCGCGGAATGTGCCGTTGTGCTCGCCCGGTCCCCAGACGTCGAGTTCACGCTTGAACAGCGTGAGCGCCATCGGCATTCCGTAGCCGCTGATCGACTTGGACAACGTGACGATGTCGGGAACGATTCCGGCCTCTTCGAAGGAGAAGAACGGGCCGGTACGGCCGCAACCCATCTGGACGTCGTCGACGATCAACAGGATTCCGCGATCCGAGCACAGTGTTGCCAGCGCCCGAAGCCATTCGGGGCGGGCGACATTGACGCCACCTTCACCCTGCACGGTTTCGACGATCACTGCCGCGGGGCGGTTGATTCCACTGCCGGAATCATCGAGAACGCGGGAGAACCACTGGAAGTCCTCGGTGACGCCGTCGAAGTAGTTGTCGAAGGGCATCGGTGTCGTGTGCACGAGGGGGACACCGGCGCCCGCGCGCTTCATCGAGTTGCCGGTCACGGAGAGTGCACCAAGTGTCATTCCGTGAAATGCGTTGGTGAAGTTGATGACTGCCGAACGTCCGGTGACCTTGCGGGCCAGCTTCAGTGCAGCCTCGACGGTGTTCGATCCGGTCGGGCCGGGGAACTGGACCTTGTAGTCCAGGCCGCGTGGCTCGAGGATGTTGCGCTGAAAGGTCTCGAGGAATTCGCGTTTGGCGACTGTCGACATGTCGAGGCCGTGCGTGATGCCGTCGCTCATGATGTAGTCGACCAGTGCGGATTTGAGCACCGGGTTGTTGTGGCCGTAGTTGAGTGCGCCGGCGCCGGCGAAGAAATCGAGGTAGTCGCGCCCGTTCTCGTCACGAATCCAGGATCCGGATGCGCTGGTGAACACTGCGGGCCAGTCACGGCAGTAGCTGCGAACCTCGGACTCGAGGGTTTCGAAAATGCTTGCTTCGTTGATATTCATATCTTCTTTGTTCCTCCGGGGCATGCTGTATGCCGAGCGCGAAGTGCGCTAGGCGCCGATCGTGTAAAGATCTTCGGCTTCGTGTCCATCGGGAAAATCGTTGGGCGAGAACAACGTCTGCCTGGTTATCGGTACTTCGCGTCGACGTGCGAGCGCGGTGAAGAGTGCGATCGAAGCCTCGTTGTCGGGGCTGATCGTGGTCTCCAGATGTGTAACACCCAGTGGGGCAGTGCGATCCATCAAGTCGGACAGCATGCGGGCAGCAATTGCCTTGCCGCGCTGGTCTTCGTCGACCGCAACTTGCCACACGAACAGGGTTTCCTGCGCGCTGGGACGGGTATAACCGGAAACGAATCCGACTACGCGGCCGTCTACCTCCGCGACGATGGACGTCGCGCTGAAATCCCTGCACCACAACAGGTATGCATAACTCGAATTGAGGTCGAGCACCTTCGAATCACGTGCGATCTCCCAGAGCCGGACTCCGTCATCGATCTGTGGGCTTCTGAACAACACCGCGTCCGGCGCGGTGGTCGGGATAGCTCTCGTATCAACAGGCTTCATCGGTCATCTGAACGTAACAATCATTGCTGTCGAAGTCATGCAGATGTCCGTTTCGGGCCGTGTGGAACCCGTTGCGCCCCAGGTGAGGACATGAATGTGATGGTGCTCACATTATGTAACTTTTGCCGTTGTCGGAGCGACTATTTCGGGCAAAAACTCGCTATTTCGGGCTTGCGAGCGCCAACGGAAGTACAGAGTGAGCACCAGCCTGTCGAAGTGCGCGCGCGGCCATCGTGAAAGTCCAACCGGTATCGGCGATTGCGTCGACAAGAAGTATCGGTCCCTGGTGGATGCTCATGTCCGGGACTTCCCAAACATCGACCAGTCCGGACACGCGGTAGGCGGAGTTCGCTGCCGACACCGGAGGGTGGTCGGGGCGCAAGCGAAGAGTGCCCAGGTCGGTCAATCGCCCGACCTCGGCCAACTTGGCAGCCAGGCTCGACACCAACAAAGGATGCGTTGTGGATTCGAGGGCCATGACACCGGTGGGTCGCTCGGCCCAATTCCAGGCGGCCAGAACGCTGATACACGCGCTGACCACCGCATCGGGTACCTCGGCGTCGGGACCGTCGAAAAGCGCGCGGAGACGTTGACCCCAGCCCAGGTCCGACATCCGTCCGAGAATGCGCCCGGTTTCGGGCCCCTCGGTGATCTTCCCGGACAGCTTGACGCCCAGCTTGCTCAGGCCGGTCGGCCACATCTTGCGCGGCTCCAGGTCGAATCCGGGGCGCTGCAAGCGCGCCCGAGTCTCGTCGAGGGCGGCGGTGTCGACAGTGGTGTCGTAGCGATTGCCTGTGCAGTTGTCACAGCGACCGCACTGTGAGTTCTCCGAGGTCAGACCAGGATCGTCGAGTTGTTCACGCAGGAAGGTCATTCGACACGTCGTGATGCTCTGGTACTCGACCATTGCGGCCTGCTCGGCCTGGCGAGCGTCGTCGAGTCGGCCGTAGCGCTCGGCGTCGTACACCCAGGGTTCGCCGGTGCTGATCCACCCGCCCTTGACGCGTTTGACCGCGCCGTCGACGTCGAGGACTTTGAGGACCATCTCGAGACGCGTGCGATTGAGCTCCACCAGAGGTTCGAGTGCCGGTGTCGACGTGGCCTTTTCGGTGTCGAGGTGTTCGATCACGCTGCGGACCAGGTGCTCGCGGGGGAAGGCGACCGAGGCGAAGTAACTCCAGATCTGCTTGTCCTCGGCCCCCGGCAGGAGGATCACGTCTGCCCTGTCGGTGGAACGACCGGCGCGGCCCACCTGCTGGTAGTACGAGATCGGCGACGACGGTGCGCCGAGGTGGACGACGAACCCGAGATCAGGCTTGTCGAAGCCCATCCCGAGTGCCGAGGTGGCCACCAGAGCCTTGACGCGATTACCCAACAAGTCCTGCTCGAGAGATTCACGTTCAGTGGGATCGGTCTGGCCCGTGTAGGCGGCGACGGTATGGCCGCGCTCGGAGAGCAGGCTTGCGAGGTCGCGCGCGGCCGAAACCGTCAGCGTGTAGATGATGCCCGAACCCGGCAGCGTCTCGAGCATGTCGGCAAGCCAGGCAGCGCGCGCCGTCGCCTCCGGAATGTGGACTACAGAGAGGTGAAGCGACTCGCGTTCGAGCCCGCCGCGAAGGACGAGGGTTTCCTCACCGCCGACGCCGAGTTGGGCGGACACGTCCTCGACGACGCGGTTGTTGGCCGTCGCCGTGGTTGCGAGGACGGGAATGCCCTCGCCGAGTTCGGCGATCAAGGTCCTGATGCGGCGGTAGTCGGGACGGAAGTCGTGGCCCCAGTCGGAAACGCAGTGAGCCTCGTCGACTACGACCAGGCCGGCATCAGCTGCCAGGGCCGGGAGCACCTGATCGCGGAAGTCAGGGTTGTTCAGGCGCTCGGGGCTGACCAGAAGGACGTCGAGATCATTGGCTGCGACGCGGGCATGGATGTCGTCCCATTCGGTGACGTTGCCCGAATTGATGGTTGCGGCGCGCACTCCGGCACGTTCGGCAGAACTGACCTGGTTTCGCATCAGGGCCAACAACGGAGAGACGATGACGGTGGGGCCGTGGCCCGTTGCCCGGAGCAGCTTCGCCGAGATGAAGTAGACCGCAGATTTGCCCCAGCCGGTCCGCTGTACGACGAGCGCGCGTTTGCGCTGCACCACCAGCGCCTCGATGGCCGTCCACTGGTCCTCGCGTAGGCGGGCATCCGGCCCCGCGAGTTCGCGGAGCAGCCGCTCGGCTTCGTCGCGCATGGCTGGGGCAGTGGCGGTGGTCATGGACCCCATGGTGCACGACCCTGCCGACACGTGCGGGCTTCAGGCCTTGGCAACAGGTTCCTGCAGTTCGGTGACCCAGCCGTCGACATCCTCCGGGCACGCCAGCGTCACCTCACGGCTGGGGCCGGCATTGCGGTATCCCGCTGCGTCGATCCATTGGGCCAACGCCTGATAAGCGGGCAGGCAGTTGTCCATCGAACCCTTGTGCAGCAGCGAGGCCACGTGCTCTTCGGCCCGCAGGTCCACCACAGCGAACTCGTAGTCGCCATCGGGATTCGCGTCTACCGGTAGCGCCGCATGGACGACGACGTTCTCGTCGTCACCGGCATCCTCGTAGTAAGCGACAGCGGGTCCGATCGCGGCGATACCGGCACGATCCAAACCGGTACAAAGGCGCTCGTACAACCCGCGAACCACCGGGCCGATCGACGACGGATCCATCGTCTTGGCGGTACCGGTCAACTCCGCGACCCGCAGCGCCGGAACTGACTTGATCACAACCTCGTATGCGGACATCTGTCCCTCACTTTCGATGATCCGTAGGCGCGCCTGTACATGTGCCAGTCGCGCGGTGTCTTCCTGGATTCGGGTTTCGAGTTCTGCTCGGCGAAGCGTGAGCATCCCGCGGATCTCGTCGACGGTGACCGCTGACTCCACCACTTGCTGGACCTGGGCCAGAGTCAGGCCCAACTCCTTGAGAGCGACGATGCGGTTGAGCAGCGCCAACTGGCCCGCGGTGTACGAGCGATACCCGGTGGATGCGTCGACCCTCGCGGGTCTGAGCAGACCGATGGCGTCGTAGTGGCGGAGCATGCGCACCGACACACGACCTGCTCTCGCGAAGTCTCCGATACTCAACATCCTTGCTCGCCCCGTTTCTCTCTCTCACAAACCCGATACCTACAGGTTTACGACCTCACACGGTGTCAGAGTCAAGCTGTCGGTTCAGGACTTTTTCGATCGCAGCGCGAGTGGGTGACGACACCGACGCGCCGCGGACCGTCGTCGCCAGACTTCCCGCCGTGGCAGCGAACTGCAGGGCGCGGTCCTGGCCCTGCACCCACTCCACGGCGAAGGCGCCGGTGAAAGCATCGCCTGCGCCAGTTGTATCCACGGGTGTCACGGCCGGGGAGTCGGCGTGGATTGTCTCCTCGCCCGACCGGAGATCCGCGCCGCCGGCCCCGAGCGTCGTGACGAGGTATCGGACGCGACCGGTGACCGCGGCCAACTGCTCCGACTCGGTCTGGTTGACGATCAGGATGTCGACAGACTCGATCAGGGCGCCCGGAAGGTCTTGTACCGGCGAAGGATTGAGGATGACAGTTGTTCCGTTGGCACGCGCGTGCCGGGCCGCTGCGGTGACCGTGTCGAGGGGTATTTCGAGTTGGCACAGTAGAACGTCGGCGTGTGCGATCGCGTCGAGGTCTGCTTCTGACAACGAGGTGACCGAGGAATTGGCGCCCGGGACGACGATGATGTTGTTCTCCGCGTCCGCGCTCACGGTGATGGCGGCAACGCCACTCGGGCCGTCGACACTACGAAGCAACGCGGTGTCGACCCCGGCGTCTTGCAGGGTCTCGCGCAATTGGGTGCCGAAACCGTCGTCGCCGACCGCGCCGACGAACGACACGTCCCCACCGGCTTTCGCGGCGGCGATGGCCTGGTTGCTGCCTTTGCCTCCCGCCGCGGTGGCAAAGGCAGTGCCGAGTAGCGTTTCTCCCGGAGCGGGGAATCTGGACACTGACGTGGTCAGATCCATGTTGATACTGCCGACGACGACGATTCGAGGCGTGCTCATACCTCGAGGTTATCGGCCTTCATTCTCTTTCGACGAACCTTGCGGATGATCCGACGTGCTTCCTCGTCGGTGGCGACGGAGGGCGGAGAGCCGTCGAGTGGCTTGCGTGCGGTCTCGGGGATCATCAGGACTGCGATACCGCCGATCACGGCGGCGATCATCATGTACATCGGTGCGACCAAGTTGCTGCCCGTTGCACTTTCGAGGGCGGTGAGCACCAGGGGAGTGGTCCCGCCGAAGATGGAGACCGCGAGGTTGTATCCGATTGCCAAGCCGCCGTACCTGATTCCGGTCGGAAAGAGTGCGGGAAGCACGGACGGGAACACTCCGACGAACAGCAGGAGCAAGCCGCCGAGAATTGCGAGTCCCAGGAAGACCGTCACGTAGTTGCCGACGCCGACCAGAAGGTAGGCAGGCAGGGACAGGACGAAGAATCCGATGAAACCGCTGAGCAGCAAGGGTTTACGCCCGACGCGGTCCGAGAACTTTCCGACGTAGCTGATTCCCATCATCATCACGATCATGACGATGATCATCAGAACGAGTCCGTGGGATTCGTCGTAACCCAACGTGTTGGTCAGATACGTCGGCATGTAGCTGAGCAGTCCGTAGTGAGCGATGTTGTACGTGGCCACCAGGACGATGCACAGAACAAGCGGACGCCAGTTGTCGACGAGAGTTTCGCGTAGTTTCTTGCCTGTGGATTCATCTGCGAGGGAGCGCTCTTCGGCCTGCTCCATCATCTGGAATGCGGGAGTTTCCTCCAAACGCAGACGGAGGTACAGGCCGATGAGACCCAGAGGTCCGGCAATGAGGAAGGGGATGCGCCAGCCCCACTGGAGTAGGTCCTCGGCACTGACGACGGTCTGGATGATCGTCACGATGCCCGCTGCCGCCACATATCCTGCCAGAGTCCCGAATTCGAGGAAGCTGGCGAAGAAACCGCGGCGCTTGTCCGGTGCGTATTCGGCGACGAACGTACTGGCTCCGCCGTATTCGCCGCCGGTGGAAAAGCCCTGCAGTAGGCGTAGGAGTACCAGCAGGATCGGGGCGGCGATACCGATGGATTCGTAGCTCGGGATGAGGCCGATGGCGAAGGTGCTGCCCGCCATCAGAATGATGGTGGTGGCCAGGACTTTCTTGCGTCCGATGCGGTCACCGAGTGGACCGAAGAACAATCCGCCGAGTGGGCGGACGATGAAGGCTGCCGCGAAAATTGCAAAGGTAGAGAGGAGTTGAGCGCTGCCGCTCGCGTCCGGGAAGAACACTTTTCCTATAGTGGTAGCTAGATATGCGTAAACGCCGAAATCGAACCACTCCATGGCATTTCCGAGCATCGTTGCCTTGACAGCGCGCTTGACGGACGCATTGTCGGTGACGCAGACATCGGGTGATTCGGCCACTTCGAGAGCGCTGATCGAGTTCTCTGGTGTAGTCATGACATGCGCTCCCCAGCGCAATCATCGAACCGAGCGGGGCACGTACCTGATGCACGCATCTTTTCGTTGCCCACTCGCCGATGAGCCGGTCGGGAAATCGAGCGTCCGCGTGCCCTGTGGCTCGTTGCGACCCCCGTCGCACGGCTCTGGCCCGCGGCAGTGTCCGGAGCCCACAGGGCTCCGGACTACCGGCAAGTAAGACGCTTACGCTATCAAAGTTGTGCGCGGGAGCCGATTTTCGGGCTAGAAGGCGCGGGCGTACTGCGACGGGATATGCGGTCCTACCTCGGCGTTCAGTTCACGGGCCGCCCGGCGCGCCCAGTAGGGATCACGCAACAGTTCGCGACCGAGGAGCACCGCCACTGCGCTTCCGTCTTCGACGATCTTCTCGGCCTGTTCGGGTTCGGTGATGAGGCCGACGGCGGCGGCCGGTAGCAGGCTCTCGTTCTGCAGGCGACGGGCGAACGGAACCTGGTATCCCGGCTCCACCGGAATCTTGGCTGCCGGTGAATTACCGCCGGTGGACACGTCGACGAGATCGACGCCGTAGTCGGAGAGGATGTTGGCGAGGGCTACGGTCTGATCCGCGGTCCAGCTCTCGACGTCGAGCCCACGTTCTTCCGTGAGCCAATCGGTCGCCGAGACCCGGACGAAGAGCGGTAGCTCGGCCGGCCACACCTCGCGGACTGCGCTCAGGATTTCGAGGAGCAACCGGATGCGGTTCTCGAAGCTGCCGCCGTAGCGGTCGGTCCGCTTGTTGCTCTCGGGGGAGAGGAACTGATGGATCAGGTATCCGTGAGCCGCGTGAATTTCCACGACCTTGAATTCGGCCTTCAGTGCGCGGGTAGCCGCCGCTGCAAAGTCTGCGACGACCTTCTCGATGCCTTCCGTGGTGAGCTCGACCGGATCGGCAAGGTGACCGAACGGAACCGCGCTCGGGGCCACCGTCTGCCACGAGAGTCGGTCGTCGGCGGGCAGGCTCTTGCCGCCGCGCCACGGAACCTGCGTCGACGCTTTGCGTCCGGCGTGGGCCAGCTGGATTCCGGGCACTGCGCCGAAGTACGCGAGTTGCGCGTTGATCTCGGCGAAGGCTTGCGCCTGCGTGTCGTTCCAGATCCCCAGATCAGCTGCCGATATGCGGCCTTCGGGATTGACGGCCGTCGCCTCGGTGAGAATCAGGCCGGTGCCGCCGATTGCACGGCTCACCAGATGCGTGCGATGCCACTCGTTGGGCACTCCGACCTGGTCGCCGATGACGTCAGCGGAGTACTGGCACATCGGTGCCATCCAGACGCGGTTCGGGATGGTGACGCCGCGCAGGGTCAAAGGCTCGAACAACACACTCACGGATGGCTCCTGACTCGAAGAAGAAGGTCGGTGGGTGCAACAGTGTCGCGCGCCGGAATTGTTCCCCGGCGGTCCGCCGAAATGTTCGCAGGCGGTCCGCCTAAATGTTCGCAGGCGGTCCGCCGGAATGGTCCCGGGTGGTCACAGCCTCGTTCCGCCGAGCAGGCCGTCACGGTGGGTGGTTAATGTGTATTCATGACCGCTGTGACTTCCAACGCAGAAACCGTCGACTCGAACGCGTCCGACACCAAGTCCGTCGTGCACGACGCCGCACGCCGAGCCCGCAAGGCTTCGCGCGTCCTGGCTCTGCTGACCACCGCGCAGAAGGATGCTGCGCTCAACGCCGCAGCCGACGCGGTACTCGCGGCAAGTGATCGGATTCTCGCGGCCAACGCTCTCGATATCGACACCGCGAAGGCGGGCGGCACCGAGGAATCGCTGCTCGACCGTCTTCGTCTGACCGCTGACCGGATCGAGGGCATCGCGTCGGGTTTGCGTCAGGTTGCCGGACTACCCGATCCGATCGGCGAAGTTCTTCGCGGCTCCACTCTGCCTAACGGTTTGGAACTACGGCAGCAGCGCGTTCCGCTCGGTGTCGTCGGCATGGTGTACGAGGCTCGTCCCAACGTGACCGTCGATGCCTTCGGGCTCACCCTCAAATCGGGAAATGCTGCGCTGCTTCGTGGTTCGTCCTCGGCGGTCAAGTCCAACGAAGCGTTGGTGGCGGCTCTGCGTGCGTCGTTGGTTGATCAGGGACTGCCCGAGGATTCCGTTCAACTTCTGCCAAGTGCGGATCGCTCCACGGTCACTCATTTGATTCAGGCCCGTGGCCTCGTCGACGTCGTCATCCCGCGCGGTGGCGCCGGCCTGATCAGCGCCGTAGTTCGCGATGCCACTGTCCCCACCATCGAGACCGGTGTCGGTAACTGCCACGTCTATGTTCACTCGGCCGCCGATCTACTGATGGCCGAGAAGATTCTTCTCAACTCCAAAACCCGTCGGCCCAGTGTGTGCAACACGGCAGAGACGGTGCTGGTCGACGCCGCTATTGCCGAGACGGCCGTGCCGAAGCTGCTCCAAGCGCTCCAGATGCACGAC
This sequence comes from Rhodococcus sp. C3V, assembly GCF_029269915.1. Lineage (NCBI taxonomy): Bacteria > Bacillati > Actinomycetota > Actinomycetes > Mycobacteriales > Nocardiaceae > Rhodococcus > Rhodococcus sp. C3V. Next base: position 170,647 of record NZ_JARJBE010000004.1, read on the forward strand.
GTCGTCGTGCACGGTGATCTGCCGGGACTGGTTCCCGCGACCGAGGACGACTGGTCGAAGGAATACCTCACCCTCGACGTCGCCCTCAAGGTCGTCAAGGACTTGGACGCTGCCGTCGAGCACATCGACCAGTACGGGACCGGCCACACCGAAGCCATCGTGACGTCCGATCTCTCGGCTGCCCGCGAGTTCACCGCTCGAGTCGACGCTGCGGCAGTGATGGTCAACGCGTCGACTGCCTTCACCGACGGTGAGCAGTTCGGGTTCGGCGCCGAGATCGGCATCTCCACCCAGAAACTGCATGCGCGTGGCCCCATGGGGTTGCCGGAACTGACGTCCACCAAGTGGATCGTCTGGGGCGACGGGCATACCCGACCCGCCTGAAAAGTTCACCAGACTTGCCCCACCTCTCAAGGAGTTAACCGTGGACCGAGCACTTCCCGACACGACGCCGTTCTTCTCGACCGTCGACGACGTGATCGAACGGCTGGCCGAGACCGGCTATCTGTCCGACAAGGCCACCGCGACGGCAGTCTTCCTGGCCGATCGTCTGGGCAAGCCGCTGCTCATCGAGGGCCCGGCCGGTGTCGGAAAGACGGAACTCGCCCGCGCAGTCGCCCAGACCACGGGCGCAGAACTGGTGCGTCTGCAGTGCTACGAGGGCGTCGACGAGGCTCGTGCGCTGTACGAGTGGAACCACGCGAAGCAGATTCTTCGGATTCAGTCGGGCGGGGCGAGCGGAGCGAGGGGTGATGTCGCGGTCGACCACAGCTGGGACTCGACGAAGGCGGATGTCTTCTCGGAGGAGTTCCTGCTCGCACGTCCACTGCTCAAGGCCATTCGCCGCGAGGACCCGACGGTGCTGTTGATCGACGAGACGGACAAGGCAGACGTCGAGATCGAAGGTCTGCTCCTCGAAGTGCTCAGCGACTTCGCGGTCACGATCCCCGAGCTCGGAACGATCACCGCCACCCGCAAGCCGTTCACGGTGTTGACCTCGAATGCCACTCGTGAACTCTCGGAGGCTCTGAAGCGTCGTTGCCTCTTCCTGCATCTCGATTTCCCGGACGCCGACCTCGAGCGTCGCATCCTCGCAAGCCGTGTGCCGGAGCTTCCTGAAGCGATTGCCGAGCAGCTGGTCAACACCATTCGTGTTCTTCGCGGAATGCAGCTCAAGAAGGTCCCTTCAGTATCCGAGACCATCGACTGGGGACGCACCCTTCTTGCTCTGGGCATGGACACTCTTGACGACGATGCCGTTCGCGCCACGCTCGGCGTGATCCTCAAGCACCAGTCGGACCAGGTGCGTGCCGCCGCTGAACTTCGGCTGAACTGAGGTCTGACATGGCTCCCGCAGGATCGACGTCGCCGCTCTCACCTGGCGGCCTGGCAGCGCCGCACGGGATTCCCGGTCACCTCGTCGATTTTGTCGAGGCTCTGCGACGACGCGGAATCATGGTCGGCCCGTCCGAGACAGTCGACGCCGGTCAGGTCATGTCTGTTCTCGACCTGCTCGATCGTGAAGCGCTTCGTGAAGGGCTGGCATGCTCGCTCCTGCGCAGGCCGACCCACCGGGCGACGTTCGACGCCGTCTTCGACCTGTGGTTCCCCAAGGCGATCGGTGACCGTGCGGTCGGCGACGTCGACGTCACACTGCCGCGCAAGCCAGACGGCTCGATCGACCTGCAGGCCTTGCGTGAGCTGATCGCCGAACTGCTGACAGACGGCAGTGACGAGGCGATGGAGATGACCGAACTCCTGACCGCCGCGATGGTCGAGGAACTCGGGCAGTATCAGTCGAGCAACGGCCCGTCGTTCTCCGCCTACCAGGCGCTGCGCGACGTCGCCCCGGAGACGTTGCTCAACAAGATCCTGCAGGGCCTGCTCGGCAACCAGGAGGGTTCCGGGTCAGAGGGCAAGGACAACTCCGACTATCAATCCGAGGTCGCCAAGCGCACGGCAGCGCAGCGCATCGCGGACTTCCGCAAGATGGTCGAGAAGGAAACGCGTCGACGCACAGCCGAGAATTTGGGCAAGGAGCGGGTCGCCACGTACGGCGTTCCGAAACTCGCCGAGGAAGTCGACTTCTTGCGAGCGTCCGATGCCGAACTCACCACGCTGAAGAAGAACGTCGCACCTCTGGCTCGTTTGTTGGCCAGTCGTCTCGCCGTGCGTCGTAGCCGCTCTCGCGCGGGTTCGATCGACCTACGTCGTACGTTGCGCAAGTCCATGTCGACGGGCGGAGTGCCGATCGATCTGGTGCAGCGCAAGCCGAAGCGGGCGCGGCCCGAACTTGTGGTGATGTGCGACGTGTCCGGCTCGGTGGCGGGGTTCAGCCATTTCACTCTGCTGCTCGTGAACGCTTTGCGTGAGCAGTTCTCGCGCGTGCGGGTGTTCGCGTTCATCGACACGACCGACGAGGTCACGCGGTTCTTCGACTCGAACGCAGACCTCGGATCAGCGATGTCACGGATGGTGCGTGAGGCCGAACTGATCACCTACGACGGCCACTCAGACTACGGACACGCCTTCGGAGTGTTCCAGGAGAAGTTCGCGCAGTCGATCACCAGTCGCACGTCGCTACTGGTACTCGGCGACGGTCGCAACAACTACCGCGATCCCAACCTTCAGTCGCTGTCGCAGATGGTGGCAGTAGCCAAGCACGCGCACTGGCTCAACCCCGAGCCGAAGGGGCAATGGGGAACGGGTGACTCCGCGGCGAAGGTCTACAACGAGGTCATCAGCATGCACGAGTGCCGCTCGGCCCAGCAGCTTGCCGACGTCGTGTCCCGTCTGCTGCCGGTCTGACCCGTAAGCTCGACACTCGTGCAGAAGGGACTATCGGTGGAACGTGCTCGACGCCTAGGAGTGATGGGTGGCACCTTCGACCCCATTCACCATGGCCACCTCGTTGCGGCCAGTGAGGTCGCCGACCGGTTCGGACTCGACGAAGTGATCTTCGTCCCCACCGGACGGCCTTGGCAGAAGCAGGGGAAGGGCGTCAGTCCTGCCGAGGACCGGTACCTCATGACGGTCATCGCCACCGCCTCCAACCCGCGGTTTTCCGTCTCTCGGGTCGACGTCGACCGTGAAAAAGTGACGTACACCGTGGACACGCTGCGAGACCTCCGGGCCTACCACCCTGACGCCGAACTCTTCTTCATCACCGGTGCCGATGCGCTGGCCAACATCCTTTCCTGGCAAGATTGGGAAGAGTTGTTCGCATTGGCGAAGTTCGTCGGGGTATCGCGACCGGGTTTCGATCTCAATGCAGAGCACCTGGCCGGTCACCTCGACACCATGCCCGCCGACGCGGTCACGTTGATAGAGATTCCGGCACTTGCCATTTCGTCGACCGAATGTCGGCGTCGGGCAAGTGAAGACCGCCCCGTCTGGTACCTGGTGCCGGACGGAGTGGTGCAGTACATCTCGAAGCGGAACCTGTATCGACCTGTCGACGCGGAGCGCCGCGACGGAGCTACAACGATGTCGGAGCCCGCACCGGGGAAGTCGGAAGCCGTCCCGGGCGCCGAATCGAGCTAGCCGAGCACAACAAGTACTTTCTGAAGACGAAACTGGAGAACATCGAGTGAGCGCAAACACCGAAGCCATCGACATGGCACGCATCGCGGCCTTGGCAGCCGACGAGAAGCTGGCCACCGAAGTGGTGGTGCTCGATGTGTCCGAACAGCTGGTCATCACGGACTGCTTCGTCATCGCATCTGCGACGAACGAGCGTCAGGTCAACTCGATTGTCGAGAACATCGAAGACCGTCTCCGCGAAGCGGGACACAAGCCGGTCCGCCGTGAAGGCACCCGCGAGGGCCGCTGGGCACTGCTCGACTACGCCGACATCGTCGTCCACGTCCAGCATGACGAGGAGCGCAACTTCTACGCTCTCGATCGTCTGTGGAAGGACTGCCCGACGGTCGAGGTCGAAGGCCTCGGACAGAACCGTCCCGGCCCCGCCGATGCCAACACGGTGTTCGAGACCGACACGGTTTCCGAGCCGGACGCGCAGGATCCCTCGCTGTGACTTCGTCGGCGCCCAGTGCGGCGTCGAACCCTGTCCGCCGGCTCATCCTGCTGCGTCACGGACAGACCGAATACAACGCCGACTCTCGGATGCAGGGGCAACTCGACACCGACCTGTCGGAGTTGGGACGCACGCAGGCCAAGAGTGCAGGTCCGGTGATCGCCGATCGCAGGCCGTTGACGATCGTGTCCTCGGATCTGCGGCGCGCGTATTTCACGGCCGTCGCTGTCGGTGATGCCGCCGGACTTCCGGTCCTCACCGACATGCGTCTGCGTGAGACACACCTGGGGGAATGGCAGGGCCTGACTCATCATGACGTCGACGAGCGCACTCCCGGTGTGCGATCTGCGTGGCGAGCGGATGCCACGTTGGCGCCGCCCGGCGGCGAAAGCCGAATCGACGTCGCGAATCGCAGCCTCCCCGTAGTTCACGAATTGCTCGACACGCACCCGGACTGGGCCGAGCGGCCCGTGGTTCTGGTGGCGCACGGAGGCTTGATCGCGGCACTGACAGCGGCATTGCTCGACCTACCCATCGATCGCTGGGCCGTCCTCGGCGGATTGGGAAACACCAGTTGGGTGCAACTCAGTGGACATGGTGACGTCAAGTCGATCGAGTGGCGACTCGACGTATGGAATGCTTCTGCGAGTGTCGCAAATGACGTCCTCTGAAAGTGCCGACGGGCAGCGCCCCGTCCTCCTCGTACTCGCGGATTCGCTGTCGTATTTCGGCCCCAAAGGCGGCCTCGCGGCAGATCATCCACGCATCTGGCCCAACATCGTGGCCGACGAACTCGGCTGGGACGTCGAGTTGGTCGCCCGTATCGGATGGACGTGTCGCGACGCGTGGTGGGCACTGACTCAGGATCCTCGTGTGTGGGCGGCGGTGCCGCGGGCCGGCGCCGTCGTGTTCGCGGTCGGCGGGATGGACTCGCTGCCGTCCCCATTGCCTACCGCGCTCCGCGAGACCATCCGCTACGTTCGGCCACCCGCGCTTCGACGCGTGGTGCGCGAGGGTTATCAGTGGCTGCAGCCGCGGCTTGCACCTCTGGGCCGCCCGGTCGCACTTCCGCCCAAGCTGAGCGTCGAGTATCTGGAAAGCTCGCGAAATGCGTTGGAGTACATGCGGCCCGAACTGCCGATGATCGCGACCCTGCCGTCGGTGCACCGCAGTGATGCCTACGCCAGCGTGCATGCCGGACGACCTGCCGCGGTGTCCGCGATCACCGAGTGGGCTACGGAGAAAGACGTTCCCGTAGTCGACCTTGCAGATGCAGTGCGTGACAACGTCTTTTCCGAGAACGGCAATCCTGACGGCATTCACTGGGGTTGGGACGGTCACCTCGGCGTAGCCCGCGCGATGATCGCTGCGATTCGCGGGGTCGAGGCGCAGAAAGTGGTTTCGCCGGAACTGGTAGCACCGCCGAGCGAAGTCGGGTAGCAGAATGCCGGTCGTCGTCGTCACGGATTCCTCCGCCTGCATCCCGCAGGAGTCGGCCGACGCATGTGGCATTCAGGTTGTTCCGCTCCACGTGCTCCGTGACGGTTGTGACTTGCGAGAGGGCGTCGACGCAATGCCGAGCGACCTGTCGGGAGTGACAACGGCCGGAGCGTCGCCCGCCGAGTTGTCCGAAGCGTATGCACGCGCCCTGGACATGAGCGACGGTGACGGCGTTCTCGCCGTTCACATTTCACGTCAACTGTCGGGAACGTGGGAAGCCGGACGAGTCGCAGCCCAGGAATTCGGTGGCGCCGTCCGGATCGTCGATTCACAGTCCGCCGGTATGGGTTTGGGCTATCCGGCTCTCGAAGCTGCACGCTTGGCCGAGAAGGGCGCTTCACTCGAAGAGGCGTACGGCCGGGCGGTCGACGTAGCGAGCCGTGGGCGCTGCTACATCGTCGTCGACAAACTTGATCAATTGCGTAGGGGCGGACGAATCGGAACCGCGGCCGCACTGCTGGGCACTGCATTGGCCATGAAACCGATCCTGCATCTGGTGGACGGCAAGCTGGTGCTCGGCGAGAAAACACGTACCACCACCAAAGCTCTTGCGCGCTTGGTGGATTCGGCAGTCGAACGCGCCGGTCTCGGTCGTGTGGCGATAGCCGTGCATCACATGCGCGCGCGAGAGCGTGCGGACGGGATAGCCGAACAGTTGGCCGAGCGCATTCCCGATGTAGCGGAATCCGTCGTCACCGACTTCAGTGCGGTTATCGGAGCGCACGTCGGTGTCGGCGCGATCGGTGTTGTGGTGTGCCCGTTGCCGGAGATCGACACGAGCGCCTGATCGTTTCTCCACAATCCGCGAGTTCTCCACAGATACAAATTGTTCGTCGTTGGCGGCGAGGTCTCTCGTTAGCGTCCAGTCATGAGGATCAGCGAGGAGCGCGAGCGGGCGCGTGATCGCCTCGCGGCGATGGACGGCAACTACCGGCGGCGACACGAGGACGTCGACGAATTCGAGGATTCAGGGTCTTTCGAGAGGTCCCCCGAGTGGCTTCGGGACTTCGACGAGGACGACTACGACGCTCAGCCCGACTCGTCACGGTTCGACCGATTGCCCGAACACTGGCGCGGTACACGTTGGCGCCCGAGTCGGTCGGCGACCTGGGTGTTGGCGATCGTTGCAGTTCTGGCCACGGGAATCGGCTTGTTCGCCGTGTGGTGGGATGCTCCGAGCATGCAGGCGGTCCCACCGTTGCCCTCGCCCCAGAATGTCACGGAGAAGAATGTGACTGCCGGCGATGGTGAATCAGCCAGTCCTGTACCGACCGGCGTCGTGGCAGAGCAGCCGCCCGAGGCTGTGGTGGTCAGTGTCGTCGGGCTCGTGCGCACGCCTGGGCTTGTCAATCTTCATTCGGGCTCGCGCATCGCCGACGCGCTTGCTGCGGCAGGTGGCGTGCTCGACGGAGCGGAGACGGTGGGCCTGAATCTGGCTCAGAAACTTGTCGACGGCGATCAGATCGTGGTTGGTGCGGCCGATCAGTCCGGTGGTGTTTCTTCGAGTACCACTGCAGGAGGGACCAGCCCCGCAGCTACGGGGGAATCCGGCGGGGCTGGGCTGGTGAACCTCAATACCGCCACCGAGGCCGAACTGGACGAGCTTCCCGGGGTAGGGCCGGTAACGGCTGCGGCGATCATCTCCTGGCGCACCTCCAACGGAAAATTCACGGACATAGAACAATTGGGGGAAGTCGACGGGATCGGCCCGGCAAGGTTGGCCAAATTGCGAGTGCTGGTGTCGGTGTGAACGAACCGGAAGCCTCGCCGGTCCTCGACGCTCGACTGCTTCTGTCGGCGGTCGCGGTGTGGGGGAGCAGTGCGGTGGGGATCCTGTTCGGCCCGGTCGCCGCGTGGGTACTGGCGGTGGCGTGTGCGGTTCCAGCGGCACTCCTCACTTACGTGGTTGTGCGCCGGACATCAGCGGGGTGGGTACGAATCATGTTGGTTGCATTGCTGTTCGGTGCCGGGTGTAGTGCCGTCGGCGGGTGGCGGGCGTCCGAGGCGGAGAGGCACCCACTGACCCGAGCTTCTCTCGAGGGAGCTTGGGTGAGTGTCGAAGTGGAACCCTCGGAGGATCCGCACGCGGTCTCCGGCGCGGTGGGTCAAGGTCAGGTCGTCTTCAGGGCAACCGTCAATTCGGTGACTGCCCAGAACCGCAGGTACTCCGGAGGCGGCTTGGTCACCATCCGGGCGCCCAGTTCGTCGTGGCTCGAAGTTGTTCCAGGGCAGAGCCTCACGGTTCGTGGCCGGGCGAGTCAGCCATGGCGTAGCGATTCCACGCTCGCCGTGATCACGTCCGAAGGGCCTCCCGTCGCGGTGGGAGAAGTGCCCTGGTATCAGCGATGGGCAAGTGTGGTGCGCATTCGTTTCGCCGCTGCGTGCTCGGCTGCACTCCCGCCGGATCAGGCGGGTCTGCTGCCTGGCCTCGTCGTCGGAGACACGTCGGCGCTGTCGCCGGTGGTGAAGGACAACTTCACCGTTGCCGGACTTTCCCATCTCACCGCGGTGTCCGGCGCCAACATCAGCATTCTGCTCGGGGCCGTTCTGCTGTTGGTCAGAGCCGCGGCGCTCAGTCCACGGGTCGGCGCCGCTTTGGCGGTGGTAGCCCTCGTTGCCTTTGTTGTCGTCGCGAGGCCGTCGCCGAGTGTTCTACGCGCGTCGGTGATGGGCTTGGTAGGCCTGCTCAGTCTGGTCACCGGTCGTCGCAAACAGGCGCTGCCTGCGCTTGCCGCCGCCGTCATCGTTCTGGTAGTCGTGAGGCCCGAGCTGGCCGTCGACTGGGGATTTGCGCTGTCGACTACTGCGACGGGCGCGCTGGTGATCATTGCTCCGGTGTGGGTGGACGTGCTTCGCCGAAGAGGCTGGCCCCGTTGGTTTTCGGAGATGACAGCTGTCTCGGGTGCTGCGTTTGTCGTGACTGCACCGTTGGTGGGCGCCATGGCGGGAACCTTCAGCGTGGTCACGATTGCCGCGAACATGGCGGTGGCGCCGGTGATCGGAATCATCACGGTGTTCGGTGCGGTGATTGCCTTGTGTGCGCTGATCTGTCCACCGATCGCGGTGTTCGTCGCGCCATTGGTGCGGCCGCCGATGGGGTGGCTGCTGTGCGTGTCCGAGCGGGCGGCGGCGCTTCCCGGAGCGTCGGTGGTAGTGCCGTCAGGACTCATCGGTGCCCTCGTCGTCGTGGGAGTCCTACTGGCGACGACCCTGACGCTGTGGAATCGGATTTCGAGATGGGTGCTCGGCGTTCTCGTTCTGGGAGTTGTTCTGGCCCTGATCTTTCAGCACGTGTTCGGGGGTGGCCGTATTGCTCCGGGGTGGGCACTGGTGATGTGCGACGTCGGCCAGGGAGACGGTCTTGTGCTCTCGACTGGAGACGGCAGGGTGATCGTGATCGATGTCGGTCCTGATCCCACGTCGATGGATCGTTGCCTGAACATGTTGGACGTCAACGACATCGCGTTGCTGGTGATCAGTCATTTTCATGCCGATCACATCGGTGGATTGGAAGCAGTCCTGAGTGGGCGTTCGGTCGCTGCGATCGGAGTCGGGTCGATGTTGTTGCCGGAGTCAGGTTTTCGGGCGGTGAAGGATGCCGCCGACTCGCAGGCCGTTCCGGTTGTCTCGTTGCTCGCAGGTATGGAGTTGACGTTGGGATCGGTGAACGTGGAGGTTCTCGGTCCGTTGGTTCCAGCTCCCCGCGATTCCGTCGGTGCCGCAGATGCAGCCAACGATCAGTCGCTGGTGGTGATGGCGCACACGGGCGCGGGTCGAATTCTGTTGACGGGCGACGCCGAAGTTGCGGGGGAGGAGGCGATCCTCCGATCGGGAGCGGACGTGAAGGCCGATGTGTTGAAGCTGCCCCATCACGGTTCTCGGACCACGTCGTCGGCATTTCTGGAAGCGGTGCGTCCGAGGTTGACGATGATCAGCGTCGGCGTCGGCAACAGTTTCGGGCACCCGAATGCGGAGGTTCTCGATGAACTGGATTCATTGGGCGGGGCGGTGGTTCGGACCGACGTCGACGGCACCGTCGCTGTGTACGGCGGGGGCGGCGGGTCTGTGTCGATCGTGTCGGTTCCTCGTGGGACCATCTTCGGGTGAGTAATCCGTCTGGAGTCGATCCGCTGCATCTTGTTCTCGGGGACGACGAGTTCCTGATCGACCGCACGGTATCGCAGCTCATCAGAGCCGTCCGCGGTGACCGCGGCCAGGGTATTTCGGATCTCCCGGTGACCAAGATGCGTGCGGGCGACACCAATGCTCCCGAGTTGGCCGAGTTGCTCAGCCCTTCTCTTTTTGCCGAAGACCGTGTGATCGTCTTGGAATCGGCTGCAGAAGCAGGCAAAGATGCCGTAGCGCTTGTCCTGGAGGCTGCACGCGAGCCGGCAGAAGGTGTGGTTCTGATCGTCGTGCACTCGGGCGGCGGTCGCGCGAAAGCGTTGGCTCCGGCCCTCGAGAAGCTCGGCGCGACGGTTCACAACTGCGGAAAACTGAACAAGAGTCAGCTTGTCGACTTCGTCCGGGGTGAGTTCCGGACCGCAGACGTGAGGGTTGCGCCAGATGCGATCGCCGCGATGATCGAAAGCGTCGGCTCCAACCTCCGCGAACTCGCGTCGGCCTGCTCGCAATTGGCGGCAGATACGGGCGGCAAGATCGACGTCGATGCGGTCCACAAGTATTACTCGGGCAAGGCCGAGGTTTCCGGATTCGACGTGGCCGACAAAGTCATCGTCGGCGATACCCGGGGTGCGCTCGAGGCGCTCCGATGGGCAGATCAGATCGGAACAGCCCATGTTCTGCTCGCGGATGCCCTCGCCGACGCAGTCCACACCATCGCGAAGGTCGGCCCGTTTGCACGGGGCGGTGACCCGTTCCGGTTGGCGTCGGATCTCGGAATGCCGCCGTGGAAGGTCAAGAAGGCGATCAAGGAGGTCGGCGGCTGGGATCCCACGTCGATCGGCGCTGCGATGCAGATCGTCGCTGCCCTCAACGCCGACGTGAAGGGTGCCGCAGTCGACTCGTCCTTCGCCCTGGAGATGGCAGTGCGGAAAGTGTGCGCGTTGCGGAAGAACTGAGTACAACGTGGCCTACTGCGCGTCCGGCCAGAAGTAGTCCGACGACAGTGGCGGCCGTGGCCTCGCCCGCCCGGTAGTCGAGGCGTTTCACGCAGGCTTGCTCCAACTGAGTATGCGGAATGGCCTGAGGCCGTGTCGTTGGTTCACCTGTTCTGATGTCGGTCACCCGTAGTGAGTCGTGCGACACCGGATTCACCACACTGCCGCAGGCAATGGTTTCTTGGCCGATGCTGTCCACCGGCACCTTCACGGTGGTGAGTACCGCTCGTCCAACGGCGAGAAACGCCAGAATCGCAACGAGTGAACACATCACGCCGAAGAAGATCCGGAATTCGCTACGTTGCCTGCGCCTACACCATCCGTAGCTTGCGGCACCTCCGACGACTGCAACCGTCAATGATTCCCACCAACGAGGGATTCCCAGGGCGGCCACTACGCCGAAAGCGACGACCGCCCAGAAGACAGTCGTGAACAACCAGCTGCGAGGGCGCTTCCCGTGCCCGTTGATCGCCATCATCAGATGGTTGCAGCCCGCTCCACATATTCGCTGCAAGACATGGATGGCGGGTCTTCGCACTGACCCGATTGAATACGCAAAATAGCCGCCTGGTCTTTCGACCTGGCGGCTATCGAGACGAACCAGTGTGACGGCGAACCGTCACAGTGGAAACGTCAGAGCTTGTTGGCAGCCTGCGAGAGTGCAGACTTCTTGTTGGCAGCCTGGTTGGCGTGAATGACGCCCTTGCTGGCTGCCTTGTCGAGCTTGCGGCTGGTGGAGACGAGGAGCTCGTTGGCCTTGTCCTTGTCACCGGCTGCCGCAGCCTCGCGGAATGAACGGATCGCGGTACGCAGCGAGGACTTCACCGACTGGTTACGGAGTCGGGCCGCCTCGTTGGTACGGATTCGCTTCACCTGGGACTTGATGTTGGCCACGCGTAAAATCCTTGTCGTCTTTAGCTGGTTACGGTCGAGAAAGCTGTGGGCGCACTGATGCACCGACTGGCAAGATTACCAGCCGAGGGCCCAAGAACCCAAACCGTCGCACGTTGCGTCTGTCGAGAAGGGTACACCGAGTGCCCGATTTCTCGCCGCGCTGCCGAATAGCCCCACTTGTAGCAGCATGTTGCCCTATGACGCCGCCGCCTTCGAAAAGTTCGAGTAAAACAGGTTCGACCACCACCCGAGCGCGTCCTGCCGCAGTGTTCGACGGATATTCAGACATCGGTCGCTACGAGTTGGCTTTCGACGAGATGTTCGAGCCCGACGGCTCGGTGCGTGGTCCGTACAAGGGTGTGTACAAAGCCCTGGCGCCGACGAGCAGCGCCGACCTCGCCGCGCGTGCCGACGCACTCGGACGCGCATTCATCGACCAAGGTGTGACGTTTTCGCTGTCCGGGCAGGAACGACCCTTCCCGTTGGATCTGGTGCCACGCGTCATCGCCGCCCAGGAGTGGTCGCGGCTGGAAAAGGGCATCAAACAGCGGGTGAAGGCGCTCGAGTTGTTTCTCGCGGACATTTACGGAGAGCAGCGAATCCTGCGCGATCACGTGTTGCCGCGCCGCCTGGTCACCTCGTGTGAGCACTTCCACCGTGAAGCGGCAGGCATCGTGCCGCCCAACGGTGTGCGAATTCACGTCGCGGGTATCGACCTGGTCCGAGACGAGGCGGGAGAGTTCCGAGTTCTCGAGGACAATCTGCGATCTCCGTCCGGTGTCTCCTATGTGATGGAAAACCGTCGCACCATGACTCGGGTGTTCCCGGATCTGTTCATGTCCCACAAGGTGCGGGCGGTCGGTGATTACGCAACACATCTGCTGAGGGCGCTGCGTGCGGGTGCTGCACTCAACGAAGCGGACCCGACAGTGGTTGTTCTCACACCGGGTATCGCCAATTCCGCCTATTTCGAGCATTCGTTGCTCGCTCGTCAGATGGGTGTGGAACTCGTCGAAGGTCGCGACCTGTTCTGCCGCGACAACATGGTGTATATGCGCACGACGGAAGGCGAGCGCCAGGTCGACGTAATCTATCGCCGCATCGACGACGAGTATCTCGACCCGATGCACTTCCGTCCGGATTCGATTCTCGGCGTCGCAGGCCTACTGAATGCGGCGCGGGCGGGCAACGTGGTGATCTCGAGCGCCGTCGGCAACGGAGTCGGTGACGACAAACTCGTCTATACCTACGTTCCGCAGATCATCGACTACTACCTCGGTGAGAAGCCGCTCTTGCAGAACGTCGACACGTTCCGCTGTTGGTTGGACGAGGAGTGCGAGCAAGTCCTCGACCGCGTCGCCGAACTGGTGATCAAGCCGGTGGAAGGGTCCGGCGGCTACGGAATCGTCTTCGGACCCGACGCGAGCCCCAAGGAACTGGCCGCGATCACCCGCAAGATCAAGGCAGACCCGCGCGGGTGGATTGCGCAGCCACTCGTGCAGTTGTCCACGGTGCCGACCAAGATCGACGATGTTCTCTCGCCGCGCCACGTGGACTTGCGGCCCTTTGCCGTCAACGACGGTGAGGACGTGTGGGTGTTGCCCGGCGGCCTGACCCGGGTGGCACTTCCGGAAGGTTCGCTGGTGGTCAACTCCAGCCAGGGCGGCGGAAGCAAGGACACGTGGGTGCTTGCGAGTCGCACCTCTGACGAAGACCCAGAGTTGTCAGGCGAGGAACTGGTGTCCGAGCCCCCGGAATCCGCGGAGCCGGTGCAGGGTCCCGAACTGAGCACCTCGCAGCAACAACAGCAGCAGCAACAGTGAACACCTCGGAAGTGCCCAGCTACCAAGAACTATCAGTGAACGGAGCGTGGTGACCGATGCTTGCTCGCAACGCAGAGTCCCTCTACTGGATCGGCCGCTACGTCGAGCGCGCCGACGACACTGCTCGGATCCTCGACGTCGCCGTCCATCAATTGCTCGACGACGCCACCGTCGACCCGGACCGCACGTCGCGTCTGCTCCTGCGTGTCCTCGGCATCGAGGCGCCGGAGGGCAAGCTCGACGTGCGCTCGCTCACCGATCTGGTTGCGTTCAGCCGCAACCAGGTTGGTTCGATCGTGGACTCGCTGGCAAGTGCTCGTGAGAATGCTCGCGGGGCGCGTGAGGTCACGTCGAGTGAGATGTGGGAGTGCCTGAACACCACGTACAACGGACTGGCCGAGCGTGAACGTGCCTCACGCAGGCTGGGGCCACACGAGTTCTTCCGCTATGTGGAGGAACGCGCAGCGATGTTCGCGGGCCTGGCGGATTCCACGCTCAGTCGCGACGACGGCTATCGGTTCCTTCTGCTGGGCAGGTCGATCGAACGTGTCGACATGATCGTGCGGATGCTTCTGGCGCGCGCCGGTGACCGCCCGTCGTCGCCGGCATGGGTCAGCGTTCTTCGCTCGGTGGGCGCACATGACACGTATCTGCGTACGTATCGCGGAGCACTCGACGCCAATCGCGTCGTCGAGTTCATCTTGTTGGACAGGCTCTTTCCGCGCTCGGTGTTCCACTCGATCAGGCAGGCCGAGAAGTGCCTGCAGGAGCTCGACCCGCAGCCGGGCAGTCGCGTCGGAATCCGGGCGGAGGCGCCGCGGCTTCTGGGCCGCGCACGCAGCGAACTCGAGTTCCTGCCGCAGGGCGTGTTGCTCGAGGATCTGCAGGGACGGTTGCTCGGTTGGCAGGAGACCTGCCGCGAACTGGGTGAGGCAATTGCATTGCAGTACTTCCACGCTGCGCCGTGGGTCGCGTGGACGGATGCCGGCGCCGCGTATGCGGAGTCGACGGTGGAGGGAGAGCTGTGAGCTGGCGAATGAGGGTCGTGCACACCACGGGATATGCGTACGACGCCCCGGTGACGTCGTCGTACAACGAAGCGCGATTGACACCTTGCGGCGACACCAGGCAGACGGTGATACTCACGCGCGTCGAAACCCAGCCGGCAACGCGTTCCTACCGATACACCGATTACTGGGGCACCGCGGTGACCGCCTTCGACTTGCACGCCCCGCATACGGAACTCGAAGTGACCGGACTGTCGGTGGTGGAGACGGAACCGTTCGTTCAGCCCGAGGAAACCGTCGACTGGGATGAATTGTCGGGAAACGCGATTAAAGATCGATTCAACGAACAACTGAGTTTCACGAGATATGTTCCGCGTGATCGTAAGCTGGCGACAATTGCCAAGGAATTGCGCAAAGATAAATCACCTGAAGATGCAGTAGTGGCTGCGTCGCAATGGGTTTACGGCGAAATGTCATATGTGCCGGGTACGACCGGAGTGCATACGTCGGCGGTCGAGGCGTGGTCGGCACGGAAAGGCGTCTGCCAGGACTATGCGCATCTGACCTTGGTATTGCTTCGAACGATGGGGATACCGTGTCGATACGTTTCCGGCTATCTCCACCCCAAACGTGATGCGGCAGTCGGGGACACGGTGGTCGGCGAATCGCACGCGTGGATCGAGGCGTGGACCGGCGCGTGGTGGGGATACGACCCGACCAATGCGATAGCTGTGAATGAACAGCATGTCTCGGTCGGAATAGGAAGGGACTATTCGGATGTGCCGCCTTTGAAGGGAATCTTTTCCGGTGGACGCTCCACAGATCTCGAAGTTGTTGTGGAGATCACCAGGCTTGCGTAAAGTCCGGCAAATCTAGGCGCGTGAGCATTACTACCGTTCGATGAGAAGAAGGTGGGAATATGTCTCCAACTGCACAGGAATTGACTGAGATCGAACCGATCTCGGATGTGAAGAAGTATGCGGCCGAAGCGGTGGGAACATTCGTGCTCGTGTTCTCCGCAGTCGGAACTGCCGTCTTTGCAGGTGCGAAAGTCGGCAATCTCGGAGTTGCCTTCGCATTCGGCCTGACCCTGCTGTTCCTCGTATATGCGATCGGACCGATTTCCGGTTGCCACGTCAACCCAGCAGTGACTCTCGGCCAATTCGTGATCGGGCGAATCTCAGCCGTCAATGCGGCGATTTACGTTGTCGCGCAAGTGATCGGCGGCTTGGTCGCAGGCGTCGTGATCTACACGGTGGCCAACAGTCTCCCGGCGTACAACCGTGCTGCTGACGGTTTGGGTGCAAACGGTTGGGGCGCACACAGTCCGTCTGCCGAGAAGAATCTTCTCGGAAACGTGGTTTCCGACGGCTACGGCATCGGTGCCGCCATGATCATCGAGATCCTGCTGACAGCACTGCTGGTATTCGTCGTTCTCGCGTCGACCGACCAGATCTCCGACGTGCCGCTCGCCGGGGTGTCCATCGGCTTCACCCTGGCCGTCATTCACCTGATCTCGATCCCGATCGACAACACCTCCGTCAACCCTGCTCGAAGCCTCGCTGTCGCGCCGTTCCAGGACGGTGCACTCGGTCAGGTGTGGTTGTTCATCGTGTTCCCGCTCATCGGCGGTGCGCTCGGTGCACTCATCTATCGAGCACTATTCGGACGGTTCAACCGTCTGGACAGCTGATCGATACTGTTTCCATCGTTCGGGTCGGCTTCAGCTCCAGCTGAAGTCGGCCCGAAGTTTTGCCGCGACCGCGTCGAACTTCTTGTGATCCATGACGGCGCCCTCGCGCCGAATCCCGCTCTCGGGAACGTCGAGCACCCGGTCGAGCCGGACCCAGCTGGGCCTTCCCTCGCCGTCCCACGGGCCCGAACCGATTGCGAGCCAATCACGCTCGCCTTCGCGTTTGCTCTGCGAGGACAGCATCAAACCGAGCAGCGTGTTGCCGTCGCGGCCGACAACCAGCACCGGGCGGTCTTTGCCCTGGGTCGGATCCTCCTCGTAGGCAACCCAGGTCCAGACGATCTCGCCCGGATCGGCCTTGCCGTCGAGGTCGGGGGAGTACTCGACCTTGCGGGCGCGATGTGCGGTCGGAGACGTTCGCGCGGCGATCGGGCGGCCGGACGGACCCGGCTTCGAGGCAGACGACTGGGACGTGGACGACTGCAGCTGGCGCAGCAACGCAGGGCCCTTCTCCACCGCGAGGGCGCCGAGGGTTCTGCCGATCTGCTTCCACATGCTTGCCATAGCGTTCGAGCATAATCACCCGCCCGTGGGAACCCCTGGTACGGCGGCGCCGAGACTTGGATATCCTGAGGGTTGACAGTGGCCCGGATCCGGGCCGGTGCCGGTCCGACTAAGGGGTCTCCCATCAGCAGCTTCGCCGACAAGACGTTCACGGATCCTGCGCAGATCCGGAACTTCTGCATCATCGCGCACATCGACCACGGTAAGTCGACGCTGGCAGATCGCATGCTTCAGCTCACCGGTGTGGTCGAAGAGCGGGCGATGCGTGCGCAGTACCTGGACCGCATGGACATCGAGCGTGAACGCGGCATCACCATCAAGGCTCAGAACGTTCGTCTGCCCTGGACCGTCGACGGCGAAGAGTTCGTCCTCCACCTCATCGACACACCCGGCCACGTCGACTTCACGTACGAGGTCTCCCGTGCGCTCGAAGCATGCGAGGGCGCAATTCTGCTGGTCGACGCTGCTCAGGGCATCGAAGCTCAGACGCTGGCGAACCTCTACCTGGCGATGGAGAAGGATCTCAAGATCATTCCCGTCCTCAACAAGATCGACCTCCCGGCCGCGGATCCCGACCGCTATGCCGAAGAGATCGCGCACATCACGGGCTGCGAGCCCGGTGATGTCCTGCGCGTCTCGGGTAAGACCGGCATGGGCGTCAAGGAACTGCTCGACGAGGTCATCAAGCAGGTACCTGCGCCTGTCGGCGATGCTGACGGTCCCGCCCGCGCGATGATCTTCGACTCCGTCTACGACGCCTACCGCGGCGTGGTCACCTACGTGCGTGTGGTCGACGGTCGGATCCGTCCCCGCGAGAAGATCACGATGATGTCCACGGGCACCACACACGAACTGCTCGAGGTCGGCATCATCTCGCCCGAGCCGAAGGCCAGTATCGGTCTGGGCGTCGGCGAGGTGGGCTACCTCATCACGGGTGTGAAGGATGTCCGCCAGTCGCGCGTCGGTGACACCGTCACCACCACCCGCAACGGCGCGACCGAACCGCTGGTCGGCTACCGCGATCCCAAGCCGATGGTCTACTCGGGCCTCTACCCGATGGACGGCTCGGACTACCCCGTGCTGCGCGATGCCCTCGACAAGCTCCGTCTCAACGACGCGGCGCTGGCGTATGAACCCGAGACGTCGGTTGCCCTCGGATTCGGCTTCCGCTGCGGCTTCCTCGGCCTGCTCCACATGGAGATCACCCGCGACCGCCTCGAGCGTGAGTTCGGCCTCGAACTGATTTCCACCGCGCCCAACGTCGTCTACCGCGTCGTGATGGAGGACGGGGCCGAGGTCATCGTCACCAACCCGTCGTACTGGCCGGAAGGCAAGGTTCGCGAGGTCTACGAGCCCGTCGCCAAATGCACCGTCATCGCCCCGAGTGAGTACGTCGGCGCCATCATGGAGCTGTGCCAGTCCCGTCGCGGTGAGCTCGGCGGCATGGACTACCTCTCCGAGACTCGCGTCGAACTGCGCTACGAACTGCCCATGGGCGAGATCATGTTCGACTTCTTCGACGCCCTCAAGTCCCGCACCAAGGGTTATGCCAGCCTCGATTACGAGGAGGCCGGTGAGCAGCAGGCCGATCTGGTGAAGGTCGACATCCTGCTGCAGGGCGAGGCCGTCGACGCGTTCTCCTCGATCGTGCACCGTTCCAACGCCGGCGCTTACGGCGGACGCATGACGTCGAAGCTTCGTGAGCTGATTCCTCGCCAGCAGTTCGAGGTTCCGATCCAGGCCGCGATCGGCGCGAAGATCATCTCGCGCGAGAACATTCGCGCAATCCGCAAGGACGTTCTCGCCAAGTGCTACGGCGGCGACATCAGCCGTAAGCGCAAGCTGCTCGAGAAGCAGAAGGAAGGCAAGAAGCGCATGAAGACCATCGGTCGCGTCGAGGTGCCGCAGGAAGCATTCGTGGCGGCCTTGACGTCGGAATCGGTCGGCGAGAAGCCCAAGAAGTAGGAGCGCATGGTCACCACCTGGTTGTCCCGAGAGTTCGGAATCGAAATCCCGGTTCTCGGGGCGCCCATGGGTGGTCGCGCGGGCGGCGCGCTCGCCGGAGCTGTTTCGGCGGCCGGCGGGTTGGGGCTGCTCGGCGCGGCTCGGTACAACACACCGGAGTGGATCGAGGCCGAAGCCGAGGTGGCCCGCTCGATCGGCGGAAAGTTCGGCGTCGGCCTGATGACGTGGTCGCTGCCCGAGAACGAGTTGATGCTCGACGCCGCGATTGCCGTCGAGCCGACCATGATCACCTTGTCGTTCGGTGATCCCGCCTCGTATGTCGGACGAATCCACGATGCGGGCATTCCCGTTGTGTCACAGATCAATACGCTCGAAGACCTTCGCATTGTCGAGGCCGCGGGTGTCGACGGCGTGATCGCGCAAGGCGGTGAGGCAGGCGGTCACACGGGCCGAATCGGAACCTTGCCGCTGCTGCAGGAGATCCTCGAAACGACATCACTTCCGGTACTGGCGGCCGGCGGAATCGGGACCGGCCGCGGTTTGGCCGCAGTCCTGGCGGCCGGCGGGGAAGGCGTGATGATCGGAACGGCGCTGCTCGCCAGCCCGGAGACGGTCGGGCCGGACTATGCCCGCGAGCGCGTCGTCGAAGCCGGAAGTGCCGACACGATTTACACCTCGGTGTTCGACCGAGCGCGCAGTCAACCGTGGCCGCAGCGGTGGGGTGGCCGCGCGGTGGCCAACGAGTTCACCGCCGCCTGGCACGGAGTCGACGCCGATGAGGAAATGCTGGCAAAGGCGTACGACCCCTCGGATCCCCACAGCGGAGTCGTCTACGCCGGAGAAGCTGTCGGACTCGTACACGGAACCCATCCGGCCGGCGACGTGGTTCGACGCATCGGCGCCGATGCGGAGCGTCTGCTCTCTCGTTTCGCCTGAAAGCAAGGTCGGACACAGCCGGGTCCCATATGAGAAGGTAAGCCTCTGCTAACTAGTGGAGGAGTATTTTCGTGCGTGCGATGAAGTTTTCGGCGGTGGCTCTCTTGGGAGCGCTGGTCGTAGGTATCAGCGGATGTTCGTCCTCGGACGCCGACGAGATCGCGGACGGTCGGGTCACCACGATCGACCACAAGTTCGGCGCCACCACGATCACCGGGACGCCGACGCGCATCGTCGCGGCCGACACCCAGTGGCTCGACGCTCTGCTCGAACTCGGAATCCAGCCGGTGGGGTACCTGGCTGCCGGCCCGATGGGCGACGAGCGTGGTCTGTTCCCGTGGGAGAGTGGCGTGGACGCGTCGGCGAAGGAACTCGATCGCTCGGCGATCCAGCAGTTCGGTGTCCCGCTCAAAGCTGAAGAAATTGCAGCCTTGGATCCCGATCTGATTCTCGGCGGGTTCTCCGTCGCCGATCAGGACGATTTCGACCAGTTGAGCAAGATCGCTCCGACCATTGCCGGTCTGTCCGACGTCCAGGTCGATCCGTGGCAGGACCAGGTGGAGATTCTCGGCCGGGTTCTCGACAAGCAGTCGCGAGCCGACGAGATCGTCGAGGCGACAAACGGGCAGATCGATGCGCTCGCACAGCGGTTGCCGGGGCTGAAGGGTAAGACCGCTCTTTTGTCGCAGTACGTCTTCCCGACGTCGCAGTTGGTGATCGTCGCTGATCCCAAGGACGGTGCTTCGGGACTGTTCACGCGTCTGGGAATGTCGTTGCCGCCCAAGCTGGTCGACGAGGCCGGTGTGACCGGTGGCCGGCTGATACTCAGCCCGGAACGGGTCGACGCTCTCAGCGCCGACGTCGTGGTGCTGCTGCCCAACGGCGGGTCGCTCGACGACATGATGAAGCTGCCGGGGTTTGCCGACCTGCCTGCAGTCAAGGGTGGCGGATTGGCCATCGTCGACTATCCGACTGTCGCCGGGTTGAACACTCCGTCGTCGCTGTCGCTGAAGTACTCGCTCGAATCGATCACGCCGCAGCTCGAAGCGGTGGCCGGCTAGACCTGCTGTGCGCCTTTATTAACCGCGGGCGGTTAATAAAGGCGCACAGCAGGGGTCTAGGTCGCGTTGTGCGCGGGCTGGAAAGCTCCGGCTTCGGCAGCTTCCTCGGCGCGGATCACGTGGACCACGGCGTTGATCAGCGCCAGGTGTGTGAACGCCTGCGGGAAGTTACCCAGATGGCGACCGGTGTGCGCGTCGATCTCCTCCGCGTACAGCTTGAGCGGGCTCGCGAACCCGAGCAGACGCTCGCAGAGATGCTTTGCCCGATCCAGTTCGCCGATCTCGACGAGGGCGGAGACGAGCCAGAAGGAGCAGATGGTGAACGTGCCCTCTTCTCCGCTCAATCCGTCGTCGGTGGTGTCGACGCGATAGCGCAGGACCAACCCCTCTTCGGTGAGCTCGTCGGCGATCGCCAGCACCGTCGCCCGGATGCGCGGATCGTCGGCCGGCAGGAAGCGCAGCAGCGGTGCCAACAAGAGCGACGCGTCGAGTGAATCGTGGCCGTACCGCTGTGTCAGAACTCCGCGCGAGTCGACACCGTGCGCGAGGATGTCGGCCTTGATCTCGTCCGCGATGGCCGTCCATTGCTGTGCAAAGCTCTTCTCGCCCTGCATCTCTGCCAGCTTGGCGCCGCGATCGAGAGCGACCCAGCACATGATCTTCGACGACGTGAAGTGCTGCGGTTCACCGCGCACCTCCCAGATCCCGCGGTCGGGTTGACGCCAGTGCTTGATCGCTTCCTCGACCTGCTTCTTGAGTAGCGGCCACAACGCCTCGGGGACGCGCTCGCGGGTACGGATGTGGAGGTACACCGAGTCGAGCATGGTGCCCCAGATGTCGTGCTGCTGTTGATCGAACGCCCCGTTGCCGATACGCACCGGACGGGCGCCGTCGTAGCCGGACAGATGGTTGAGTTCGGATTCCTCGAGCGTGCGCTCGCCGCCGATGCCGTACATCACCTGCAAGGGATGTGGCTGACCGTTGTCCGAACTCGACACGTCGTAGATGAAGTTGAAGAAGTCGTTGGCCTCACGGTCCAACCCGAGCGTGTAGAGGCCCCACAGTGCGAAGGTGGAATCGCGAACCCACGCGTAGCGATAGTCCCAGTTGCGTTCTCCGCCTGGTGTTTCCGGTAGCGAGGTCGTCGAAGCCGCGAGTAGGGCTCCGGTCGGTGCGTAGGTGAGCCCCTTGAGTGTGAGCGCACTGCGCTGTAGGTATCCGCGCCACGGGTGATCGGGGAACTTGCCGATCGTCACCCACTCACGCCAGGACTTGGACGTCTGCCACATCTTGTCGGCGGCCTCGTCGAACGTCTGCGGCGCGGGAAGATCCGACCACGAGAGCGCGACGTACACGTTGTCGCCTTCGACCAGTCGCGTCCGCGCTCGTGCTTCACGACCTTCCAGACCCAGTCGTAGGTCGGTGGTCAAGCGCAGAGTGGGATGGTCTCCGGGCTTGGCGGAGCGACACGTTGCCGTTGCTTCCTCGTAGACCTTTCCGGTGTACTCCCAATTCGCCGTGCCACGGTGATAGTCGAACGCGGGCTCACAGCTCATCTCGAGTTCGACGGTGCCGCTGACGCATTTGACCGTACGGAGAAGGGTGTGTTCGGCATCCCAGTCGGTCGGTGTGCGCTTGTGCGTGTTCGATCGCTTGTCGACGTTGTGCCAGGGACCGAGAACCAGGGCGTCGCGGACGACGAGCCAGCCGGTCTCGGTCTGCCAGGTGGTCTCGAGAATGAGTCCACCCGGCAGATAGCGCCGAGCGGCCGGCACGTTCTGGCCGTAGGGGCCGATACGGAAATGGCCTGCGCTGCGGTCGAGGATGGCACCGAACACGCTTGGGGAGTCCGGGCGGGGAACGCACATCCACTCGACAGATCCGTTACGGGCAATCAGGCACGAGGTTTCGCAATCGGAAAGAAACGCATAGTCGTCGATCGGGGGAAAGTTGCTTCGATGGTGACCCGTGGAGGCGGGAGGAATCGTCTGCACCACTTCGTCGTCAGCACTCATTCGGCCATCATCCGGCCAGAATCGGCACACGTCCAATCCACACGCTGTCGGGACCGTATCGTCCGAAGGATAGGGTGTTGGCGTGGATCGGATAGCGGATTGGTGGGACAGCTTCGAGCTGTGGATGGCGGGGCTCCCGTTCATCCCGCAGGTCGCGTTGGTCCTGATCGTCGTCGTTCCGCTGTGCCGCCTGGTGGCCATCGGTCTGGATCGCGCGTTGGCCGCCGTTCTCGCTCTGCCGCTCTTCGGCTGGTTGCGTAGGAATTCTCGAGAAGTAGAGGAAAGCTGATGCCCCGCTCACGGGTCACTCTCGCCCTGATAGCCCTGATTCTCCTCGTGATCGTCGCGTGGCTTCTCACCCGTTAGTTCTCCCGATTAGAGC
Source organism: Rhodococcus sp. C3V (assembly GCF_029269915.1). Lineage (NCBI taxonomy): Bacteria > Bacillati > Actinomycetota > Actinomycetes > Mycobacteriales > Nocardiaceae > Rhodococcus > Rhodococcus sp. C3V. Next base: position 193,643 of record NZ_JARJBE010000004.1, read on the forward strand.
GGGCGCCGGTGCTCTGCTAAAGTCCACCGCGTGTCCGAAGCAACAGCTCCCGTAATCCGCCACCAGTTGGCGTTGATTGCTGTCGGCATGCTCGACGTCGCTGACGTCGCCTGTTGTTGATTTCCTGAGTTCGACCTCTCCGGTGGTGCTGCGCACCCCACTCGAACTTCTCTGCGCGTAACTCGCGCCCCCGATTCAGGGCTCATCGCCCGTCGGCTCTCCATGTCTGAACATCCCGATGGAATCAGCCCCAGAGGTCTCGGACTTGTCGTTTGACCAACCCTCGTTTGTCAGTCCTTTCAGGAAGGTATCTGCAATGAAACGCCGTTCCCGCACACTTCTCACTGCTATCGCGACCATGGGGGCCGTGGTACTCACAGCGTGCAGTGGTGGCTCGAGCGACACCGTGGGTGGTGACAGCGCCGCCAGCGACGGTAGCGCCGGCACGATCAACCTGTTCGCCTACGCCGTGCCGAAGCCTGGCTTCGACAAGCTCACCGCAGCCTTCCAGGCGACCGACGAGGGCAAGAACGTCAACTTCAATCCTTCCTACGGCGCCTCGGGCGACCAGTCGCGCAAGGTGAAGGACGGTGCCGAGGCAGACTTCGTCAACTTCTCCGTCGAGCCCGACATCACCCGTCTGGTCGATGCCGGTCTGGTAGATCAGAACTGGAACCAGGACGCCTACAACGGAATTCCGTTCGGATCGGTAGTCACCATCGTGACGCGTCCGGGCAACCCGAAGGGCATCAAAGACTGGGACGACCTGCTTCAGCCCGGCCTCGAGGTCGTCACGCCGAACCCGTTCAGCTCCGGCTCGGCCAAGTGGAACCTCTTGGCGCCGTACGCCGCGAAGAGCGACGGTGGCAAGAACCCGCAGGCGGGTCTCGACTACGTCACCGCCTTGGTCAACGACCACGTCAAGATCCAGCCCAAGTCGGGACGCGAGGCTTCGGAAGCCTTCCTGCAGGGTAGCGGTGACGTTCTGATCAGTTACGAGAACGAGGCACTGTTCATCGAAGGCAACGGCGACCCGGTCGAGCACGTCACCCCGCCCACGACCTTCAAGATCGAGAACCCCGTTGCCGTGATCTCGAACAGCAAGGTCCTCGACAAGGCGACCGCGTTCAAGGACTACCTGTACACGACCGAGGGTCAGACGCTCTGGGCCGAAGCAGGATTCCGTCCCGTGGATCCCGCCGTCGCTGCCAAGTTCACCGACAAGTTCCCCGAGCCGACCAAGCTGTGGACCATTGCAGACCTCGGCGGCTGGAAGGCCGTGGACAGTGCTCTGTTCACCAAGGACACCGGTTCGATCGCAGTGATCTACGACAACGCGACCAAGTAAGACTGACGTGACTGACACTATTGACCCCACCCCCGTGGCTCGTCGGCGAAAACTCGCGCGGGTCACGGGGAGTGTGGGGCCGCTCGGAATCGGAGTGGCCACCCTGTGGCTCTCCGTCATCGTTCTGCTTCCGCTCGCCGCGTTGACCGCCACCGCGTTCGACGAGGGGATCTCCGGATTCTGGGACGCCGTCACCGCACCCGTCGCCTTGGCGTCGTTGCGCGTGACGTTGTTGGTCTCGGTGATCGTGGCATTGATCAACGTCGTGATGGGCACGATCATCGCGTGGGTGCTGGTCCGGGACGACTTCCCGGGCAAGCGCATCGTCAACTCGATGATCGATCTGCCGTTCGCGCTACCGACCATCGTGGCATCGATCGTGCTGCTGTCCCTCTACGGCCCGCAGTCACCGATCGACATCCATCTCAATGCAACTCAGCCCGGACTGATCGTGGCATTGGCCTTCGTGACCTTGCCGTTCGTCGTCCGTTCCGTGCAGCCGGTGCTGATGGAGGTCGACCGCGAAGTCGAGGAAGCCGCTGCGTCGTTGGGAGCTTCCAACTGGACGATCTTTCGCTCGGTTGTTCTCCCGACGTTGGCGCCTGCCGTCATCTCCGGTGCGGGCCTCGCGTTCGCCAGAGCGATCGGTGAATACGGCTCGGTCGTTCTGATCGGCGGCAACATCCCACGCGTGACACAGATGACGTCGCAGTACATTCAGCAGCAGATCGAGATCGATCGTCCGACCAACGCCGCTGCCGTCTCGGTAGCGTTGCTGGCCATCGCATTCGTGACGCTGTTCGTCCTGCGAATCTTCGCCTCGCGGGGACAGCGACGTGAGGAGAGTTCCCGATGAACGTGTCCAGAGGATCGAAGATCGGTCTGCGGACCATCGCTCTCGTCTACCTGTTCGTGTTGCTGGTCGTGCCGATCGGTGTGATCCTGACGCGAACGTTCGAGAACGGAATCGGCCCGTTTCTCGAATCGATCACGACACCGGCAGCGATTTCCGCGCTGAATCTTTCGCTGATCATCGTGGCGATCGTGGTTCCGATCAACGTGGTGTTCGGTGTCGTCACGGCTCTGGCACTCGTGCGTGGGCGTTTCCCGGGCCGCGGAGTTCTGCAGTCGGTGGTCGACCTGCCCTTCGCGGTCTCGCCCGTCGTCGTCGGTGTGTCGTTGATTCTCCTGTGGGGTGCCAACGGTTGGTTCGGCGGCATCGAATCGTTGGGGTTCAAAGTCATCTTCGGGTTGCCAGGCATGGTGATCGCGACGATTTTCGTGACGCTGCCCTTCGTCGTCCGGGAAGTCGAACCCGTACTTCACGAGATCGGCGACGAGCAGGAACAAGCAGCCGCGACGCTCGGTGCCTCGGGCTGGCAGACGTTCTGGCGGATCACCTTGCCCGCGATCCGTTGGGGCCTGACGTACGGAATCGTGTTGACGGTGGCGCGTTCGCTCGGTGAATTCGGCGCAGTCATCATGGTCTCTTCCGGCTTCCCGGGGGTATCCCAGACACTGACATTGCTGGTGCACTCGCGATACATCGACGACCACAACACCTTTGGTGCGTATTCGGCGGCAACGCTGCTGATGGGCATCGCCATCATTGTCCTGTTGCTGATGACGCTGCTGGACCGTAAGAGGAGCACCACATGATCACAGTGACCGGGGCCCGCAAGAACTACGGTGATTTCGCGGCGCTCGACGACGTGACGGTCAACATTCCCTCGGGTTCGTTGACGGCATTGCTCGGGCCCAGTGGCTCGGGAAAGTCGACGTTGCTGCGTTCGATCGCAGGGCTCGAAGAACTCGATTCGGGAACCATCACCATCGCAGGCAAGGACGTCACCGGCGTCTCGCCGCAGAAGCGTGACATCGGTTTCGTGTTCCAGCACTACGCGGCGTTCAAGCACATGACCGTGCGGGACAACGTGGCGTTCGGGCTCAAGATCCGCAAGCGCCCGAAGCCGGAGATCGAGAAGAAGGTCAACGAACTACTGGGGATCGTCGGTCTCGACGGGTTTCAGCATCGGTACCCCGCGCAGCTCTCCGGCGGTCAGCGTCAGCGCATGGCGTTGGCGCGCGCTCTGGCTGTGGATCCACAGGTGCTCCTGCTCGACGAGCCCTTCGGCGCGCTCGACGCGAAGGTGCGTGCCGACCTGCGCACGTGGTTGCGTCGCCTGCACGACGAGGTGCACGTCACCACCGTCCTGGTCACCCACGACCAGGAAGAGGCTCTCGACGTCGCCGACCGCATCGCGGTGCTGAACAAGGGGCGGATCGAGCAGATCGGTGAACCTGCCGACCTGTACGACCGCCCGTCCAACGACTTCGTGATGTCCTTCCTCGGATCCGTCGCGAAGCTCAACGGGCAGTTGGTCCGTCCGCACGACATCCGCCTCGGCCGCGATCCGAGCATGGCTCTCGCGCAGGAATCCGGAACGGCCGAGTCGCTCGGCGTCACACGCGCAACAGTCGAGCGCGTCGTGTACCTCGGCTTCGAGGTTCGAGTGGACCTGCGCAACGAGGCAACCGGCGAGCTCTTCTCGGCTCAGGTCACGCGCGGTGACAGTGCAGCGCTGCACCTCGAGGCGGGGGAGACGGTGTACGCGCGTGCTACCCGGGTGCCGGATCTGCCGGAGACCCCGGTGTCGACGCCGGTGCAGGAGCCGGTCACGGTGAGCGTGGTCGGCCAGGTATGACCCGCTCGCCCTGTTTGACCTGTTGTACCCCCACTCCTGTTTGAGCGAACGGCACTTTCGGCCTCCTGATGGCGCCGAAAGTGCCGTTCGCTCAGAGTTGGGGGCCGGGCAACAGCGAGACGAGTTCAGCCCTCTCGGCAGACGAGGACCGGGCATTGGGCGTGGTGGATGAGGCTCTGACTGGTCGATCCGACTATCGACGCCATGAACGGGCTGCGGCCGTGGCTACCGACGACTACGAGTTGCGCTTCCGCCGAGTGCTCGAGCAGTGCCTTCATCGGTCCGCTGCGCTGGACACTGCGGGTGACTTCGACATCGGGGTACTTCTCCGTCCAGCCGGCGAGGCACTCGGACAGCAGTGCATGCTCATGCTGTTCGTACGGTCCCCAGTCGACGAAGCGCCTGGCTTCGGAATACCCGCCCAGCGAGGCGTGCTCGTTCCACGTGTGGACCGCAACCAAAGGTGCGCCGAGGAACGCGGCAAATTCGAAGGCATGCGCGACGGCGAGTTCGCTGAGCTTGCTCCCGTCGACGCCGACGACGATGGGCCTGGTGTCGGCCATCGCGTGATCACCCGTACCGCGGAATACGGCCACGGGACAGTGCGCGCGGTTGACCACCCGAATGGTGTCGGATCCGAGAAACACGGACTGCATTTCGCTGGTGCCGGCCTGACCCAGTGCAACGATGCGAGCCGACTTCGAGAGTTCGACGAGTGTGGTTGCGGGAGTACCGGTCACGAGGCCACGTTCGACGGTGACGTCGGTGTGATCATCGCGGATGGCGTCCTCGGCCTCGTCGAGCAGTTTTGCACCCTCGACGCGAAGGTGGTGGTCGAACATCTCTTCGTCGGTGACGTTGGTACCGCCACCGGACTCGGGTTGTCCTGGCAGCACGTGGGTCAGGCGAAGTGGTTCGTCGAATCTCTTTGCAGCCGAAGCTGCCCACCTCGCGGCGTTGACCGCGCTTGCCGAGCCGTCGATACCGGCCACGATTCCGTGTCGAACAGATGCACTGGTCATGGAAGTCTCCTCGCGTCGCCTCCTTACCAGTGTGTCCCTGCTCACCCCCGGTTCGCTACAAACCGGTCAGCTCCCGTGGTGCGAGAACGTCGGTGGGCACTGCCGCGCGAGATCGACGCGGGCGCAACGACAACAGAGCGGTGATGAATCCGTTACCAGGCAGTGTCAGTTCCACGTTCTTCAACACGGTTCGGCGCATCAACGCGAGGAGGGCCGCGACGCCGGTGACGGCCATCCACATAGGCAGCGGGTACAGCGTCAGGCGTTCACCAAGGCCGAAAGTGAGGGTTCGTCCGAGAAGCAGTACGGCACCGACGATTCCGGTAGCCGCGCACAGCCCTGACCACACTGCGATCCATTTGCTGTGCTTCCAGAATTGAATTGCCATGAGGACGAGAACGGCATGACGTGCGACGAAGCCGGGAAGTACGGCGGTCCAATGAACGAAGGTCCCGTCGTTCGCCGGGAAGAGGCCGGTGGCCGCGGTGCTCAATGCAACGACGACGGCAAGACCGAGAATCCACTTCTTCGCACGACCGTCCGGAATGTACTTGTGCAGCAAGGCCGCACCGAGGATGGTGAGCGCACCGAGGATCATGAAGGCCGCGTTCATCACGTCGTGCATCGGCGAACATGAATCCACGCTGCATGTCGTCACGCCCAGCGAACTGATGGAGTCGCGCGCGAAGCTGTACGGCGTCTTCCATGCTCCGGCTGTGAAGATTTCGACAAGCAGGTAGAGCACCGACAGGACCCATGCGATGCCGGCTGTGCCGAGGCGAAGATTGTGAGTGATGGTGTTCCCTCTCGCGGCGCTCTGAGGGGATTGCACCCAAAGATCTGTTTCGCAGGCGAAGGAGGTACCTTCGCGAGCTGGACAGATCCAACACTACGGTAACAATCTGATAACGGCCTGTGAAACCGGATCAGGCGGAGCGGACCAGACGGCCGGGTAGTGCATCAGCGACTTGTCGGTAACGGTCGATCATCGTTTCGATCAGTAGAGAGTGCCCACCGATCGTGTCGGCGAAACGCGCGCGCGGACATGCAGTTGCTGCGGCAGCGCTGAGTCGATCGGTCAGTAGGCCGGGAGCCAAGAACCACGGCGCGACGACAACACGTTCGGCGCCGTCCTGCTCGAGTGCGGAGATCGCCTGGGTAACTGTCGGTTCCGCGGATGTCGCGAAACAGATTCGAACGCCCGACCAGTTGGTTCCGCCGAGGAGAGTGGACGCCAATTCTGCGGTCGCGGCATTGGCGCGCGCGTCGGACGAGCCGACTGCCGCAAGAGCGACACCGACCGACGGATCGTCCGGGCGGGCACCCGCTTCGAGAATTCGCTCGCGTACTGCCTCGATCAGCCGAGCATCGCGACCCAGCACGTCTGCTTGGAACACGGTCAACTGGGGGTGGCGTGTCGCGGCAGCGGCCAAGAGTCCGGGCAGATCTACCCGGGCGTGGAAGGCATTGCCCAGCAGCATCGGAACAACAACGGCGTGAGTGTGGCCGTCGTGTGCAACTCCGTCCAGGACCTGATCGATGGACGGTGCATTGAGGTCGAGGAACGCCAGCCGGACATCGAGGTCTGGCCGGACTTCACGAAGAGCTGCCACAGCAGCCGCGATCACCCGAGCAGAACGGGGGTCACGGCTGCCGTGCGCAACAGCGATGAGCGGAACCATCGACTTAGACGCGCTCGCCCAATTCGACAGCGGAAATGACGTCGCCCACCAGGCCGGCTGCGAGAGTGTTTCCACCAGCGGGATCGATCAGCAGGAAGCTGCCGGTGTGGCGGTTGACGGCGTAGTCGTCAGCCACGATCGGCTCGGCCACCCGGATCGAGATCTTGCCGATCTCGTTGAGCTCGAGAGTGTCCGGGCCCTGATCCGTGGTGAGGTCCTGCTCGTTGAAGCGTTCCACCAAGCTGCCCACGATGGCCTGCGTCGTTCGCGTGCCGTGCTTGAGCAGCAGACGTGCACCGGGGCGCAGCGACTTCTCGGCCAGCCAGCAGACAGTGGCGTCGAATTCGCCGATCGGCTCGGGTGCGTCGGACGGCGATGCGATGGTGTCGCCGCGTGAGACGTCGACGTCGTCGGCCAGGATCAGCGTGACGCTGCGTCCGGCGTGGGCGACGTCCAGTTCGCCGTCGGCCGTGTCGATACGTGTGACGGTGGTGCGCGTACCCGAGGGCAGGATCACCACTTCGTCGCCGGGCACGACGGAACCGGCAGCGACCTGACCGGCGTAGCCGCGGTAGTCGAGGAACTCTGCGGTGCGGGGGCGGATCACGTACTGCACCGGGAAACGCAGACCGACGCGATGTGGCTCGGCGTCGACCGGAATCGACTCGAGGTGCTCGATCAGTGTGGGGCCGGTGTAGTACGGGGTCTTGTCGGAGCGGATGGCGACGTTGTCACCGTGCAGTGCCGACACCGGGATCTCGACGACGTCTTCGCTTGCCCAGCCAAGTGAGCTGGTGAGTTCGTTGAACTCGGCGGAGATCGAGGTGAAGACCTCTTCGGGGTTCTCGACGAGGTCGATCTTGTTCACGGCGAGAACGAGCTTCGGGACACCGAGCAACGCGAGAACCGCTGCGTGCCTGCGAGTCTGCGCGATGACGCCCTTGCGAGCATCGACCAGCAGGATCACGAGCTGAGCCGTCGAGGCACCGGAGACAGTGTTGCGGGTGTACTGCACGTGGCCCGGTGTATCGGCGAGCACGAAGGTGCGCTTGGGGGTCGCGAAGTAGCGGTACGCCACGTCGATGGTGATGCCCTGCTCACGCTCGGCGCGCAGTCCGTCCACCAGGAGCGAGAGGTCAGGGGTGTCGAGACCGCGGTCCACCGACGCACGGGTCACGGCGTCGATCTGGTCGGCGAGAACGGATTTCGTGTCGTACAACAGGCGGCCCACGAGGGTGGACTTTCCGTCGTCGACGCTGCCGGCAGTTGCCAGTCTGAGCAGATCGCTCATCAGAAGTAGCCCTCTCGCTTGCGGTCTTCCATGGCCGCTTCGGAAACTCGGTCGTCGCCACGGGTCGCGCCGCGCTCGGTCAAACGTGATGCCGCAACCTCGGCGAGGATCGCTTCGTTGTCGGCCGCATCGGAGAGAACAGCACCGGTGGTCGAACCGTCGCCGACGGTGCGGTATCGCACCGAAAGGGTCTGCAGCTCTTCGCCGTCAGCCGGCCCACCCCAGACTCCGGGGGTCATCCACATGCCGTCGCGCTGGTACACCGGACGCTGGTGGGCGTAGTAGATGCTGGCGAGCTCGACGTTGTCGCGGGCGATGTAACGCCAGATGTCCAGCTCGGTGAAGTTGCTGAGCGGGAAGACGCGTACCTGCTCGCCGGGGGAGTGGCGACCGTTGTACAGGTTCCACAGCTCCGGGCGCTGCTTCTTGGGATCCCACTGTCCGAAAGCGTTGCGCAGCGAGAAGATCCGCTCCTTGGCGCGGGCCCGCTCCTCGTCGCGGCGAGCGCCGCCGAAGACGGCGTCGAAACGGTTCTCCGAGATCGCGTCCAGCAACGGCACGGTCTGCAGCGGGTTGCGGATACCGTCGGGGCGCTCGGTGAGGCGACCGTCCGCGATGTACTCCTCGACGCTGGCCACGTGCAGGCGCAGGTTGTACTTGGCTACCACGTGGTCGCGGAAGTCGAGGACTTCCTGCAGGTTGTGGCCGGTGTCGACGTGCAGCAGGGTGAACGGCAGCGGCGCAGGCCAGAAGGCCTTGATCGCCAGATGCAGCAGCACCGTGGAATCCTTACCGCCCGAGAAGAGAATGACCGGGCGTTCGAATTCGCCGGCTACTTCTCGGAAGATGTGGATCGCTTCGGACTCGAGGGCGTCGAGAGTATCGAACTGTGTGCCGTCGAGCTGAGGCCGTGAAGGTGTCAAGTCAACTGTCATGATGCGTGCAACCCGCATTCTGTCTTGGAGGCACCGGCCCAACGACCGCTACGCGGATCGCTGCCGGGGGCTGGCTTGCTGGTGCAGGGTGCGCAGCCGATGGACGGATATCCCTCGTCGACAAGGGGATTGACGAGGATGGAATTGGTGTCGATGTAGTTCTGCATCTCCTCGTCCGACCAGGGAGCGATCGGGTTGATCTTCACGAGTCCGAAGGCTTCGTCGAAGGAGATCAGGGGAGCGTTGGCGCGGGTGGGCGCTTCGACGCGGCGGATGCCGGTCACCCACGCGCTGTACCCGGACAGTGTCTGCTTGAGCGGCGCGACTTTGCGTAGTGCGCAGCAGCGGTTGGGATCACGGGCGAACAGATCCTTGCCCTCGGCGACATCCTGCTCGGCGACGCTTGCCAGCGCACGAGCGTTGATGACGTTGACGCCGTACACCTGCTCGACCGCGTCACGCGTGCCGATGGTTTCGGGGAAGTGATAGCCGGTGTCGAGGAAGAGTACGTCGACGCCCGGATGCACCTGTGCGGCAAGGTGAACCAGCACTCCATCCTGCATGTTCGACGCCACAATGTACGAGTCGCCGAACGTGTCCTCGGTCCACTGCAACAGTTCCTGCGCGCCGGCTCCGTCGAGTTCTACGGCACCGCGCTCGGCGATGGACCGAAGCTCGTCGGCAGTTGCTCGCGAAATGTCCACTGTCATCGCAAATCTCCTTCGTCTGCGCGCACTGCCCATTCGGCGAACCGTTCACCTTCGTTGCGGTTCTTGACGAACTGACGTACGACGCGGTCGATGTAGTCACCCATCTCGACGCTGGTGACCTTGTGCTGGCGCAGCTTGCGTCCGAAGGCGCTGTCGAATCCGAGGCTGCCTCCCAGATGAACCTGGAAACCCTCGACTTGATTCCCCTCACCGTCGTCGACGAGTTGGCCCTTGAAGCCGATGTCGGCGATCTGCGAGCGAGCGCAGGAGTTGGGGCAACCGTTGATGTTGATGGTGATCGGCACGTCGAGCTGGCTGTTGATGTCGGCAAGACGCTGTTCGAGTTCGGGCACGAGCACCTGCGAACGCTTGCGGGTCTCGGCGAACGAGAGCTTGCAGAACTCGATGCCGGAGCAGGCCATCAGGTTCTTGCGCCAGTGCGACGGACGGGCGGGAAGACCCAGCGCGTCGAGATCGGCGATGAGCGGCTCGAGCGTCTCGTCGGCGACGTCGAGGATGATCAGCTTCTGGTACGGAGTGAAGCGGATCCGGTCGCTGCCGGCCTTCTCGGCGGCGTCGGCGACCTGAGCCAGGATGTCTCCCGAGACGCGGCCGGCGATCGGAGCGAAACCGACTGCGTTGTGGCCGTTGCGGGTCTTCTGGATACCGACGTGATCGATCGGGCGCTTGGGCTTCTCGGGCGCGGGGCCGTCGATGAGCGGACGCTTCAGGTACTCGGTCTCGAGAACCTCGCGGAACTTCTCGATACCCCAGTCCTTGACGAGGAACTTGAGCCTGGCCTTCGCGCGCAGACGGCGGTAGCCGTAGTCACGGAAGATCGAGACGACGCCCTCCCAGACATCGGGGACCTCGTCGAGCGGAATCCAGGCGCCGACGCGCTGCGCCAGCATCGGGTTGGTGGACAGTCCGCCGCCGACCCAGAGGTCGAGGCCCGGGCCGTGCTCGGGGTGGTTCACGCCGATGAAGGCGATGTCGTTGATCTCGTGAACAACATCCTGCTGACCGGAGATAGCGGTCTTGAACTTGCGCGGCAGGTTGGAGTACTTGGGGTCGCCGATGTAGCGGCGCACGATCTCGTCGATCGCCGGGGTGGGATCGAGGACCTCGTCGAGCGATTCGCCGGCCAGGGGAGAACCGAGGACGACGCGAGGGCAGTCACCGCACGCTTCGGTGGTCTTGAGCCCGACGGCTTCGAGGCGCTTCCAGATCTCCGGGACGTTCTCGACTTCGATCCAGTGGAACTGAACGTTCTCACGGTCCGACAGGTCGGCGGTGTTCCGGCCGAATTCCTTCGAGATACCGGCGATGGTGCGCAGCTGCTCGACGTTCAGAGCGCCGGCGTCGCAACGCACGCGCATCATGAAGTACTTGGCCTCGAGCAGGTCGATGTTCTCGTCGCCGGTGAAGGTGCCGTCGTAGCCTTCTTCGCGCTGGGTGTAGAGACCCCACCAGCGGAAGCGGCCGCGAAGGTCGCCCTTGTCGATGCTGTCGAAGCCCTGCTTGGAGTAGATGTTCTCGATGCGGGCCCGAACGTTGAGCGGGTTGTCGTCCTTCTTGGCCTGCTCGTTGGCGTTGAGAGGCTCGCGGTAACCGAGGGCCCACTGACCTTCGGCGCGACGCTTGGCGGGACGCGCAGCGCGTGCAGGCCGGGCTTCGGCAGCTGCTGCCGAATCGGCGGGTGTGGCGGCGTCGGTGGTCGACGTCATCGATGAACTCCTGGATCTGGGCGGTTGATCGGCACGCGGCACGCACTATCGATGAACTGTGGCGGTGTCTGATCGGGACGCACCGGTCCGTGTCGGAAATCGAGGGGGCTGTCCTCGGTCTCGGAAAGCTCGCGGCCGGCAGGTGTGCTCACGAAAACGAACAGCTGGAGAAGCTGCGTCCCTGAAAAGGCATGTCTCTGCAGAGAGTGTTTCGGTGAAGCAGATGGAGATGAGCGGGAAAGGCTGGAAGATCAGTGAAAGATCAACAGCTACACAGGTGCAGACACGACGAGCTGCACACACGCTTGAAGTCGACATGGCGACGCGCCACAAGTCGCACTCCGAGTCCGGTCATGCGGACCATTGTGCCACGTCAACTCGATAATTCCGACTCGGGCGCATATTTCCACGAAAAACGGGGGAAATATCGAGTTCAAGCCATACGCCGACCTGCATCGCAGGCTGAATAGGTGTGCGTTCCGGATGCTGGGACACTGGAGGTGTGAATGCCACCAGCACGACTCCCACTCGACAGAGCGAGGCGACGCCCTTCGCCTTGCCCGCGCGATCGCTCGAGGGTGTCGGGAAACGGCCGTTCGGGATCTACATCCACGTCCCGTTCTGTGCCACCAGGTGTGGGTACTGCGATTTCAACACCTACACGGCCGGAGAGCTCGGAACCTCCGCCTCGCCGCAGTCGTGGTTGGAAGGTCTGCGGCGCGAACTCGATCTCGCGGCCGAGATGACGGGCGCCCCGGCGGCGGAGACCGTGTTCGTGGGCGGTGGAACGCCGTCGCTGCTCGGTGGTGACGGATTGGCCGACGTGCTGTCGGCGGTGCGGAGCAGCTTCGGCCTGGCGTCCGGCGCCGAAGTAACCACGGAATCGAACCCCGAATCGACGTCGCCGGAGTTCTTCGGTGCTCTCCGCAGTGCCGGATTCACCCGGATTTCCCTCGGCATGCAGTCGGCCGCCCAGCACGTGCTGAAGATTCTCGACCGCACGCACACTCCGGGCCGCGCCGTCGCTGCCGCGAAAGAGGCTCGCGCAGCTGGTTTTTCGCACGTGAATCTCGATTTGATCTATGGAACCCCGGGGGAGCGCGATCAAGACCTGGACGCCTCACTCGATGCGGTCCTCTCCGCCGATGTCGATCACGTCTCGGCCTACGCGTTGATCGTCGAGGACGGCACCGCCATGGCTCGCAAGGTCAGGCGCGGCGAGCTGCCCGCCCCGGACGACGACGTGCTGGCCTCGCGGTACGAACGAATCGATTCACGCCTGTCCGAGGCAGGCTTGCGGTGGTACGAGGTCTCCAACTGGGCAAAGGCGGAAACCGCGGACTCCGGTGACACCCGGTGTCGTCACAACCTCGGCTACTGGGACGGTGGTGACTGGTGGGGTGCCGGTCCGGGCGCGCACAGTCACGTCGGCGGAGTGCGGTGGTGGAACGTCAAGCACCCGGCGCGGTACGCGGAACAGTTGGCGCTCGGTGAACTTCCCGTCGGCGGCAGCGAAGAACTGACCGCCGAGGACGAACACATGGAGCGCGTCATGTTGACCGCGCGGTTGCGTACGGGACTTCCGTTGTCGGAACTGTCTGCATCCGAACGTCTTTCGGCCGAACAGGTGGTAGTCGACGGGTTGGCCGTGATCGAGAACGATCACGTGGTTCTCACCGACCGTGGTCGCCTGCTCGCTGATGCGGTGATTCGCACGATCCTGACCTGACGCGCAACCATCCTTCGCCGCGTAATGTGGCCGTGGTGGCCATCATTCATCGTGCGCAGCTGAATCCGTCCAAGAACGACCTGCTCCGAGCGTGGGTGCCCAAGCAGCCGTGGCTCGGGTCGGTCGACTGTTCGACGCTCGAACGCGTCGACGCCTATCGTTTCGACGACCCGGACGGCGAGGTCGGAATCGAGACGCACCTGATGCGCTCTGCCGACGGTCGAATTCTTCAGGTCCCGCTCACTTATCGTGGTGCTCCGCTGGACGGGGCGGAGACCGCACTGATCGCAACCATGGATCATTCGGTACTCGGCGAACGGTGGGTTTACGACGCATGCTGTGATCCGGTCTACGTCAGCGCGGTGGCGACCGCGATTCTGACCGGTGGGGCCGGAGTCGAACTGGTCTTCGCGGACACCGCCGATCACATCCCCGTGACGGCTCACGTAGTAGGCAGCGGTACGGCCCACTCTTCCGTACCGGCAGTCGAATCGGTGACCTGCTCGACAGTCGGCACCGACACGATCATCCGCGCGGGAAGCCTGGAACTGACTGTGGCGAGAGTGATCGACGCAGATCGAGTCTCGGACTCGGAGACGCTCACCGGAACCTGGCCGGGGCAAACGACACCTGCGTTGCTCGTGACTATCGCCTGAGCGTCAGCGGACTCCCTCGATGACACCGGGCATCGCGTCGAAGTCGAAGACACGCGCGTGCAGCACGACGCGGTTTCGCAGGGCCGAACGAACCGCTCGGTGCAGACCGTCCTCGAGGTAGAGAGTGCCGCGCCACTGCACTGCGTGCGGGAACAGATCGCCGTAGAAGGTCGAGTCCTCCGACAGCAGGCGATCGAGTTCGAGGACCTTCGTGGTGGTCACGATCTCGTCGAGTCGAACCTGACGTGGAGGGAACTTCGACCAGTCGCGTAGAGACAGTCCGTGATCGGGATACGGTTTGCCGTCCATCACGCCTTTGAAGATCATGTGCCGCCTTGTCCATGGTTGTGCGATCGACCTTTCGCCGATCTCACTCCACAGTAAGGGCAACAGCCGTCTCTGGCGCTCGGGCGATTAGACTGCCAGTGGAAACCGATGTGTAAATGTCGGTGTTCGTTCTTTTCAGGAAACGGAGGTGGCAACGATGTCGAGTACCGACGACAGGCGTTTCGAGGTCTTACGTGCAATCGTGGCCGATTACGTCTCCACCCAGGACCCGGTGGGATCCAAGGCACTGGTCGAGCGTCACAACCTCGGAGTGTCGAGCGCCACTGTGCGCAACGACATGGCATTCCTCGAGGCCGAGGGCTACATCGCCCAACCGCACACCAGTTCCGGCCGCGTCCCCACCGACAAGGGATACCGCGAATTCGTCGATCGCATCGCCGACGTCAAGCCCATGTCCGGGCCCGAGCGTCGAGCGATCCTCGAGTTCTTGGAGTCGGGTGTCGATCTCGACGACGTTCTGCGCCGCGGTGTGCGACTGCTCGCGCAACTGACCCGTCAGGTCGCGGTTGTCCAGTACCCGTCGCTGTCCGCGTCGTCGGTTCGCCACCTCGAGGTGGTCGCGTTGACGCCGGCGCGCCTGCTTCTCGTTCTCATCACCGATTCCGGCCGCGTCGATCAGCGAATCGTCGAACTCGGAGACGTCCTCGAAGACGAAGACCTTTCCCGGTTGCGCACGCTTCTCGGCGGAGCACTGGAAGGCAAGCGCCTGGCCGCCGCGTCGATTGCCGTGGCGGAACTGGCTGACGAGTCTCCGGCCTACCTTCGCGACGCCGTGATCCGCTCGGCAACGGTGCTGGTCGAGACCCTGGTCGAACATCCGGAAGATCGTCTCGTTCTGGGCGGAACCTCGAATCTCACGCGCAACGCCGCCGATTTCTCCGGTCTGGCCGGCTTCCCCGGTTCGCTGCGCGCTGTGCTCGAAGCACTGGAAGAGCAGGTAGTGGTCCTCAAACTGCTCGCTGCGACGCAGAACTCCGGCACGGTCACCGTTCAGATCGGTGAAGAGACGCAGGTCGAACAGATGCGCGGAACCTCTGTGATTTCGACTGGCTACGGCGCGGCCGGTACCGTTTTCGGTGGTGTCGGTGTGCTCGGACCCACTCGGATGGACTATCCGGGAACAATTGCATCGGTTGCCGCCGTTGCCAGATACATCGGCGAAGTTCTCTCCGAGCGATGACGGACGTCGACATTCGTCGGCACGCCTCCTCGCGAGGACTGAGGAAAACCTAGAAGTAAGAGAAGGACGAGAGACTCAACGTGGCACGGGATTACTACGGATTGCTCGGCGTCGACAAGAACGCGACAGACCAGGAGCTCAAGCGCGCTTACCGCAAGCTGGCACGCGAACTGCACCCGGACGTCAACCCTGACGAGGCGGCGCAGGCCAAGTTCAAGGAGATCTCGACGGCCTACGAGGTCCTGACCGACCCGGAGAAGCGTCGCATCGTCGATCTCGGCGGAGACCCGCTCGAGTCTGGTGGTGGCGGTGGTGGTGGCTTCGGCGGCGGATTCGGTGGCGGCGGCCTCGGCGACGTCTTCGAAGCATTCTTCGGCGGCGGTGGCGGCGCAGGTCGTGGGCCGCGCGGTCGCGTTCAGCCCGGAGCCGACTCGTTGCTTCGCACCAAGCTGACCCTCGCAGAATGTGCGACGGGAGTCAGCAAGCACGTGACCGTCGAGACGGCCATTCTGTGCGACAGCTGCACCGGAGCCGGAACCAACGGCGACTCCAAGCCTGTCCGCTGTGAGACCTGCAACGGTGCCGGCGAAGTTCAGTCCATCCAGCGCTCGTTCCTCGGTCAGGTCATGACCTCGCGTCCCTGCCCGACGTGCCGCGGTGCCGGTGAGACCATCCCGGATCCCTGCCACAAGTGTGGCGGAGACGGCCGAGTTCGGGCCAAGCGTGACATCACCGTGAAGGTTCCCGCGGGCGTCGCCGGTGGCATGCGTATCCGTTTGACCGCGCAGGGTGAAGTGGGCCCGGGCGGCGGACACCCCGGCGACCTCTACGTCGAGATCGTCGAGCAGCAGCACGACGTCTTCGTTCGAGACGGTGAAGACCTGCACTGCACGATCCGCGTTCCGATGGTCGACGCAGCGCTCGGTACGACTGTCACCGTCGACACCATCATCGACGGCCCCAAGGAAATCACCATCGAGCCAGGCACCCAGCCCGGACACGTTGCTGTTCTTCGCGGTCATGGCATGCCGAAACTGCGGTCGGGAGTGCGCGGCGACGTGCACGCTCACCTCGAGGTGGTCATCCCGAGCCGTCTCGATCACAAGCAGTCCAAGCTGCTCAAGGAATTCAAGCTGCTCCGCGATCGTGACGAGGCCGAGGTTGTCTCGACGGCCTCGCAGAACAGCGGTGGATTGTTCTCGCGTCTTCGCGAAGCATTCAGCGGCCGCTGACGGTGGCCGCAACGGTCTTCTTTCTCGACCCGGTTCCCGGCGTCGGTGAAATCGCAGTTCTGGACGGACAGGAGGGTCGCCACGCGGCCACTGTCCGCCGGATCGGCGTCGGTGAGCGATTGGTGTTGGCCGACGGCCGTGGCCGGGTGGCCGACGCCGAGGTGACGAGCGTCGGCAAGGACCGCCTGGAACTGTTGGTCAGTGACGTTCAGGTTCTCGAGCAGCCCAAGCCGTTGGTGACCCTCGTTCAGGCACTTCCCAAGGCCGAGCGTTCCGAGTTGACCGTCGAACTGGCGACCGAGGCGGGGATCGACGCGGTGATCCCGTGGCAGTCCTTGCGTTGTGTCGCCAAGTGGGAGGGCCCCAAGCTCGCCAAGGGCGTCGCACGCTGGCGAAGTGCGGCAGTGTCTGCGGCAAAGCAGTCCAGACGCGCGTTCGTCCCGGAAATTGCGGAACTGCACAAGACGCCGGCGGTGATCGCGTTGGTTCGTGACGCCGTTGCCCGTGGCGCTGTGGTTGCGGTGCTTCACGAATCGGCGACGACGCCGTTGGCCGGTTTGCCGCTGGCGAGCGCGGACGAGGTATTTCTGGTTGTCGGTCCCGAAGGTGGGCTCGACGATTCGGAGATCAGCGCGTTGTCGGAGGCCGGGGCCACTCCGGTGCTTCTCGGCCCGACGGTCCTGCGCACGTCGACCGCCGGGGCTGTTGCTCTGGGCGCGATCGGAGTGCTGACCGATCGCTGGGGACCACGGCCACTGCACTGATCTTGTTGTGATCCCGAGCTGAATCGGATCCGGCGCTCAGCGAAGTGTCAGATTTGCGCACTATCGTAAGGACGTCGGGGGTCGCCTTCGGCGTGAGTTGGTTCGGGGATTTCAGGAGGCCAGATGTTGTCACGTGCGCATATGCGAATCGTTGGAGCGGTGTGTGCCGCGGCGGCGTTGATGCTCGTCGCGGGGTGCACGGTCTCCACCGGAGACAACACGGGTTCCTCCAGCAGCGCCGTCACCACTACCCCGACCAGCGAGGCGCTCGTCACCGTCACACCGGCGGACGGCGGAACTCCGGTGAGTCCACTCGACCCCATCGAGGTCCAGGTCGCGAAGGGAACACTGACGACCGTCGCGCTGACCAATCCCGAGGGTAAGGAAGTCGCCGGTATCACCACGCCGGACAAGACGTCCTGGAAACCGAGCGAACCACTCGGATACGGCAAGACTTACAAGCTGGTCGTCGACGTCGTCGACGCGAATGGTGTTGCCACGACCAAGAACACGACGCTGACCACCGTCGCGCCGAGTAACCAGACCCGGGCGTACATCAACACCACCGGTGGCGCCTCGATATCGGACGGTGGCACGTACGGTGTCGGCACCGTCGTCGCCGTTCATTTCGACGAGTTGATCGGTGACAAGGCCGCGGCCGAGAAGTCTCTGCTGGTCACAACCAATCCGCCCGTACAGGGATCGTGGTACTGGGTCGACGGTCAGAACGTTCACTGGCGACCGCAGAACTACTACGCACCAGGCACGACGGTCTCGGTGAATGCGAACATCTACGGCAAGCAGCTCGGCAACGGACTGTACGGCCAGCAGGACGACACCGTGTCCTTCAAGATCGGCGACTCCCACGTCTCGGTCGCCGACGACAACACCAAGATGGTGACCGTCTACGAAAACGGTCAGGTGATCAAGGAAATGCCGACCTCGATGGGAATGGGCGGCACCGAGACGATCGGCGGCACGACGCTCTCGTTCTGGACCCAGCCCGGCACGTACACCGTGATGGACAAGGCAAATCCCGTCATCATGGATTCGTCGACCTACGGTCTGCCGATCAACTCGCGCCTGGGCTACAAGGAATCCATCAACTGGGCCACCCGCATCAGCACGGACGGTATCTATCTTCACGAGTTGGAGAGCACCGTCTGGGCGCAGGGAAACACCGACACCTCGCACGGTTGCCTCAATCTCAGTGCGGCCAATGCCAAATGGTTCTTCGATTTCTCGCAGCCGGGAGATGTCGTCGAGATCAAGAACACCGGCGGCGCTCCGCTGGAGGTGTGGCAGAACGGCGACTGGACCCTTTCCTGGGCAGACTGGGCCGCAGGCAGCGCCCTCGCCTGAGATAGATTTCCTCGGTGCCTCGATTCAAGATTCCGTACGGCCGACACGAGCAGCAGTTCGGGCATCTCTACGTTCCCGACGGAGTCGTTGACGGCCCGATCCCGGTCGTCATGCAGATCCACGGCGGCTTCTGGAGCGGGCAGTACGGATTGACTCTGGGCACCGCATTTGCTGTCGAACTCGCGCGGCACGGCGTCGCGGTGTGGAACATCGAATACCGCCGTCTCGGGGCGGGCGGTGGTTGGCCGGAGATGTCCGCCGACGTGAAAACGGCATACGACGAAATCCCCGGACTGGTTGCCGCGAAGTCCTCGGCCGAATTGGATCTGAATCAGATTCGCTTGCTCGGGCATTCGGCCGGAGGACATCTTGCAGTGTGGCTGGCGGGGGAGAAGGACACGTTCACCCGGCCTGAACGGGTCATCGCCCAGGCGGCCGCACTCGATCTGGCGTCGGCAGGCGAGCGTGGACGACGGATCAGCTTCATCGAGGATCTGTTCGGCGTTCCGTTCGACGCGGACCCGGATCTGTATCGCAGTGCGTCGCCGCAGCATCGATTGCCGATCGGCGTCCCCGTTGTGTGCGTTACGGGTGCGGAGGACCTGCAGGTGCCGGCCAAGGTGAGCTCCCGGTACGCGAAAGCCGCGGAAGCGGCTGGTGATCCCGTGTCACTGCGTGTGATCGAGGGCGAAGGACACGACGCATTTCTCTCACCCTCGACCGAGTCGTGGCGGGTCTCCCGCGAGTTGGTTCTCGCCGAAGACCCGCTGGCTCCGAGCACGTCAGACTGACGCGGGGTCCACTTCCACAGGGGCCTTCTTGCCCGGCAGGATGAACGCCACGACAACTGCCCCCACGAACAGTGCAAGACCGCCCGCCCAACTGGCCGCCGAAATCGCGTCGGCGTAGGCACTGCCTGCGGCGTCGAGCAGCGGCCCTGCCTGAGCTGCAGCCAACGGGTTGCCTGCCATCTCTTCGGCGACCAACGAAGCGCCGCCGACGGATTCGCCCGACACCTCCATCGCGTACGCAGCCTGTTGTGCAAGTTCGCCCGTCAACTGCGGAACCTGCATTCCATTGATGAATCCGGCAATCGAATCCTTGTAGCTCGCAGCGAGGATCGAGCCGAGGATCGCGATACCCAGCGAGCCGCCGAGTTCGATGGCGGTGTCGTTGAGGCCACCCGCAGCACCGAGATCGTCCTCGGAGAAGTTGTCCATGATGGCGTCGGTGGCCGGCGGTTCGCTGAGACCGATGCCCAGGCCGAGCAGGATCAGTGGGACTGCGAACATCCAGTAGCCCGAATCGCCGTCGACCTGCGTGAGAATCAGAACGCCGATCGCGGCGACCACCATGCCGCCGACGATGGATGCCCGGACGCCGATCAGCGGAGTGATCCGCCCACTGACAACGGCGCCGATCGAGACGGCAATTGCCAAGGGCAGCAGACGAACACCGGTTTCGAGTGCGCCGTAGCCGAGGATGAACTGGAACTGCTGTGAGATGAAGTAGATGGCGCCGAAGGCGGCCAGGAACAGCAGAAGTACGGCGAGCGTCGCGCCGCCGACCATGCGCTGGCCGAGCTTACGGACGTCGAGCAGTGGCTGCGGGTGACGCAGTTCCCAGACGACGAACGAGACGAGGCCGATCGCAGCGAGTACGGCGGCACCGATGGGTCCGCCGGTCCACCCGAAGTGGAATCCGTTGATGATCGAGTACACGAGCGAGCCAATGGTGACCACCGAGAGTGCGCCGCCGATCCAGTCGATCCGGCCCAGGTGCTCGGCCTTGCTCGGCGGCACCAGAATTACGGCGGCGACGGCAGCGACTGCGGCGATCGGGACGTTGATCAGGAAAGTGATGCTCCAGGAATGACTGTCGAGAATCCATCCGGCCAACAGCGGACCGAGTGCAATCGCGAGACCCGATGTCGCCGCCCACGCCGCGATGGCGCGTGATCGCTCCGCTTTGGGAAAGGTAGCGACCAGAAGCGAAAGCGTCGCGGGCATGATGATCGCGGCGCCGACGCCCATGATCATTCGTGCCGCGATGACGGCGTTGGTGGTGTCCGCGATGCTGCCGAAGACGGCGCCGCCGGCGAACACGGCGAGTCCGGCGAGAAGTGCGCCGCGGCGACTGTACTTGTCACCGATCACGCCGAACAGCAGCATCAATGCGGCGTAGGGAACGGTGTAGCCGTCGATGACCCATTGAAGTTGCGTGCTGGTGAGGCCGAGGTCTCTGGTCATGTCCGGCGCCGCGACGATCAGCGCGGTATTCGCCATCACGACGATCAGCAGACTCAGGCACAACACCCCGAGCGCGGCCCACCGCCGTGAGTACGGCTGGTCCATCTCCGAGACAGGTTTGCTCATGAGTGTCGTCATGACGCGACTCCGTTCCTGATGATCGAAGACACTCCTCGATCTATTTGCACACTGATGTGTAAGTTAATAACTTGCACACCGATGTGCAACTATGATTGACCTAGATCACAGTTGGGCAGTCGAAAGAGGTGGAACGCGCATTGACGCATTCGGGCACAGTCGTTTCGGGAACTGCCGAATCGGGCGGACGGCAGCGTCGTAGTCAGGCCGCGGCCAATCGCAATCGCATCATCGAGGCGGCGATCACGGCGTTCGCTGCTGATCCGGATGCGAGCATGGACGACGTCGCAAAGGCCGCCGGTGTGGTCAGGCGAACCGTGTACGCGCATTTCGACAGCCGAGAGGCGCTGATCAACGGCATCGTGGACGAGGCGTCGACCGATCTCGTAGCTGCGCTGAGCCAAGCCGGCGAGCCGCCCGAGCGCCCGGATCTGGCGACTGCCGTACTGGCATTGCTGTCATGGCCGGTCGGTGATCGCTTCCGGATGCTGCTCAGCTTTGCTCGCAAAGAGTTGGGGGAGCAGCGGATTCTCGATCTGATGGAGCCCGCGCGCGCCGTGAGTATCAGCGTCGTCGAGCGCGGTCAGCGTGACGGAACCTTCTCGAAATACCTGCCGGCCGAGACTCTGGTAGCGATGACCGAGGCGATCACGATCACTTTGTTCGATCAGGCCAACAGTGGGCTGATCACGGACTCGGGCGAATCCTTTGCCGCCGTGTGCCTGGTCATCGCGGGTATCAGTCCGGACAGAAGCTCCGAGATCGTCGCCGAAGCGTCGGAATGGATCCGCGAATCGCTGCCGTCCGGTCGCCGCGAGGATTAGGCCGGGACGATTAACAAGTGGGCCGTGTCCGACTCTGGCGCTAGACTTCGAAGTATCGAGGCTCACGAGTCGAGTGGGCTGATCGGACCAGAAAGCAGGCCATATTCACCACGTGAGTGAACACAGTGAACTCGACGGGAACCGTGTAACCACCATCACCGAGCGCGCTCTGCCCGCAGAGCGCACCGTCCGTTCGAGTATGGATCTGGCGCCGGAGACCGTGCGTCAAATCCTGGGGGCGACGGACGAGAATCTCACCGCGATCGAACGTGAGCTTCGTGCCGACATTCATGTACGTGGCGGAACCATCTCCTTGTCGGGGACGGCTGCAGACGTGGCGCTGGCAGAACGTGTGTTCAGTGAATTGGCGTCGCTGGCCGGTCGAGGGCAGCCCATTGCCCCGGACGCTGTTCGACGAACCATCGGCATGCTCACCAACGAGGTCGGCGAGTCTCCGGCCGAGGTGCTCTCCCTCGACATTCTTTCGCGTCGGGGCAAGACGATTCGGCCGAAGACCCTCAACCAGAAACGCTACGTCGACGCCATCGACGAGAACACCATCGTGTTCGGAGTCGGCCCGGCCGGTACCGGCAAGACCTACCTCGCCATGGCCAAGGCCGTTCAGGCGTTGCAGGCCAAGCAGGTCTCTCGGATCATCTTGACCAGGCCGGCAGTCGAGGCCGGGGAGCGACTGGGCTTTCTGCCCGGCACGCTGCACGAGAAGATCGATCCGTATCTCCGCCCGCTGCACGACGCATTGCACGACATGATGGATCCCGAGGCGATTCCGAAGTTGATGCAGGCCGGAGTCATCGAGGTCGCTCCGCTCGCCTACATGCGTGGCCGGACGCTCAACGACGCCTTCATCATCTTGGACGAAGCGCAGAACACCACGGCCGAGCAGATGAAGATGTTCCTGACCCGCCTCGGGTTCGGTTCCAAGATCGTGGTCACCGGAGACGTGACCCAGGTCGATCTGCCGGGCGGGGCCCGTTCGGGTCTGCGCGCGGCATCCGAAATCCTCACCGGGATCGACGATATTCATTTCGCCACTCTCGACAGCAGCGACGTCGTACGTCATCGGCTGGTCTCTCACATCGTCGACGCTTACGAGCGTCACGAATCGGATCGGTCCGGCGAGTTGGCGGTCGGAAACCGGGCGCAGCGCCGCGCTGCACATGCTCATTCACCGCGACGGTAGGCTGAGCGACGCATCAACCCCTACTTTTCCCAGGAAAGAGCGTCGCACATGAGCATCGAGGTCTCGAACGAATCGGGCATGGACATCTCCGAACCGGAGTTGATCAGCGTTGCCCGTTTCGTGATCGCTCGGATGGATGTCCATCCGGCGGCCGAGCTGTCGATGGTTCTCGTCGACTCCGCGACGATGGCGGATCTGCACGTTCGCTGGATGGATCTGCCGGGTCCGACCGACGTCATGTCGTTCCCGATGGACGAACTCGAGCCGGGTGGCCGTCCCGATTCCCCCGAGCCGGGGCCGTCGATGCTCGGCGACATCGTGCTGTGTCCGTCTTTTGCCGCGGATCAGGCTGACAAGGCCGGGCATTCACTGGCTCACGAACTTGCCCTCCTGACCGTCCACGGTGTGTTGCACCTTCTCGGCTACGACCATGCGGAGCCGGAAGAGGAGAAGGAGATGTTCGGCTTGCAGAACAGCCTCCTCGAAGAGTGGTACGAAGACCTTCGCCGTATCGACCGCGAAGCAGCACTGGCCGAACGCGATCAGAAGCTGCTCGGTAAGACCGGTTTCGTCGACGGAGTGGACCGATAACAGTTATCCGGGGGTTCTGTAGTGAGTAGCGCCATAGCGCTCTTTGTTCTGGCGATTGCTCTTGTCCCGGTCGGTGGTGTGTTCGCGGCCGTCGACTCGGCGCTCAACACCATTTCGTCGGCGCGGATCGACGAGATGGCAAAGGAAGAGCGAGCCGGCGCCGCGCGAGTGCAACGCATCCTGACCGATCGTCCGCGATACGTGAATCTGATGGTCCTGCTTCGCATTTTGTGCGAGATCACGGCCACCGTCGTACTCGTGGGCGGCCTGATCGACGTCCTCTCGCTGGGCTGGGCACTGACCGTCACCGCGGTGATCATGGTTCTCGTCTCGTACGTGGTCATCGGCGTCGGACCGAGAACGCTTGGGCGCCAACATGCGTACTCCATCGCGATGGCCGCGTCGCTGCCACTGCTGTGGATCGGGGTTCTGCTCGGGCCGATCAGTCGCGTCCTGATCCTCGTGGGTAACGCATTGACCCCGGGTAAGGGCTTCCGCAACGGCCCGTTCGCGTCGGAAATCGAGTTGCGTGAACTCGTGGACATGGCGCAGGAACGCGGCGTCGTGGCCGACGAAGAACGCCGAATGATCCAGTCCGTCTTCGAACTGGGAGACACGTCGGCGCGCGAGGTGATGGTGCCGCGCACCGACATGGTGTGGATCGAGAACGACAAGAATGCCGGGCAGGCAACGTCGTTGGCCGTCCGCAGTGGTCACTCGCGCCTGCCGGTCATCGGGGAGAACGTCGACGACGTGCTCGGTGTCGTCTACCTCAAGGATCTGGTCAAGCAGACCTACCACCTGCCCGACGGCGGCCGGAACGTCAACGTCTGCGACGTCATGCGGCCCGCCGTCTTCGTTCCCGACTCGAAGCCGCTCGACAGCTTGCTGGCCGAGATGCAGCGCGACCGCAACCACATGGCGATACTCGTCGACGAGTACGGCGGAATCGCCGGGCTCGTCACGATCGAGGACGTCATCGAAGAGATCGTCGGTGAGATCGCCGACGAGTACGACGAGGACGAGACGCCGCCCATCGAGGATCTCGGAGACGGAATGTTCCGCGTATCCGCGAGACTTCCCATCGAAGACCTCGGTGAATTGTTCGATCTCGAACTCGAACTCGACGAGGTGGAGACCGTCGGCGGGCTGATCGGATACGTACTCGGCCGAGTGCCACTTCCCGGTTCCGAAGTGGAGTACGACGGTTTGATCCTGCGCGGCGAGGGAACCAATACGGGCCGAGGCCGGGTACGCATCAGCACGGTGTTCGTGCAGCGCATCCCGCCGTCCGAAGACGAAGAGACAGAAGACACCGATGACTGAGCGAGAGTTCAGCGAGGAGCAGTTATGAGCAAGAACGAATTCCGGTCAGGCTTCGTGTGTTTCGTGGGTCGACCCAATACGGGCAAGTCCACGCTGACCAACGCGTTGGTCGGCAGCAAGATCGCGATCACGTCCTCGCGCCCGCAGACGACGCGCCACACGATTCGCGGCATCGTTCACCGCGAGCATGCGCAGCTGATCCTGGTCGACACCCCTGGACTGCACAAGCCCCGCACTTTGCTCGGGCAGCGCCTCAATGACCTGGTTCGCGACACGTACTCCGAGGTCGACGTCATCTGCCTGTGCATCCCGGCCGACGAGGCCATCGGGCCCGGAGACCGCTGGATCGTGCAGCAGGTCCGTCAGATGGCGCCCAAGACCAAGCTTGTCGGCATCGTGACCAAGATCGACAAGGTCAGCCGCGACGCCGTCGGAAAGCAGTTGCTCGCGCTGTCCACCCTGCTCGGCCCCGAATCCGAGGTCGTTCCGGTGTCCGCGAAGTCGGGTGAACAGGTCGAGATCCTGGTCGACGTCCTCGCCGGTCTGATGGACGAGGGCCCGGCCTTCTACCCGGACGGCGAATTGACGGACGAGCCCGAAGAGGTGCTCATGGCCGAACTGATCCGTGAGGCTGCGCTCGAGGGGCTCGGCGAAGAATTGCCGCACTCTCTGGCTGTGGTGATCGAGGAGGTCATCCCGCGTGAGGGTCGCACCGAGAAGCAGGGCGAGATGCTCGACGTGCATGCGTTGCTCTACGTCGAGCGGCCCAGTCAGAAGGGCATCGTCATCGGTAAGGGCGGGGCGCGTCTGCGGGAAGTCGGTACCAGTGCGCGCCTGCAGATCGAGAAGCTGCTCGGTGTGCGGATCTTCCTGGAGCTGCACGTCAAGGTCGCCAAGGACTGGCAGCGCGACCCGAAGCAGCTCGGCCGGCTGGGCTTCTAGGGCCGGAGGACCCTGAGGATCGCCGCGCCGATGTCCTGCTCGTCGACGCCGGTGGCCAGGCGTCGGAGTTGGAGCCCGGTGATGACGGCGACGAGCGTCGATGCAATCGACTCCGGATCAGGTACACCGAGTGCCGTCAGAATCGTGACGGTCAAATCGTCGTAGGCGGCGAAGCATTCGACGGCGACTTCGTGGAGTTCGTGGTCGCGCCCGGCGGCGATGTACATCTCGAACGGCGCGATCCGCTCGGCCGAGAACGAAAGATCTCGCGTCACCTTTTCGGCTATTGCCGCGGCGTCCTCGACGCTCAGACCTTTGTCGCGGTACTCCTCGGCCAAGGCGCGCAGGCGCGTCGTCTCGTCGGTCACGAAACGAGACAGCGCGGCCCGCAGCATGTCCGACTGGCTGGCGAAGTGATACGTGATCGATCCGAGTGAGACGCCGGCCTGCGCGGCGATGCGCCGGTTGCTCACACCCGGGATGCCGTCGGTACCGACGACGTGCAGAACGGCGTCGAGTATTCGCTCGCGAACGTCCCGGTTACTCATCGGGTCACCACCACGGCTCGGGTCGGACCTGATCCCAACGCAGGACCGATTCCAACTGTGAAGCGAGGGAGACCAACAGAGGTTCGGTGTTCTCGTTGCCCATCAACTGCGCACCGATGGGCAGGCCGGCCTTGCTGAATCCGGCCGGCACGTTGACCGAGGGCCAGCCGAGGACGTTCCACGGCCACGCGTAGGGGCAGGCGCCGGTCATGACCTTGTCGGTGTCCCAGCCACCGATGCCGTCGATCGCGGTCGCCATGATCGGTGGAGTTGCCGTCGTGGGTGCCAGGACGACGTCGTAGGTGTCGAAGATCGCTCCGATCCGCTTTCGCATCCGCGGCTCGGCCGCGCGGGCCGCGCGCAGAGGTGCGCCGCGAAGTAGCTTGCCGTTCTGGGCATTTCCGCGTGTTCTGGCATCGACCAGTTTCGGGTCGGGAACGCGTCCGAGCCAGTCGTGGACCCCGACGAGCGAGCGGGGCAGAAAGTTCAGGCCGAAGATCAGGCCGTATGCGGGATCGTCGACGACGACATGGTGTCCGAGTTCCCGCAGCGTTTCGGCGATCGAATGCACGGCCAGGCGCACTTCCGGGTCCAGCTTCACGGGAGTGGCGGTGAACGGATTACGAAGGGAAAGAGCGATTTTCAGCTTTCCGGGGTCGCGTCCCACCGCGTCGCTGACCGTCACCGGTGTCGGCTTGTGGAGGTCGCCGTCGTGGTTGCCGGCAGCGACGTCGAGCAACAGTGCCGCGTCGGCGACGGTGCGAGCGAGCGGTCCGTTGACCGTCAGGCCGTAGAACGCTTCGGCGTCGGGCCAGGTTGAGATGCGCCCGCGCTGCGGTTTGATTCCGACGAGGTTGGTCCAGGCCGCGGGGATTCGGATGGAACCGGCTCCGTCGGAACCGATTCCGGCGCTGACCAATCCGGCGGCGACGGCCGCGGCGGTGCCGCCCGACGATCCGCCTGGAGTGTGGTGACGCGACCACGGATTGCGCGTGTAACCGAAGGCTGAACCGCTCGTGAGCGGCCACTGGCCCAATTCCGGGCTGTTGGTCTTGCCCACGATCACTGCGCCGGCGTCGCGGAGGCGTCGAATCATCTCCGAGTCCTCGGTCTTGGCCGGGAAATCGCCAGGGCAACCGAAGGCCGTGGGTTCGCCGGTGATGTCGACGTCGTCCTTTACTGCGATCGGCACACCGAGCAGCGGCAGACGCTCGCCGCGTGCGAGACGTCTGTCGGCCTCGGCAGCTTCCTCGAGTGCCTTCTCTCGCCGCACGATCTTGAACGCATTGAGGTGAGGCTGAGTGGCCTCGATCCGGCTCAGCGTTGCCTCGGTGGCCGCGACGGACGAGGTAGCGCCCGAGGCCAGGCTCGCAACCTGGTCGACAAGACCGGGGGCGAGATCGTGGTCGGTTCGAGAAGTCATCAGGTTCCCTTCGCAAAACTGTTCGTTCGAACGAACAGTAACTTGTTTCAGTATTAGTGAACTTCGGTTTCGCGTCAAGATCGCGTCAAGACGCCAGGTCAGTGCGTAAGCGGATCGTCAGAGACGCGGAATCGGCCTTTCCGGAGGTCGAAGCTGAGAGAGCGCATCCGGTCGAGGGCGACCGCGCGTCATGGCTGCGATGCACAGCAGCACGGCAAAAGATTTCGAAGAGGGAAGCTCATGGCCGATCTGGCCTACGTTGCTCTGATTCTCGGCGGTTTTCTCGTGTGCGCGCTGGTACTGCGCGCCCTACAGGCGAGCGCTCCCAAATGACGGTTGCCGGTGTGGTCAGCGTGGTTCTGATCGCCGTCGCCGCGGCATTGGTCATTTACCTGCTCGTTGCACTCGTAGATCCTGAGAGGTTCTGATGTCGCCCGCTCTTGCAGCCGGCCTGCAGATCGCTTTTGTCCTCGTCGTTCTGGCAATCGCCTACGTCCCGGTGGGCGACTACATGGCGCGTGTTTACTCGTCGACGCGAGATCTTCGGGTCGAGAGTGTGATCTACCGCGTCGGTCGGATCGACTCCAGGGCCGAGCAGACGTGGTACGGCTACGCCGCAAGCGTTCTCGGATTCTCGCTGGCCAGCGCATTGTTCCTGTACTTCCTGCAACGGATTCAGGGAGTACTGCCGCTCAGTGACGGTCTGTCCGGGGTCAGTCCCGCCGTAGCGTTCAACACCGCGATTTCGTTTGTGGCGAACACCAACTGGCAGTCGTACACGCCGGAAACGACGATGAGCAACTTCGTTCAGCCCGTCGGTCTGGCGGTGCAGAACTTCGTCTCGGCAGCGGTCGGCATGGCGGTGGCCATCGCATTGGTTCGCGGCTTCATTCGGGTGGCCAGGGGCGGCGAGATCGGCAACTTCTGGGTCGATCTGACGCGTGGTTCTCTGCGCATCCTCCTCCCGCTCGCCTTCGTGATCGCCCTGATCCTGTTGAGCCAGGGTGTGATCCAGTCGTTCCACAGCGGTTTCGCCTCCACCGGCCTCGACGGCAATGCGGTGACCAATGCACTGGCCCCCGTCGCGTCCCAGGAAGCGATCAAGGAACTCGGCACCAACGGTGGCGGGATCTTGGCTGCCAACTCGGCGCACCCGTTCGAGAACCCCACCCCGTTGAGCAATGTCGTCGAGATCCTGGCGATCCTGTTGATTCCGGTCTGCCTCACCCGAACGTTCGGAACTCTCGTCGGGGATCGTAGGCAAGGCCTCACCTTGCTGGCAGTGATGGGAATCCTGTGGAGCGGGCTGCTCGCAGTCACGCTCGCTGCCGAATCCGGCGCACGCGGTGTTGCCGCCACAGCAGCTGGTTCGATGATGGAGGGCAAGGAAGTTCGCTTCGGAATCCCCGGATCGGCGTTGTTCGCGGTGGCGACCACGGGAACGTCGACGGGCGCGGTGAACTCGGCCCACGACAGCATGTCACCCCTCGGCGGCGGCGCGGTCCTGCTCAACATGTTGCTCGGCGAAATTGCGCCAGGTGGAGTCGGAACCGGCCTCTACGGGATTCTTGTGCTGGCATTGATCGCAGTGTTCGTCGGCGGACTGCTGGTCGGTCGCACGCCCGAATATCTCGGCAAGAAGTTGGGTCGACGCGAGATCACCCTTGCGGCGCTGTCGATTCTGGTCATGCCCGCGCTGGTCTTGATCGGTACCGCCATCACCGTCATCCTCGGTTCGACCACCGGTTATCAAGGCAATGGGGGAGATCCGGGCACGCCGGGATCGATCCACGGGTTCAGTGAGGTGCTTTACGCCTTCGCCTCCGCCTCCAACAACAACGGCAGCGCCTTCGGCGGTCTGACGGTCACCAGCGACTGGTTCCAGTCGTCTCTCGGAATCTGCATGCTTCTCGGCCGATTCCTGCCGATCATCTTCGTTCTCGCTTTGGCCGGTGCTCTTGCCTCGCAGAAGAAGGTGGCGCCGACGGCCGGCACCCTCCCGACGTCCGGACCGATGTTCACCGGTTTGTTGACCGGCACCGTCGTTCTTGTTGCTGCACTTACATTCTTCCCGGCCCTCGCGCTGGGCCCGCTAGCGGAGGCTCTTCAATGAC
The DNA here is from genome assembly GCF_029269915.1 of Rhodococcus sp. C3V. Taxonomy (NCBI): domain Bacteria; kingdom Bacillati; phylum Actinomycetota; class Actinomycetes; order Mycobacteriales; family Nocardiaceae; genus Rhodococcus; species Rhodococcus sp. C3V. The sequence continues at coordinate 223,690 of NZ_JARJBE010000004.1, forward strand.
CGTGCGTATCAGTGAGAAACCCGTGGTAGCGCAAGACGCCGCCGACAAGGCTGATCCAGGGCAGTCCCGTCAAGTACACGCAGGCGTTTTCAACCCGCGGCAGATGATCACCGCGTTGCCGGGGGCCGTGCGCAAACTCGACCCACGCCACCTCGCCCGCAACCCGGTCATGTTCGTGGTGTTGGTCGGTTCCGTCATCACCACTGTCATGGCGATCGCCGATCCCTCGGTGTTCTCCTGGGTGATCACCCTGTGGCTCTGGTTCACGGTGATCTTCGCGAACCTCGCCGAATCCGTGGCCGAAGGGCGCGGCAAGGCGCAGGCGGCGAGCCTGCGAAAGGTGAAGCAGGACACCACAGCACATCGGATCACGATGAGCGGTGCGATCGAATCGGTTTCCGGCACCGAACTGGTGGTCGGCGATCGGGTGATAGTGGTTGCCGGCGAGGTCATCCCCGGCGACGGCGACGTGGTCGAAGGTATTGCCTCCGTAGACGAATCGGCGATCACCGGTGAATCCGCGCCGGTGGTCCGTGAATCCGGTGGTGACCGGTGCGCCGTCACCGGTGGTACGACGGTTCTCTCGGACCGCATCGTCGTGGAAATCACCGCAGCACCGGGCAGTTCGTTCGTGGACCGGATGATCGCGCTCGTCGAGGGTGCTTCACGTCAGAAGACACCCAACGAGATTGCGCTCAACATCCTGCTCGCGTCGTTGACCGTCATCTTCCTCCTCGCCGTCGTAGCCATCGGCCCGATGGGCTTGTACGCGGGGCACGAGCAGGATCCGATCAAGCTGATCGCACTTCTCGTCTGCCTGATCCCGACGACCATCGGAGCGCTGCTCTCGGCGATCGGTATCGCGGGCATGGACCGCCTCGTCCAGCGCAACGTTCTCGCGATGTCGGGACGCGCGGTGGAAGCTGCGGGCGACATCGACACCCTGTTGATGGACAAGACCGGAACCATCACTTTCGGTAACCGCCGGGCCACCGCACTCCATCCGGCGCCCGGTGTATCCGCCGACGATCTTGCTGCGGCAGCTCGCTTGTCGAGCCTGGCCGACGGAACTCCCGAGGGACGGAGCATCGTCGAGCTGTGCGCAGCGGATTTCGGTCTCGCTGCCGAGCCGACGCTGGACGAGGAACGCGCAGAGTTCGTTCCGTTCACGGCACAAACCCGGATGAGCGGACTCGACCATTCCGGACGCCAAATCCGAAAGGGTGCAGCAGATGCGGTGATGAACTGGGTCGTCAGTGGCGGTGGACACGCGGAGAGCGCGGTGACCGACACCGTGAACGACATCGCCCAAGCGGGCGGAACGCCGCTGGTAGTTGCCGTCAAGCATGGTGAGAGTACCTCGATCCTCGGCGTGATCGCGTTGTCCGACGTCGTCAAGCCGGGAATGGCTGACAGGTTCGCCGAACTCCGGGCGATGGGTATTCGCACGATCATGATCACCGGCGACAATCCGTTGACCGCGAAGGCGATTGCCGACGAGGCGGGCGTCGACGACTTCATGGCGGAGGCCACCCCGGAAGACAAACTGGCCCTGATCCGGAAGGAACAGGAAGGCGGACGTCTCGTCGCGATGACAGGTGACGGCACCAATGATGCTCCCGCCCTTGCCCAGGCGGATGTCGGGGTCGCGATGAACACGGGAACCTCGGCAGCCAAAGAGGCCGGGAACATGGTCGATCTCGATTCCGATCCCACCAAGCTGATCGAGGTGGTGGAAATCGGCAAGCAATTGCTGATCACCCGCGGCGCGTTGACCACATTCTCGTTGGCGAACGACCTGGCGAAGTATTTCGCAATCCTGCCGGCCTTGTTCAGCGGCATCTACCCGCAGCTGGACGCGTTGAACATCATGCGTCTCGCCACCCCCGAATCGGCGATCGTCTCGGCCGTGATCTTCAACGCCTTGGTGATCATCGGTTTGATTCCGTTGGCACTCAAGGGTGTTCGCTACCGACCGTCGACGGCATCGCAGTTGCTCGGACGTAACCTGCTGGTCTACGGTCTCGGCGGTGTGATCACACCGTTCGTCGGTATCTGGTTGATCGATCTCGTCGTACGTTTGATTCCTGGAATTGGGTGACCTGACATGCGTTTCACTATCGGTTTTGCCAAACAGGTGTGGGCGGGTTTGCTCGTATTGCTCGCGCTCACCGTCGTTCTCGGTGTGGTCTATCCCGCCGCGGTCTGGGGTGTCAGCCGGATCAGCTCCGGATCTGCCGAAGGCTCACCGGTCACCGATGCCGCCGGTTGCGTGGTCGGCAGTGCCTGGGTGGGTGTCGATCCGCAGGTCGCCGAAGGGCAGCAGGACCCGTTCTTCCACAATCGTGTTGTCGGATCCGTTTCGAACGAGGATCCGTTTGCCACCGGTGATCCCGCTGCGGCACTGCCGTCCAACCAGGGGCCGAGCAGCGAGATTCTGGCCGGATTCGTCATCGAGCGCCGGGCAGCCATCGCGGCACGTGAGGGTGTCGACCCGGCATCGGTTCCCGTCGACGCAGTCACCGGTTCGGGCTCGGGTATCGATCCCCACATCAGTCCGGCGTACGCCGAACTGCAGGTCGCGAGGGTGGCGGCCAACAACGGCATCTCGGAAGACCAGGTGCGGGACTTGGTGGCCGAGCACACCGACGGTCGGCAACTCGGATTTCTCGGAGCCGAGCGAGTCAACGTACTGGAATTGAACCTGGCACTCGGATTGACGGCACCTACGTGTGCTGCACCGACGACTGGTGGATGATTGTCACGTGAGTTCTTCGGAGAAGGTCGGTCAATCTTTCGGTAGGGCACGCAAACGTGGTGAATTGCGTATCTACCTCGGCGCTGCGCCCGGCGTCGGAAAGACCTTCGCGATGCTCGGTGAGGCTCATCGGCGTCGAGATCGTGGCTGTGACGTGGTCGCGGCCGTCGTGGAGACACACGGCCGCGCCCGCACCGCGGCGCAGATCGGAGACCTCGAAACAGTGCCGCCCAAGCTGGTGGATTATCGCGGAACACGGATGCCGGAACTGGACGTCGAGGCCGTGTTGGCTCGGCGTCCGGCCCTTGTCCTGGTGGACGAGTTGGCACATACCAACACGCCAGGGAGCAAGAATCACAAGCGCTGGCAGGACGTACAGGAACTGCTCGAAGCCGGGATCGACGTTCTGTCCACGGTCAACGTGCAACACCTCGAAAGCCTCAACGACGTTGTCGCGCACATCACCGGCGTGGTTCAGCAGGAGACGGTTCCGGACGCGGTAGTGCGTAGTGCGGCGCAGGTCGAGCTGGTCGACATCACCCCGGAGGCGCTGCGCCGCAGACTTTCTCACGGAAACGTGTATTCACCAGAACGGGTCGATGCGGCCTTGGGCAATTACTTCAGACGCGGAAACCTCACGGCGCTACGCGAACTGGCTCTGCTGTGGGTGGCCGATCAGGTGGACGCCGCACTGGCGAAATACCGGGCCGAGAACAAGATCACCGATACCTGGGAAGCGCGCGAGCGTGTCGTCGTTGCCGTGACCGGGGGACCGGAGTCGGAAACCCTGGTACGACGCGCATCTCGAATCGCGTCGAAGTCGAGCGCCGAGCTGATGGTGGTCCACGTCGTACGCGGTGACGGACTCACCGGCGTCTCGGCCCCCGAGATGGGCAAGGTGCGCGCGTTGGCTGTCGGAGTCGGCGCCACGCTTCACACCGTTGTCGGTGACGACGTACCGTCGACGCTCCTCGAGTTCGCGCGTGAGGAGAACGCCACACAGTTGGTGCTGGGAACGTCGCGGCGTTCCCGCCTGGCTCGCATCCTCGACGAGGGGATCGGCGCTGCGGTGGTTCAGCAGTCCGGTGGTATCGACGTTCACATGGTCACGCACGAGGAAGCGACGGCGCGACGACGCATTTCGGTGCTGGGGCGCTCGGAGCGCCGGGTCCTGTCGTGGATTGCGGCGATCGTCGTGCCTTCGCTCGCGGCCGCGATCATGGGTCTCGTCGACCGAATCTCCGGGGTCAACGGCGAGAACGCGCTGTTCTTCGTCGTGGTCGTTCTGGTCGCCCTCCTCGGCGGCGTCGGCCCGGCGATATTGTCGGCCCTGATCTCGGGACTGCTGCTCAATTACTTCTTCACCGATCCGCGGTACAGCTTCACCATCGCCGAACCTGACAACTTCATCACCACTGTCGTGCTGTTGATCGTGGCTGTGGCAGTTGCCGTTCTGGTCGACGCCGCAGCAAAGCGCGCCCGCGAGGCGAAGCGCGCATCCGAGGAAGCCGAACTGCTCACACTGTTCGCGGGATCAGTTCTCCGCGGAGCGGATCTGTCGACACTTCTGTCGAAGGCACTCGAAATCTATCGCCAGCGAGGGGTTTCCGTCATTCATCACGACGACGGAGTCATCGCCGCCGTGGGTACGCAGCCGCCGACCACGGACGACGAAGCGGATACGGTCTGTGAGGTCAACGACGGGGAATACGCGCTGTTGTTGGCTGGGCCCGACCTGAGTGCGCGGGATCGACGAGTGCTGACGGTGGTGGCTCACCAAGCAGTTGGGATGATCCGCCAGGAGAAACTGACAGTCGAGGCGAGCAAGGCTGCCGCGCTCACCGAGGCTGATCAACTGCGTCGAGCCCTGCTGTCAGCGGTAAGCCATGACCTGCGAACGCCTCTCGCCGGAGTGAAGGCGGCGGTGTCGAGTCTGCGCAGCGACGACATCGAGTTCTCGCCCGAAGACACCGCTGAATTGTTGGCAACCATCGAGGAGTCGGCGGATCAGTTGACGGCGCTGGTCGGGAACTTGCTCGACTCGTCCCGACTTGCCGCCGGGGTGGTGAAACCCACGCTGCGGCCGGTGTATCTGGACGAGGTGGTTCACCGCGCGTTGCTGGGCCTCGGCATCGGTGGACGCTCGGATTCGCGGGCTCGAAGTGTAGTCGTCGACGTGGGTACCGTTGCAGTGCAGGCAGATCAAGGTCTGCTCGAGCGGGTGATTGCGAACATCGTCGACAACGCTCTGCGCTACGGGGGAGAAACCCCGGTGCGCGTCGGGGCGGCGCAACTCGGTGATCGTGTGGTGATCAGTGTTGCCGATACGGGCCCAGGTGTTCCGCGAGGTGAGGCCGAAACGATGTTCCAGCCGTTCCAACGGATGGGAGATCGCGACAACACCGGCGGAGTGGGCCTCGGACTTTCCGTGGTGCGCGGATTTGTCGATGCGATGGGCGGAACGGTCAGCGCCACAGACACACCTGGTGGGGGATTGACGATGATCGTGGAGTTGGCTGCGGCCGGTACGAATGGGAATGGATCATGAGTCGAATCCTGGTAGTGGACGACGAACCGCAGATTCTGCGAGCTCTGCGTATCAATCTTTCGGTGCGCGGGTACGAGGTGGTGACCGCGTCGACGGGCGCCGGTGCCTTGCGGGCTGCTGCCGAGCGTCCACCGGACGTCGTGGTACTCGATCTCGGACTGCCCGACATGGACGGCACCGAAGTGCTTGCCGGCCTGCGTGGCTGGTGCACGGCGCCGGTCATCGTGCTGTCGGCGCGCACGGATTCCGCGGACAAGGTCGAGGCTCTCGACGCCGGTGCGGACGACTACGTCACCAAGCCCTTCGGGATGGACGAGTTTCTGGCCCGCGTGCGCGCTGCGGCGAGGCGGGGAACCTCCGCGGCGGACACTTCGGAACCGTCGGTCGAGACCGCGTCCTTCACGGTGGACTTGGCTGCGAAAACAGTGAGTCGGCGCGGTGAACAGGTGCACCTGACTCCGACCGAGTGGGGCATGCTCGAGATGCTTGTGCGCAACCGCGGAAAGCTGGTCGGGCAGAAGGAGTTGCTTCGGGAAGTGTGGGGACCGGCGTACGACACCGAGACCCACTATCTACGTGTCTACCTGGCTCAACTTCGTCGGAAGCTCGAGGATGACCCGGCGAACCCCAAGCATCTGATCACCGAGGCAGGAATGGGTTATCGATTCGTGGTGTGAGAAGCCAGGTCAGAGCACAACTACCAATTTGCCACGTGCCGTACCGGCTTCCATCTTGGCATGTGCTCGCGCGATGTCCTCGAACGCGAACACCTCGTCGATCGGTACCACCGCCTCGCCTGACGCCACAGCGGAGAGGAAGTCTTGCAGTACGCCGGCAGGCAGGTCGGACGCGTCCCCACCGTACGAGGTCAATCGCACTCCGCGTGGAATGTAGTCGATCGGATAAAAGTCTTTGACTGTCCACTCGTTGGACAGCATTCCCGTGAAACACACGGTGCCGTGAACGCGGGTCGCGCGCAACGTGTCGGGAAGTGTTGGTGTTCCGACCAATTCGAGGGCCAGATCAACACCGCCCGGGAGGATGTCTCGAACCTGGCCGGCCACAGCACCGTCGTCGACGATAACGTGGTCAACCCCGATCGCGGTCAACGACGACGCTTTGTTCGCATCTCGGGTGGTCGCAAGGACAGTGAGTCCCCACTGCTTCGCCAGGACTGCGGTTGCCATGCCGACCGAGGAGGTTCCTCCCCGGATCAACAGGGATTGACCGGATTTCGCGTCCAGTCCTACCGTCAGCGAGCCGTAGGACGTCTGCAGCATCTCGGGAACAGCTCCCACTGTCGACCAGTCCAGTTCGCTCGAGAAGGGAACGACCTGACTGACGGGAACGCACGTGTACTCGGCATAACCGCCGTCGAACGTCCTCCCCATCCCACCCATCATGGCGGCGACTTGCCGGCCTTCGGTGAGCTCCCCGCCGGGGCAGTTCACCACTTCGCCGACGGCCTCGATGCCCAGCACCCTCGGGAATGTCACGCCTTCGGCGAGGCCGAGGCGGGTGTGAAGTTCGGATCGATTGAGGCCGAAAGCCTTCACCCGGACCAGTACCCAGCCCGCAATCGGCACGGGTATCGGAATCACTTTGATAGTCAATGCTTCTGGCGGGCCGGGGGCGTCGAGCACGATTGCGCGCATTGTGTCGGTCATGCTTTTTCCTTCGTGGTCGGTGTCAGGTTTCGATTGGCTTCACGCAGCGTGGCCAGTGTGGCGCCGAATCGATCGAGAGCGTCGGGCGTCAGCACGGAACCGAGACGGCGCTCCAATTCGCCGTCGAACGTTGCCTTCGCCCGCCGCAACAGCTCATTGCCCTCGGGAGTCAACTCGATGAGTGAGGATCGTTTGTCGGTGGGATTGGATTTTCGACGGCAGTGTCCAGCCGCTTCGATTCGATCCACCAGCTTGCTCGTGCCACCGACGGTGATCGCGAGGGCCTCGGCGATGTCGAAGACCCGACAGGAGCCGAGCCTGTCGATGATCTGCATCGGCTCGAATCGACTCAGTGGCAGGTCGTGCTCGATTCGGAGTCGCTGGTCGACGGCCGTCCACAGTTCGGTTTCGAAGCGGACGAGGTTGTCGAAGTGCCTGCTCAGGGCTGATCTGGTCACGAGCAGACTCCGAACCGATATGCATTCCGTGGAATCATTTTCTCACCGTACGCCCGATTCGTGATTAATTCCATGGAATCTATTTGCGGCCTTTCATTGTGTCGGTGGCGCATGGGAACATATGTTCGTGTCGCATGAACCGCTGGATCAAGAAACGCCAGGTAATCACCCTGGCGGTGCTCGTTCCGGCGGTAATCATTCTGGCGGTAGTCGGTCCACAGGTGACGCAACAATCCTGCATGCGGACCTCGATTCGTTCTACGCATCAGTCGAGCAACGCGACGACCCGACTCTGGCCGGCAGGCCGGTCATCGTCGGTGGTGGGGTGGTCTTGGCGGCAAGCTACGAGGCCAAGGCGTTCGGGGTTCGCACAGCCATGAGCGGTGGTCAGGCCCGATCACTGTGTCCTCAGGCGATAGTCGTCCCTCCGCGAATGTCGGCGTACTCGCAGGCGAGCAAAGACGTGTTCGACGTCTTTCACGACACGTCGCCGCTGGTCGAAGGAATCTCCATAGACGAGGCCTTTCTCGAGGTCGGCGGGCTCGCCAAGATCGTGGGAAACCCGCTGCAGATCGGAGCCAACCTCAGACGCGATGTGGCCGAGCAGGTCGGACTACCGATCACGGTCGGAATCGCACGCACCAAGTTCCTGGCCAAGGTCGCCAGTGCATTCGCGAAACCCGACGGATTGCTGCGAGTGCCGCCGGAGGGCGAGACCGAATTCCTGCATCCCTTGCCGGTCGAGAAGCTGTGGGGCGTCGGCAAGATCACGGCCCAGAAGCTGCGAAACTTCGACATCGTGACGGTGGGTGACATCGCTCGGCACGACGAATCCTCGATCGTCTCGATTCTCGGGGGCGGCGCCGGTCGCCATCTCTACGCACTCTCACACAATCGAGATCCGCGCCCCGTCCGCGCCTATCGTGGCCGCAGTTCGATGGGTGCTCAGCATGCGCTGGGTCGCGAATCCCATCCCCGCGCAGAACTCGATGCGTCGTTGATGTCCCTTGTCGACCGTGTCAGTCGACGCATGCGTTCGGCGCAGCGGACGGGGCGCACGGTCACGCTCCGGCTCCGCTTCGCGGATTTCACGCGGGCAACTCGATCTCACACGCTGCGCCGGTCCACCGCCGACACAGCGGAATTGCTGAGCGCCTCGATGGTGCTGCTGGACGAAGCGATACCGATGATCGCGGACAAGGGCATCACGTTGATCGGTGTCGCTGTCTCCAACCTGGATCGGGACGGCGCCGAACAACTCGAATTGCCCTTCGACGGTCCAGGATTCGCGGGTCCGGACACTGCCGCCCTCGACTCGGCAATGGACAGTGTCCGGAAGAAGTTCGGCTTCGCGGCCCTCACGAGGGGAGTGCTCCTGGGACGCGATCCGGACCTGTCGGTGCCGCTACTGCCGGACTAGGTGAGGTTTTCTCGCAGAGTCGCTCCCTCGTATTCGCGACGGAACAACCCACGCGCCTGCAGCACCGGAATCACGTGATCGACAAAATCTTCCAGACCCCGCGGATAGGTCGGCGGCATCAGATTGAAACCGTCGGCACCGCGGCCGTTCAACCAGGATCCCATCTCGTCGGCAATCGACTCCGGTGTTCCGATCATCGTTGCGTGACCACCACCCGCAGCGAGCGTCCCGAGGAGCTCCCGCACAGTCGGTGCGTCCTTCTCGACGATCCGCAAAATAGTGGCGTAGCGTCCCTGCGGCCCTGTGAACGCTTCGAGTGGAGGCAACGGGGGCACGGGCCCGTCGAGATCCCAGTTCTCGCAATCCTGTCCGGTGAACAACGAGAGTTGGCGTATCGACTGTTCGGTGGGCAGCAGGAGATCGAGTTCGGCCTTCTTCGCCCTGGCCTCGGCGACGGTGCTGCCGACGTAGGTGACCAGTCCCGGCATCACGGCGACAGAGTTCGAATCCCGGCCGGCTCGCTCGATTCTCGATTTCACGTCCGCGTAGTAGGCCTGTGCGCTGGGTAAGTCGTAGGCAACCGAATAGATTGCCTCGGCGCGACGCGCCGCCAGATCGCGGCCCTGCTCGGACGCCCCGGCCTGGAACAACACCGGCCGGCCTTGCGGGGAGCGCGGAACCGTCAACGGCCCGTCCACCCGAAAATGTTTGCCGTCGTGATCGATTCGAGAAATCCTGTTTGCGTCGGCAAAACGCCCCGACCGGTCGAGAATCAGCGCGTCTTCCGACCATGAATCCCACAATGCGAGGGCCACTTCGACAAATTCGTCGGCTCGTTCGTATCGGGATGCGTGATCGGGCATCGCCTCGAGTCCGTGGTTGCGCGCCTCCTGGTCGAACATCGAGGTCACGACGTTCCAGCCGGCCCGTCCGCCGCTGATGTGGTCGAGCGAGGCCAACAGTCGCGCCGCGTGAAACGGCGTGTAGAAAGTGGTGGAAATGGTGGTCACCAGGCCGATGTCCGCTGTCGCTCGTGCCATGGCAGTCAATGCGGTGATCGGCTCGAGAAACCACGACGCACCCGACTCGGGTTCGCGAACACTGTGACCGTCAGCGAAGAAGACGGCGTCCAGCTTGCCGCGTTCGGCGATCTGGGCGAGCGACTCGTAATACGTGATGTCGCCGAGACTTTCGACCGGTGAGTCGCGATGACGCCATGCCGCACTGTGATGTCCGCAACCGAGCAGGAACGCACCTATCCGCAGCTGTGCGCCCATCAGTTCTTGACGAGTCCGCCGTCGACAACCAGGTTCTGGCCGGTCACGGCCCGTGACCATGGTGAGGCGAAAAAGAGTGCAGCGTCGGCAAATTCGTCCGGCGTCGTGACTCGGCGCAGGGGAGTGCTTGCCGCGATCATGTCGAACACGGCTTCCGGTGTCGCGGCACTCGCATCGGTGGTGCGGAGCAAGCCGCCGGAGACCATGTTGACTGTGATCCCGTCCGGACCGAGGTCGGCGGACAGCGTCCGTGTCAGTGCCAACAGTGCGGCCTTGGCAGCGGTGTAGTCGTGGTACGGAACTACCGGATTCTGGACCAGATTGGTTCCGACAGTGATGATTCGGCCGAAGCCGAGTTCGCGCATGCCTGGTAGCGCTGCCTGGGTGGTATTGAGTGTTCCGGCAACAGCTCCGCGTAGTTGAGAGTCGAAGTCGGCCCAGGTGATCGTGTCCGCGTTCGGCCGGGCATCGCCGTTGAACGAGAAGTCGACGAGTGCATTGTCGACCACAGTCGATATCGGTGCGTCGAATCGCTCGCGTGCAGCGGAGAACAACTGGTCGACGGAACTGCGGTCCGTCACGTCCGCCTGGACTGCGAAGGTGCGATCCTCACCCAGTTCGGTGACCAGGGTCTCAGCGGCGTCACGGCTCTTGTTGTAGTTCACGATCACCCGGGCCCCCGAGCGGGAGAATGCTCGGCTCAGTGCGGCGCCGAGCCCGCGGGCGCCACCGGTGATCAGAACGATCTGCTCGTCCAGGCTGAGTGCGCGCTGAAATTGCTGTTCGGTCATGTCGACATCCCTCCGCCAGTGCTAACTGGTCAGGTTCATCGGGTCTGATCTCAGCCGACTTTTTCGGCACCCCGTGTCAGCGTCCATCAGACCACGTGAGGTGAATCGTCCTGAACGCCGGGTGCGTTGTAACGGCCGGCGCGATGAGTTTTCGATCGCTCGGGAGTCGTAATTGCAAGCGAAGTGGCAACCGGCCGCTCGCCTTCGCCCCAGGAGATTCCGATGACCACCCAGCCCGTCCACAACGAAACTGTTTCCGGTAGCGCCACGACGACGACACCTTCGGCCACGGCTCGCAAGCTCGGATACGTCCTGAGTGGGCTGTTCGTCGTTTTCATGCTCTTCGACGGCATTATCCACATTCTCAACCTTCAGACAGTCAAGGATGCGTCGGCTGAACTTGGGTTGCCGGACTCGCTGGCATTGACGGCTGGGGTGGTGCAACTGATCTGCCTTGCGCTGTACGTGATTCCGCGAACGTCGATACTCGGCGCGATTCTGCTCACCGGTTACCTGGGGGGAGCGGTGTTGACCAACCTTCGAGCTGAACAGCCTCTGCTGAGCACGACCCTGTTTGCCGTCTACACCGGAATCGTCATGTGGGCGGGACTGTATCTCCGGGACGAGAAGGTTCGCGAGATCATCCCGCTGCGTCGGGCCTGAAATAGGCCCCAGAGGGGGTTGCGTGGGACGCGGTGTCCCATTATGTTTGACCTCATTCAAGTCCGTCGACTGCAATCGACGGACTGGCCGTGAGGAGACACCGATGGCTCGGTCAGCGTCGATCGAAGTGGAAAAGCCGTACCACCAGGTACTGCAGACTTTGTCCGAGGGCTCAGTTGCCCGCAGTTTCGATCCCTATCTCGACATCGACTGGGATTCACCAGAGTTCGCGATCGATCCCCATGATCCGAGATGGGTGCTCTCGTCCGTGTCGGACCCCCTCGGGGCGACGCAGTGGTACCAGGATCAGTCGTTGGAGCGTCGAATCGCCATGGGAATGTGGCGTCAGGCGAACGTGACCAAGGTGGGTTCGGCTTTCGAGAGCATCTTGATCCGGGGAATGCTGCAATACATCATGGCGCTACCCAACCAGTCGCCTGAGTTCCGGTACTGCCTGCACGAGATGACCGAAGAGTGCAATCACATCCAGATGTTCCAGGAACTCGTCAATCGCATGGACATCGACGTGCCGGGTATGCGTCCGATGTTCCGGCGGCTGTCGCCGATCATCGGAGTGCTGGGAGCAAAGTTCCCGGTCATCTTCTTCATCGGCATTCTGGCTGGTGAAGAACCGATCGACCACTTCCAGAAGGATCTCATCCGTGAGGGTAAGGACACGCCGCCGGCGATGCTCCGCACCATGGAGATTCACATCGCCGAAGAAGCGAGACACATCTCGTTTGCTCACGAGTTCCTGCGCAATCACGTCCCCAGACTCAGTCGTACGAGTCGAGCCATCACATCGGTCGCCTTCCCCGGCGCGATGCGTTGGCTTGCGGGTGAAATCATGTCACCGCCAAAGGAATTCGCCGAAGAATTCGGAATCCCGGACGAGGTGATGAAGAGCGCCTTCTGGGGGAGCCCGCATTCACGCCGCATCCTGGGTAACTACTTCGGTGAAATGCGAGCCCTGGCAGACGAACTCGGATTGATGAATCCGGTGTCGAAGCGTGCGTGGCGAAAGCTGCGCATCGACGGCGACTACGCCCGCTACCGCGGCGAGCCGAAGCGTTCCGACAAGACCCGGATCTAGTCCGGCCGCGAAGTTCCTCCGTCGGAGGACACCAGCTCGGCTATGAGCGTGGACAATTCGACATGGGGATCGATCTGTAGTCCGCTCGAGCGGGCAACGCCGTCGAACATGTACCAGGTGTATTTCGCGAGGTCGGCGACGATCTCTTCGCGGCTCGGCTTCGGATCGGTGCTTCGGACCCAGTGGGTGAGCGTGCCCTCGACCATTGTCACCACTGCGAACGGTAGTGAATCGAAGGGTGAGGAGTCGATCCCCACGGATCGACCGACTTCGGTGATAGTGGTGCGGGCGGAGTCGGCGATTGTGGCCTTCAGACTGCTGATCGCGTCGATGCTCTCGTCGTCGTAGTCGGTGGGGCCGGTACCCATGAACTCGTGAATCCGCGGATGCTCGGTGATCCACTCGGCGACGGCGCTGATGGTTCGGGTCAGGATCTGGTCGAGAGTGCCTACCGAAATGCTCATCGACGCGTCCAGGGCCGCCGCAAATTGTCCGAGCACAAACGCTCGGACTCGTCGATCGAGGTCGTCTCGGCCGCTGAATTGGCGGTACACCACCGACTTGGCGAGGCCGGCACGATCGGCGATCTGCTGGACGGACACCTCGGCACCTGCCGCACGCTCTTCGAGCAGTTCGACCGCCGAGGTGAGTATCCGTTTCTGACGCTCGGAGTTGTGTCGCTCCCACCGCGCTTCGCGACCGGTCAACTCTGCAGTGACAGGTTGCGCAATTGCGTCGCTCGGCATCGCGCCAGTCTATCCGGACGGACCTGTCGTGTTTCCGACTTGTCATCGGGCGCGGCATCGGGATCGGTCGTCGGTACAACGTGGGACACTGGTCGAGTGAGGTTGTATCGAGACACGGCGGTGGTGCTGCGCCTGCACAAACTGGGCGAAGCCGACCACATCGTCACGTTGCTCACCCGTCAGTTCGGGTTGGTACGTGCCGTGGCCAAAGGTGTCCGCCGAACCACCTCCAAATTCGGTGCCAGACTCGAACCGTTTGCTCACATCGACGTGCAACTACTTCCGGGCAAGAATCTCGACATCATCACTCAGGTGCAGACGGTCGACGCATTCGCCACCGACATCGTCGACGACTACAGCCGGTACACCACGGCCTGCGCCGTACTCGAAACTGCCGAGCGGTTGGCCGGCGAGGAACGCGCGCCGGCCCCGCAGCTTCAGCGATTGACGGTGGGAGCGCTGCGTGCGATTGCCGAGCAGGCACGACCGGTCGAGTTCGTGCTCGACGCGTTCTTGTTGAGAGCCATGGGCTATGCGGGTTGGGCGCCTGCCCTCGAAGAGTGCGCCCGCTGCAGTGCTCCTGGACCGCACCGGGCCTTTCATGTCGCCGCAGGCGGAGCCGTGTGTACCTATTGCCGCCCGGCGGGTGCTGCGACGCCGTCGCCCGGAGTGCTCGACTTGATGGAAGCCCTGCTCCGAGGGGAGTGGGAGGGTACCGATTCGGCGCCCGCGACGCTGCGGACGCAAGCCAGCGGACTGGTCGCGGCACACCTGCAGTGGCATCTCGAGCGTCAATTGCGGACGTTGCCGCTGATCGAGCGTTCGAGGCCGCATGCAGCCGTCGAGGTCGACTTGCCCGTGAGGCAGGATGGAACACGTGATTCGACGACGCGAACCGCGAACTCCGCTTGATTCTGCTGCTGACCGGGTGATCCGACCACCGGACCCACATCCGTCCGGGGCAACCCCGCCGATCCTGCAAACCGAACTGATCCCGCGCCACGTCGCTTTGGTGATGGACGGCAACGGACGATGGGCGCAGGAGCGCGGTCTGCCCCGAACCGCCGGGCACGAACGCGGCGAAGCTGTCCTGATGGACACCGTCTGCGGGTGCATCGAGATGGGTGTCGAGTGGCTCTCCGCTTACGCCTTCTCCACCGAGAACTGGAAGCGGAGTCCCGACGAGGTTCGATTCCTGATGGGCTTCAACCGTGATGTCATCCGCCGCCGACGCGACGAGATGAACGAAATGGGTGTGCGTGTTCGCTGGGCCGGTCGTAAGCCGCGCCTGTGGGCCAGCGTGATCAAGGAACTCGAGATCGCCGAAGAACTGACCAAGAACAACACCGTCATGAACTTGACCATGTGTGTGAACTACGGCGGCCGGGCCGAAATTGCCGATGCGGTAAAGGAAATCGCGAAGCGTGTCGCGGCCGGTGAGATCAATCCGGACAAGATCACCGAGGCGACGGTTGCCAAGTACCTCGACGAACCCGACATGCCCGACGTCGACCTCTTCCTGCGTCCGTCGGGGGAACAGCGGACGTCCAATTTCTTGATCTGGCAATCCGCCTACGCCGAAATGGTGTACCAGGAGAAGCTGTTTCCCGATTTCGACCGCCGCGACCTTTGGGCCGCCTGCGTCGAGTACGCCTCACGCGACCGTAGATTCGGTGGCGTCAAATGACAGGGGAGAACATGACCGACACCACCGACGAAGCAGCCCGCCTACAAGAACGCGCGGCCGCCTCGCTGGCGCATTTCGTGACGGTCGATGTGGCTGCCGACGGATCACTGGGTTTCCAGTACTCCGGCGCGCTGTGTTCCATCCAGGCGATGAATCTGTCCGAGGGTCTGGACGTGCTGTCCATGACGTGTGTTCTCGCATGGGACCGACCGGTGAGCGCGGCACTGCATCGCAAGGTGGCCGAGCGGAATCGCACCATCCAATTCGGCTCCATCGCGGTGTTCGGCCACGGCAGTCTGGCGGACGTCATCCTGCGTTACACGTTCCCTGCCGCCGGACTGGACGACGAGGCACTGACCACGATGTTGCTACTGGCGCTCACCGGTGCCGATACCGCCCGGCAGGGTTTGATTCCCTGACGCTCTCAGGCGGCGGCGCAGTCGCGGCAGGTGCCGAAGATCTCGACGGTGTGACTCACTTCGGTGAAACCGTTGTCCTCGGCGATGGTCTGTGACCACTGCTCGACCGTCGGGCCCTCGACCTCGACGGTGAATCCGCAGTTGCGGCACACCAGGTGATGGTGGTGCCCGGAGGAGCAGCGTCGGTAGACGGACTCACCTGTGTCGGTGCGTAGGACGTCGATGGTTCCGGCGTCGGAGAGTGCCTGCAGCGTGCGGTAGACGGTGGTCAGGCCGATGCCTTCACCTCGCTTGCGCAGTTCGTCGTGCAATTCCTGTGCCGACTTGAATTCGTCGATGTCGTCGAGCAGGGCGGAGATGGCGCTGCGCTGTTTCGTGGAACGAACGCCGACTGTGGCCGGTCCACGTTTCGAGGTCGTACTGCCCGGGGTGTTCATGCGGTGGAATCTCATCCTTCTTCGGCGTGGGCGACAGCGTCGACGACGATGTGTGCAAGGTGATCGTCGACGAGTCGATAGAGAACTTCTCGTCCGTTGCGCTCGCCGCGGACGACGCCCGCTGCTTTGAGTACGCGCAGATGCTGGCTGATGAGTGGCTGAGTGACACCGAGAGCTCCGACGAGTTCGTGAACGCAACGCTCCGACTCGTGCAACTGAAGCACGATCGCGATCCGAACGGGTGCAGCGAGCGCCCGCAGAATTTCGCCGGCTGCCGCCAGGGTTTCCTTGGGCGGCACGGGCGCGGGCGGTGCGGCTTCGAACGGGTCGTGCGTGTGTCCGAGGTCGGAATGATCATGGCTTTTGTGGAGATCGCCGGTATCCGCAATGCTCACAGCGAGGCTCCTTCGAGGGGTAGATCATGATGTCCGGGCATAGCCATCTCACCACATTATTGCAAATCACTTTCATTTTGATATGCACAAGTATGCATGTCAACCTTGGACGGAAGTGCGTGGCAGCCGCCAGATAGGCTGATGGTGCGAAAAGCGCACGAAAATCATGCATCTATTACCCAGATGGAGAGCAATCGAGTGGCACCCAAGTCCAAGATCGAAGCCGTTGTCAATCTCGCCAAGCGGCGAGGCCTGGTCTACCCGTGCGGTGAGATCTACGGCGGTACCAAGTCCGCATGGGACTACGGCCCATTGGGTGTCGAGCTCAAGGAGAACATCAAGCGCCAGTGGTGGCGCAACATGGTCACCAGCCGCGAGGACGTTGTCGGCCTCGACTCGTCGGTGATTCTGCCCCGCGAGGTGTGGGTCGCGTCCGGTCACGTCGGTGTCTTCAACGACCCGCTCGTCGAGTGCCTCAACTGTCACAAGCGTCACCGTCAGGATCACCTGCAGGAGGCGTACGCGGAGAAGAAGAAGCTCGACAACCCGGACGACGTCTCGATGGATGTCATCGGTTGCCCCGATTGCGGCACCGTCGGCCAGTGGACCGAGCCGCGCGACTTCAACATGATGCTCAAGACGTACCTCGGCCCCGTCGAGAGCGAAGAGGGCATGCACTACCTTCGCCCCGAGACCGCACAGGGCATCTTCGTGAACTTCGCCAACGTGCTGACCACCTCGCGTAAGAAGCCGCCGTTCGGCATCGGCCAGATCGGCAAGAGCTTCCGCAACGAGATCACCCCCGGCAACTTCATCTTCCGCACCCGTGAGTTCGAGCAGATGGAGATGGAATTCTTCGTCAAGCCGGGCGAGGACGAGCAGTGGCATCAGTACTGGATCGACTACCGCCTTGACTGGTACACCGGCCTCGGTATCAACAAGGACAACCTGCGTCTGTACGAGCATGCGCCGGAAAAGCTTTCGCACTACTCGAAGGGCACGACCGACATCGAGTACCGCTTCCACTTCCAGGGCAGCGAATGGGGCGAGCTCGAAGGTATCGCGAACCGTACCGACTTCGATCTCTCGACGCACTCCAAGCACTCGGGCACCGAGCTGAACTACTACGACCAGACGACGGGCGAGCGGTACACGCCGTACGTCATCGAGCCGGCGGCCGGTCTCACGCGTTCGCTGATGGCCTTCCTGGTCGACGCCTACACCGAGGACGAGGCGCCCAACTCCAAGGGCGGCGTCGACAAGCGCACAGTGCTCCGCCTGGATCGTCGACTCGCTCCCGTCAAGGCTGCCGTTCTGCCGCTCTCGCGTAACGCGGACCTGACGCCGAAGGCCAAAGATCTTGCAGCGCAGCTGCGTCAGAATTGGAACGTCGAGTTCGACGACGCCGGCGCCATCGGTCGTCGTTACCGTCGCCAGGACGAGATCGGCACACCGTTCTGCATCACGGTCGACTTCGACACTCTCGAAGACCAGGCTGTGACGGTGCGTGAGCGTGACTCCATGGCGCAGGAACGCGTCGCCCTCGATCAGGTGGAAAGCTACCTGGCCGCACGGCTGATCGGCTCCTGATTCTCGTTCGAAGCTGACGGGCGGTCCTTCTCAATCGAGAAGGACCGCCCGTTTTCTCTTTCCCCGATGGTCCTTCAGGCGCAGGATCGAAGTTATGAGAAAACTCAGCGTGACCAACAGCGTGACTCTCGACGGTGTCATGCAGGCACCTGGTGGGCCGGACGAGGACCGTCGTGGCGGATTCGAGCACGGTGGGTGGGCAGCACCCTTCAACGATTCCGTCATGGCGCAGAAGATGGGGGAGGGGATGGCGAAGAAATCGGAGTTGCTGTTCGGCCGCAGAACGTACGAAAACTTCGCCTCGTACTGGCCGTTTCAGACCGACAATCCGTTCACCGAGGTGCTCGACAACACGCAGAAATACGTAGTTTCAAGAACTTTGGGCGTACAGCTCCCGTGGAAGAACTCGACCTTGTTGAAAGGTGATGCCGCCGACGCGGTCGCCACGCTCAAGGAAAGTGAGGGCCCGGATCTGGTGATTCTGGGCAGCGGCGACTTGATCACGTCATTGGCCGAACGGCGTCTCGTCGACACCTACACTCTGCTGATACATCCGCTGGTTCTCGGAACCGGGCGCAGATTGTTCCCCGACGGAGCTGCGCTCGCTCAGTTCACCCTCACCGACAGCGTCCCCACGACAACAGGCGTCATCATCGCGACGTATCAGTTGAGCTGAACACAGTCGAGCTGAGTACATCAGGGAACTCGCCGAAATGCCGAATCTGCCAGCGCTGAGTTCTGACTGCTTGCGCGCTGGTCGGCGTAACCCAGGGCGCATAGACCCGGACAGCGCGCTTACCGCCGGAGAAGTTCGTCGAGACGATGTCGTGTTCGACGAGGGTTTCGACGGGAAAGACGAAGTGCCCCGAATGCTCTTCGTCGTATACCTTCACCACGAACAGCATCACGCGGTCGCTGGTGTCGAATGGGCGGATGGGCCCGGCCTCGGAACGGCGCCACAGTGTGACGAACTGACCGAGCTTGGTCGGCGTCGTCTTGGCGGTTCGATAGACGAAGGCAAGGCCGTTGACGGTCAACGTGTGAGCGCCGTACTCAGCACCCTCGGACTCGGGAATCGGTGTGGACCAGGTAAATCCGTCGGCGTTCATCGGCACCGATGATGCCACGAACCACCGACAGCCTTCGTGACGAACGCTGTCGGTGGTAGTCCCGATTCAGGCCGAAGGCACCTTGTCGAGAAACCCGAGAACAAGCGTCACCCGGCCGTCGTCGTCGCGTTCGAGTACGTCGAATCCGTCGATCAGTGACTCGGCCCCCGACGGGCCGAGAGTCCAACCGAATCGAGCCTGTCGGTGATGCGCGTCCACAGGTCCGACGAGGGTGAAGTGCATGCCCGGAAATTGTTGCTGCACAGCGTTGATCATCGCGTCGATCTGATCGTGTCCGGTGACGTCCGCGAGCGGATCGGTGTAGCGACCGCCGGGTGCGAACAATTGCTCGACCCGTGCTTTACGGGCGGTGGTATCGGTTTCGTTCCACATGTCGATGTAGGCGTCGGCGATTGCGTCGAAGTCGCTCATGGTCGCTCCCTTGATCAGTTTCCGGTGGTGAATGTCCGGCGGCCTCGCCGGCTGAGACCACTGTTCCTCCGAAACTGCGTCGGGTCGATTACCTCTGAGGTCATGGCCTCGGCTACCTCGGGTCGCTAACTTGAAAGAATGACCTTCGAGACGATGGACGTGGGCTCCGAACTCAAGCGGTGGCGGGAGCGGCGAAGGCTCACTCAGTTGGGACTCTCGGCGGCGGCAGGAGTGTCGACCAGGCATCTGAGCTTCATCGAAACCGGCCGCTCCAAGCCGAGCCGGGACATGATTCTTCACCTGTCCGAATGTCTGGATGTTCCTCTACGACAACAGAACACGCTTCTGCTGGCAAGTGGCCACGCGCCGGAGTACTCGCAGAAGTCGTTGGCAGAAGCGCCGATGTCAGCGGTGAGTGAGGCCATCGATCGCATCATCGACGCGCATGACCCGTATCCGGCCGTGGTGGTCGATCAGCAGTGGGAGATGGTCGCCGGGAACCAGGCCGTGGGAATTTTGACCGCGGGCGCCGCTGATTTCCTCCTGGAACCACCGGTGAACGTATTGCGTCTGAGCTTGCATCCCGAGGGCATGGCGCCGCGGATCGTGAACCTCGCGCAGTGGCGGGCCCACCTGCTCACAAGGCTGGCTCGGGAAGTGGAGGTCAGTGCGGATGTGCAGCTGTCGTCGTTGCTCGACGAGCTGCGCGCCTATCCGAGCGGCGGAGACTGGCACGACGACCGCGCGAATTCCCTGCTGGTTCCGTTGCGTGTACGCGTCGGCGATACCGAACTGGCGATGTTCAGCACCACCACCGTGTTCGGTACGCCGCGCGACGTCACGCTCGCAGAGATTGCGATCGAATCGTTCTACCCGTCGGACACGCAGACGGCCGACTACTTTCGATCGGCCGCCGAGGTCACAGGGACTTCTTGCCGAACTTGAGCTTCCACGGCACCAGAGCAGACTCCAACTGAACCGAGAGACTCATCTTGGAGACGCCTTCGGTGCGCTCCTCGAAGCGGATGGGCGTTTCGGCGATCTTCATGCCGCGCTGAACAACTCGGTAGTTCATCTCGACCTGGAACGCGTAGCCGTTGCTCTGCACCGATTCGACGTCGATGTCGCGCAAGGTCTTTGCATGCCACGCCTTGAAGCCGGCGGTCGCATCCTTGACGTGCAGTCGCAGAATGGCGTTGACGTAGAAGTTCGCCCAGGCGGACAAGGCCTTGCGGTGCCACGGCCAGTCGCCGGCGACTGCGCCGCCTTCGACGTAGCGGGAGCCGAGAACGACTGCCGCATCGGTAGTGGTGAGGATCTCGATCATGGCGGGGATCGCTTCGGACGGGTGCGAGAGATCTGCGTCCATCTGAATGACGATGTCTGCGTTCTCCGCCAGAGCCCGGCTCATGCCCGCGACGTAAGCACGGCCGAGACCGTCCTTGACCGTGCGGTGAAGCACTCCGACCGGGATGGGACCATCGATACCCAACTTGTCCGCAACCTCGCCCGTTCCGTCGGGGGAGTTGTCATCCACCACGAGGACGTGCAGGTTCGGGATCTTCAACGCGGCGAGGCGATCGACGAGCTTTGGCAGGTTCTCACGCTCGTTGTATGTGGGTACAACGACGGTTATCTGCGGGGCGACGCTTTCCATAACACCTTCGTATGATCTGTGATCCCGACTTGCCGGATGAAGCGTACGACGAGTGCGGTCGTGAACAAAGTAGGGATTTTACTACCTCGACGGGATCCGTCAGAACCGGCCGCCGCCGCCTCGACTGGTTCGGCCGCCGCCCCCGCCGCCGAAACCACCGCCGCCGCCACCGCGACCGGAGCGTCCGCTGCTGCTCGGTCCGCCGTACGAACGGGGCCCTCCGCCACCTCGCAGAATGCTGTTGATCAGGATGCCGCCGAGGATCGCTCCTGTCGCATCGCCACCGCCGCCACGGGGTCGTTGGTTTGCTTCCCAGGTGTTGACGTCGTTCTGCGCGGCGCGAAGTGAGTGCGTCGCCAAGGTGGTCGCGGCCTGGGCGTGTTGCAGCGCCTTCGACGGATCCGAGGCCTGCAATTGCTGGGCCGCCTGCAGGTGCCGCTGAGCCTCGGCGTAGCGAGTGCGCGCCTCCGCTCCGATCGCGCCGCGCCTGGTTCCGAGGAAGTCGCCTGCAGCGGTCACCTGAGCCTGTGCGGCCAGAATGTCCTGGGCGAGGCGCTGCTGTGCACGTTCGAGCTGCTGCTTCTGCTCCTGAGCGTCGGCAAGAAGCGCGTCGAGTTGTGCGTCGGCTGCGACGATCTGGTTGAAGGCTGTCAGCGGATCGCTGTCCTTCGACGTCTGAGCATTCGCCAACGCTGCCTGGGCTGCGGCCTTCGCGTCCGCCAACTTCTGCCCGCCTTGCGCCAGGTAAGCGTCCGCAGCGGTGATGCCCTGCTGGACGTCGTCCATCGCGGACGGAAGTGTCGCGATGGCGTTTCGGATGTCGTCGGCGGCGTGATCGACGCCGTCGAGTAGCTTGCGTGCCTGATCGAGGGCGGCTTCGGCCGTGCGAATCGCAGTGACGGCAGCGCCTTGCTTACCGGCCGGCAGTGCCGTCGCGTCTCGTCCTTCCTCGATCGACTTCTCGGCGAGCGTCAGGCGCTCACTCGCCATCGTGACGTTGTTCACGACCGATGCCAGCGTCGGCGCGGGGAATTGATCCTTCAATTTGGTCAGAATCGCCTCGGATTCGGGCAAGCGCACGCTGAGAGAAACAACACTCTGCGTCAACGCATCGAGACGGGCGGGGGCGTTGATGAGAAGGTCGCGAAGCCCGTCGAACTCCTCGACGCGAGCTTCGAGTTCTTGGTCGGCTCGACCGCACGAGGAAATGATGTCGATCAGCATCTGGCGGCGTTGATCGGGAGTTTCCGGGATGGCGTCGTCGAGTCGCTGCCTGATCGCGAAGGCTTCGGCGAGGGTGGCCTTGGCCTTGTCGAATGCTGCCGAGAAGGGTGCGACGGCGGAATCTCCGAACTCGCTGCGGGCCAGATCGAGTTCCTCCTGGCTGCCGGCGATCGCGTTGTCCGTCTCGACGAGGATCTCCTTCGCGCGTTCGTCGAGCGTTGGCAGCGGGAGTGCATTGAGGCTGGCGATGTCGTCGGGGGAGATGTTCTTCGCGGCTTCGACGCTTGCCTTGTTCTTGTCGTTCTTGCGCTTGCGTGAGTACAGGACCACGCCGCCCGTCCCGACCACCACAGCGCCGCCCGCGATGAGGAGTGTTCCGACTCCCATTCCGCCGCTCGTGTTGTTCGCGTCGCCGAGTGCGCCGGCCGCGGCAATCGCCGCGCCGGTCCAATCATCCTCGGCGAGAGCCGGTTCCACCGCGTCGGTATTGATCGATTCGATGTCGGAATCCGTGATGTTGCGCAGCTCGGCCGGGACGTCGAGGTAGTAAGCACGCTCTGCCGTGGCAACTGCAAGCAGGACGGACTTGGTACTCAGCGTCGACTTCGCGGCTGTCTGCTGTGCCCACGCCTGGCCACCCAGGTTGTTGAAATCGGGGACGAACGCGACCCACAGATCGATCTGGTGGTCCTCGCCGAGTTGATCGATCGCGGCTTGTATGTCGCTGCGTTGCCCGGAATCGAGGACCCCGGAGGTGTCGGTGATGTGATTCGGCAACACCATCGGGGCATCCGCCGAGGCGAGCGCAGGACTGAAGACGAGCGCCAGCAAAGCGAAAATCGCAGCGACGGCGGCGGCGCTTCCCCGACGCCGAACGGGTCGGGTGGTTGTCCGACTCTGCTCTACCGAGGACAACTGCGCGAAGTGTGGTGCGAGGGCCATGACGCAAATCTATCCGTTGTGGCGCGTCGGCATCGGAGGTGATCGCTGCGAACTGGCAGAATTGCGGGAGTGAAACCTGCTTTCGGTACCCGCCCCCACGACCCATCACCCTCGCGGGCGGGCGGCTTCGGGGCAGGATTGGCTCGCTGGACGCGCCGTCTGATCGCCGGTGCGGTGTTGATGGCCGTGGTTCTGGTCGGGGGTACTGCGTTCCGGGTGTGGCAGGTGGCGCGGATCGACGACACGCGGCCGGCCGACGCGATAGTCGTTCTGGGCGCGGCTCAGTATTCCGGCACTCCGTCGTCCGTCTTCGAGGCCCGACTCGAGCAGGCGTACAAGCTGTACAAGCGCGGAGTGGCTCCGCAGATCATCACTGTCGGCGGTAAACAAGAAGGCGACGAGTACACCGAAGCGGCGTCGGGAAAGATGTATCTGACCGATCGCGGAATTCCTTCGAGTGCGATCACCGCGGTGGAGACCGGTTCGGACACACTGCTCAGTATCGACGCGGTGAGCGCCGAGATGTCCTCGCAGGGAATCAATTCCGCTGTCCTGGTCAGTGATCCGTGGCACTCCTTGCGAACGCGGACGATGGCCCGCGACACGGGCCTTCAAGCGTGGACCGCACCTACTCGTCAAGGCCCGGCTGTGTTCACCCGCGAATCCCAGTTACACGGAATCGCTCGCGAAACCGGCGCGCTGCTCTGGTATCAGCTCACGCACTTCTCGGCAGACTTCCCCTACACGGCAGGGCAATAGAGACCATGACAGCTCACACCACCTACGGAGGCGGCACCTACTCCGAACACGACCTCGAACGTCGTGTCGTCGAGGCGCCGAAGCGAGCGGGGTTGCCGGGTTCGCAGATCGCAGCGGCGCAGCATCGTTCGGACTTCTCGCGAGATCGGGCCCGCGTCCAACACTCCGCGGCTTTGCGGCGGCTGGCCGACAAGACCCAGGTTGTCGGCCCGCGCGACGGTGACACGCCTCGTACGCGGTTGACACACTCGATGGAGGTCGCACAGATCGGGCGAGGGATTGCCGACGGACTCGGTTGCGATCCGGACCTGGTGGACCTCGCCGGTCTCGCGCACGACATCGGGCACCCACCGTACGGTCACAACGGCGAGAAGGCCCTCGACGAAGTCGCCAAGGACTGCGGAGGTTTCGAGGGCAATGCGCAGAATCTGCGGATCTTGACCAGCCTCGAACCCAAGATCCTGCGCCCCGACGGTCTGAGCGCAGGCCTCAATCTCACCAGGGCATCACTCGACGCAGCCATCAAGTATCCCTGGACCCGCCCTGAGCCCGGCGCGAAGTTCGGGGCATACGACGACGACGCAGAGGTGCTCGCCTGGGTTCGCGAGGGAGCGCCCGAGCGTCGGCAATGCCTGGAAGCTCAGGTCATGGACTGGGCCGATGACATCGCGTATTCCGTGCACGACGTGGAGGACGGGGTGATCGCAGGCCGCATCGACCTTCGCTCGCTTGCCGATCCGTCCGAGCAGCGCGCACTGGCAGAACTCGGGGCCTCCGAGTTTCGCGGATTGGTAGTCGACGATCTGATCGAAGCCGCCCAACGGCTGTCCGAACTCCCCGTCGTACGCGGGGTCGGAAGTTTCGACGGAACGCTAGGGAGTTCCGTCGCATTGAAGAATCTGACGAGTGAATTGGTGGGACGCTTCGCCACCGCGGCGATCGCCAGCACCCGGCTGACACACGGTGATCGACCCCTCTCGCGCTATCAAGCCGACCTCGACATACCCGAGGCCGTCGCATCCGAGGTGGCGTTGCTCAAGACCGTGGCGCTGTACTACGTGATGTCCGACGCCGGACACAAGGCGCGTCAGGATCGGCAGCGTGATCGTGTTCATCGCGTCGCGGAATGGCTGCTGGCAACTGCGCCGGCCGGGCTCGATCCGATCCTGCTGCCCGCGTGGGAACGCGCCGCGGACGACGGTGCTCGGGTCCGGGTAGTGGTGGATCAGATCGCGTCGTACACGGAGAGTCGGCTGGAACGGGTGGACAAAGCGAGCCTGGGCGCGCAGGCCAGCTGGGGCTGAGCCGCTTACGCCTTCAGCAGGTCATCCGCGTCGACGGGTCGGTAGTGGTATCGAGCCACTTGCCGTAAGCGTCGCCGCCTGCTGCGCGAACGTCCTTGCAGATCTTCGACTCGGTGTTCCCGGATTCGCGATACACCGTGTAGATCGCCGTCCCCGAATCGGAGACTTGACGCAGTGACGGGCAGGACTGGTCTGTGCGTAGGTATTTCGAGCCGGGGAACGCGTCGAGGTAGTTCTGGATCTCGCTGGCGTACGTTGCCGGATCGGTGGCATTGGCCAACACCACGATTCCGGTTCCTTTGCATGAGGGGACGGTGATCGGCTTGCTCACCCCGAGATCGCCGTTCTTCGTGGCGGGGTTCGGCGCCCGCGTGGTCGTGGTTGCCTGCTGTCCGGCGGTGGGTAGCGGCTCGAGCTTCGGCGTTCTGACCGGATCCTGAATGGGTGCCGGTGCCGACGTGGCGGTGGAAGCTGCTACAGCGGTTGGTGATTCGGGGCCCGAGTTCCCCAGCGTCACCCAGACCGCCGTGCCTCCTGCGGCCAGAATGAGTGCAACTCCAGCCGCACCGATCGCGATCGGGGCTCGGTTTCGCTTGGTCTTTGTCGCGATGTGCGTGTAGTTCCCGTGAGCGGGATTTACCGTGGTGTAGATGGGCGGCCCGACGATCGTGGGGTGCAATCCGCCGGCGGCACCGGGGGTATCGGTCGTCGAGAGGGCCTGCCGCGCTTGGAGTGCGAGCGCTCCCGTAGTCGGATAGCGGTGTGCGGGATCCTTTGCCATGCCGCGAGCCACGATGGCGTCAAGGCCTTGCGGGAGCGACGGAACCGCCAGTGTGGGGCGTGGCGGCGGAGCGTTCAGGTGCGAATTGACCAGATGCTCGATGCTTGTGGTGTTGAAAGGTGTTGTTCCGGTGAGTGATTGGTAGAGGACACAAGCCAGGGAATAGACATCCGCTGCGGCCGTCGGCGTTTCGATTCCGAACCGCTCCGGCGCCATGTATGCATACGAACCGACTGCGCTTCCCTCGGTGGTGATCTTCGTGTCCGTCTGTGAGTATGCGATTCCGAAGTCGACGAGGTAGGCGAAGCCGTTGTTCGTGAGAATGATGTTGTCTGGTTTGACGTCACGATGGATGAGCCCGCGGGCATGGGCGGCGTCCAACGCCGACGCGATTTGCGAGACGATGTCGACGGCTCGTACAGGCGTGAGTCGGCCGAATTCGGTCAACTCGGCTCGCAACGTATGACCTTCGACCAATCGCATGTCGATGAAGAGAACTCCGTCGATCTCGCCCCAGTCGTGCACCGGGATCACGTGCGGTTCGTTCAGGGCGGCGGTGGTGCGAGATTCTCGGCGGAAACGAGCTTGGAATGACGGGTCGGCCGCAAGCTCTCGATGGAGCAACTTGAGAGCGACCAGGCGATCCTTCGAGGTGTCGTACGCCTCGTACACTTCACCCATTCCGCCTCGGCCGAGGAGGCTACGCAACTCGTACACGCCGAATCGGGTTCCTGATCGCCCTTCGTGCGAGCTCGAGGCGTTTTCAGTCATCGTCGGTCCCATCGCTGCGGTGCAGAGTCGGCCATCAACATATCGTTGTCAGGAGGTGCCGGGCGACCGCCTAGACTGATGTACGTGGCGGGCCGAATTTCTGACAGAGACATCGCGGCCATTCGCGAACGCACTCGCATCGAGGACATCGTCGGTGAATACGTTTCACTCAAGCGTGCCGGTGGCGATTCGATCAAAGGTCTGTGTCCCTTTCACGACGAGAAGTCGCCGTCGTTCCATGTGCGACCCAACCACGGCCTCTACCACTGCTTCGGCTGCGGTGAGGGTGGTGACGTGTACTCGTTCCTGCAAAAGATGGATCACATCAGCTTCGTAGAGGCCGTCGAGCAGTTGGCGGATCGACTCAGCTACACGATTTCGTACGAGGGCGGCGGACCGTCCGTTCAGCGCGATCGCGGCACCCGTGCACGCTTGATCGCAGCAAACGCGGCGGCTCAGGAGTTCTACGCCGCTCGTCTGCGCGAACCCGATGCCCAGGCGGCTCGCGACTACCTCACCGAGAGAAACTTCGACGGTGCAGCGGCCCTGCAGTTCGGGTGTGGATACGCGCCAGAAGGTTGGGACACTCTCACAAAATACTTGATGTCCAAAGGTTTCGAGTTCAAAGAACTAGAAGCAGCCGGGCTGTCCAAAGAAGGCCGGCGAGGTCCGATCGACCGGTTCCATCGCCGACTTCTGTGGCCGATCCGCAGCGTCGCCGGTGACGTCATCGGCTTCGGTGCCCGCAAGCTCTTCGACGACGACACCATGCCGGGTAAGTACGTCAACACGCCGGAAACGATTCTCTACAAGAAGTCTCAGGTCTTGTTCGGCTTGGACCTCGCCAAGCGCGACATCGCCAAGGGGCACCAGGCGGTAGTCGTCGAGGGTTACACCGACGTCATGGCGATGCATTTGGCCGGCGTCAAGACCGCCGTCGCTTCGTGCGGGACCGCCTTCGGTGAGGAGCACCTTGCGATGCTCCGCCGACTCCTGATGGACGACAGCTACTTTCGCGGTGAGATCATCTACACCTTCGACGGTGATGCCGCGGGGCAGGCCGCTGCGATGAAGGCGTTCGAGGGTGATCAGAAGATGGCCGGGCAGACGTTCGTCGCCGTCGCGCCCGACGGAATGGACCCGTGCGATCTGCGTCTGAAGTCTGGTGACGCCGCCGTTCGCGACCTCGTGGCACGGCGCACTCCGATGTTCGAGTTCGTGGTGAAGTCCATCCTCACCGAACACGATCTGGAGACCGCTGAAGGTCGTGTCGAGGCACTGCGTCGTACCGTGCCCGTCGTTGCGCAGATCAAGGAATCAACTCTGCGCGACAGCTACGCGAATCTGTTGTGCGGATGGGTCGGTTGGGACGATCTTCCGTCGGTTCGACGACGCGTGCGTGACGAAGCTCGCAAACGGGCGTCGACGCGTGGATCGTCACCGGCACCCAAGCGTCGTCAGGTTGTCGACCAACCTGCTGCCGATGCGCTTGCGCTGCCGATCGGAATCTCCAGGCCCCGGCCCAACGATCCCGCGCTCTCGACGCAGCGAGCTGTCCTCAAGGCCGCATTGCAGCACCCTGGCATCGCCGGCAGTGTCTTCGACTCGTTGCCGCCCGAGACGTTCACCCACCCCGCCTACGTTGTCATCAGACAGGCAATGGCTGACGCCGGTGGAACGAGCAAGGGACTCGGCGGCGCCGAGTGGATCGAAGTCGTCACCAAGGGCGTCGAAGACATGACGGTGGCCTCGGTTGTATCTGAGCTGGCCGTCGAACCGATGCCGTGTGACGAAGACACGGTTCCGCGCTACATCAACGGAGTGCTCGCACGACTGCAGGAAGCGTGGGTGGGCGAGCAGGTTGCCGACCTCAAATCCAAGCTTCAGCGCGTTTCACCTGCTGCAGCCCCCGAGGAGTACAACTCACTGTTCGGCGACCTCGTGGCGCTGGAGCAGTATCGCCGACAGCTGCGTGAGCAGGCTGTCGGCGACCAAAGCGTCTGACCTAACGGTTTTTCTTCAACTGGTCGTGGGGGACCAGAATCGTAGTCTCCTCGTTGATCGGCTTCATCGGCTCGAGCTTGGGCTGAGTACTCAGTGAGTCGGCCAGCTTCTGCCGTGACGCGTCCAACACCTTCTTGGTGGCCGGACTGGTGGCCACCGCCTTCGCGGCCCGGCTGATCTGCTCGTATCGTGCGCGGCCCGCTTTGGTTCCCAGGACGTACCCAGCTGCAACACCGATCAACAAACGCATCATTCCTGCTTCCCTCCAGCACCGATCGTCCTGACTCCATCCTGCCTGATGACTCGCCGTGCAGGCGATTTGGTACTTCGGTGAAGGATTCGCTACAGTTTCTCAGGCAACGCCGGAACGGGCGAAGCGAGCAAGACAATCCCCTGTAGCTCAATTGGCAGAGCTTCCGACTGTTAATCGGACGGTTGCTGGTTCGAGTCCAGCCGGGGGAGCAGCGAAGCCCCTCACCTGAGAAATCGGGTGGGGGCTTTCTTGTTTTTGTCTGACCTAGTGCGCTCGCAGCAGACCCACCGATCGAAGTGCCGATTCGACGTCTGCCGCCTTGTTTGCTTGTTCGCCGCGAATTCCCAGCCGTCGAGCGCTGAGGACGTTCACCGGGTTGTCGTCGACGAAGAAGGTCTGCTGTGGACGCGCATCGAGCAATTCCAGCGCAGCCAGGAAGGCCGCAGGTTCGGGTTTGGTAGCTCCGAGCATGCAGGAGAAAACATGCTCGTCGATTGCCGATGGAGTTACGACACTCTCGATGGCGGCCAACAGGACAGGCCCATTGTCGTTTTCAGTGACGCCGATGGCCGCTGCACCCGTGAACGCGACGCGTAGATATTGGCGACAGATACACCAAAGCCCGACGCAAGTGTCTGCGTCGGGCTTTCGGTGGAACCGTCGAACTGTTTGACGGGTGCGCTTACTTCGCTGCGCGATCCGACGGCTCGAACAGCCGGATGATGTGGCTGGGGTTGATGTAATAGACACCATTCGGAGAATTGAGGACGAGAGTGTCTTCGGTGAAATCGGTGACGGTGCCGTTCAGCTTCGCGCCGTCGGACATGATGATCCGGATCGTGGCCTTCGAGTTCTTGAATTCGGTCAGTGCAAGCTTCATGTGGTGATCCTGTTCCGTGGGGTGTGCACTCCCACGGTATCGGCTCATCGCTCCTGTGCCGACCAACCTTGGAAGACTCGACTCGAAAGAGTGCAACGCGTCACCGCCTGCCCGATTGTGATCCGCGTCGGATGTGCCGGTAACATTCGGATTCGCCGCGATGCATCGCATCCGGATGGGGCGGTAGCTCAGTCGGTTAGAGCCGTGGACTCATAATCCATTGGTCGCGGGTTCGAGCCCCGCCCGCCCCACGTTCAGGTGCCGTGAGCCCGCGGGTCAGCCCCAATGATTTTTGTCGAAAATCATGCTGCAGACGATCGCCAAGGCGACTAGTGCGCAAAGTGCAATCACCAGGACAGTTGCCCACACGTTGTTGGGATTGAATCGCCTGGCAATGCGCCTGCGGTTGCGTCTGAGTCGAGCGTTCGTGGTCACACAAGGAATCGTCGCATCATGATCGTCGATCGCAGATGAGGTGAAAGTCTCGGATCCAGATGACCAATTTCCCGACAGTGTCGGATGTGCAACGCTTCTGGACGTGACCGAGACAGCGACCACTCGGAAGACGAAGGAAAAGCAGGTACCTATCCAGGTATTTCAGCGTATGTGCTCAACCAGCCGAAGTGTCACGCTCTAGATGTACTTACGCACGGCGATCGAAGGTGATTTCGATGATCGAACTCAGGGGTCACTGAACAATTGTCTGTACCTGCCGGCGCGAGCCCGGCCCACAGGTGACGACGATGCGTTCCAGTGACCCCCTGAGCGTCGACGCACGCTGGTTTAGCAGATAGCTGGCAAGAAACCATCTTCGCCTGGTGTAAGTGCAGGCAGTCGAGCCGACCCCCCGCGGCTCGACTGCCCTCAACACGCGATGTGGGGTCCGAATGGCGGCGCCGAATTGGCGATTAGGGCGCCCGTCTGCGAACCGAATGTCAGTGAATGTAGAAGTTCTCGGAATTTCATTGGGAGACAGTAGGTTTGTTTGATCCCCAGGTTGAGGGAGTCTGGGGATCGCCTACCTGTGATTGGGGCACTCACGAACTGTGACGGAAAGGTCCGCTCCCGGATATTAGATTTACGGTGCGTCCGAACTGGCCGGAGACACTTGACGTGGAGTTTCCGGCGCCGACGTTCTACCGATATCGGGGCTTCTGCCCAGGACTCGCTTGGTGACCCATACGGCAGGTGCCGACAGGAACGGCAGATACACGAAGATATAGCTGTCGAACTCGATGCCCAACGCGAGATAAACCCCAAGGTGAAACCCGAGTAAGACGACGATCCCGATTCTGAACAAGACAGGGAAGAGCACGGCAACGATCAACCAGCCTTCAGCGAAGACAGTGGCGTAGTCGAGTGCTTTCCATAGCCACTCCGAATGGATGTCGAATAGTTCGTGGGTCAGCGGACCGAGCTTGGTGGGGTCAGCGACGTCTCGCGCAACGTAGCCCCGGGTTGCCTGCAATTCGGGGTTCAGCCAGCCCGACGCAGCTTTGGGTAGTGCCGCTGTAAACAGGGCGTAGGCGACCGTCACTGCCCAGATGAGCATGGGCAGTCCGCGGGTTTGAAGTGCTTTGCGTTGTGTGCGTGAACGTCGTGCGTCGAGGGACCATGCGGCGCCCCATCCAGCGGCTGCCATGGCCACCGGCAAGATTTCGAAAAGAATGAAGTGGTCGACCTTGCCGAAGGAATTGACCAACCCGCTGCCGGTCATGAGCGTGAGGGTCATTGCGATGGACGCGGCTGTCGTTCGATATCCGACCAAGATGGCGATCGCCAGGATGAATCGGGCGACTTCGAGTCCGACGAGGAAGTTCTCGGAGGGTGGTGACGACAGCAGGGAGAACGGACCGGATTGCGGATGAAACAGAATCGAGGGAACCTCGCCCGCCCACGTGTAGTCGATGGGAAACGCGATCACATATAGCGCGAAGAGGATTCGAATGACAGCGAGGAACCTCGCATCCCCGCGGTACGCCTCGCACAACTGATCGATGTGGTCGCGCAGGAACAACAGAGTTCCCGCACGGGCACTCATAGATCAACCCTTGTCGTTTCGCACGGGTCAGTTGACGCATCGGTTCCGTCGGTAATGTCGATAATTGTTTTGCGCCAGCAGAACTCGATACTGTCCGGGATGGCACCACTTCCGACTTCGACGCTGCGGTTTCGGAGCCATTCGACCAATTCAGGGTCCGCGGTTCGGGTGTTGCGGTCGCCTGCCCCGCTGGGGCGGAACGCATAATCGAGTGATGCTCTCGCGGATGAGTAGCGAATATCGCCGGCGAGATCCACTGGGTTGGGACTGATCGTGGATCCGTCGGTGTAATGGAGAGTGATATCCAAGCCACTTCCACTGAACTCGCCGTCTGCATTGGGCACGCCACCGAAGCTGGGCATGCGAATTGTCGGGTATGGCTCAGGGCGGACACCGAACGAGTAGGCGCCTTGCACGAGGAGTACGACTGCGAGTGCTGCGAACGCGATCAGTCGCCGATTGCTGCGCTTTGCTTCTGTTTCCGGCATGTCGACGTTCTTCCTGGCACCTGGTGCCGGTTTCTTCGAATGAGAAAAATAGAGGGGATTGCCGAGCGGGGGGACTGGGTGTTGTCGCGCGTCCGTGCAGATGTGCCGAAAGTAGTTGAAGTGTCGACGAAATATAGCTGCGCGATTGCCGCTTGTCGCAGTGTTGATTTGAAAATGGACTTTGGTCCGTCGAATGGGGGACGGTGTGCCCTGAATGCTTTGCCGCGCCTTAACTTCCAGCAAGCTTGGCCCCAGTCTGCTGTGAGAGCGGGATTTCACTCCTTCGTTGATGACCGATTCAAGCGGAACGACAGATGCTTGACACTCGCTCAGAGGCAACATGATTCGACCCCGTATGTTTACGGGGTGACCAAACCCAACAAGCGAACTGTCGCCGTCATCGGTGCCATGGTTTTCACCGTCGTAGCGGTGATCGTAGGATTTGCGTACGAGCAATCCCGAGACAGTCGGGCAACTGCCTCTGTATCGCAGCCTGACAGTTCGGCGCCGGCGCTGAATGCCCCTACCGACGACTTCGACACGGTCGCAATTTTGGGGGACTCGTACTCGATTCCGAACACGACGGGAGATCATTGGCCGGCGCTGCTCGCCTTCGATCGTCGCTGGTACCTGGCAGATTTTGCGAGCGGTGGCACCGGCTACGTCCAGGGAAACGAGGAAAAAGGCAAGCTACCGTTCGGTGCGAAAATTGATCAGGTCGTTGCGGTGAATCCCGAGGTCGTCATCATCGCCGGCGGTCGGAACGATGTTTCGTACCCGCTCGAGGTGCGAGATGCGACTCGGGAGTTGTATGCGCAGCTACGAGATCGGCTTCCTCACGCCAAGGTTGTCGTCATCGGCCCCATCATGGACAACCGGCCTCCATCCGAGACCGCTGTCAATGTCAACGATCGAATCCGTTCCGCCGCTGAGCAGTACAAGCTGCCTTTCATTGATGCGCTCGCCGAGAACTGGCTGTCGGACCCGACGTTACTCAAGGAAGACGGCATGCATCCCACGCCGGCAGGTCAAAGGCTCATGTTCGAGAAGATCAGCGAGCACCTTCACTCGCTCGGTCTCTAGCTCTGAAGGAAAGCGAAGAGGACCCCGCAGGCGCGGGGTCCTCTTTTTCGTGAAAAGTATTGTCGGACTTAGGTCATCAGTAGCGAGGACTTTGGGCGCAGTCTTGGCTGGCCGGCTGCCTCACACGGTGATGGAGAAGTTCGGGTAAGAAAGCTCTCGTGGACTGTGTCGCCGCCCCTATCCGCGTTGCGGCTTTCGTGCATCGCAGTTCACCGCAGGTGATGCACGCGCGGCGATACCTACGCTGGGAGCTCGTCGGCGGAATGTCGTTCGTGTCCCTTGCCGGTGGCTCGACCATCACTGCAGCCTGAACGGAGATGGCAGGGACGGCGTAGATCATGTCGATAAGTTGGCCACCCCTGATGTTCTGCGCTACCCGTGATCAAACCGGGCAATCGGAACAAAGTGCTTGTCGAAGAGTTACAGTTGATGTTAATATGTAACGATAGGTCGCAAATGAACAGCGGCTTCGAGGTCTCGCTACCGGAAGCCGATGGGCGCCGGGGGAGATTCGTCTGCTGTCGATGGACGCGACGCCGTTGGGCGGCACGGATAAAGGCTCTGTGAATTGCGCCGGGTCGCACCCCTGATCAACCTGACAGACCAACGTAACGGAGAACATACTGTGACAATCAAGAACTCGATCGGGCCTGGTGTCGAAGCCGATCATGGAAACAGGCTGTTCGGCAACACTATTCGATCAGCTGAAGGTGAGGAACTGGTCCAGCGGCTGAATGCCATGTTCGAGCGAGCGAACAGCGCAGGTCAGGTGGTGAATCAACGAGAACTCTCGACCGTGCTTTCTGTGCGGAGATCCGAGGGTTCGCCGGTCGACCGGTCGATTCCGGCGCCTGACAGGCTGATGCATGCGATCGAGGGACTCTCGTACGAATCCATTTCCCTGTTGATTTGTGCGGCCGAGCATTTACTGCGTTCGGAAGGGGTACATGTCGACTCGACGCCCTTCACGTGAGGGGCGACGAGACCCGTCGAGGAAATCGAAGTGATCGGTCCGTCGCCGACGAACGAGTATTTTGTCACGAACGGAATGACGTAGTTACGTCGTCGTTTGTAATTCTGTTGTGCGACCGGCGAATCAGGCCTCCGGCGTTGCTCGGTCGCACGATCCCGATTTCGCTGCTTCGAAGGCTTCTTGGGTGCGCTCACGCGCCTCAGCGTCGAATCCTCTTCAGTCGTCGTGCGGTCCGCTCGTGTCATCGCGGACTCGATCGATCGGCGACGTGGAATCAGTCGGAGTATGTCCAGTTCTTCGGCCGATCCGAGTATCGACCGGCAAATCTTGTCGACGGAGTCAGATGCCGATACCGGCACAGAAATACGGATCAACATTCACCTCGGGAAGCCGCATGAAGTGAATTGACTATCGCAGTCTGCTGTTGTGGTGTGAACGTTGCCCAGGCGCTGGCGGAACCCACGAGTTCAGGGACATCGTTCCATCCAGGGCTCTGTAGCCGGGCCAACGCCGCCTCGACCGTCCCGAAAACTTCGAGGTACGCATGTGCGTCGTCGCATGTGAAGGCGAGTTCGTGGGGTTCCGCGTCGCCCACGTCCCCGCCACACGAAGTAAGCATCAGCACGAATGGAGTCGCAATAGCGATCATGATTCGCTTCATCGGCCAATCGAAGCAGACTGACCCCGCCCTGGCGGACTATTCTCGATCCATGCCGACCACCCCGGATACAAAGAACTGGACCTGGGTCCTCGAACGCCCATGCGCCGAGTGCGGGTTTGATTCGTCCGCTGTGGCGTTCGCGGATGTTTCCAGATCTTGTGCGTAGCAATGCCGTCTCGTGGGCCGAGGTACTGGAGCGCGAGAATGTGACGGAGCGACCGGACAGCGAAACATGGTCAGCGCTGGAGTATTCCGCCCACGTACGCGACGTGTTCCGGATCTTCAAGGTGCGGTTGGAACAGATGCTCGAATTCGACGATCCGCGATTCGAGAACTGGGATCAGGACGCAACAGCCGAGGCCGAGCGGTACAACGACCAAGATCCGGCAAAGGTGGCATCGGAATTGTCCGACGCCGCGGCGGAGGTCGCGAATGCCTTCGAAACCGTGCCAGAGGGTAGCCGCCAACGACGGGGTCTCCGCAGTGACGGATCGGCGTTCACCGTCGAATCGTTGGCGGCCTACTTCATTCACGATCCGATCCATCACCTGCACGACGTCTCGGTGTAGTCAGAGCCCGCGCACCTCCTCGAGGGTTCTTCTGGCTCCGACGGAGTGCAATGAGTCGAGGGTCTTTCGGAAGCTAGCGACAAATCGGCGATCGTCCACGAGATCGCCGAACACTTGGCGGTACCCGATGAAGGCCAACGGGTCGCTCGACTGTTTCTGGGCGAGCGGCACCAGAGTGTCCGACAGCTGATCGACGACGGTGATGGGATCTCCGTTCTCGTCTGTGCCCTCGGCGTAGCGGGCCCAGCTAGCGACAATTGCGGTGGACAGGTTGATCGACCCACCGGTGTCGAGTTGGTTCCGGATGACGGGCAACAGCCACTTGGGAATTCGATCGGACGACTCGGCACACAGACGTGCAATCGTGTCGCGGATCTGGGGGTTCGAGAATCTTTCGATGAGGGTCTTCTTGTACTGATCGAGGTCGACGCCGGGTACCGGGTCAAGGGTCGGCGTCGCTTCGAGATTCATGTAGTCGAGCAGGAACCCCGACAAGAGTTCGTCCTGGCATGCCTCGTGGACCAGGCGGTATCCGGCAAGGTAGCCGAAGTACGCGATGCCTTGATGGCCGGCATTGAGAAGGCGCAGTTTCATCAGTTCGTACGGGCGAACATCCGGCACGAGATTGACGCCGGCATTCTCCAGAGGTGGCCTGCCTGAGGTGAACTCGTCCTCGAGGAACCACGCGGTGAACGGCTCAGCCGCGACCGGCCACTGATCTTCCACGCCAAACGTCTCGGCGATCTCGGTGGTCACCTCGGCTGTCGTGACGGGTGTGATCCGGTCGACCATGGAGTTGGGGAAGGCGCCGTTCTCGTCGATCCACTCCGCAAGTTCGGGATCCTTCAGGGCGGCGAACGCTCCGACTGCCGTCCTGGCGACCGATCCGTTGCCTTCGATGTTGTCGCAACTCATGATCGTGAACGGGGCGAGGCCCCGGTCGCGACGGAGTGCGAGTGCCGCACAAATCAGACCGAAGGTGGTGTGGGGGAGTGTTCCCGGCTCGAGATCGTGCATTACATCGGGATCGGACGCGTCGAACTCACCCGTAGTGTGCGAGATGTTGTATCCGCCCTCGGTGATGGTGAGAGATACGATTTTCGTCGATTCGGATGCCATCTTTTCGATCACCGCCTCCGGATCCTCCGGAGCGAACAGGTACTCGACGATCGACCCGATGACCCGGGCCTCGAGGGTTCCGTCAGAATGCTTGAGCGCCAGCGTGTAGAGGCAGTCCTGCGCGCGGAGAGCGTCTTTCATCCGCTTGTCCGACGGCATCACTCCCACTCCGCAGATTCCCCAGTCGAAGCCCTCACCGCGTCGCAGGAGATCATCGATGTACATGGCCTGGTGTGCACGGTGAAAGCCTCCGACACCGAAATGCACTATGCCAGTAGTGACTTTGCTCCGGTCGTAGTTCGGCACTTCGAGTGCAGCATCGAAGTCGAACAGGGTCTTCGTATTGAGTTCCATGAAAGTACTAGTCTCCTTCGGCGACGATGACTACGGCTTTGATGCTGCCGAGAATGCGATCGGCCACCAGGGCCTCTTGCGACTGTTCGAGTGAAAAGCGTGCTGTGACCATCGAGTCCAGATCGACGCGCCCGGCAGCGACCAATGCGGCGGCGATCGGCCACGTGTTGGCGTACCGGAACACTCCGGTCAGCATCAGTTCGCGATTCTGAATGATCGGGACCGGCAACGGTATCTCGTCGGCACCCATTCCGACCAGAACGACGGTTCCAGCGGGCCGAACTGCGTGAATCCCGTCGATCACCGCGGCCGTGGCACCCGAGGCGTCGATGAATGCGTCGACGGCCAGCGAGCGTACGTCGCCCTCACGTGGATCAACGACGGTTGTTGCGCCGAATTTCAGTGCCACATCACGTCGGGCCGCGTCGATGTCTGAGACGATGACTTCCGTCGCGCCGAATGCCTTGGCCACCTGCGTCGTCACGATTCCTACCGGGCCGGCGCCGGCGATCAACACCCGAGAGCCGGCAGTGATCCCCGCCTTCTGGGCTGAGGCGATCCCTACGGAGAGTGGCTCGAACAGCGCAGCTGCCTCGTAGGACACGGAATCTGCGATGGGATGGGCGAAGTCGGCACCGATCGTGACGTAGTCGGTCAGCGCACCGTCGATCGGCGGCGTCGCGAAGAACTCCATATGAGGGCAGAGGTTGTATCTGCCTGCCTTGGATTCGGGACTTGTCGGATCGGGCTTCTGAGGCTCGATGGAGACACGCTGCCCGATGCGTCTTGGGTCGACGCCGTCACCGACTGCGGCGATGCGTCCAGATGCTTCGTGTCCGAGAACGAGCGGTGAGTTGACTACGTAAGGGCCGATGCGACCTTCGTGAAAGTAGTGCGCGTCCGACCCGCACACGCCCACGGCATGGATGCGAACGAGGACTTCACCCGCCTTCGGGGACGGTCGTGGTCTCTCGACCATCTGCATCTTTCCGGTCTCAACGAGGACATTTGCCCGAATTGTCGCAGGTAGATCGACGGATTCTCCGGAAACTGTTGTGTGGGTCACAACGTAGATGTTAGCTTAATGAGCATAAGAACATCTAGTGATCATTTGCTCACGATCGAGAAACTTTGAACCTGATGCACAAGGAGACCGTGTGAACCAGTCGGCTCAGCCCACAGGACTCAAGTCGTCGAAGTTGCCCGCTTCCGAGGATGTGCGGCTCGCCTTGCGGGCGGCGACGATGTATCACCTCGAAGGTGCCACTCAGGCGGAGATTGCAGCGAAGTTGGGCGTCTCGCGGCCGACAGCCGGGCGACTGTTGGCCAGGGCGCGGACGCAAGGTTTGGTCAGGGTCGAGATTTTGGTGCCGCCTGAGCTCGAAGGTTCGGTGAACACGGAGTTGGAATCGAAGCTGGAGAAGCACTTCGGGTTGGCCGAAGTGTTGATCGTCCCCGAAGCGATTTCGGATACGGACGACCCGGACTTCGACGCACTCGGCCGAAGAGCAGCGGAAGTTCTGGTTCGCCGTCTGCAGCCGTCGAGCGTTCTCGGGTTTACCTGGGGTCCGGAAACCGTTGCGGTAGCAAGATCTTTGCCAGACAAGGCCGCGAAGTGCTCGGCTGTGGTACAACTTGACGGCTCCATGACGGTGACCGACTACCAAACCGGTGTCGACTTCACCATCGGCCGATGTGCACAACAGTTGCAGGCCAATCCTATTCGTCTCAACGCTCCGCTGTATGCCGACTCGGCGACAGTGGAGTCGATGCGAAACGACTCGGTGATCTCGAAGGCGCTGCAAGCCGGAACTGATTCCGACATCATGGTTTTCGGAGTCGGTGCCGTCTCGACCGCGACGACCTTGTTTGCCGGTAGCTTCGTCGACTCGACCATGCTGGACGAGTTGGAAAGTCGAGGCGCTGTCGGTGAAATCGGCGGCCGTTTCTACACGATCGACGGCAATCCAGTGGAGGGGCCACTGCCTGAGCGAACGGTCTCCGTCTCGCTCGACGCAGTGAAATCCTGCGATCAGACGATTCTGATTTCGGGGGGAACACACAAACGCCAGGCCGTTCTGGGCGCATTGCGCGGAGGTTTGGCAAACGTACTCGTCACCGACGTCGAGTGCGCCCAGTGGCTGCTCGAAGGCTAGCGATCTCACGAGTTTCGCTGTCCGAGCGCGCGACTGACACGCAAGTGTGAAGGAAGGTAATCCGTGAAAACAGGAAGACGAGTGTGGGGCGCTGCCGCGGCGGCGCTCTGCCTCCTGGTGTCGGGATGTGCGGGCGCTGGTGCGCTCGGTGGTTCCGGCGAACGAACAGTCACCATCGCGATGGTGTCGAACTCGCAGATGCAGGACGCCATCAAGCTGGCGCCGGCTTTCGAAGCCGAGAACCCTGGCATCGACCTCAAATTCGTCAGCCTTTCCGAGAACCAGGCGCGCGCCAAGATCACAGCGTCGACGGCAACCGGCGGCGGTGAGTTCGACGTCGTGATGATCAGCAACTACGAGACACCTCAGTGGGCTGCAAACGGTTGGCTCACGAACCTGTCCGACTATGCAGACACGACGCCCGGTTACGACGAGGACGACTTCGTACCGTCGATCAAGACTTCTCTGTCGTACGAGGACAGTATGTACGCGGTCCCCTTCTACGGGGAGTCGTCGTTCCTGATGTACCGCAAGGATCTGTTCGATCAGGCGGGGATTACAGTTCCCGAAGACCCGACGTGGCAAGAAGTCGCAGGTTGGGCAGCGCAGTTCGACAACCCGGATGCCAAGATGGCGGGAATCTGCTTGCGCGGAAAGCCTGGCTGGGGTGAGGTACTCGCACCGCTGAACACAGTGATCAACACCTTCGGTGGACGCTGGTACGACGAGAATTGGAATGCGCAGTTGACCAGTCCGCAGGTCGAGGATGCGGTTCAGTTCTACGTGGACACGGTCAAGGAGCACGGTCAGCCGGGTCCTGCCACAAGCGGATTCGGTGAATGTGCAACACAATTCGCGCAAGGCAACACGGCGATGTGGTACGACGCGACCTCAGCTGTGTCGGTGCTCGAAGATCCCGCCTCGTCGAAGGTAGTCGGCAACATCGGATATGCGAAGGCCCCGAAGGTCGAGAAGTCCGATCCTGGTTGGCTCTACACGTGGGCGCTCGGAATCCCGGAGTCGGCAAAGAACAAAGATGACGCCTGGAAGTTCATTTCCTGGATGACGAACAAGGACTACATCCAGAAGGTCGGAACCGAACTCGGCTGGTCGAGAGTTCCTCCGGGAAGTCGCCTATCGACCTACGAGATTCCGGAATATCAAGAGGCCGCACAGGCATTCGGTCCGATCACCCTCGAATCGATCAACAATGCAGATCCGAAAAACCCGACAGTGCAACCGGTTCCGTACACCGGCGTCCAGTTCCTCACCATCCCTGAGTTTCAGGACCTGGGCACTCGCGTCAGCCAGCAGATCAGTGCGGCCATCGCGGGTCAGAAGAGCGTGAAAGAAGCACTCGAACAATCCCAGCAGTATGCCGAGGTGGTCGGCAAGACCTATCAGGAGAACCGATGACTACGGTTGCCGAGCCCAGAACTACGGTGGACGACGCGCCACCGGTCCGGGTCGAAAAGAAGATCTCCCGCGCCGAGGGTTGGCGTCGTAGAGGTCCCCTGTTGCCGGCGTTGATCTTCTCGATCGTCGTCACCCAGATTCCGTTTCTGTTCACCCTCTACTACTCGACGCAGTCGTGGAACCTAGTCCGGCCGGGATCGCGGCACTTCAACGGGTTCGACAACTACATAGAGGTTTTCAAGGACAGTCAGTTTCGGGAAGTCGCGGTCAACACGGTCATCATGATCGTGGGAACCGTCATCGTTTCCGTGATCCTCGGACTCGCGCTGGCGCTGCTACTCGACCGCGCATTCCTTGGTCGGGGGATCGTGCGGACACTGCTGATCACGCCGTTTCTCATCACTCCCGTCGCCGGCGCATTGCTGTGGAAGACAACAATGTTCGACCCGGTGTTCGGTATCGTGAACTTTGTCCTCCAGCCTTTCGGCGTCGGCCAGGTCGACTGGGTCAGTAAGTTTCCGCTCGCCGCCGTCATGATCAATCTGATCTGGCAGTGGACGCCCTTCATGATGCTGCTCATTCTGGCCGGTTTGCAGTCCATGCCCCGAGACATTCTCGAAGCCGCACGAGTGGACGGAGCCAAGCCGTTTGCGATGTTCCGCGAACTGACGTTGCCGCACCTGCGCCGCTTCATCGAACTCGGTGCAGTTCTGGGTGCGATCTACCTCGTGAACACCTTTGACGCGGTGTACATGATGACCTCGGGTGGGCCCGGCGTGGCCAGCTCGAACCTGCCGTTCTACATCTACCAGCGCGCGTTCCTCGGCTTCGACGTAGGTCAAGCTGCGGCGATGGGTGTCGTGACAGTGATCGCGACGATCATCGTGTCGACACTTGCGCTCCGATTGATCTTCAAGAGCTTCACCGGCAACGAGGAGGCGGCGTGATGACTGCCGTAGAGACGACAAGCGCGACGACCGACAAACCCGTCGTCAAGAAAAAGAAGAGCAGTAAGTTCAGTCCGTGGTCGGTCGTGGCGTGGATCGCCGCTCTCGGATTCTTCTTCCCGGTCTTCTGGATGGTCCTGACCGCGTTCAAGACCGAGGCAGACGCCTACACGGATCCGCCGAAGCTGTTCTTCACTCCCACCCTCGAACAGTTCCGTGCCGTCCTCGACTCCGGTCTCGGCACGACGCTGGCAAACTCCGCATTTGCGACGGCCATGTCGACGATTCTTGTTCTGCTACTGGGTGTTCCGGCTGCGTTTGCATTGTCGCTTCGCCCGGTAGCCAAGACTCAGGACGTTCTGTTCTTTTTCATCAGTACCAAGATGCTCCCAGTCGTCGCTGCAATCGTGCCGCTGTACGTGATCGTCAACGACATCGGATTGCTCGACAACATCTGGGCGCTGGTCATCTTGTACACATCGATGAATCTGCCGATCGCAGTGTGGATGATGCGTTCGTTCTTTCTCGAAGTCCCCGGCGAACTTCTCGAAGCTGCCAGCATGGACGGCGCGAGTTTGTGGACCTCGGTTCGCGAGGTGATCCTCCCGCTGATCTCGCCCGGAATTGCTGCGACTGCGCTGATCTGCGTGATCTTCTCGTGGAACGAATTCTTCTTCGCCGTCAACCTGACAGCTGTTCAAGCACAGACGATTCCGGTCTTCCTGGTCGGGTTCATCACCGGCGAGGGCCTGTACTGGGCTCGGCTCTCCGCGGCAGCGACCATGGCGGCATTGCCCGTCATCCTGGCCGGTTGGTTCGCCCAGAACAAACTGGTGCGCGGCCTGTCCTTCGGTGCAATCAAATAATTCTCCTCACCCTCTCAGGAGTTCGTCATGGCTGAAATCTCGTACCAGAAAGCGTCTTGCATCTACGAAGGTGCCGGGACCCTCGCTGTCGATTCACTCGATCTCGACATCAACGACGGGGAGTTCATCGTGCTCGTCGGTCCGTCAGGTTCCGGAAAGTCCACGGCCCTGCGCATGTTGGCAGGGCTCGAGGACATCGATTCCGGCGCGATCACCATCAACGGCAAGGACATGACCGATGTCCCGTCCAAGGATCGCGACATCGCAATGGTCTTCCAGAATTACGCGCTGTACCCCAACAAAACCGTCGGGGAAAATATGGGGTTCGCGTTGAAGATGCGCGGTGTGCCCGTCGAGGAGCGTAAGAAGAAAGTTGCCGAAGCGGCCAAACTGCTTGACCTGACGGAATACCTCGACCGCAAACCGGCCAAGCTTTCCGGTGGTCAACGGCAGCGAGTTGCCATGGGCCGAGCTATCGTTCGTGAACCGCAAGTGTTCTGCATGGACGAGCCGCTCTCCAACCTCGACGCAAAGCTACGCGTCCAGACCCGCACGCAGATCGCGGCGTTGCAGCGTCGTCTCGGAACCACCACCGTCTACGTCACGCACGATCAGGTGGAAGCGATGACGATGGGTGATCGCGTGGCAGTGCTCAAGGGCGGCAAGTTGCAACAATTCGCTTCTCCGACCGAACTTTACGATCGGCCGGCCAATGCGTTTGTTGCCGGCTTCATCGGATCTCCAGGTATGAACTTGGTAACGGCGCCGGTCAGTTCGGGTGGGGTGCGTTTCGGCGACGTCGAGGTTCCGCTGGACCGCGAGCAGATGGCGGCAATCGCCGCGGCCGGTCTGGCTTCGGTCACAGTGGGAATTCGGCCCGAGCAATTCCAGGTGGTTGCTGCCGGTGACGGAATCGCAGCTCAGATCGACCTGGTAGAGGAACTGGGCAACGAGTCGTACATCTACGCACACGTGCCTGGTACCGAAGCCGACCCGATCTCGCTCGTTGCACGCACCGGCGGTCGATCGAAGCTGCAGTACGGCCAGACGCTGGGCTTCGAGCGGGTGGACGGCCTCGTTCACCTCTTCGACCCGGCTACGGGCGAGCGTGTGGGTAGCTGAATCCCATCACATCCATCTTCGACTGGTGAGAAGGTTAGGGTCTACCGATGAGTGATACACGCGAACGATCCGTCGTGGTGTGTGGTGAGGGACTGGTTGATCTGGTTCCGGTGGGGGAGAACTTCTCACCCAAGTTGGGCGGTGGACCGTTCAACGTTGCGATTGCACTGGGTCGACTCGGATCCGACGTGGGATTCGTCTCTCGCTTGTCCACAGACGCTTTCGGAGATCGGATGATCGACTCGCTGGCCGCGTCCAATGTCGACACAACTGGGGTCGAACGTGGGCCCGAGCCGACAACTCTGGCCGTCGTGAACCTTGCAGCGGACGGAGGTGCGCGGTATTCCTTCTACCTCGAGGGAACGGCGGATCGACAGTTCGCGCTGCCGAAACTTCCCTCTGCCCGGGCATTCTCGTTCGGAACGCTGTCGCTGGTGCTCGAGCCCGGGGCCTCTGCCTACGAAGCTTTGCTGCACGAAGCACACGCCCGCGGTCGACTCACCATGGTGGACCCCAACATTCGTCCGGCGGTGATCTCCGACCCGGACGCGTATCGACGACGGTTTCGTTCGTGGTTGCCCGCCATCGATATTCTCAAAGTGAGCGACGACGACGCGAAGTGGTTGGGTTCGGTCGACGGCGCCGAGTGGCTCCACGAAGGCGTCGGCGCCGTCCTGCTCACCCGTGGTGGTGACGGGTTGCGGTTGATCACCGAGGAACTCGATGTTTCGGTGCCGGCGCCCGCGGTCGACGTCGCGGACACGATCGGTGCGGGCGATACCGTTCACGGAGCCCTGTTGGCCTACCTTGATCGTCACGACGCACTCGACGTCGCTGTTGTGCGTG
Source organism: Rhodococcus sp. C3V (assembly GCF_029269915.1). Classification (NCBI taxonomy): domain Bacteria; kingdom Bacillati; phylum Actinomycetota; class Actinomycetes; order Mycobacteriales; family Nocardiaceae; genus Rhodococcus; species Rhodococcus sp. C3V. The sequence continues at coordinate 268,396 of NZ_JARJBE010000004.1, forward strand.
CGTTCACCGAGGCAGATTGGTCGGCCGCGTTGACCTTTGCCGCACGCGCGGCAGCCGTCACCGTGTCACGTCCCGGGGCGGATCCGCCGTGGTCAAGGGAGTTGGGCCTGCCCGTCTAGCACTGGGGACCACCGCCCTACTGCGAGCGCAGTACGTCGAACTGCCTACCTGTGCACGATGTGCGACGGGGTCGTGTATCGGCACAGTGACACGCATGTCGATATTCCTGTACAAACTCTCGCGACTCGCGTTTCGGCGCCGTTGGGCAATGGTGGGCTTCTGGGTCGTCCTGCTGGTGGCGGGCGGAGTAGGCGCAGCAACGCTGTCCGGTCCGACCGTCAATACGTTGTCGATTCCGGGCACCGAATCACAAGCGGCGCAGGATCTTCTGGCTGAAAGATTTCCGCAGTCGTCCACCGACGGAGCCAGTGCTCGCATCGTCTTCGAATCTCCGGCAGGCACGACGCTCACCGATCCGGCGATTCGACAATCCGTCAGTGACTTGGTCTCTGCGCTCGGGAAGGACCCCGAGGTTGCAGCGGTATCGGATCCGTATGCCTCCGGCGGAGTGTCGCCGACTGGGACGATCGGATACATGCAGGTCTCCTATACCGCCGACTCGATCGACTTGCCGGACAGCTCGAAAGAACTGCTCGAGTCCGCCGTCCACGACGCCGCGGATTCAGGGCTGGCAGTCGATGTTGCCGGCAACGTGCTGATGGAAAGCAGTGCCGAATCGATGGGCGAAGTGATCGGCGTCGCGATCGCCGCTGTGGTCCTGACGGTCACTTTCGGTTCGTTGGTGGCAGCAGGGCTTCCCTTGATCAGCGCGTTGATCGGCATCGGCATCGCGATCTGCACGATCACTATCGCAACTGGTTTCATCGAATTGGGTTCGAGCACAACCGTCCTGGCAATGATGCTTGGGCTCGCCGTGGCGATCGACTATTCGCTCTTCATCGTCTCGCGCTACCGCTCCGAACTACGTGACGGACATGATCCGGAAATTGCTGCGGGCCGCGCAGCGGGGACTGCGGGTTCGGCCGTAGTGTTCGCGGGGTTGACGGTGCTCATCGCATTGGCAGGACTGTTCGTCGTGAACATCCCGTTCCTGACAAGCATGGGTCTGGCTGCGGCGTTTGCAGTTGCTGTTGCAGTGGTGATTTCACTGACCCTGCTGCCCGCCACGCTGGGATTTGCTGGATCGCGCGTTCTGAGCCGATCCGATCGTCGCCTGCTTGCGTCCGGTGGTCAGTTGACGCATCGCAAGACGAAGGAAGGCGCAGGCTCGCGATGGGCCAAGTTCGTGATCCGGCGTCGAGTTCCGGTTTTGCTCGCGTCTGTCCTCGGGTTGGGATTGCTGGCGATCCCCACCTTCGGAATCAACCTGAGTTTGGCGAGCCCACCAGTGCCCGACACAACTGCCGCCAGGGCTACCGACCGACTATCCGAGGGGTTCGGTGCCGGGTTCAGCGGTCCGCTCATGGTGGTCGTCGACGTTGCCGACGCCACAGATCCGGCAGCGGCATTGAGCGACGCCCAGGAAAAGCTCGGTGCTCTGCCTGACATAGCGGCAGTGACGCCGCCAGCACTCAACCAGGCCGGCGATACAGCAGTCGTCACGGTGGTTCCCTCGAGCGGCCCCGAAACCGAGGCAACAAAGGCACTCGTCGCAGATATACGTGAGGTCGCCGGATCACTGACCGACGAGACCGGAGCCACGATGTCGGTCACCGGTCAGACAGCGTTGACGATCGACGTTTCGGATCGCCTGGCCGACGCCCTGGTTCCCTACCTCGCATTGGTCGTCGGCCTCGCCTTCATCCTCCTGATGTTGGTGTTCCGCTCGATCTTGGTACCACTCAAGGCAACTCTCGGATTTCTGCTCTCGATCGGTGCGACGTTCGGTGTGCTGGTCGCGATCTTCCAGTGGGGTTGGTTCGCCGGCATTCTCGGAGTCGAAGGTCAAACCGGATCAGTTGTGGCGATGTTGCCCATCTTCATGATTGGCATCGTCTTCGGGTTGGCGATGGACTACCAGGTGTTCCTGGTGACCAGAATGCGTGAAGCGTTCGTCCACGGTGACGGACCGGATGAAGCAGTCGTGAAGGGCTTCGACCAGGGCGCGCGAGTGGTCACGGCCGCGGCGCTGATCATGATCGCCGTTTTCGCGGGCTTCATCTTCGGCGGCGACGCCTTCATCATGCAGATCGGACTCGGACTCTCGTTCGCGGTTCTGTTCGACGCCTTCGTGATTCGTATGACCGTCGTACCGGCCGTCATGTCCCTGTTGGGCTCGAGGGCATGGTGGTTCCCCTCATGGCTGGACCGGTTGGTCCCGAACGTCGATGTCGAGGGGGAGCAGTTGACTGCGCTGCTCGCAGATTCGAAGGAATCCAGTGAACCCACGAGCGACAAGTTGTCGGTGTGACCCGGATACGGTAGATCGATGACTTCGACATCGACGTGGGGTCGATGGTGTGCGGAACACCCGCGCACCATCGACCTGGCACTGGCGATTCTCGTGCTCCTTGCCACGTGGACGGCGCACCGCATCGCGCTCGACGGCAATGACACCCGCGAGGTCACGGTTGTGGGAGTGCTTGTAACAGCGATCGCAGCGGCAACCATCGTGTTCCGAAGGCGCTATCCGTTCTCGGCACTGGCGGTGGCAGTACTGCTCGGCGTATTGATGATTGCACTGTCAGCGCCGCCGAATGCCGGCACAGGTTCCGCAGCGATGGTGTGCCTCTATTACGTTGCCAGCACGAGTGACCGCCGGAGGACCTTCTTCGCAGCGGCGAGCACAGTCAGCTCGCTGATGCTCGTCACGATCTTTTTGGGAGTGGGGAACAATCTCCTGCAGGAGGCACTGGGGTTGTTGTCGTGGTTGCTGATGGCAAGTTTTGCCGGCGCCGAGGTCCGTTCTCGCCGGGCCTATCTGGAGTCCGTCGAGGCGCGCGCGGTGCAAGCGGAAAGAATGCGCGAGGACGAGGCCCGACACCGCGTCGTCGAAGAAAGGATGCGGATTGCGCGAGACTTGCACGACGTTGTCGCGCACCACATTGCCTTGGTCAACCTGCAAGTCGGGGTCGCGTCGCACTTGATCGGGAAAGACCCGGAGAAGGCGACGACTGCACTACGCGGAGTGGAGGAAACGTCCAAGGCGGCACTCGATGAAATTCGGGCCACGGTCGGAGTTCTCCGTGATGCTCAGGACGGTGATCGCTCGATGAAGCCGGCTCCGGGGCTTTCGGATCTACCGGCACTGGTGGATCAATTCGTCAGTGCAGGAATGGAAATCGATGTGCGCGCTGCGGGTTCGCTGCGCCCACTCGGGCCCGCAGTAGATCTCACAGCGTACCGAATTATCCAGGAGGCACTCGTGAATGCGAGCAAGCATGCGCTGCCAGGAGCCGTCACCGTGTCGTTGTCATACGAAGCCGAGGTTCTGATGCTGTCGGTCGAAAACGCCGGAACGGCAGTGCCTTCGACGTCACCACCCGGGTACGGACTGCTGGGAATGAAGGAGAGGGCACAGGCGATGGGAGGCGAGGTCTCAGCAGGATTCCGCGCCGACGGGGGATTTCGTGTGGACGCCCAACTACCGCTTGTCTCGGTGTCCAGGGGTTCGGAGCGTGAGGAGTCGTGAGTATTCGGGTGGTAGTGGCAGACGATCAGGCGCTCTTCCGTCAAACGCTTGCGCTGCTGATCGGTTCGGAAGAGGACATGGAGGTGGTCGCCGAGGCGGCAGACGGAGAGCAGGCATTCCAGGCGGCGCTCGAGCATCGACCCGACGTTGTATTGATGGACATTCGAATGCCAGGCACCAGCGGAGTCGAAGCGACCGCCATGATTGCCGATCATCCGGATTTGACCGACGTGCACGTGTTGATTCTTACCACCTTCGAAGTGGATGAGCATGTGGCACAGGCGATCCGGGCGGGAGCCAGCGGCTTCATCGGCAAAGGAATCCGAGCCGAGGATCTACTCGATGCTGTTCGGACGGTCGCAGGTGGGAACTCTTTGCTGTCGCCGATTGCGACCAGCGCGTTGATTTCTCGGTTCCTTTCCACTCCGTCGCGGGCCGACTCGACTTCTGGGATTTTCGGTCAGTTGACCCCACGCGAACTCGAAGTGGTAACCCTCGTTGCCCTCGGGATGTCCAACGACGAAATCGCTGCGGAATTGGTGATCAGCGCGGTCACGGCAAAAACGCACGTGAACCGGGCGATGACAAAACTGGATGTCCGCGACCGCGCGCAACTGGTGGTTCTCGCCTATCAATGCGGTGTGGTGATTCCGGGACGCTCGGTGGATTGACTCGAGAAACTCTTGACTCGAACGGGTGTTCGAGTATTGTTTGGGGAGGGGATCGGGGGGTCAATGAGTGTCTTGTTGTCGGATGTGGTGTCGGGTTCTGCGGTGGGGTTGCGCGGACGGTTGTGGCAGTTGACTGCTGCTGAGTTGCGTGCTGCTGCTGTCGAGGCGAGTGCGGAGATTCTGCGCCTCGAAGCCGTTCGAGTGGCGGTGGTGGACGAACTCTCGTTGCGTTCCGATGATCAGGTGATTGCCAGCCGCGGTGTGGGGTCCTGGTTGGCGGCGAACACGATGCTGCAGGTTCGGGACGGGAAGAAGATCGCCGCCCTGGGTGCGGCTTTGCGGCCGTTTCCGGCGGTGGCGGCAGGCTTCGATGATGGGGATTGCTCGTTCGAGCATGCCGTGTTGATCGTGGCGTTCTGTGAATCACCGCCGAAAGGCATGCCGGAGGAGGCATTACCGAAGTGCATCGATTTGTTGCTTGCGGCTGCGTCGGGGGTGGAGGCGACGACGACGAAGGTGCGGAACGTGATCGCGACGTTGGAGAGGTTGTTCGAATCGGATGAGATTCCGCCCGCCGAGGATGTGGATCTCAATGAGTTGCGGATCGCGTCGACGCTCAATGGTCGGGTGGTGGTGCGTGGGGATTTCGATGCCCTCACGGGCGAAATGCTGCTCTCGGCCCTGTCGAATCTGACGATGCCCACCCCGGCGCCGGATGGGACGCCCGATGCTCGGTCGGCGGCGAAACGGACTGCCGACGGGTTCACCGAACTGATCCGCCGTTACCTGGACTGCGCCAAAACAGGCACAGACGGTGGTCAACGCCCGCACGTGAACGTGCACATCAACGCTCGGGATCTCGCTGAGCATCGGGACTGCGCCGCGACACCCTCCGCTGCTGATGACGGAATGGCTGTATCGGATCTCGATGTCGGGCACATGCCCTGGCTCGGACCGCTGTCGGTGTCGCAGACCCGACTTCTCGGGTGTGATTGTTTCCTGTCGACCGTTCTGCTCGACGATCACGGCGCGCCCTTGGATGCGCAACCAGGGAAGAGGTTGGTCACCGCCGAACAACGCGTCGCCCTCATCGCCCGAGACAAAGGCTGCGCCTTCCCGGGCTGCACATGCGTGCCCGCGTGGACTGATGCGCACCATATCCGGCACTGGGCCAACGGTGGCCCGACGGTGATGAACAACCTGGTCCTGCTGTGCCGTTCACACCACCGACTGATGCACCGCAAATCCGGGTTCGTCGGCAAATGGGAAATCCGAATAGGAGTCGACAACAAACCCTGGTTCATCCCGCCACCCTCGATCGACCCGCAGCAGCACCCGCGGCCGGCGAACACCACCTTCAAAACCTGAGGACGAACCTCAGATGCACCAGAACATGCCCAGGTCTGTTTCAGACCCGCTGCTCTGTGTCCGACCGATTGGTGGGGGGTGGAGTCGAATGGTTGCGTGCTTTCGGGGCGGCTCTACTTTCGGGTGCCCGTGTGGCCTGTCCCACTCAGTGGGTCATTATTCCGTTGTTGCCGCGCCGGTTGTGCCAGGTCATTTGGACGTCTGACCTGCAGTGCAAAATCTTTCGTTAGAACACGTTCCAATTTCGCAGATTTGTGGCTATGGTCACAGAGATAGATGCGGGTGTGCGAATGAAAGGGTGAAGTGACGTGAAGACCAAGGGTGCAATCCTGTGGGGCCTCAATGAAAAGTGGTCCGTCGAGGAGATCGAGATCGGTGAGCCGGTAGCCGGCGAAGTTCAGATTCGCATGGAAGCGGCCGGAATGTGCCACTCCGATCACCACATCGTCACCGGCGCGACCCCGATGCCGTCGTTCCCCGTCATGGGTGGGCACGAGGGTTCGGGCGTCATCACCAAGCTCGGCCCGGAGGTCAAGGGTCTGGAGGTCGGCGACCACGTCGTTCTGTCCTTCATTCCGGCTTGTGGAACCTGTCCGGCGTGCTCGGCTGGCCATCAGAACCTGTGTGACCTCGGGATGGGCCTCCTCAGCGGCCAGGCCATCAGTGACGGTACCTACCGAATCCAGGCTCGCGGCGAAAACGTGATCCCGATGTGCCTGCTAGGGACGTTCTCGCCCTACATGGTCGTGAACCAGTCGTCAGTGGTGAAGATCGACAAGGATATTCCGTTCGAGGTTGCCGCACTCGTCGGTTGCGGCGTCCCGACCGGTTGGGGATCGGCAACCCACATCGCCGATGTGAAGCCCGGCGAAGACGTTGTGATCATGGGTGTCGGCGGCGTCGGTATCAGTGCGCTACAGGGTGCAGTTGCATCGGGCGCCCGGTACATCTTTGCCATCGACCCCGTGCCGTGGAAGCGTGAGCAGGCTCTGAAGTTCGGCGCAACGCACGCTTTCGAAAGCGCTGCCGCTGCCATTCAGCCGATCATCGACGCTACGTATGGCCGCATGGCGCAGAAGACGATCATCACCGTCGGCGAAATGAAGGGTGAGTACGTCGAAGAAGCGATGATTCTGACGGCAAAGGCCGGCCGTTGTGTCGTCACCGCAATGGGGCACCTGACGGACATGGATGTGAAGCTGAACCTGTTCCTGATGGCGATGCTTCAGAAGGACCTTCAGGGCAACATTTTCGGCGGTGGCAACGCTCGCCAGGACGTGCCGAACCTCCTCGCGATGTACAAGGCAGGCAAGCTGAACCTCGACGACATGGTCACTCGGACCTACACGCTCGAAGGCGTGAACGACGGCTACCAGGACATGTTGGATGGCAAGAACATCCGCGGCGTCATCCGCTACACCGAAGCTGACTGGTGATCGGAAGCGCAACTCTTGTGCCAGTAGTCTGATCGGGTGCCCAGTACTCACAGTCTCGACGTAATCCAGCAGTGGCCGGTCGACAATGCGGCAGCGGTCGTCCTCTCCGGGAAGAATCCCGGTGAGGGCGACCGCATTCGTGGTTTCAGTGGCGACCAGGCGCATGTTTTCCCCCTGGCTTCGGTGACAAAACTGTTGTGCGCCTACGCGATTCTCGTGGCAGTGGAGGAGGGGGCGGTCGAGTTGGATGGGCCGGCCGGGCCTGAGGGGTCGACCGTTCGTCATCTCCTCGCACATGCTTCGGGATTGGCATTCGCCGAACGTGTTGTTCAGGCGCCGGTGGCGTCGAAGCGGATCTACTCGAGTGCGGGGTTCGAGGTGCTTGCCGAGTTGGTTTCCCGGGAGACCGAGATCGAATTTGCCGACTATCTGGCCGAGGCGGTGTTCGCGCCGTTGGAGATGACCAGCGCGGCTCTTGTCGGTCCGGCCGGTCACGGTGCGCAGGCATCGGCAGACGACTTGGCCAAGTTCGCGGCTGAACTGCTCTCGCCGACTCTGGTCTCGGCGCAGACGTTCGCAGAGGCGACAACTGTGCAGTTCCCGGGGCTCAACGGAATTCTTCCGGGCTATGGCTCTCAGCGCCCCAACGACTGGGGGCTCGGATTCGAAATTCGGGGCGACAAGCGTCCGCATTGGACGGGTCTCGAGAACTCGGCCGCTACCTTCGGTCATTTCGGCCAGTCCGGGACGTTCCTGTGGGTCGATCCCACGATCGATACTGCGTGCGTCGTGCTTACCGATCGCGATTTCGGTGATTGGGCCAAGCCTTTGTGGACCGAATTGTCGGATGGCGTGGTCGGTGAAGTTTCGCGGTAGAGCACAAATTTCTCTCCTTCCACTGGCGCAACACGGGTAACACAAGGCACACTGTTCAATCGAGCGTGCTGCACGAACTCGACAGAGGTCGTTGGGGAAGACGTCCCTCGTCGAAGCAGGAGGCTCGAGTGCGCGAAATGAATCAATTCGCGGACGTGACGACTGGTGTGGTTTACATCCACTCGTCGCCCGCGGCGCTGTGCCCGCACGTGGATTGGGCTCTGTCCGCCACGTTGGACAGCCCTGCCAAGCTCAGATGGACCTCACAGCCTGCCTACGACGGGCTTCTGCGTGCGACGACGGACTGGACGGGTCCCGTCGGAACCTGTGCCCGCCTGGTCGACTCGCTACGCGCGTGGCCGATGTTGCGGTTCGAGGTCACCGAGGACCCGAGTCATGGCGTCGACGGCGAACGGTACAGCCATGTGCCCGGTCTGGGCCTGTGGCGCGGATCCACCAGTGCGAACGGTGATGTCGTCGTAGGGGAGATGAAACTGCGGTCCATCATGAATTCCGGTGGAGACATCGCCGCGGAAATCGATCGGGCGATAGGTACACCGTGGGACGAGGAACTCGAACCCTTCCGGAGTTCAGGCGAAGGTGCCGAAGTGACATGGCTGCGAAGGCGTGTCAGCTGACCGAGGTCCATCCTGAACCCGGAGTGCTCTCGCGGCTTGAACGACAAAGACTTGAACGACAAAGGTGGGCCCCGCCGTATAGGCGAGGCCCACCTTGCTGTCCAGGGTTGTCAGAGCGGAATGTTCTTGTGCCGCGCGCGGACAGATGGTGCAGACGCGAGGGCAGCGGTCACGATGCTGCGAGTCTTCGCCGGGTCGATTTCCTCGTCGACGACGCCGATTTCGACCGCGCGGTCGACGCCGCCCGCGATTGCCTCGTGCTCGGCAGCGAGTCGGTCGTGCAATGCTTCACGCTCGTCGTCCGGTGCAGCTGCGAGGGCCCGCTTGTGCAGGATGCCGACAGCAGCCTTCGCACCCATCACGGCTACTTCGGAGTTGGGCCAAGCGAATACGGCCGTGGCTCCCAGTGCTCGCGAGTTCATCGCGATGTAGGCGCCGCCGTAGATCTTTCGAGTGACGACGGTGACGCGGGGGACCGTTGCCTCGGCGAAGGCGTGAAGTAACTTCGCTCCGCGTCGGACAACGCCTTCCCACTCCATCGAGACGCCCGGCAAATACCCGGGAACATCGACGACGACCACGAGCGGCACGCCAAATGCGTTGCACAGTCGCACGAATCGAGCGGCCTTCTCTGCACTTTCGGAGTTCAGGCACCCCCCGAGTCGCAGTGGGTTGTTCGCAATGACGCCAACGGTGCGTCCGGCCATCCGGCCGAAACCGGTGACGATGCTCCGAGCGTAATTGCCTTGCAGTTCTTCGAAACTCGACTCGCCTTCGACGTTGTCGAGCATTTCGTGAACGATCGGACGAACGTCGTACGCGCGTTTCGCGGAGGCAGGCATCATGGCGCGCAGATCGCTGTCGCCGAGTTCCGCTGCCCGCTGATCGAATTCGCCCTGCTCGCACATCATCGAGACCAGGCGGCGCGCGCGGTGCAATGCGTCGGCCTCGTCGTGTGCGGCGATGTGCGCGACACCCGACTTCTTGGTGTGTGTGTCCGGACCGCCGAGTGACACCATGTCGACCTGTTCGCCGGTGACACTACGAACTACGTCTGGCCCGGTGACGAACACTCGGCCTTCCGGCGCCATGATCACGACATCGGTGAGGGCTGGACCATACGCGGCTCCGCCAGCGGCAAAGCCGAGCACGACGGAAATTTGAGGTATGAGACCCGACGCGCGGACCATGGCCTCGAAGACCAGTCCGACGGCGTGGAGCGCCTCGACGCCTTCAGCCAGACGCGCGCCACCGGAGTGCCAGAGGCCCACGATGGGGGACTCTTCCTCGATAGCGGTATCGATGGCTTTGACGAGGTGTTTGCAACCGTCGACGCCCATGGCGCCACCCATGACAGTGGCGTCGGAGCAGTATGCGATGGTGCGGACGCCGTCGATGTTTCCGGACGCGGCGAGCACACCGGACTTGTCACGGGCGTGGAGCGGCACTGTTGTGCCGGGGTCGAACAGATTTTCCAGGCGCGCAAGAGGATCGCGCGGGTCTGTCGATGATTCGGACTTTGTCACGGGGGCCAGGATGGTCATCGCGTCCTCCTTCAGTACGAGCCTTGGGTGGAACGAAAGGTCGGTGTTGTCCGCGGGTGACGTTGTGTTGCAACGACACCCGCGGACAGGTGCAAACCGCGGTTCGGGCTAGGCCCGACCGAAGGCGAGCGCGACATTGTGCCCACCGAAACCGAACGAGTTGTTCAGTGCGAAATCGAAAGAGCCGGTTCGGGGTTCACCCTTGACGACATCGAGATCGATTTCTGGATCCTGGCTGTCAACATTGAGCGTGGGCGGGATGATCCCGTCACGCACTGCCAGAACCGTGAGGACTGATTCGAGGGCGCCGACAGCGCCGATCGAGTGTCCCAGCGCGGATTTCGGGCCGTACACCGCAGCGTGATTGCCGACCGCTGCGTTGATTGCCTTTGCCTCTGCGATGTCACCGATCGGCGTCGCAGTGGCGTGGGCGTTGATGTGCTTGATGTCGGACTTCGTCAGTCCGGCCATCTCGATTGCTCGGGTCATGGCTCGCGCCGCGCCCAGGCCTTCCGGATGCGGTGCCACGATGTGGTACCCGTCCGAAGTGATTCCGGAACCAAGCAGGCGGGCGTGAATCGTTGCCCCGCGTGCCTTTGCGTGCTCCTCGGTTTCGAGGATCATCAAGGCGCCGGCTTCGCCGAAGACAAATCCGTCGCGGTCCTTGTCGAAAGGACGTGAAGCTGCGGCCGGATTGTCGTTGTTGGTGCTCATCGCACGCATCATGGCGAAGCTCGCGATCGGAACGGCGTCGATGAAGCTCTCGACTCCACCAGCCACAACCATGTCCGCGTCACCCATGACAAGCATGCGGTGAGCGTGAGCAATTGCCTCGGAACCTGATGAACATGCCGACACCGGAGTGATGACGCCACCGCGGGCCCCGAGTTCGAGTCCGACCGTTGCGGCCGGTCCGTTGGGCATGACCATCTGCACCGAGAACGGGGACACCTTGCGGTATCCGCCGCCACGGAGCTTGTCGACGGCGTCGATGAGCGTGTCGCCGCCGCCGAGTCCGGTGCCGATGACAACGGCCAGGCGGTCCTGATCGACTTCAGGGCTGCCGGCGTTGCTCCAGACCGTGCGACTCAACGTGAGGGCAAGGCGTTCCACCCAGCTCATCCGTCGAATTTCGACGCGGGACAAGCCCTCGTCCGGTGAAACCTTCAGGTGCCCGCCGATGCGAATGGGAAGGTCGAACTCGTCGATGAACGGGTCATCGAGGATTCCGATGCCGCTTTCGCCGGCGAGTAGCGCCTTCCACGTGCCATCCACATCACCAGCCACCGAGGTCGACGTCGCGAGGCTCGTGACGACGATGTCGGGGAATTTCCCTTTGCGGGTAGAAGCGGAAGTCACGGTCGGCTCACTCTGCGTTCTTGGCTTCGGCGCCTTCGGCTTCGAGCTTCTGGATGTACGCGACGATGTCGCCGACGGTGCGCAGGCCTGCGAGATCCTCGTCGGGGACCTTCACGCCGTACTTGTCTTCGGTCTGAACGGCGATCTCGACCATGGACAGGGAGTCGATATCGAGGTCGTCCACGAAGGACTTGTCGACGGTGACCTCGGAAGGCTCGATACCGGTGACCTCCTCCACGATCTGGCCGAGTTCCGCGATGATTTCTTCCTGAGTGTGGGCCACTGGTGTGGCTCCCTTCTTGATCGATTGAGGTGGGGTGAAACGTCCGGCCGCCGTTCGGGCTGATCGGCCGGGTGGGCGTCCGAGCTAGGTCAGCTCGGACAGTGCGGAGATATCCTCCGGGTTCTTGAGGGCCACCGTCGGTGTGCCACGCATTTCACGCTTGGCAATTCCGACGAGGGTTCCGGCCGGCGGGAGTTCCACGATCGCGCTGACTTCTGCTGTCCGCAACGACGCGGAGCAGAGGTCCCAACGAACGGGGCGGGTTACCTGCGCGGCAAGCTTGGTGAGGGCGTCGGCGCCCGAGGAGACGGGTGCGCCATCCGAGTTGGAAAGCAGCGTGCGCGTCGGATCGGAAGGGGTGATCTTGGCGGCAGCAGCTGCGACGGCGTCCTGCGCCGGCGCCATGAAGCGGGTGTGGAAAGCTCCGGCGACGGGTAGTGCGCGGACTCGGGCCTTTTCGGGTGCGTTTGCTGCGAGTTCTTCGAGCGCGGTGAGCAGTCCGGCCGCCACGATCTGGCCGGCCGCATTGCGGTTGGCTGCTTCCAGCCCGAGTTCTTCGATTCGTGCGAGCACTTCGGCTTCGTCTCCACCGAGAACGGCTGACATGCCCGTGGGCTCGAGCGAACAAGCCTTGGCCATCTCGGCGCCACGGAGGGCGGCAAGCGCGACCGCGTCGTCAGCGGAGATAACACCGGCGACCGCAGCAGCGGCAAGTTCACCCACCGAATGGCCGGCAGCGATGACGTCGGCGCCGAGGAGCCCACGTGATTCGATTTCCTCGTATGCCAGCAGAGCAGCGGCAACGACGAGGGGCTGGGTTACCGAGGTGTCGGTGATTTCTTCGGCGGTCGCGGTCGTGCCGAGTCGGACGAGGTCCAGGCCGGCTGCCTTCGACCACACTTCGAGGCGGTCTTGTGCTCCGGGCAGTGCCAGCCAGGGGCTGAGCATGCCGGGTGTCTGAGAGCCCTGTCCCGGGGCGAGCAACGAAATCACTTATTAAGAGAACACCGCCGCGAGCGACCTGCGAGATGTCGGTCGCGATGAACTCTGGCGAAGTGTTTTGTAGGGTTCCCACAAAATCCCACGTCGCGCTCGGCCATCGAAATTGGACGCTCAGGGGTTACAGGTTTGTTTGTCCGGATGTTAAAGATGTGACTGAAGTAACCGAATTGTTCGATTTGAGATCGATTTGTGTCAATCGGCCCACGGTAGCGGCGATCCGTAGTACATACGCGTCGCGTGGATTCGTTGGATCCCGGCCGGTAACTTCCGCGATTCGCTTCAAGCGGTACCGAACGGTATTTGGATGAACAAACAGAAGACGTGCACAAGTCTCAACCGCACCTCCACAGTCGAGATAACTGTCTAAAGTATCGGTCAAGACTGTGCCGGATTCAGCTAAAGGTGCGACGAGGAAATCGCGAAGAGCCTTCACGGCAGCGGCGTCTCCCAGTAGTGCCCGTTCCGGGAGCAGTTCAGTCGCGAAAACGGGACGAGGTGCGCCGCGCCACCCGGCAACAGCCTTGATTCCTGCCAGAGCTTCGGACGCACTGAAGTGCGCTGCGCTCAACGAGGGTGTCGTCGGGCCGATCACCACCGGCTCGTCGGCGAAACTCATGAGCAGGTCTTGAAGGAATTGGCTGCCTTCCGTCTTACTGCTCAGCTCGCCGCTGACGATCATCACCAGTCGCGGACCCTGCACCACGGCGAGAACAGCGCGCCCGTGCGCGGCGGCAGTCGCGTGGACGGTGCCGGCAACCGAGACCCGCTCGTCCGGCGGGGGAGACCCGACGATGACGGTGGCCGGAGCCGTGGCATCCCAGTTCAAGGTGGCGGCGCGAGAGAGCATGTCCGAGCCGGTGTCTCCCTGCACGACGGCGTCGACGACGAGCGCTTCCAGTCGCGTGTCCAGGGCACCCCGCGACTCGGCAGCGCTTGCGTACACCGTCGCTGCTGCGAAACCGAGTTCACGCCCGTAGCGCAGGACGGCTTCTGTCAGCGCGATCAGCTGCTGATCGTTGCGGGCGAGAGCCGGCAGCCATTTCTCGAAGAACTCCATCGCCACCCGGACCATGTCGACGGTCTGGCGCAGCGTGAGCTGTCGAGCAAGATCCTGAGGGATGACCGGAAACGACTCGTATCCGAAGCTGATCTCCGAGTCGAGTTGCCGCAGCCATTCCAGGAAATTCACCACCGACGTCTGCACCAACAGTTGAACGTCGGCGCGTTGCGAAGCGTCGAGACTGTCGAAGAACGGAAGCTGCTCCTCCATCACGGTCACGGCCTCGGTGGAGAGCCGGCCGGAGAACTGTTTGACGCGGCGGAGCAAGGCTTCTGGAAGTGGATCGCGAACCTGACGACGGCGGGCGAGTACAGCCTGCAACCCGGACGACTGTGGTCGAGTGCGGCGTACGCCCTCTTCGGGTTTCTCGGGATCAGGTTCGGGCATGAGAAAAACCTACGCCCATCGCCGCAGCGGATGTCGAGATGACACCCGCGGCGATGGGCGTAGGTCTGTTTTCGATCGCTGGGACTGTTGCCCTACGACTTAGGCGCTACCGGTGTCCCCGGTCTGCTCGGGAGCAGCATTCACGTCGTCGATGCGGTATCGGCTCGCTGCTTCGACGGCCTTCGACCGCTCGATCGATCCTTCCTTCGCCAAACCGATCAGCACGGCAACGACGATGGACTCGGCATCGACGTTGAAGTAGCGACGCGCTGCAGTGCGGGTGTCGGAGAACCCGAACCCGTCCGTGCCGAGCGTGGTGTAGTCGCCGGGAACCCACTGACGGATTTGATCCGAGACCGCCCGCATCCAGTCCGAAGCCGCGACGACGGGGCCTTGGGCCGAGGACAACGCCGTGGTGACGAAGGGAACCGGAGCATCCTCGGACGGATTGAGCAGCGCCTGACGTTCGCACTCGACGCCTTCGCGGCGCAGCTCACCCCAGGACGTGACCGACCAGACGTCGGCCGAGACGCCCCATTCGTCGGCAAGCAGCTTCTGCGCGCGCAGCCCCTCGGGCATCGCGACACCGGAGACGAGGATCTGTGCCTTCGGGCCCGATGCTTCGGACGTCTTGTAGAGGTAGATGCCCTTGAGCAAGCCCTCGACGTCGAGACCTTCGGGCTCCGCCGGCTGAACGTACGGCTCGTTGTAGATGGTCAGGTAGTAGAAGATGTTCTCGCCACCGAAACCGTCGACGCCCTCGGTGCCGCCGTACATGCGGCGCAAGCCGTCCTTGACGATGTGCGCCAACTCGTACGAGAACGCGGCGTCGTACGTGACAGCTGCGGGGTTGGTGGATGCCAGGAGCAGCGAGTGTCCGTCGGCGTGC
The DNA here is from genome assembly GCF_029269915.1 of Rhodococcus sp. C3V. NCBI lineage: Bacteria > Bacillati > Actinomycetota > Actinomycetes > Mycobacteriales > Nocardiaceae > Rhodococcus > Rhodococcus sp. C3V. The sequence goes on from NZ_JARJBE010000004.1 coordinate 283,561, forward strand.
TGGAGACCTTCACCGGTCAGAGTTGTACGACCGGCGGTGGCGCCGAGAACGAATCCCCGAGCCATCTGGTCGGCAGCCGCCCACAGGCCGTCGCCGGTGCGCTGGAAACCGAACATCGAGTAGAAGATGTACAGCGGAATCATCGGTTCACCGTGGGTGGCGTACGACGTGCCGACTGCGGTGAACGAAGCCGTCGAACCGGCCTCGTTGATGCCCTCGTGCAGGATCTGGCCGATCGGGCTCTCCTTGTAGGCGAGCATGAGTTCGGCGTCGACGGAGGTGTAGAGCTGCCCGTTGCGGTTGTAGATCTTCAGCGACGGGAACCACGAGTCCATACCGAACGTGCGAGCCTCGTCCGGGATGATCGGCACGATGCGCTTGCCGATTTCCTTGTCGCGCAACAGTTCCTTGAGGATGCGCACGATCGCCATGGTGGTGGCGACTTCCTGCTTGCCCGAACCCTTGCGGATGACGTCGTACGTCTTGTCCTCGGGGAGCTTGAGCGGCGCCGCATCGGTGTTGCGGGAAGGCAGGAACCCGCCGAGTGCTTTACGACGGTCGAGCATGTACTTGATCTCGGGAGCGTCCGCGCCCGGGTGGTAGTACGGAGGCAGGTACGGATCCTTCTCGAGCTCGGCATCCGAGATCGGGATGTGCTGCATGTCGCGGAACGCCTTGAGATCGTCCAGCGTCAGCTTCTTCATCTGGTGCGTGGCGTTGCGGCCCTCGAAGTGCTTACCGAGGGTGTAGCCCTTGATGGTGTGCGCCAGGATGACCGTCGGCTGGCCCTTGTGTGCCATGGCCGCTGCGTAGGCGGCGTGGACCTTGCGGTAGTCGTGGCCACCGCGCTTGAGGTTCCAGATTTCCTGGTCTGTGAGGTCCTTGACCAGTTCCTTGGTGCGGGGGTCACGTCCGAAGAAGTGATCGCGTACGAACGCGCCGTCGTTGGCCTTGTACGTCTGGTAGTCACCGTCCGGCGTCACGTTCATCAGGTTGACCAGTGCGCCGTCGCGATCGGCGTGCAGCAGCGCATCCCACTCGCGACCCCAGACGACCTTGATGACGTTCCAGCCGGCACCGCGGAAGAACGATTCCAGTTCCTGGATGATCTTTCCGTTGCCGCGGACCGGGCCGTCGAGGCGTTGGAGGTTGCAGTTCACGACGAACGTGAGGTTGTCGAGGCCTTCGGTTGCCGCGACGTGAGCGAGGCCGCGTGACTCGGGCTCGTCCATTTCGCCGTCGCCGAGGAACGCCCACACGTGCTGATCGGTGGTGTCCTTGATGCCGCGGTCGTTGAGGTAGTGGTTGAACCGGGCCTGGTAGATGGCGTTCATCGGGCCGAGGCCCATCGAGACCGTCGGGAACTCCCAGAAGTCGGGAAGCAGCCGTGGGTGCGGGTAGGACGGCAGTGCGCCGCCGAAGTCGGCGTGGGACTTCTCCTGGCGGAATCCGTCGAGCTGTTCCGCGGGGATCCGGCCCTCGAGGAAGGCGCGCGCGTAGATGCCGGGGGAGGCGTGACCCTGGATGAAGATGTGGTCGCCGCCGCCGGGATGGTCCTTGCCGCGGAAGAAGTGGTTGAAGCCGACCTCGTACAACGCTGCCGAGGATGCATAGGTCGAGATGTGACCGCCGACGCCGACGCCCGGTCGCTGAGCGCGGTGGACCATGATCGCGGCGTTCCAACGGATCCAGGCGCGATAGCGGCGCTCGACCTCTTCGTCGCCGGGGAACCACGGCTCGTTTTCGGTCGGAATCGTGTTGACGTAGTCGGTCGAAGTGAGCGCGGGGAGTGCGACGTGCTTCTCGCCGGCGCGTTCGAGCATGCGGAGCATGAGGTAGCGGGCACGCGTGGGTCCGGATCGATCCAGAAGTCCGTCGAATGATTCGAGCCATTCGGTGGTCTCGTCCGGATCGATGTCCGGCAGGTACGACGCAACACCTTCGCGAATGACGCGAACGCGACCGTCGGTTCCCCCCGGCGTATTCGACGCGGGCGAACCCGACTCGCCGGCGGCGCCGGAATCGGCGTTCTGCCCGGACGCGGGACCCTGGATCAGGTCAGACAACGTGTGCTCCTCATTGGTTTGGGGACGCGTGGTGGGGCGTCCTTACATAGGTGATCGAGGCCTTGTTAGGTCCGACGCACTTCCATCGTGAATATGGCGCGTACCTCATCTTTCACCATCCCGGTCGGTCCGGCACACCTCGCCTCTGGTTACTCTCGGGTAGCGTTTTTCGGCGTGACGCAGGGGTGTGATGGTTCCCCGTAGTCACAGGCTTGGGGGATCGATCGGAACGTATGAAGGGGTGGGAAAAAATAAACAAAGAAATCAATTACGGCAGGGTCGGGGCGTGGGTCTCGGTCGGATCGATCGCAGTGGGACTGTCGGTGATCGTGGGATGTTCGGCGGCGGTGACCGGATCGGCAGTACCCAATGAAGCGCACGTGGCTGCATACCAATCCGAGGTGAGTATTTCGATGGCCGCCGCATCCTCGTCGAAAGCGGCGGCAGATGCGGCAGAGGCGGCGTTCGCGATCTGTGAGGAAGCGGTCTCCCGATCGAAAAACGACGTGGTCGCGTTCAATGCCTACGTCGACGCCGGAAATCATGGTGAGACCGACCTGAGAGCCGAAGCAAGCGCTGCTGCTTCCTCGGCAAGGGAGACGGCCTCGTGGTTCGACTCGGTCTCGAGTGAACTTCCGACGCAACTTTCCGGACTGTTCGCCGAATTGGCCGCGAACCTACGTTCATCTGCTGTCGTGATCGAGAGTGATCATTCGGCCGATGAAATCAATTCGATCAGCGATACGAGCAATTCGATTCGCAAGTCGATCTTCGATGAATGTGGATCCCTGTGACCTGCGGTAATCCGCAGGCGTAAGGTTCGCCGTGTGTCAGAAGACGATCTTTGGTGAAAGTTTTCGGCGTGGTCGGCTTGCGCTAACGCCTCAGACCATGTTCGCTTTCCCTAATTGATCGTCAAACGGTAGGTGTGCGGGGTCGCCACACACCATCAACAAAAGGAGGACCCCACCGTGGTCGCCGCGGCGGATGCCCAGAACTACGCTCAGAAACTCGGGATTACCACTGACATGGTGGTGCAGGAACTGGGCTGGGATGAGGATACCGACGACGGCATTCGTGCCGCGGTTGAGGAAACCATCGGCGGGGAAATGCTCGACGAGGATTCCGACGAGGTCATCGACGTCGTGCTGCTGTGGTGGCGCGACGAGGACGGTGACCTGGTGGACGCCCTCATGGATGCCATCGGGCCCCTCGCCGACGAAGGCTTCGTGTGGGTTCTTACTCCCAAGACCGGTCTCGACGGACACGTCGAGCCCAGCGAGATCGCCGAATCGGCGCCGACTGCCGGCCTGACGCAGACATCGGCAGCCAACCTCGGTGACTGGTCGGGAAGTCGACTGGTTCAGCCGAAGGCTCGTCCGGCCAACAAGCGCTGACCCGGTCCTTTCCGCACTTTCCCAAGGAATCGCACATGCCTCTCGAAGTTGGTGCCCAGGCACCGGATTTCACCTTGAAGGACCAGAACAACCAGGAAGTTTCGCTCGCAGATTTCCGCGGTAAGAAGAACGTTCTGCTGGTCTTCTATCCGTTGGCCTTCACCGGGACTTGTCAGGGGGAACTCTGCAAGGTCCGTGACGAGCTTCCGAAGTTCGAGAACGACGACACCGCCATTCTCGCGATTTCTGTCGGTGCTTCGCCGACTCACAAGATCTGGTCGGCCGAGCAGGGATACACATTTCCCTTGCTGTCGGACTTCTGGCCGCACGGTGAGGTCGCTCAGAAGTACGAGGTGTTCAACGACAAGTTGGGCTTCGCGAATCGTGGCACCTTTGTCATCGACAAAGACGGAATCATTCGTTTTGCCGAGATGAACGGCCCCGGAGAAGCCCGTGACCACGGACTTTGGGCAAATGCGCTTGCCGCGCTAGAGTCTTAGAGCACTCCCGGTGAGGGTCTCACCGGGAGTTCGGGCGTGTAGCTCAGTGGTAGAGCTCTGGTTTTACACACCAGCGGTCGGGGGTTCGAAACCCTCCGCGCCCACCGAAGAATTCAAGCCCCGATCTGCGTCGACGCAGATCGGGGTTTTTTCATTTTCGGCAACGAATTGTCCGCAATACGCCATTCTGGACGCATGTCCAGTTCTGTGATCGAAGTAGCCGTCGACCCGACGCGCGTGCATCCCACCCGTCCGCACATACACATCGCCGAGATGCCCAGTCTCAGTGTTGCGTTGTTCGCGGGGCAGACGATCCGGGTTCGTTCCCAGAGCGACGCACTGGCGACCGGGATTGCCCGTGTCTGGGAAATCAACCGAATGCACCGCTTGATCTACCTGACGATCGACTGGGACGGGTAGAGATCGGCTCGTGCAGACACGTGACGGTTGGCCAGAGAACGAGCGTCGCTGCTACAACTACGCTCGTGCAGATTTCGGTTCGTTCGTCCCAGTCTCGATTCAATGCGCGAGCTGCCGGGCTTCTCCTCGGCTTCGTCGCGGATCGGGTCTTCGCCGATCCGGGGCGGTTCCATCCGGTTGCCGGCTTCGGAACCGCGGCTATCGCGCTGCAGAAGATGTCCTACCGGGACTCGCGCGCGGCCGGAACACTTCATGTTGCCGTGCTCTTGGCCGGCACCGCAGGACTTGGGCTCGCAGCCGAAAAAGTGTCGCGCCGGGCCGGTTGGGTGGCCGTCACGGGTACGACAGCGATGGCTACCTGGGCCGTGCTCGGCGGGACGTCGCTTGCACGCACCGGCATCGACATGGCCGCTCGATTGGAGGCGTCACAGGTCGATCGCGACCTGACGAAAGCGCGCGAGCTTCTCCCTTCACTGTGTGGACGCGATCCCTCAGTGCTGGGCGAGGAGGGCCTCACGCGTGCAGCGCTGGAGTCGGTCGCCGAAAACACCTCGGATGCAAGCGTCGGTGCAATGTTCTGGGGTGCAATTGCGGGCGTGCCGGGTCTGTTCGTCTACCGCGCCGCCAACACCCTCGACGCGATGATCGGCTACCGCTCCGAGAAATACCGCAGATTCGGGTGGGCTGCGGCGAGGTTCGACGACCTGGTCAACATCGTCCCCGCTCGGCTGACAGGTGCGCTGACGGCTGCGTGTGCACCGGTGGTAGGCGGCTCGGTTCAGGAATCACTGGCAGCGTGGAAACGCGACGCAGCGGCTCATCCAAGCCCCAATGCGGGCGTCGCGGAAGCGTCGGCGGCAGGGGCGTTGGGCATTTCGTTGGGTGGTCGGACCGAGTACGCGCACGGGGTGGAGATGCGTCCCGTCCTCGGCCGCGGGCCTGTGCCGACGCCGAACGATCTGCGCCGCGCGGCAAGGCTTTCGTCGGCGGTGCAGATCAGTGCAGTTGTGGTGTCAGCGGGTATTTCAGCGGGTATTGCCGTATCGATCGGCAAGTTTGGCTTCCTGCGCCGTCAGCGGCACTGATTCCGGCTCCGGCTTCTTGCGACGGCTGAAGGTACGAGTCGGTTCGGCGGGGGGTGCGGCAGGCGCGGATACCGGCGCTTCCGGGGTCGTCTCGGTAGCGGCGTCGTCCGCTGCGAAGCCGTCGACAGCTGCTTGAGCTGCCTTCTCCTTGCGACGTTCGCGCCACTCCGCGCGAATGAAGTAGGCCAGTCCGAGCGGCGCCATGATGCCGAACGCCAGCCACTGGAACCCGTACGAGAGGTAGGGGCCTGCATCGAGTTGGGGGAGAGGGATCGTCCCCAGGCCGCCGGGCTGGTCGGGTTCGAGTTGGATGTACGCGTCGATCAGGTCCGTTCCGATGAACTCGCCGATAGGTTGTGCGTCGATCGAGTAGACCTGTTTCGCGCCGTTCTCGAACATCGGAACTCGGCCGGGCGCGGTGCCTTCCGACAGACGCACGCGACCGTTGAGAGTGACCGGATCGGTCGGCGGCGCAGCGATGGGCGGTGCCTCGGCGCCGTTGATCGGCCGAACGTATCCGCGATTGACGAGGATCGTGCGGCCGTCGTCGAGAAGGAAAGGCGTCAGGATCTCGTACGACGGTGCGCCCTCGATGGACTGCAGTCGAACGAGGATGTCGGCGTCGGGCAGATAGGTGCCTGCCGCGGTGATGTTTCGCCATTCGTCGTCCGGTGCGATCGTCGAATCGGCGATGACGTCACCGATCGGCACGGTCTCCGCGTTGATCGAGTTCGAGATCAGATCATTGCGGTGCTCGGTCTTTGTGTTCTTGCCGAGTTGCCATGGGGCGAGCACGGTGAAGCACAGGTAGGCGAAGAGCCCGACCACAGCTGCCAGTACCAACCAACCGGGCCGCAACAGGAATTTCAGTCTTCGCACACGTCCACGGTATCCGTTGCCCGAACGGGAGTGAATTTTGCTCCGGGTTCAGGCCCGCTCGCGGATCCAGTCGAGTATGTCGGGAATGGCTGCTTCGATCTGGTCTCGCACCAGTTCGAAGTCCTCCTGATCCCCGTAGTACGGGTCCGGAACCGATTCTCCGTCAGCCTCGGGGTCGAACGATCGCAGTAGGCGCCGACGCTCGGTGGGCACGCCGAGATGAGCAAGCTCACGTTCATGGCCGGTGTCGAGGGCGACGACCAGATCGGCCGCGAGATGATCTGCATTGACCTGCGCGGCACTGTGGCCCGTCGGATATCCGGCCGCTCGGAGCACGACGTTGGTCCGCTCGTCGGCCTCGCTACCGGTGTGAAACCCCTCGGTACCTGCACTGCTGACACGGACTCGGTCGGCGAGGCCTTCACGGTCCAGATGCGCGAGCAAGATCTTTTCGGCCATCGGTGACCGGCAGATATTGCCGGTGCACACAAACGTCACATGAAGTGGTTCAGTCACGTGGAGTGGTTCAGTGGCGGCCATCGAGAAGTCCTCCCAGTTCGGATGCCGACGATACGGAGCGAAACGCTTGCCGCGCTTCCTCGGCGGAACCGTAGCCCCATTCGACGACGACGGTGGGGATGCCGTACTTCGCGGCGCCGAGCACGTCGTGATCACGGTCGCCGATCATGAGAACGTCGGGGGTTCCGCCGTCGGATGCGAGGACGGGAGTGATCCCGAGTGAGGTCAGGGAATGCGCGATCACATCGGGTTTCGCCCGACGAGTTCCGTCGTCACTCGCGCCGCCGATGAACTCGAAGTGCTCGGCCAGGCCGAAATGCTCGAGGATTCGAATGGCGAATCGCTCCGACTTGGAGGTGGCGACGGCCAGTCGGGTGCCGCTCGCGCGAGCCTTACCCAGGACGACGTCCATGCCTTCGTACACCGAGTTCTCCTGCCACCCGGTCGCGTCGTAACGCTCGATGTACGCGGCGATCGCCCGATCCACGTCCGCCGGGGCCATACCGAGTGACCTGAAGGTATCGACCATCGGCGGGCCGATCACCGATGCCAACATCGCTTCCGTCGGCTCCGGATGGCCGACAGTTGCCAACGCATGTCGGAAGCCGCCGTGAATGCCGGGAGCGGAATCGGTGATGGTGCCGTCCAGATCGAACAGAACTACAGGAAAACGGTCGAGGGGTGGTGTCGTCACGGCACTCATTGTCCCGGACGGCAGGGGTGATGTCCGCGCACGGTGCTCGACCGTAGGCTGACCGGGTGAGTACCGGAACGGTTGACCTGGAGAGCTTGCGACATCACGGCGATGTCGAAGTGGAGCCCGGGTTACTCGATTTTGCCGTCAACGTTCAAGGCTCGGGCCCACCGGAGTGGTTGCGGGATCGGCTGACCGCAGGGCTGTCGACGCTCGGTTCGTACCCGTCGGCCGCAGCGGAACTGAAGGCCCGCGAAACCGTCGCGCAGCGGCACGGGCGCCGGCCCGAAGAGGTGTTGTTGCTCTCGGGCGGTGCCGAGGGATTCGCGATGCTGCCGCGCCTGGGCGCTCGTTCGGCAGCGCTGATCCATCCGTCGTTCACCGAGCCGGAACTGGCACTGCGAGAGGCCGGAGTGCCGGTGACGCAGGTGATTCTGGAGCCGCCATTCGAGCTTCGGACCGCGCAGGTACCCGAATCCGCGGACCTTGTCGTTCTGGGCAATCCGACCAACCCGACGTCCGTGCTTCACCCCAAGGCCGATGTGTTGGCATTGCGTCAGCCGGGCCGGATCCTGGTGGTGGACGAGGCCTTCGGCGACGCGGTCCCCGGCGAAACGGAGAGCATCGCCGGTGTCGAGTCGGCGGATGTACTGGTCCTTCGGAGCCTGACCAAGACGTGGGCGCTCGCCGGATTGCGGTGTGGATACGCGATCGGCTCTCCCGATCTTCTGGCTCGACTCAGTCACGGCCGAGCCCACTGGCCATTGGGCAGTCTGCAGATCGAGGCCATCACGGCGTGCTGCGAACCGTTCGCCGTCGAGCAGTCGAGGATCAAAGCCGACGCGATTGCCGTGGACCGCCGAGACATGTCGCGGCGACTGACCGAGATCGGGATTGCCGTGCACGAACCCGCTGCGGGGCCGTTCGTGCTCATCGACGTCCGTGACGGCGCCACGATGCGAGAGCACCTGCGTGCCCGCGGAATCGCCGTCCGCAGGTGCGACACCTTTCCCGGACTCGGCCCGGATCGGCTGCGCGTGGCCGTCCGTCCAGCCGAGCAGGTTGCGGTACTGATCGAAGCGATGAAGGAGATCTTGTGAGTGGCCCAACCCTTGCGGACGTCATAGCCGTGCTGGAATCCGCTTATCCGCCGGCCCTGGCGGAATCGTGGGACTCGGTCGGCCTGGTCTGCGGCGATCCGGCCGACGCTGTGACGAGAGTGGTTTTCGCGGTGGATCCGACCGAGGCAGTGGTCGACGACGCCATCGCCTCCGGTGCCGACCTTCTGGTCGTTCACCATCCACTTCTGCTGCGTGGGGTGGACACCGTCGGTGCTCACACTCCCAAAGGTGCGTTGGTTCACAAGCTCATCAAGGCGGGGTGCGCGCTGTTCTCGGCGCACACCAATGCGGACTCGGCCGACCCCGGAGTGTCCGACGCGTTGGCGCAGGCTCTGGGCCTGACCGTGCTGCGCCCGATCGAACCCAAGCCGACGCAGCCGCTCGACAAGTGGGTCGTCATGGTTCCGGTGGAGAATGCATCGGCCGTGCAGGATGCACTTTTCGAGGCCGGGGCTGGGCGGATCGGTGATTACAGCCAGTGCAGTTGGACCGTCACCGGTACGGGTCAGTTCCTGCCCGCCGACGGAGCGAATCCGACGATCGGGACCGTCGGCGCTGTGGAGCAGGTTCGCGAGAATCGTGTGGAGGTGATTGCCCCTCGCGGAAAGCGAAGCGCAGTGCTGGGCGCATTGCGTGCCTCCCATCCGTACGAGGAACCGGCCTTCGATGTCTTCGAACTCGCAGCGTTCCCCAGTTCACTCGGACTGGGGCGGTTGGGTGAGCTCGACCACCCCGAAACCTTGCGGGAATTCACCGCGCGAGTGGCGCGCTCACTGCCCTCGACCGAGTGGGGTGTTCGCGCGGCCGGAGATCCAGACGCGACCGTTCGTACCGTGGCGGTGTGCGGCGGTTCCGGCGACTCGTATCTCGACGTGGTGGCGGCACTGGGCGCCGACGTCTACGTCACTGCGGACCTGCGGCATCATCCCGCGGACGAGCATCTACGCGCCGGTGGCCCGGCTCTGGTCGACGTCGCGCACTGGGCGAGTGAATACCCGTGGTGCGCACAGGCGAAATCGGTGCTCGACGCCGCGTTTGCCGACAATCCGGAGTGGGAAAGCCGGGTTTCGACAATTCGCACCGATCCGTGGTGTTTGAGTGCGCATTAGTGCAGCGCTCTGCAAGGTACGGTTGCACGAACAATTCAAGAGCAGTTCTTCGAGAGCCGTCCTTCGCGAGCACTGCCGACATCGGACTTACAGCAGGAGTTATACAGCGTGAACGTCGAACCACAGGTGCAATCCAAGCTTCTCGACCTCGCCGGGGTGGATGCTGAGCTCACTCGGATCACCCACCGACGCGGAGCGCTTCCCGAGCAGCAGGAAGTCGAACGTCTCGAGGCCGAGCGAATCAGCCGTAAAGACGCGTCCGTAGCCGTCGAAATCCAGATCGACGACATCGATCGCGACATTCGCAAGCTCGAAGGCGAGGTCGACGCGGTTCGTCAGCGCGAGGATCGTGACCGCACACTCTTGCAGAGCGGGTCGGTCGGGGCGAAGCAGCTCACCGAACTCGAACACGAACTCGGCAGCCTGGTCCGGCGTCAGGGGCTTCTCGAAGACGAGTTGCTCGAAGTGATGGAGCAGCGTGAGGCGTTGCAGGCCGATCACGATCACGCCGGTGCCCAGCTGTCCCAGGCCGAAGAAGAGCTGATCGACGCCAAGCGTCGCCGCGACGATGCCGTCGCTGATCTGGACAAGGCGCAGGAGCGTTGCGCCGCCGATCGTGAACGACTCGTCGGTGAATTCCCCGCCGATTTCCTTGCTGTCTACGAGAAGCAGCGCACCCTGGGCGGACCGGGCGCGGCGCTTCTGCAGGCACGCCGATGCGGCGCTTGCCGGATCGAGATCGACCGCGGCGAGATCTCGCGAATCGCCGCGACGCCGGCCGACGTCGTAGTTCGTTGCCCAGAGTGCAATGCAATCATGGTGCGTACCAAGGAGTCCGGTCTGTGACTCCCACGCAGGTCATCGTCGAGGCCGACGGTGGATCGCGGGGCAATCCCGGTCCGGCCGGCTACGGAGCGGTGGTGTTCGACGCCTCGCGCTCGGTGTTGGCCGAACGCAAGGAAAGCATCGGTATCGCGACCAACAACGTCGCCGAGTACCGCGGACTGATCGCCGGGTTGACCGCTGCCGGTGAACTCGGCGCGTCGACGGTCGACGTCCGCATGGATTCCAAGTTGGTCGTCGAGCAGATGTCCGGGCGCTGGAAGGTCAAGCACCCGGACATGATTCCGCTGCAGCGGCGCGCTGCCGAGCTGGCGACGCAGTTCTCGCGAGTGACCTACACGTGGATTCCTCGCGGCGAGAACTCTCATGCCGATCGTCTTGCCAACGAGGCGATGGACGCGGCTGCCGGCATCGAAACCGCAGCCCCCGCACCCGCCGCGCCGTCCGAAGAGACGTCGGAGCCGCAGATCGCCGGCTCTCCGGGATGGATCGCCACCACCGGCAAGCCGACACGAATGTTGTTGCTACGTCACGGACAGACAGCGATGTCGGTCGATCGCCGGTACTCCGGACGCGGGAATCCGGAGCTCACGGAACTGGGCCGCGCGCAGGCTGCCGGCGCAGCCGGACGCTTCGGGAACCGAGGCGGTATCGACGCCATCGTCTGCTCACCCCTCGGCAGAACCCGTGAGACGGCAGAGGCATCGGCCCGCGTGCTCGGTTTACCCGTCGTCGAGCACAAGGGTTTGATCGAAACCGATTTCGGCGACTGGGACGGACTCACGTTCCGCGAGGCAGCCGAGCGTGACCCGGACCTGCATCGCGAATGGCTCTCGGACACTTCGGTGCGTCCACCGGGCGGCGAGAGTTTCGACGAGGTACGCGAACGAGTCGTCGCCGCGCGTGACGACCTGATCTCGACCTACGGCGGCGCGACGCTGTTGGTCGTCTCTCACGTCACCCCGATCAAGACTTTGGTGCAGCTGGCCCTCGATGCCGGGCCGTCGTTGCTGTATCGGTTGCATCTGGATCTGGCGTCGCTGAGTATCACCGAGTTCTATCCCGACGGGGGAGCCTCGGTCCGGTTGGTCAACGACACGTCACACCTTCGCTGAAAGAGCCCCGACGGCTGATCAGCCTCTGATCAGATCACCAACCACAGGGCACTCACGGCGGCGAGCAATGTCAGTGGCGTCGTGATGACCCCGAGCAGAGTGAATGTCGCCAGCGTGGGCGGTGCGCCCGCGCTGGTGGCGACTCGTCGCCAGAGCATCGTTGCCAGTGAGCCCACGTAGGTGAGGTTGGGGCCGAGGTTGACGCCGATCAACATCGCAAGCACCAGCGCTGGAGGTGCCGCCGTTCCGAGCGCTGCGATCATCAGCAAGGTTGCCGGCAGGTTGTTGACGAGATTGGACGCAACCGCCGCTACCGCGGCGACAAAGAGCAGCGAGCCGTAGCTGGTGTCGCCTGGCAGGATCTGCGCAATCCATTCACCCACCGGCCCGTTCGCGACTCCGGCGACGATGATTCCGAGAACCAGGACGAACGCGCAGAACCAGAGGTCGGCAGCGTAGAGCATCTTGGCGGCGGTCGTACGGTGCCGAGACAGAGCGATCGCTCCCAGGACACTCGCACCCACCACCGCGATCCAGGCGGGCTCGATCCCGAAGAAACCCGAAACCGCGAAACCGAGCAGCGTCATTCCGATCACCGTCAGCGGCAGAATCGGCGCAGGCGCAGATCTGGCTGCCACCGGCGGTTCGGCGCTGTCGCCCCGCGCGAGTTCCGAACGGAAGAACAGTCGAAAAATCAGGTACTCGACAGCGATCGTCACAACCCACGGCAACGCCATCAATGCGGTGAAGTGCAAGAACGTCAAACCTGTTGCGGCAAACGCGATGAGGTTGGTCAGGTTGGACACCGGCAGCAGGGTCGACGCCGAATTCGACAGGTGCGCACTGGCATAGGAATGCGGCCGGGGACTTGCTCCGATGGATCGGGCGGCCGCGATCACCGCGGGTGTCAGCAGCACGACGGTGGCGTCGAGGCTCAGGACCGCCGTGGTCAGGGCGGCGGCGCCGAACACATAGATCAGCAGTCGGTGCGGATCGGCGAGGGATCGTTGCTGCAGGACCTGGCTGACCCAGCGGAAGACACCGAGAGCGTCCGCGGCGTGAGCGAGAACCAGCACGGCCACCAGGAAAACGACGGTAGGCGCCATGCTCTTCAGTTCTTCGCGGGCTTCTTCGAGAGTGACGACACCGGTCAGAAGCACGATCACGGCTGCTGGGCCGGCAACGGTGATTTCGGGAAGTCCGCGTGGACGCACTATCGCAAAGACGAGTACGGCGGCGACGAGCAGGATGGGAAGAAGAGTCACGCGGTTGTGCTCCGCGTCGGGGCGAGCGTCATTTGAGCAGTTTGTAGAGCGTGTTCAGGTTTCGGGTTGTGGTGAACGCCTTGAACTTCGGTTTTCCGGTGTTCCGGCCGAACGCGCTCTTGACGGTCTGCCCCTTCTCGACCTCCCAGTACAAGACTCCGTCGCCTGCCGCCACACGCTCGACCGAGGCATCGAGTTGCGCTGCCGCAGTGCTCAATTCCTTCAGGATTTCCGGCTCGGAGGCAACCATCGCATAAGCGTGCCAACCCTCGCGTTCGCGCTCGAACGGGTAGTTGTCCACGATCGCCTGCAGTGTCGGAATGTCGAGGACGAACACCCAAGCCTCGTAGCCGAACTCGCGGGCAAGGGAGGACTCGATCTGTTTCTTCAGCGTCGGGATGTCGGTGCTCGGACTGTCGAACAGAACGTTGCCTGAGGCCAACACGGTTTTCACCCCTTGGAATCCGAGGTCACCGAAGACTCTCGCCAGGTCCGCCATCTTGATGTTGATGCCGCCCACGTTGATACCGCGTAGCAGGGCCACGTACCGAGTCATACGGTGACCATAGTGCCGGCCACCGACAGGCGCCCGGTAGCATACGGGGGCGGACGAGTTGGCCGGGCGGCCGCGGCTTCTGGAACCAGCGCGTATCGCGCACAGGCCTGGGGCCGAGGAAAGTCCGGACTCCACAGAGCAGGGCGGTTGTTAACGGCAACCCGAGGCAACTCGCGGGACAGTGCCACAGAAAACAGACCGCCTGCCTTTCGAGGCAGGTAAGGGTGAAACGGTGCGGTAAGAGCGCACCAGCACCTCGGGTGACCGGGGTGGCTAGGTAAACCCCGCCCGGAGCAAGGTTGAAGGTCGCATCGCTCGCGGTGCGGCTGCGCAGGTGTTCGAGGGCTGCTCGCCCGAGCCTGCGGGTGAACCGCTCGAGGCACCCGGCGACGGTGTGCCCAGATGGATGGTCGCCACTCGGCACTTCGGTGCCGCAGGACAGGATCCGGCTTACACGCCGACTCGTCCGCCCGCGATCTGCACAGTGAGAAAAAGAAGACCCCCACCGGATCGGTGGGGGTCTTCTTTGTTCGAAAAGCTGTCAGACAGGCTTGATGACCAGCAGCGTAGCCCAGTACGTTGCCGCGTCATGGCCCATGAGCGGGAGGAGGTAATCGTAAAGAATTGCGGACATGCGCACTCCATTTTCTGTTCGTAGCTTGTGTTGGGCATTCAAGCAGAACTCACCGTTCGAATGTCCGGTTCTCACCTGCCAGGCCAAGTAGAAAGAATATCAGTCTCACAGCGATCTACAAGCTTCTATCTCACTCTGATGTCACACTGTGGATATGACTGATGAAGATCGACTCTGGTACTTCGACGTGTCCGACGGTTCCGTCACGCGGGGAAAGGGTGCGTCCTCGCTGACGAGGATGGGGCCGTACCCTGATCGGGACTCTGCCGAGCATGCATTGAAGATCGCTGCCGAACGCAACAAAGCCGCCGATCGGGCAGACGAAGACTGGAACAACTGAGACTTGGAATAACTGAGACTTGGAACAGCTGGGACTCGAACAACTGGGACCGGTACTGCTGCTACACCGGCCCGAACCGATCATGGAGGATGCGTGCCCGCAAGTCGAATGATGGTGCAGGGAATCGACTTCGGAGTGGTTCGGGCGGAGTTCGACTTGCCAGGAGCATTCTCGGCTGCGGCGCAGGCTGAGGCCGAGAATGCGGTGGATCGTTTCGGTGCCGGGCGTGTCGACGAAACGGGTATCGCCTTCGTGACCATCGACCCTCCCGGATCGATGGACCTCGACCAGGCAGTGCACATCGAGAAGACCTCGACCGGGTACGTCGTGCACTACGCGATCGCCGACGTCGCGGCGGTGGTGACGCCGGGTGGCGCTCTCGACATCGAAACCCGCAAGCGGGGCCAAACCTTCTATCTCCCGGACGGTTCCGTCCCGCTGCATCCCCGAGCGTTGTCGGAGGGATCGGCGAGTCTGCTGCCGGACGTGGTTCGCCCCGCCGCGCTCTGGCGGATCGAACTCGACGCGCAGGCCGAGCCGACGTCGTGGCAGGTGAAACGCGCTCTGGTGAAATCGGTGGCACGTCTGGACTATTCGACCGTGCAGCGCGATGCCGACGCGGGAACCTTGCATCCGTCCATCGCCGCACTACCGGAGTTCGGACGATTGCGCAGTGTCTCGGCGGTTGCCAGGGGTGCCATCGAGCTGAAACTGCCCGAGCAGTCAGTGGTTCGGGATCAGTCGGAGGACGAGTCCTCGGCTCGCTGGCGGATCGAACTGGAGCCACGTACCGAAGCGGACGACTGGAACGCAGAAGTGTCGCTGCTGACCGGGATGTGTGCCGGCCGCATGATGATCGACGCAGGTATCGGGTTGCTTCGCACGCTGCCGCCGGCCGAGGAGTCCGCGGTTCGGACCTTGCGGAGAACTGCAGTGGCGCTGGGTATCACGTGGCCGGAGGGGCAAAGCGTCGGGCAGATTCTTGCCGGACTCGATTCCAACGAGCCGTCGACGATGGCGCTGATGTCGGTTGCGCCGTCGTTGCTGCGCGGCGCAGACTACGCAGCCTTCGACGGCCGACTACCGGAGTTGACGGTGCATGCGGGGATCGGAGCGCCCTACGCTCACGTGACTGCTCCGCTGCGCCGGCTGTCCGACCGCTTCAGCACCGAGGTGTGTCTGGCGATCACAGCTGGTACGCCGGTACCGGAATGGGCGCGCACTGCCCTTCCCGAGCTGCCCGACATCATGAGTGGGTCCGACTCGCTGGCGAACAAGGTCGACCGTGCGTGCATCGATCTGGCCGAGTCCACGCTGCTCGACGGCCGGGTCGGCGAGGTCTTCGACGCAGTGGTGATGCGCGCCAAGGACGGAAAGCGCTCGGCGGAAGTGTTTGTCCCGTCGGTCGCCGTGATTGCGAAATGCGTCGGAACGCCCGACGACGGTGAGCGCGCAAAGGTGCGACTCACCGCCGTCGACACCGTCAAACGGACGGTGGAATTCACGTTCCCGGCGTAGGGAGTTACCGGTAAGAATCGGTGGCTTCCACCAGGTGATGCATGATGCCGGGCTCCATGGCGGAGTGTCCGGCGTCGTCGACGATCACGAGCTTGGATTCGGGCCACGCCTTGTGCAGCGCCCAGGCGCTGGTGGCCGGGCAGACGACGTCGTAGCGGCCCTGGACGATCGTCCCCGGAATGCCGTGCAGTGCGGAGCTTTTGCGTAGGAGTTGGTTCTCGTCGAAGAACCCGCCGTTGACGAAGTAGTGGTTCTCGATACGGGCGAAAGCCAAGGCGAACCGGGTCTCGGAGTTCTGTTCGATCTTGTCCGCCTGTGGGTACAGGTAGCTCGTCGATCCTTCCCAAGCCGACCAGGCGATCGCTGCCCGGGCTGCGACGGCGGGGTCTTCGGAATGGAGCAGTTGGTGATAGACCGCGACGAGGTCTTCGCCGCGCTGCGCCTCGGGTACAGGTTCGAGGAATTTGTCCCAGCGCTCCGGGAAGATGTTTCCCGCGCCGCCGTTGTAGTACCAGTCGATCTCGCTACGACGCAGGAGGAAGATCCCGCGCAGGACCAGCTCAGTGACGCGCGTAGGAAACGTTTCGGCGTAGGCGATGGACAGCGTGGAACCCCAGGACCCGCCGAAAACCATCCACTTGTCGATCGAAAGATGTTCGCGCAGGGCTTCGATGTCGGCCAGCAGCTTGTCCGTCGTGTTCACCGACAGGTCGGCGCCGTCGGCAACGTGAGGGGTGGACCGCCCGCAGCCGCGCTGGTCGAGTAGAACGATGCGGTATGCGGCCGGATCGAAGAACTGGCGTACCGCCGGTTGCGCACCACCGCCGGGGCCACCGTGCAGGAACACCACCGGCTTGCCGTCCGGATTTCCGCTGACTTCCCAGTACATGCTCTGGCCGTCACCGACATCGAGGAAGCCGGTGACGAAAGGCTCGATCGGGGGATACAGACTCCGGAGAGTCGACGGCTGCCCTGAAGTGGCTGACGTGTCGGTCATCAGAAGCCCACCAGGCCGGAGGCGAGATCGGGGATCTCGAGTGCGGAAATCGCGCCGCTCCGGACGTCGGGGCACGCGGCTGAGGTTGCCGCGTCGATGCTTTCGCGGTTCTGAGCGAGATCGAGCAGGTTGATGCCGTTCTGCGTCGCCCACGTGATGACGATCGTGTTCAGTCCGCCCTTGCCGAGCGTCGGGGTGACGGTCCGCCAGTTCTGCAGCTGCCCTTCCATATCCGAGCACAACTGCTGGACTTGAGCGTCGGTGAACGTCGAACCGGACGCGGTTGTTGCCGGCGCCGTCGTGGTGGAACTCGCGGGCGTAGTGCTGCTGGGCGCGGGAGAGTTGGTGGACCCTCCCGCGCATCCGCTCAGCACCGTGACGAGAGCTGCCGCGCCGACTACAGCTGCGGCAGTAGAACTTCGACGGTTACCGATCATTGAACGCACCCCTGGCTGGTTGAGAGACAGGCGGCGTTCGCCGGTCTCGGATCAGAAACTGTGTTCTGCGGCCGGGAAAGCGCCAGTGCGAACTTCTGATGCATAGGCTGCGGCTGCGGAACGCAGTTCGTCACCGACGTTACCGAAACGCTTGACGAACTTGGCTGTCTTACCACTCGTGTAACCCGCCATGTCCTGCCAGACGAGTACCTGAGCGTCGCATTCGGAACCGGCCCCGATGCCGACGGTGGGGATGGTGAGTTTGCGGCTGACCTGGCCCGCGATCTCGGCCGGAACCATTTCCATGACGACAGAGAACGCCCCGGCTTCCTGGACTGCAATGGCGTCCGCCACAAGCTGCTCGGCCGCGTCGCCGCGACCCTGGACGCGGAAACCACCGAGCGAGTTCACGCTCTGCGGGGTGAATCCGACGTGAGCCATGACGGGGATGCCGGCCGAGGTGATTGCCGCGATCTGCTTGCTCATCCGCTCGCCGCCCTCGAGCTTGACGGCGTGTGCGAGGCCTTCCTTCATGAACCGTGTGGCAGTCGCCAGGGCCTGCTCGGCGGAACCCTCGTAGGTGCCGAAGGGGAGGTCGGCGACGACGAGTGCGTGCGGCGCGCCGCGAACGACGCCACGCACGAGCGGGAGCAGTTCGTCGACGGTGATCGGCACGGTGGTGTCGTAGCCGTAGACGACGTTGGCGGCAGAGTCGCCGACGAGCAGCACCGGGATGCCTGCGTCTTCGAAGATGCGTGCCGTGGAGTAGTCGTAAGCGGTGAGCATCGACCAGCGTTCGCCGTTCTGCTTCATCTCGGCGAGGTGGTGAATGCGCGTCTTACGCTTCGGTGCATCGGTAGAGCTTGCAGTGGGTACAGAAACTGCACTGGGTACAGAACCGTAGAGAGGTGTTTCGGACATCGTTGTCCCTTTCTGGCCTCGAGGCCCTGAGCGTTGATCGCCTTCGGGTCCCCGGGTGTGGGTGATGACGTGTTCAGTCTGCCACCGGACATCGCCGACACGAATAGTTGACGGGGTGCAATGGGTCACATCACCGCGCGCGTATCAGGTAGGTGCCGAGACGAGGCGAACCGCTGGCTATCGCGGTTTCCTGGCACCATCGATGGCATGTCGAAGTTCGTTCGCCTCTCCGGTGCCCTCGCCGGAAGCGCAGCAGTGCTCGTGTTGGTTGTCGGTTGCACCAGTTCGGAAGGCACGCCCGAATCAGTGGAACCTGCTGGTTCTGCCGCGTCCGCGGTGCCGTCCGGCCTCGAGAAATTCTACGAGCAGACGCTCGACTGGGGTTCGTGCGACCAATTTGTCGAAGAAGGAACTGCGCCGCTGGGGCGTGGGATCGACTGCGCCGAGGTGAGCGTTCCCGTCGACTACGCGAATCCGAACGGCGACACCGCGAAGGTGGTGATCTCGCGTTCGAAGGCAACCGGCGACCGCATCGGCTCACTGTTGCTGAACCCCGGCGGGCCGGGTGGGTCCGGGCTGTCGATGGCGACCTCGGGTTCGGGCACCGAATTGCAGGAACGTTTCGACATGATCGGCTTCGATCCGCGGGGGATCGGGGCGTCGACCCCGCAGGTTCGGTGTTTGACGCCGGAGGAGACCGACGCGGAGCGTGCGGAGGTCAACGTCGACATGACGCCGGAGGGCATCGCTCTCGCCGAGGCGGACAGCAAGGACTACGCCGCCAAGTGCGCTGAGCGGACCGGTACGGAGTTCCTCGCTCATGTCGGTACCTACGAGGTGGTGCGAGATATGGACGTCATTCGGGGCGTTCTCGGCGATCCGAAGATGAACTACCTCGGGTTCTCGTACGGGACCCGGCTCGGATCCACGTACGCGGAAACCTTTCCGCAGAACGTCCGAGCGATGGTCCTCGACGGCGCGCTCGACCCCGAGCAGGATCCGGTCGACGAAGTGGTCTTGCAGGGGCAGGGCTTCCAAGGCGCGTTCGACGCCTTTGTCGCCGACTGTGTCTCGCGAACGGATTGCCCGCTGGGTGATGATCCGGCGCAGGCGCAGGCACGCTTTCAGGCACTCGTCGATCCGTTGATCGAGAAGCCGGCACAGACCACCGATCCGCGCGGGCTGAGTTATTCCGACGCGATCACGGGCGTGCAGCAAGCTCTGTACTCGCCACAGTTGTGGACGCCGCTGCGTGGGGGTCTGTCGAGTCTGGCCGACGGACGCGGCGACTCGCTGCTCAATCTCGCCGACATGTACGAAGGCCGTGAGGATGACGGCAGCTACTCCAACATCAACGACGCGTTCAACGCCATTCGCTGCGTGGACGATCCGGCAACCACCGACCGCGCCGAGGCCGGCGAATCCGACACTCGGTACCGCGAGGCGGCGCCGTTCCTCGACGACGGCCGCGGGACGGGTCAAGCGCCGCTCGACCTGTGCGCGTTCTGGCCCGTTCCGGCTACCGGCAGCCCTCACGCGCTCGACCCCCAGGCACTCGCTGACGCCGGTCTGCCGCAGCTGGTCGTCGTGTCCACGACGCAGGATCCGGCGACCCCGTATCAGGCCGGAGTGGATCTCGCGAAGCAGTTGGGCGCTGCTCTGATCACGTTCGACGGAACCCAACACACGGTGGTTCTGGACGGAAACTCCTGCGTCGACGATGCCGTCGTCGACTACTTCGTTTACTTGAAGGCTCCGGAAGAGGGTCTGACATGTTAGCCGGCGCGACGCCGTACGCTGCGCCTATTCGATGGTGACCAATCACTCTGTTAACCGGGACCACTGATGTAACACAGATTTAACGTGGCTTGCTTAGTCTCGCGTGCATGGATCGCCAAAAAGAATTCGTGCTTCGTACCCTGGAAGAGCGCGACATTCGGTTTGTCCGCTTGTGGTTCACCGATGTTCTCGGGTACCTCAAATCGGTGGCGATCGCCCCCGCCGAACTCGAAGGCGCCTTCGAGGAGGGAATCGGATTCGACGGTTCCGCCATCGAGGGATTCTCTCGAGTCTCCGAAGCCGACACCGTCGCTCGGCCCGACGCCTCGACATTCCAGATCCTGCCGTGGGCCCACAAGGACGGTGCGCAGCATTCCGCTCGCATGTTCTGCGACATCACGATGCCCGACGGTTCGCCGTCGTGGGCCGATCCGCGCCACGTACTGCGTCGCCAGCTGAGCAAGGCCAGCGACTTGGGCTTCAGCTGCTACGTCCACCCGGAGATCGAGTTCTTCCTTCTGGAGAACGGCCCGATCGACGGCACTCCGCCGATCCCGGCCGACTCGGGCGGATACTTCGACCAGGCCGTGCACGATTCGGCTCCGAATTTCCGCCGCCACGCCATCGACGCACTCGAGTCGATGGGCATCTCGGTCGAGTTCAGCCACCACGAGGCCGCGCCGGGTCAGCAGGAGATCGATCTGCGCTACGCCGACGCACTCTCGATGGCCGACAACGTGATGACGTTCCGGTACGTCGTCAAGGAGGTCGCGATCGGTGAAGGCGTCCGGGCGAGCTTCATGCCCAAGCCGTTCAGCGATCAGGCCGGCTCCGCGATGCACACCCACATGAGCCTGTTCGAGGGCGACACCAACGCCTTCCACAATCCGGACGATCCGATGCAGCTCTCCGAGACCGGCAAGGCGTTCATCGCCGGCATCCTCGAGCACGCCAACGAGATCAGTGCGGTCACGAACCAGTGGGTCAACTCGTACAAGCGACTCGTCCACGGGGGAGAGGCACCCACTGCTGCGTCGTGGGGCCCGTCCAACCGATCGGCTCTCATTCGCGTCCCGATGTACACGCCCAACAAGGCGTCCTCGCGCCGCGTCGAGATCCGTAGCCCAGACTCGGCTTGCAACCCGTACCTGACTTTCGCGGTCCTGCTTGCTGCCGGTCTTCGCGGCATCGAGAAGGGCTACACCTTGCCGCCCGAGGCAGAAGACGACGTGTGGTCGTTGACCTCCGCCGAGCGCCGCGCCATGGGTTACAAGGAACTGCCGAGCAACTTGGACAGCGCTCTGCGCGAGATGGAGAAGTCGGAGCTCGTGGCCGAAGCACTCGGCGAGCACGTCTTCGATTTCTTCCTGCGCAACAAGCGTCGTGAGTGGGAGGAATACCGCAGCCACGTGACGCCGTTCGAGCTCAAGACCTACCTCGGTCTGTGACGGTGAAACCGCCCGCTGCGAGATCAGCAGTTCCAGGACCGGGTCGACTCGGGCTGGTCGAGCCCACCGCTGCCGACGAGTTGCGTCAGCTCGGTTGGGTCGACGCCGAGAGCATCGAACTCTTGTGGTCGCTGTCGCGTGCCGCGAACGCCGACCTCGCTCTGCGCACCCTTGTGCGGATCAAGGACGGGCTCGGCGACGGGTGGCGCGAACTCGATCAGGTCCTGCGCAAGGACAAGAGCCTGCGCGGCCGTTTGTTCGCACTGGTGGGTGCGTCGTCGGCCTTCGGCGACCACCTGGCCGCGGATCCGATCGGCTGGAAACTGCTCGACGGCACCGCTCTGCCGACCAAGGACGAGGCGACTGCAGCCTTGCTGGAGGTCGTGGGTGCAACTGTCGACGAGGGTGCCACCGAAGGTTCCCTGACCTACCGCGCCACGGTGACCGGGCCGGAAGCTGTTGTTGCTCTGCGTAAGAGCTACAAGGACCAGCTGATGCTGCTGGCTGCGGCTGATCTTGCGGCGACCGTCGAGAACGAACCCGTAGTTCCGTATCAGACTGTGGGGCACCAGCTTTCCGATCTGGCCGACGCCGCGCTGACCGCTGCACTTGCGGTGGCCATCGCAACGGTGTGTCCCGAGGGCAGCTGTCCGATCCGGCTCGCCGTGATCGCCATGGGCAAATGTGGTGCGCGCGAGCTGAACTACGTCTCCGACGTCGACGTGGTGTTCGTCGCCGAACCGGCCGATGCGACGGCCAGTCGCGTTGCCGGTGAGATGATGCGTATCGGTACCTCCGCATTCTTCGAGGTCGATGCTGCGCTGCGGCCCGAAGGCAAGCGCGGAGAACTGGTTCGCTCCCTCGAATCCCACATCACGTACTACAAGCGCTGGGCCAAGACCTGGGAGTTCCAGGCACTGCTCAAGGCTCGTCCGATGACCGGCGACATGGAGCTCGGTCGCCAGTACTCCGAGGCGATGAGCCCGATGGTGTGGATCGCCTCCGAGCGCGAGGACTTCGTCCCCGAAGTCCAGGCCATGCGTCGACGCGTCGAGGAAATGGTTCCCCCCGAACTGCGTGAGCGCGAACTCAAACTCGGCCGCGGAAGTTTGCGCGACGTCGAATTCGCCGTCCAACTCCTGCAATTGGTGCACGGGCGCGCCGACAGTTCGTTGCATGTCCAGAGCACCGTCGATGCACTGACTGCATTGGCGGCGGGTGGATACGTCGGCCGCGACGACGCCGCCAACCTGACTGCGTCGTACGAATTCCTGCGTCTGCTCGAGCACCGTCTGCAGTTACAGAAGCTCAAGCGCACACACACCCTGCCGCCGCCGGACGACGAGGAAGCGCTGCGTTGGCTGGCCCGCGCCGCGCACATGCGACCCGACGGTCGTCTGGATTCCCTGGGAGTCCTGCGCGCCGAGATCAAGCGGAATTCGCATCGGATTCGCCGCCTGCACGCCAAGTTGTTCTACCGCCCGCTTCTCGAATCGGTGGCGCGGATGGACAAGGAAGCACTGGTCCTGGGGCCAGAAGCCGCGGTTCGCCAGTTGGCCGCTCTCGGTTACACGGCACCCGAGCATGCTCTCGGGCATCTGACTGCACTGACGAGTGGCGCTTCACGCAAGGGTCGCATTCAAGCGCTCCTGTTGCCGACTCTGCTCGAATCACTCGCGGACACACCGGATCCCGATGCCGGTCTGCTCGCTTACCGCAGGCTCTCGGACGCGCTCGTCGACCAGACGTGGTTCCTGCGCCTGCTCCGCGACGAGGCTGCGGTGGCCGAGCGTCTGATGACCGTGCTGGGCTCGTCGGCGTACCTACCCGACCTGCTCATCAAGGCTCCCGACGTGATTCGCTTGTTCGCGGATTCGCCGAGTGGACCGCGCCTGGTCGAGCCGAAGCCCGAGGACGTCGCTCGCGGAATCCTCACCGCCTCCGGCCGACACAGTGATCCCAATCGTGCTGTTGCTGCGGCCCGCTCGCTGCGGCGACACGAACTTGCGCGAATCGCGTCGGCCGACATCCTCGGCATGCTCGATGTTCCTGCAGTCTGCAAGGCGCTGTCCTCGGTGTGGGCCGCGGTGCTCAATGCATCGCTCTCCGCGGTGATCAAGGCCAGCGTCACCGAACTCGGGACCGAGGCGCCGGCCAGTTTCTCCGTCATCGGCATGGGTCGACTCGGCGGCGGCGAACTGGGCTATGGATCCGATGCGGACGTGCTGTTCGTGTGCGAACCCCGCGAGGGCGTCGACGAGACCGTTGCGGTCAAGTGGGCCAACAGCATTGCCGACAAGGTCCGCAAGCTCCTCGGGGCACCGAGTACCGATCCGCCGCTCGAAGTCGACACCGGATTGCGTCCGGAAGGCCGTAACGGTCCGATGGTGCGCACTCTCGAGTCCTACGACGCGTACTACGCGAAGTGGGCTCAGGCGTGGGAGATTCAAGCGCTGCTTCGTGCGCACCCGGTTGCCGGTGATCCTGAACTGGGACTGCGGTTCCTGCACATGATCGACAAGACCCGCTACCCCGAGGGCGGCGTCAGTGATGCGGCGGTGCGCGAGATCCGGCGCATCAAGGCGCGAGTCGATTCCGAAAGGCTCCCGCGCGGAGCCGATCCGGCGACGCACACGAAACTGGGTCGCGGAGGCTTGGCCGACATCGAGTGGACTGTGCAACTGCTGCAGCTACGCCATGCCGACAAGATCGAGTCGCTGCACAACACATCGACCCTCGAGACTCTCGACGCCATCGGCGCCGCGGAACTGCTCAGCGAAGGTGACGTCGAACTGCTGCGTGACGCCTGGATCACCGCGACGAAGGCACGCAACTGCCTCGTTCTGGTGCGAGGCAAGCCGACCGATCAGCTTCCCGGCCCGGGCCGTGTTCTCGCGGCGGTGGCGCAGGTCGCTGGATACGGCGACGACGCAGGGGAGTTCCTCGACAACTACCTGCGCATCACGCGTCGGGCAAAAGCAGTGGTGGAGAGGGTCTTCGGCGGGGAGTAGCGTTTTTGCTCAGTCTTGGCGAACCGGCGCATTCGCGGCGAACTTGCGGACTTCGGCGTCCTGCCACACGTGGGCGGGAACTCCTCCGCCGAGTAGCTCGCGCGCGAGCGCGGGTTGCCCGCCGATCGGTACGTCGCTGCCCGCGATGATCATGTTGCCGTAGCGACGGCCCTTGAGCATCGCGGGATCGGCGATGATCGCCATGTGTTCGAACTGCGCACCGATGGTTGCGGCTTCACTGCGCGCGCCCTGAAGATCCGGGGTGTCGCCGCAGTTGACGATGTAGATACCGCCCGGTGCGAGCACGCGTCGTACGTGGGTGGTGAATTGCGCCGTCGTCAATGGTGTCGGAGTTGTGCTGCCGGCGAAGACATCTCGAATCACGATGTCCCGGGTGGACTCGGTGAGAGTTTCGGTGACGGCGCGGGCTTCTCCGACGCGGATGCGCAGAAGAGGCGCACGCGGGAGGTCGAACCAATCGCGTACGAGTTCCGCCAGAGCACCGTCGATTTCGACCACCACTTGACGCGCGTCGGGGTACGTGGCGGCGAAGTATCTGGCCATGGAGCAGGCGCCACCGCCGAGATGAAGCACCCGCAGGCGCTCGGCCTTGTCACGTTCGGAATCGACCAGATGCGCGATCCACCGCATGTACTCGAAATCGAGCACCGTGGGATCCGCGACGTTCACGTGGGAACTGGGCACTCCGTTGATCTGGATGATCCAACTGTCATCGGAGTACTGATCGCGGACTAGTTCGCACGTCCCGGTATCGATCGGAAAAGTGCCGGCGATGGGACCGGACTCGCCTCGCTCGGGAGTACTGCTGCGAGTTCTGGTCTTGCGAGTTCCCTTGGCCACTGTGTCCATGTTAGCCGTGCGCCTTTTTGGTAGTGCCCACTACCAAAAAGGCACACGGACCGACGGTATTCTCGGGCTACTTCAGGCACACTCGTACGTGGAGTGTGATCGGCGACACAAATGCCGGCGCGTTCTTTCGTCGTCCGTGCATCACGAAGAATTTCGAGGAGTGCAGGTGAAGGTCAAGGCAGCGGTAGTCAAGGCGCCAGGTCAGGCGTGGGAGATCGAAGAGGTCGAGCTGGGGGACCCGGTCTCGGGTGAGGTGCAGGTCCGACTCGCCGCATCGGGGCTGTGCCATTCGGACGAACATTTGCGTACGGGCGCCAGCCCGCTGCCCTTCTACCCGGCCCTGGGCGGGCACGAAGGAGCCGGAGTGGTGACGAAGGTCGGACCGGGTGTCGCGAGCGTCGAAGAAGGCGACCACGTGGTTCTCGCCTTCATCCCGGCGTGCGGACGTTGTCCGTCCTGTGCGAAGGGTCTGCAGAACATCTGCGACGAGGGAGCCGGCCTGTTGACCGGGCAGGCGATCTCCGACAAGACGTACCGCGTCACCCTCGACGACGAGCCGGTCATCCAGATGTGCCTGCTCGGAACATTTTCGCCGTACGTGACCGTCAACGAGGCGTCGGTGATCAAGATCGAGAAGGACATCCCGCTCGACAAGGCGGCCTTGCTCGGCTGCGGTGTTGCCACCGGTTGGGGATCGGCCACCGCGATCGGTGGAGCCAAGGTCGGCGACACGGTGGTGGTCGTCGGCGTCGGCGGCGTCGGAATCAACTCGGTGCAGGGTGCGGCGTCCGCCGGAGCACGATTTGTGATCGCGATCGATCCCGTCGAGTTCAAGCGCGACAAGGCAAAGGAATTCGGCGCCACACACACTTTTGCCTCCCTCGAGGAAGCGCTACCGGTGATCGGCGAGATCACCTGGGGCAAGATGGCCGACGTCACCGTGATCACCGTGGGCGAGATTCACGGCGACATCATTCAGCCCGCGCTCAGCGCGACGGGCAAGGGTGGCCAGGTCGTGGTCGTCGGAATGGGGCATTACGCAGATTCGCAGGTGACGCTCAGCCTCTTCGAGCTGACCCTTCTGCAGAAGCGTTTGCAGGGAGCCATCTTCGGCGGGGTAGGGCCACGGTCCCAGATTCCCAAGTTGCTCGATCACTACCGAAGCGGCGCACTCAAACTCGACGAGTTGGTGACCAAGACTTACAAGCTCGAGGAGATCAACGAGGGGTACGCCGACATGCTCGAAGGAAAGAATCTGCGC
Organism: Rhodococcus sp. C3V; assembly: GCF_029269915.1. Classification (NCBI taxonomy): domain Bacteria; kingdom Bacillati; phylum Actinomycetota; class Actinomycetes; order Mycobacteriales; family Nocardiaceae; genus Rhodococcus; species Rhodococcus sp. C3V. The sequence goes on from NZ_JARJBE010000004.1 coordinate 310,346, forward strand.
GGGATGATCGTCTACACGGAGGACGATTACTGATCGTTTCCCTTTGACTGAAGGCTCCGGCCCGGCACCACGCTTCGTGGTGTCGGGCCGGAGTCTTCTGCCCCCATGCACATTTCTGTCGATCGATGAGTCGACTGCCCCCGTAGTGGGCACTCGCAGAGTGAGGAAACCGGGCACCGTGTCCGGATCTCAGTCCACGACTCGACAGAGAAGAGCAGAGCATGCCCTACATCACCACCTCCGACGGAACCGAGATCTACTACACCGAGCACGGCGTCGGCCGGCCGATCGTCCTCAGCCACGGGTGGCCGCTGAGTTCTGACGCGTGGCAGGTCGAGATGAAGCTGTTCGCCGACGCCGGATACCGGACCATCGCGCACGATCGTCGAGGACACGGTCGCTCGTCGAAGACGTACACCGGCAACGACATGGATACATATGCCAAGGACCTGGCTGAGCTGATCGACACACTCGACCTGAAAGACCTGGTCCTGGTTGGCCATTCGACCGGCGGCGGGGAAGTGGTCCGGTACGCGGCGCAGCACGGCAAAGGGCGCGTGGCCAAGGTGATCACCGCCGGCGCCGTACCGCCGATCATGGTCAAGTCGGACGGCAACCCCGAAGGCACGCCGATCGAGGTCTTCGACGGCATTCGTGAGGGAGTTCTGCGAGACCGATCGCAGTTCTACAAGGATCTCAGCGAGAGCTTTTACGGCGCTAACCGCGAAGGTGCCGACGTCTCGCAAGGGGCGAAGGACGACTTCTGGCGGCAAGGTATGTTGGTCAACCTCGCCGCGGCCTACGACTGCGTCAAGGCGTTCTCGGAGACGGACCAGACCTCCGATCTCGAAGCCATCGACGTTCCGTTCCTCATCGCTCAGGGCGACGACGATCAGATCGTGCCGATCGGCGCAGCGGCCGAGAAGGCGATCAAGCTGGTGAAGAAGGGCACGCTGAAGGTGTATCCGGGCGCACCTCACGGCATCTACGGCTCATATCAGAAGACACTGGACCAGGACATTCTCGCGTTCATCGAGGACTGACGTCAGCGAGGCGGAAGGACCGGAGTCGAAAGGACCAGAGTGGGAAGGATAAAATTGCCATGTCTACACACGTTGCCTCACTACGCAATGGCCCCAGTGTCTTCGAGAACGAACTCGGGTCGATCTCGCAACTCGACACGAGTTCGTTGCCGATCCTGTCCGGTCTGTCGATCAAACGAATTGTTCTCGGTCCCGGCGCGATCCGTGAACCACAATGGAACGTCAACGCGAACCAGATCGCCTACGTCACCAGCGGAACCGTGCTCGTCTCGATGTTGGGCAATGCTGACGAGTTCGCCAGTTTCGTCGTGCGAGCGGGGCAGATGTATCACGTCGAATCCGGCGCGATTTATCACATCGAGAATGTCGGAGAGGAGGAGGCGGAGATCATCGCTGCCCTGCGTACTTCACTCCCGCAGCACTTTTCGTTGCAGAGTAGCGTCAGCGCAATGTCGAACGCGGTGCTCGGCAACACGTACGATCTCGCCGCATCGGCCTTCGACGTCTTCGGTAGGGCCGATGCGTCCCAGATAGTTCGGCGGGACGGCGCCGCCGTCGTTCCCGATACCGCCGGCCTTCCCAACGCGCATCTCTTCGATCTCGAAGGCCAGATCGCGCCTCTCGCATATCCATACGGACAGGCGAAAGTGGCGCGCAAGCAGTATTGGGCGGCGCTGGAGGATCTTTCGATGTACTCGTTGACAATTCGCGAGAGTGGGATGCGTGAGCCACACTGGCATCCCGTCACTGCCGAAATGGGATACGTGCATCGTGGTCACGGGCGGATGACGGTCCTCGATCCGGACGGTTCGCTCGACACCTACCTACTGGAGCCTGGTCAGGTGTATTTCGTTCCGTGCCTATCCCCATCACATCGAGGTTCTAGGTGACGAGGACATCAACTTCCTCATCTTCTTCGACCAGCCGACGCCGGGCGACATAGGCTACCGTGCAACGGCTTCCGCGTTCTCACGCGGCGTTCTCTCGGCCTCGTTCGGTGTTTCGGAACGGGATCTGCCGCACTTTCCTTTCACCCCGATCGATCCGCTCATCGTCTCGCGGATCAATCCGATCGACCGCCAGCACTGACCGGCAAGGACGCCCATCATGACCACCACGCTCACCGTGACCGATCACGGGACGACGCTCGACTTCACGTACGAGGACGCCCTCCGCTATCACGGTCCGCAGGCCCCGGGCGGCGTGGCGCATGCCTACAAGGTTCTCGAGCGCGCTCTCGGTGTGCTCGGCGGGGAAGGCTCCGTCGAGCGTCGCGCGCTGGTCGTCACCACCGCACACGGCGGACCAGGAGTGCGCGATGCGTTCGAGTTGGTCACGCGCGCGGTGACCGAAGGGCGGTACACCGTTGACAGTTCCTTGGCCAGGCGTGAACGTGGAAATACGCTCGCGCTGTATGTATTTCGGATCACCTATCGCGGCGCGAGCGTCACGCTGACTGTTCGGGAGGGGTTCGTCGTCGACGAGTTCATTACTCTGTCCCGTAAGTCCGACCGGACGGCCGAAGACGAGTCACGGCTGACAGAGCTCAAGCAGGAGATGGCGGATCGAGTGATGTCGAGCCCGGCCGAGAGCGTGTACGACGTCGACACCGGCACGCTCCCCGTCTGAGCGACGGCGGCGCAGGCGTCAGTGTGCAGAACTCGGGGCTGTCTGAAGTCAGCGGCTGGCGAACATCCTTATTCGTTGGTCGCGGCTGCGCTCGAGATGGTTGCGCATGTGACCACGTGCGGACGATTCGTCCCGGGCGCGGATGGCGTTCAGGATCTCTTGATGCTCCGAATTGAGCAGGTCAGGTTCGCCGTAGTTCGACGGCGGGCCGCTGTCGTAGATTCGCAATTGGGTGGTGAGGCGGATCAGCAATGAGGTGATCGTGGAATTGTGGGCGGCCTGCCAGAGGGCCTCGTGAAACTTGAAGTTTCCGGCACGAACCTCGGTGCCTTCTGTTGCAGTGCAGCAGAACTCGTGCAATCCGTCCAGGCGGGCAAGGTCGAGATCGCTGTGGCGGAGTGCGGCGGCGCCGGCGGCTTCCGATTCGAGGGCAACCCGCGCTGCGTAGATTTCGATGACGTCCTCGGGTGTGCCGGAACGGACACGAAAACCGCGGGCGGCTCGTTCGAGTAGACCGTCGTGCGCGAGCCAGTTGAGTGCCTCGCGGATCGGGGTACGCGATGCGCCGTACGATTCGCACAATTGAGTCTCGTGCAGCGGAGAGCCCTGGGGGAACTTGCCGGCCAGGATGTCGGCTCGCAGGCGCAGGTACTGCCGCGAGGTCTGATCGGACCGGCCCAGCGCAGCCTCCGGCACCAGCAGATCGGTGGTGCTCGTATCGGCGTCGAGATCCATGTGTCCTCATTCCTGTGCATGCAAGTAGAGCGCGTTCGATTATGCCATCGGCGACGAGTGAGTACTTGCGTATACGCTAGTACTCATTTAGGTTCGTGCTTGTTCGTTTCCGAGGGAGAGGGTCTGAAGTGGTTGGAGAGACCGCGTCGCCGCTGGTGAGTGCTGCTGAACTCGACGCGATGCTGCGCGAGGGAGGCGTCGCTGTGCTCGACGCGACGGTTCATTTTCCTCCCGCGCGATTTGACGGCGACTATCGCCCGGAGTCCGGGTACGACGGCTGGGTTTCCTCGCACATCCCGGGTTCCCGACACGTCGACCTCATGGACGTCTTTTCCGAAAGGGAAGCGGCGCTGCATTTCACACGCCCGTCAACGGAGCAGTTGATTTCCGATCTCCAATCCAGTGGTATCGAACCGGGTGCGACAATCGTGATCTACGACCAGGGTTCGACCACCTGGGCATCACGGCTCTGGTGGGTGTTTCGCAACGCCGGCATCGAAGCAAGAGTCCTCGACGGTGGCCTCGCCGAATGGACTCGATGCGGCTTCGCCCTCGTGAGCGGCGACGACGTCACCTACACGTCGGCTTCGAAGCGTTGGAGTGTGACGGACCTTGGCCTGTGGGTCGATCTACCTCGCGTTGCCTCACTGTCCTCAGGAGAAGAAGCCGGAACGCTGGTGTGCGCGCTGGCGCCTGAGCAGTACGAGGGAACGGAGAAGACGCGATATTCGCGACGCGGACATATTCCGTCAAGTGTGAATCTGTCTGCGAAGGGTCTTCTCGACGCCGATGCCCGGATGCTTCCGGCGGACGATGTTCGGTCGAAATCTGCTGACATTCTACCACCCGTCGCTGAACCTGTCGTGATCTATTGCGGCGGTGGAGTTTCGGCGTGCCTGACAGCACTCGCACTGATCCGCGGCGGCTATGAGGACGTCAAGGTCTACGACGGTTCGTTGGAGGAATGGACTGCAGATCCGACTTTGCCGATGGTTGTCGGCGGTGAGCCCGGCGGCGCGCTTGCGGATGTTCGATGTCCGCGGTCCTGAATCGCCGCAGTCCTCAATTACCTCCCGTTCTGAAGGAATTCTCATGTCTGACACTGTCTCTGTCGAAACCGTCGCGTCGGCGATCGACGCACTCCGCGATCAGGTACCGCTCGTCCAGTCGCTGACCAACATCGTTTCTGCGAACTTCTTGACCAATGTTCTGCTCGCCGCCGGCGCAAGCAACGCTCACATCGACAACGTCCACGAAGCGGGTGGGTTCGCTGCCATCGCCGGGGGAGTGCTCGTCAACCTCGGAACGCCGGACGACGGGACAGCCGAAGCTTTCCTGATAGCTGCAGAAGCGGCCCGAACTGCCGGTACGCCATGGGTTTTGGATCCCGTCGGTGTCGGCGGACTACCCTGGCGGAGCGGTATCGCTGTGGATCTGCTGCGCTTTCACCCCAGCGCCATCCGCGGGAACGCATCGGAGATCATCGCTCTGGCCGGACTCGGCGGTGACACCCGCGGCGTCGACAGTGCCTCCGATTCCGCCGACGCGGTGCCCGCCGCTCTGTCACTCTTGAAGCATGCGGATGCCGTGTCGGCATCCGGACCGGTCGACTACATCGTCGGCCGCGATGGTGGCGGCGACGTTCGGGGCATCCGAGTCTCCGGTGGCAGCGCTCTGTTGCCGCGCGTGACCAGTACCGGTTGCTCTCTGGGCGGTCTTGTCGCCGCCTACCTCGCCGTCACGTCGACCGCGCTGGACGGATTGGTTGCCGCGCACACGCATGTTGCCGTGGCATCGGAGATCGCCGAGGAAAATGCCTCGGGCCCCGGTTCTTTCGCGGTCGCATACCTCGACGCGCTCTACAGCGTGAATGCGGACACCATCCGTTCGCGTGCCCGAATCGAATCGTTCGACCTGCCGGCTGGAGTGCAGAACTGATGGGCATCAAGACATTCTGGTATCTCACCCAGGCAGACGGGGACTACCCGTGGAGCCCCGGTGGGCTGTTCCCCGTGGACGGGGCCAGGCAGATCGAGCTCGCGAAGACCATCGACGACGGCGGATTCGAAGGTGCGCTTGTTGCCACCTGGCCGAACGATCCGTTCATCTCGGCGACGTGGGCGGCAGCGCACACCACGCGCATGAAGTTCCTCGTCGCCGTCTACGCGAACATGACGCCGGCGCGACTGCTGGCGGAGAAGGCATTGACTTTCGACGCCTTCAGCGGCGGCCGACTGTTGATCAACTCGGTCAACGGACGCGAGAACATCCTGACCAAGTACGACATGAACGTGCCCCACGACGAGCGTTACGAGTTGGGGGAGCAGTACTGGGCGGACTTCCGCCGCATCTACGCCGAAGGCACGGAGTCGAACTTTCCCAACACACCACTGCGTGTCGATGCGCCCGCTGGGCATCAGGTTCCGCTGTGGGGTACCGGTGATTCGCCTGCAGGCCTGGCGAATTCAGGCAAGGTGCTCGACACCTACTTGGCGATGCTGCGCGAGACTTCGTTCATCGAAGACAAATTCTCTGCCGCACGGGCGGCGGCGGAGGCAGCCGGGCGCGAGTTCACCGACTTCGGTGCGCTCACCGGTGTGATCGTTCGCCCCACCAAGGCGCAGGCGCACGACCGGTTCCGTTCGTTGTTCGAGAAGACGGGCGTCGAGCAGATCGCTCATGTCTTGGACAACGCAGTGCGTCGTCGTACTCAGGGGAAGCAAGACCTCAAGACCTTCACCGCCCGCGACGCTCAGCGACAGGGTTGGGCGGACAAGATTGCCTCCGGCCGACTTCCGGAACCGGAGGAGTTGTACGTCGGTGACGGGCTGTACGCGGGTATCACGGCGTGGTCACCCCTCGACATCTTCGGCACCGGGTCATCGGCCGTGTACTACGTCGGCGATCCGGATTCGATCACGGACTCGGTACGCACGCTTCGCAGCCGAACCGGTTTGACTGCACTGATCCTGGCAGGTTGGCCTCTGATCGAGGAAGCGAAGTGGGTTGCGGAGCATCTTGTTCCGCGATTCGACGAACTCAGCTGACGGCGCGCCGCAAGACAGTGGCACCGAGACCTAGAACGTCGCGGAGAAATGCTGTGGCAGTGTCGATTTCAGACGCAGTACATTCGAGAAGGATCTTGACTTCCACGTCCTTCTTGACGATGTCGGCAACAACGGCCACAGCGACAACACCGTTGCCGACGGCCGAGCCTCGGAACAGATCGATCCCGTCGCCGTCCGCGCTGACCGTGCCGTCGAGATAGCCGTAGTCGAGCGGATAGATCGCATCGGGGTACCGCGGGTGTGCCGACCCTCGGGGGCGATCGATCACGACAGCTGACGTGGCAGCCAGGTGATCGAGGGCGGCGAACAGATCTTCGCTCATCGTTACCGGTGCTCGCGCAGTAGCTGAGTCGGTGTCAGACCTGCCAGTGCACGCGTATCGCGTGCGAGGTGGGCTTGGTCGGCGTAGCCGGCGCGACCGGCCAGCGACGACAGCGTGAGTTTTGCGCCGCGGCTGAGAGTCAACACGTCCTGCATTCGTTGCACCTTCTGAATCAGTTTGGGGGACAGCCCGACCGCTGACGTGATCGATCGTCTGAAATGACGTTCGGAAACACCGAGGTCTGCAGCAATCTCTCGTATCGGCGTGGAAGGGGAGGAGATGAGCGCGGAGTAACCACGCTCGATTCCGTGGTCGGGTTCCAGTCCGCGCCACAACTGGCCCAGTAGGTGAGCGTCGACTGCCTCGTGGCTCAGGGCGTCGGCAAGTACCCGCGCTTGTCTGGAAGTGAGGATGTCGTCGAAGGCGATCTTCGAATCCTGCACCGCGTCGGCAGCTGTGCCGAGCAGGCTCCGCAGAGCCGGTGGATTGATCCGGATGCCCCACATGGTTGTACCGGCGGCGACCGAAACCAGATCGGCACCGGTGGCAGGTCCGACGAGCCACGACTTTCCGGTGCTGTCGACGATGAAGTCGGCGCAGAGATCGGGAAGAATCCGCTTTGCTTCCGTGGGCGTATGGGCTTCGCTGGTGCTTTTCCACGTGCAACTGAAGAGGCCGGCCGAACCGGTGATCCGAGTCTCGACATAGGTGTGGCCGTTTTGTTCAAGACTCGACGCTACCGTCCGACTACCGTCGAGAGCGAGGGTGTCAGTGCCGGTCATCAGATCATCGTCACACACTCGCCGATCACTTCTCGACCCGAAACAGGAGAAATACCGTGTCCGTCTCTCCGAGACTCGATCTCGTCGGAATCGTCACCAACGATCTCGCGCGTTCCCTCGCGTTCTACCGAACCCTCGGGCTCGACATTCCGGAAACACCCGCTGACGCTCCGCATGTGGAGTTCACTTTCGACGGTGGGCTTCGGCTGGCCTGGGACGCGCTGTCCACCATCGCGAGCTTCGATCCGGACTTCGCTGTCGGGGAAGGTCGACACCCCGTCGCTTTGGCCTTCGATTTCGGGACTCCCGCCGCAGTAGACGAGGCGTATCAGCGCATGACAGCCGACTTCCCCGGGCACAAGGCGCCCTTCGACGCCGTATGGGGGCAGCGTTACGCCGTTCTTCTCGATCCCGACGGCAATACCGTGGATCTCTTTGCCGCGCTCTGAATTCGAACGACGCAGGCCCCGAACGAATATCGGTCGGGGCCTGCGGTTGTCGGTGATCGAGTCGTTGTCAGTTCACCAAGCGTTCAGGGTGTCGAGGATCTGGCCTCGGGCCTTCCACAGTTCTGCACCCCAGTACGGCCACGAATGAGTGCCGTTGGCCGGGAAGCTGTACGTTGCCGGAATTCCCAGGGAGTTCATGCGCAGTTGGAATGCCCGTGAGTTCATCAAGGCAAGGGCCTCGAGCCCGATGGCACTACCGGTATTCACGAAGTCGACGGGCCGACGCGGTTGATCGAACTGCCCGGGCAGGCCGCTCGCAGCGGATATGTACAGCGAGAGCCCAGCCAGTTCGGGTGCAAACACGAAGGGATCGTTGCGGAGCCAAGCGGGGTTCCACGGCGGTCCCCACATTGCATCGACATTGAAGGACCCGGCGCTGACCATGGCCACCCGGATCGCCTCACGCATGCCTGGAGCTGAGATGTTGAGGTATCCCGAGAGCGAACCGGCGAACTTGAACTGATCGCGGTGGTAGGCGGCTAGCGTCAGTGCCGCGCTGCCACCCATGGACAGTCCGAGCACGCCGTTGTTGGTTCGGGAGACGCCGCGCGATTCCAGATAGGCGGGAAGTTCCTGGGTGAGGAAGGTTTCCCATTTGTACGTGACCGGCTGGCGATTCAAATTGCTGTTCGCATACCAGTCGGAGTAAAAGCTGGACTGCCCGCCGACCGGCATGACCAGGGTGACGTTGTCGCCGCGATACTGCTCGAGAGCGTTGGTCTCGAAACTCCATGCGTTTCGGTCGTCGCGTGCTCGTAGGCCATCGAGAAGATAGAGCGCCGCGTTGCCGCCGCGCGAAGCCCACTGGATCTGAACCTTGATCGGTCCCATCGACGAGTCTACGAACACTTCCTCGTAGCCACCGGCCGGGGCGGTACGCGCGGGCGCTGCGGTCGCTACCGATCCGCTGATCAGGCCTGCGGTCAGGGGGAGTGCGAGTGCTGTCGCTGCGAGGCCCAGGATCCGACGCTTGATTCGTTTCGAAATACGGTTTCTCGAAAGATCCGGGTTCGAAATATCTGGGTTCTTCGCCAAATCTGTGTGAGCCTCGTGCATGTATCACTCCCGCCCCAAAGGTGCTTGCACACCGAAATCCGACCGAGCCCCCCGAGGCGCGGAATTCCTTATGACACTAAGTGGTCTGTATTGACCTCGACGGCACCGTTACCGGTTCGTTATCAAACTGGTCCGATTTACCGTAATGCCGTCAGGCGTCGTCGACCGGAGGTTGTGCCACGATTTGCCAACCTCCACGAATCAGGTGTTCACGTACCCGAGCGACGTCCGATTCGTGCGGAATATCGTCGGTGACCTTGGTGATGAGGACGCCGATGTCGATCGGATCGACCGAACCGGGAAAGTCGATCGGATCGACCGGAAGCGGAAAGCCGGCGACGAGATCGTCAGCAAGAACGGCGATCTCGTCGTCGGACAGTTGTCGCCGGAGCAGGGCCATCAAAGGGACGTAGTCCTGCTCCGGCACACCGTTCGGATACCCGGCACGCAGCCAGCCGAGTATCGAAGCCAGAAGTGGTGGAAGACTCAACGAATCGAGCTTCAGTGGTTGTCGAGATCAGCGAGGGGCCACCCGGCGGCAGCAAGGACGGAGGCAACGCGCGCGATGTCCTCGTCCGAGGGAGTCTGGCTCGTCAGATCGGCGATCTGAGCGCTGATCTCGTCGCTCGAGATCACCTGGTCGCTGTTGACGTCGCTCAGTTCTGCGAGTGCAGCGCCGATGGCAATGTCTCGAATTTGCGCGTCCGAGAGTTTGCGTCGTAGCAATGCGACCAGCGGAATGCGGTCCTTGGGCGGTATGCCTTCGGGGTAGCCGGCGCGAAGCCAGTCAAGAATGGATTGAGGAAGGGATGGAGTCGGTGCAGTCACGGTGATGTCTTTCCGCTCGTGAGGGCGCACGGGATCAGAAGATCTCGATGCCGAATGTGTGGCTGAGGAAGCCCTGCATGATGAAGAGGATTCCGGTGACGATCGCGATGAGCACGACCGCGAAGCACACCACTGCGCCTGCCACGGCCAACGGACTGCGAGCCACGACGGCAGTGCTCCCGCCGCCACTGCCACGTTGTCCGGCGTCGAGCGACTTCAGGCCGATTGCGAAGATCGCCGGTAGTCCGGCGCCCAGCAGGAGGCCGACCAGTACGACCTGCCAGAGCGAGTCGACGGTGTTTTTCAAGATATCCATGTCGATTCCCTCTTTCAGGCTTTGGCGTCGGTGGTGACGCGGGCGTCCGGACCGGGGACCTCTGCAGGCACCAGGCCGCCGTCCCACTCGGCGTTGACGTTGCTCGGATCGATGGGCTCCTTGCGGGAGCGCAGGTACATCCAGCCGGCCAACGCGATGAGCACGGCGAAGACGACCAGGACACCGGGCAGGCCGCCGACGATGTCGGCCAGTCCCCAGCACAGAGCGCCGACGATTGCAGCGGACGGAAGAGTGATCAACCAGGCGACCGCCATACGTCCGGCTACGCCCCAACGAACTTCGGCGCCCTTGCGTCCCAGACCGGTTCCCATGATGGAACCCGTCGCCACATGGGTGGTGGAGAGCGGAAGGCCGAGGTGGCTGGAGGTGAGAATGATTGCAGCAGAGGATGCTTCGGCTGCCATGCCTTGTGGTGCGGCAATCTCGACAAGTCCCTTGCCGAGAGTGCGGATGACTCGCCAACCGCCGAGGTAGGTTCCGGCAGCGATCGCGAGCGCACAGGTGAGCTTGACCCAGAACGGCATGTCCGCGTCGGCGGAAATGGTTCCGTGGGCGACCAGGGCGAGGAAGATGACGCCCATGGTCTTCTGAGCGTCGTTGGTGCCGTGTGCGAGGGAAACGAGTGAAGCCGAACCGATCTGGCCGAGTCGGAAACCTTTGTCCTTGGTTTCTTCTCCGACGTTGGAGGTGATGCGGTAGATGAGCCAGGTGCCGGCCGCGGCAACCAAGCCGGCCACGACGGGAGCGAGAACTGCGGGGATGACAACCTTGCTGAGGACGCCGCTCCAGGCGACACCGCTCATGCCGAGGGACGCGATGGCGGCGCCGATCAGGCCGCCGAACAGTGCGTGTGAGGAACTCGAGGGGATGCCGAGCAACCACGTTGCCAGGTTCCAGATGATGCCGCCGACAAGGCCGGCGAAGACGATGGTGAGCAGCGCTTGGCCACCCACATTTCCGAGGTTCACCACGCCCTTGGCCACGGTGGCAGCAACCTCTACCGAGAGGAAAGCTCCGACCAGGTTCAAGGAAGCAGACAGAGCGACTGCCACCTTGGGCTTGAGGGCGCCGGTTGCAATCGACGTGGCCATAGCGTTGCCAGTGTCATGAAAACCGTTGGTGAAGTCGAACCCCAGAGCGGTTACGACGACGACGAGGAGAACGATGAGTTCCGCATTCACGAGAAGTCATGTTCCAACACCTCCGGGCCTCAAATCGACCTCAGACGTGGTCGTTCCGCGACATTTCCACCACTCGGCACCTGTTGTTCACCTTCGTCCGGATAATTGTCCGTTTTGAAACTCCTGGGGTAGAGAAAATTCATTCGCGTGCATGGTCGTGGAGGTTGTGGAGGCATACGCTCGTTTCATGTCCCTGGGCGAAGAGAAGACGATCTCGGTCACCACATTCCGTAAGAGCGGTGACGGCGTAGCCACGCCGACGTGGGTCGTGCCTCTGCCTGACGGACGTATCGGCTTCTGGACTTCCTCGAAGTCGGGTAAGGCCAAGCGTCTGCGGAACAACCCACGCGTCACCGTGGTGCCGTGCAACAACCGCGGAAAGGTTGCCGACGGTGCGTCGCCGGTCACCGGGACCGCTCAGTTGGTGAGCGGTGGAGCTGAATTCGACGAGATCCGCAGCAAAGTCAAAGCGAAATACGGTGTGATGGTGCCTATTTCGAAATTCTTCAACACCCTTGGTCACATCGGTAATGGTCCGTTCCCGTACGGCGACACCGGCGTGATCATTTCCGTCGATGCGTAGTCGGGATTGCGTAGCGGAGTAGTCTGAAGGTATGGAACCCACGACCGGGCACCTCTGCCTGACGGTTCCACGAATCCTCCGTCAAGGAGCCTCGTCATGGCGCACATCAGCACTCTCGACTATGCAATGGAAGCGCCGCAGCGCCATGTCGGGCAACCTTTCCCGTCGCCGACGCGGACTCCGCGATTCCTGCTTCGTGGGCAAGGTGCCGTCAAGGCATCGGTTGACGGCGCGTGGTTCCCGTGGACCACGAACGTCACGGCGGAGCTTCACGATCTGATATCCGCACTTTCGCTGAGGTTGGGGCCGATCGCGCGGGTTGCGTTCGACTGGAACACGATCAGCAGCGCGCAGCGTCGTATCGACGAGGTCGACGGACTGGAAGTGCGGGGTCCGTACCCTGGCCAGCCCCACGATTTGATGTATCTCGACGATATCTATGGTCGTCAACTCGTTTTGATGATGATTCCGCCGTACACGGATCCGGACCGCGCGTACGAGGTCATGCGGCGGTTGGTGGATCCTGTCCGCAGCGAAACCTATCGGGTGCAGTGAGATCTTTCTGACGTGCGGGGGTCGAATCTCGCGATTCCTGAACATGCGTCCAGTTTGTCTGGTTTGATGGTTCTCGTAACCACGATCTCAGGCGCATTCCTTCAGGTCAGCGCTTGGGCGCGGCAGCTTGACTCCCTGCCGTGTCGTCGGTCCGGCATGTCCACCACCCTCCCACTGTGCGTGAGCGCCGGACCAGAGGAAGCCCCGCCCTCCCCACGGGGGTGGGGCTTCTACTCTGTTCGGGCTGAGCGGCGTTCGCATCGCCGAATCCGCCCGCTTGTTCGGCAGTTCGGGACGCCCTGGCCCGTAGCATCGCCACCGTGAACATTTCCCTACTCGGTGCGGCTGGGCTTCAGGACTGCGCCGACAGTGGAATGGACTGCATGGACGGATTCGAAGCATTCTTTCTTCTGTACGGCGGCGGATTCATTCTCGCCTTGATTTGGCTTTCCCTGTGTCTTGTCGGAACGGCCGATGTGGTTTCTGTGTCCGGGCGAGTCGGTGTGTGGCGCGCTGTCGCCTTCTCTGTCGGGATTTGGCTTGTGCCCATCGTCGGGTTGAGTGCATGGTTTGTTTACCGCCGCTCTCGCCAAATCTCGAAGACGGTCGGTCCGGATCAAGCCCCCTACTGGACTTGAATGAGACTGACATTTTCACTGAGACCGCACCTAGCCTTGAAACTATGTGGCATCCTGCCGTTCCAGCCAGTTCAAGATCGCTTGGTTGGTCTCTTCGGGTCTTTCTTGTTGGATCCAGTGACCGCAATCGAGATTGACTACTTCCACATTGGGCACGAACTCTGTCAGGTTCTCAGCTCTCGCGATCGCGTCACGGTCGCCGTAGATCATGAGTGTGGGCTGTTGGATGATCGGGTCCACCTCCGCCAGCAGATGCCAGTTGCGGTCAAGGTTCCTGTACCAGTTCACACTGCCCGTGAATCCTGTCGATTCGAAGGCGGAGACGAAAACGGCCAATTCTCTATCGCTCATCAGGGGCTCACCGAGTGGTGTCTCTGCTTTGGCGAGATCGATCAGCGCCATACCCGGCTGAGGTTCCCTGAGGGGTTCGTTCTTCCGGTACAGGTTGCGGAGGAACCGGAAGGTGTTGTCTTCGAACACCGCGTCCGCGACGCCCGGCTGTCGATTGAAATGGACGAAGTAGAAATCACCGCCAAGCACGGCTTCCATGAACTCAATCCACGGCTGCTCTCCGCGATCCTGGTAGGGCAGGCTCAGGTTGATCACTTTGTTTACCCGGTCCGGGTGCAACAGGGTAAGGCCCCACACGACAAAGGCACCCCAATCGTGACCGACAAAGGTGGCATCGTCGTAGCCGTAGTGATCGAGAAGTGCGATGAGATCACCCGCCAAATGTTCGATGTCATAGTCCGTCACTTCGGTCGGACGTGACGAATTGCCGTAGCCGCGTTGGTTCGGGACGATGACGTGGTAGCCCGCCTCGACAAGGGCGGGCACCTGGTATCGCCAGGAATAGGCGTGCTCTGGCCATCCGTGACACAACACGATGGGTTTCCCGGCATTGTGTCGCCCTGCTTCGAAGACTTCGAGTTCCACGCCGTTCACTGGGATGAGGACGGGCCTGGGGAAGTCGGATGGATTCACGGATGCTCCTTTGAGTCGAGTACCGATCTCGTGTCTGGATCGACCGGTTGCTCCGACGATAGGGAGCATCGTGGACACATAAAGTCCTAGATCGCTGGCAATCTGAAGAAATGCGGAACGATCCCACAGGCCGAGCACTGCAACTGCTCTCGCTCCTTCAGACTCATCGCTTCTGGCACTGTGCCGAACTTGCCGCACGACTCGATGTCACGCAGCGGACGGTGCGCCGCGACATCGATCGCCTACGCGACCTCGGCTATCCGGTCGATTCCACGTCCGGAAAATACGGGGGCTACCGACTTGCAACGGGGGCGCACGTGCCGCCCCTGATCCTCGACGATGACGAGTCCGTGGCGGTAGCCGTCGGACTGCGCTACGCCGCCGAGGCCGCCATCGGAGGCATCGAAGAAACGGCGCTGCGCGCGCTGACGAAGATCGAAACACTCCTGCCCCATCGACTACGCCGACGTGTGTCGGCACTGCATTCGAGCGTCAGTTCCATGCGGCGGGCAAATGACGACATCGTCGATCCCGAAGCACTCAGTGTGCTCGCTGCGGCATGTCGCGACCACGAGCACGTTCGTTTCGACTATCGGCGAGGTGATGGCGAGAGCAGCAGACGACTCGTCGAGTCGCACCGCCTTGTCACGGCGGGGCGTCGTTGGTATCTCGTAGCATGGGACCACCATCGTTCGGATTGGCGAACATTTCGACTGGACCGGCTCTCGGAGCCCTGGCTGGCAGGCAGTCATTTCACGCCACGCGAGATCCCGGGCGGTGACGCGGCAGGCTTCGTCGCGAGATCAGTTGGCTCGCCACCCCGTCACCACGATGCAAAACTCGCCATCGAAGCTACGTTCGCCGACCTCGAGGGCGTACTCAGATGGATTGACCACACACCGATCGAGGTGGCAGCGGACCGCTGCCTTGTCGAGATCCGCAGCGAAGATCTCGGCAGGCTCGCCATGACGGTTGCGCGCATTGCGCTCACCGCCCCAGTGGTCGTCATCGAACCAACCGAGCTTGCCGACACCGTCAGTCGGCTCGCCCTTCACCTCAGGGTCTCGCCACCATGACAGTCAGAAGAGGATTGCGCGACAAGACCATTCACGTCCAAGTTGCCGCGGGGACGTGTTCCCTGCGCAGGCCCCTCGTCTATCGAGACACGTATCCGATTCCCTCTAGGCTGGAGAGTAAGTGACCGATTCGAAATCATCGCCGCCGGCTTCCGTCCACCCTCAGACGTGGAAGTTCGACTACCCGATCATCCACGCCGAGACTCGCGAACAGTGGCGAACTTGGTTGACGGACAATCACACGTCAGGCCGCGGAGTGTGGTTGTGCTCCTGGCGCACCACCACCAGCCGACCACGCTGCCCCTACCCTCAGGCCGTTGAGGAAGCGATCTGCTTTGGGTGGATCGATTCCACCAACACCGTCTTCGACGAAGAGCGCAATTTGCAACTGTTCACACCGCGGAGACGCAAGAGTTCCTGGACCCGACTCAACCGCGAACGCGCAGCTGATATGGAGGCGCGTGGCCTCATGACCGCTGCTGGTCGTGGTGCCATTGCTGCCGCGAAATCCACTGGTTGGTGGACGATTCTCGACCAAGTCGAAGACCTCGAGGAACCATCTGACTTGCAGGCGGCGCTGGACCTGGACACGCAAGCGCGAAGCAACTGGGACAGTTTTCCGCCCAGCGCCCGCAAACAGATGCTGTGGTGGATCGTCAGTGCCGCTCGAGACGCAACACGGGCAGGTCGAATCGCCCATATCGTCAACAATGCGGCCATCGGTCAACGTGCCCGCGGCTGATCCGCGATTCGACCGCGTCCGGTATGAAGGCCGGTCATCATCTGTCCGAGGGGTTTCCCTCGGACGAAACAAGTCCACCCGCCCCGCAGAAGCGGGACGGGTGGACTCGGTACTCGCAGGTCTGACTTACGTCAGGATGCGGATCACACGTCGTAGTAGAGCTCGAACTCGTACGGGTGCGGACGCAGGTTGACCGGAGCGATTTCCTGCTCGCGCTTGAGCGAGATCCAGGTCTCGATCAGGTCGGTGGTGAAGACGCCACCCTCGGTCAGGTACTCGTGATCGGCCTCGAGGCGGTTGATGACCGTCTCGAGGCTGGTCGGAGCCTGCGGGATGTTGCGAGCCTCCTCCGGGGGAAGCTCGTAGAGGTCCTTGTCGACCGGAGCCATCGGCTCGATCTTGTTCTTGATGCCGTCCAGGCCGGCCATCATCTGTGCAGCGAAGTTGAGGTACGGGTTACCCGAGGAGTCGGGTGCGCGGAACTCGAGACGCTTTGCCTTCGGGTTGTTGCCCGTGATCGGGATACGGACAG
Organism: Rhodococcus sp. C3V; assembly: GCF_029269915.1. NCBI lineage: Bacteria > Bacillati > Actinomycetota > Actinomycetes > Mycobacteriales > Nocardiaceae > Rhodococcus > Rhodococcus sp. C3V. The sequence goes on from NZ_JARJBE010000004.1 coordinate 326,946, forward strand.
CTGCCGAGCGGTTGCGCTGGCTGTACACGAGGTTGATGGGGGCTTCGTAGCCCGGCACCAGACGGTGGTACGAGTTGATCGTCGGGTTGGTGAAGGCCAACAGCGACGGAGCGTGGTGCAGGATGCCGCCGATGTAGTGGCGAGCCATGTCCGAGAGGCCCGCGTAGCCGGACTCGTCGTGGAAGAGGGGCTTGCCGTCCTTCCACAGGGACTGGTGGACGTGCATGCCCGAGCCGTTGTCACCGAAGAGCGGCTTCGGCATGAAGGTTGCGGACTTGCCGTGCTGCCAGCAGGTGTTCTTGACGATGTACTTGAACAGCTGCAGGTCGTCAGCAGCTGCGAGCAGCGTGTTGAACTTGTAGTTGATCTCCTGCTGTCCGCCGGTGCCGACCTCGTGGTGGCCGCGCTCGAGCTCGAAGCCTGCGTTGGTCAGGTTGGTGGAGATTTCGTCGCGCAGGTCCACGTAGTGGTCGTACGGAGCGACGGGGAAGTAGCCACCCTTGGCGCGAACCTTGTAACCGAGGTTGGGGGAGCCGTCGGCGTTGGTCTCTGCGCCGGTGTTCCAGGAACCGGAGATGGAATCCAATTCGTAGAAAGCGGAGTTCATGCCGGAGTCGTAGCGAACCGAGTCGAAGATGTAGAACTCGGCCTCGGCGCCGAAGAATGCGGTGTCCGCGATGCCGGTGCTGACCAAGTACTCCTCGGCCTTGCGGGCAACGTTGCGCGGGTCGCGGCTGTAGGACTCACGAGTGAACGGGTCGTGCACGAAGAAGTTGATGTTGAGGGTCTTCGCCTTGCGGAAGGGGTCGATCTGCGCCGTGGTGACGTCGGGAAGCAACATCATGTCGGACTCGTGGATCGACTGGAATCCGCGGACCGAAGATCCGTCGAATGCGAGGCCGTCCTCGAACACGTCCTGGTTGAAAGCAGACGCCGGGATCGAGAAGTGCTGCTGGACGCCGGGCAGGTCGCTGAACCGAATGTCGACGTACTCGATGTTCTCGTCCGCGATGTACTTGATGACCTCTTCGGCCGTGGTGAACGCCACGCTTGTGCTCCTTAAGTCGCTTCAGCCAAGTGATGTCGGTTGAATCCGTCGAGGCAGACGGTAGGGAGCTGGTGTTGCCCGCTCGTCAACCCTTTGTTTCGGCAGTGTTACGCGTCGCAGCATCCTGGGGATTTCCGAAGTCCATGTGACCGGCCACACAGTTAAAACCCGGCAAATCTGGACTACGGTGCTGCGACGCCTATCCTGGACAGCATGGCACGTATCACCGGAACTTGGCTCTCTGGGCCGCAAGCAGCTTTGCCGAAGAGCGCGGACGGCCGTGAGCAGTCGTACCGTGGCGAGCTCCTCGGTTTCCCTCAGGAGGGTCCGGGTTCGCTGGTCGGTTCGGGCCGTCGTATCGCGGCACTGTTGGTGGATTGGGTGATGGCTGTGGGAGTGGCCTCGCTCATCACCGGCGACTTCTTCGACGGTATGACCTCGACTGTCACGCTGATGGTGTGGTTCGCAGTCGGCGTCGTCACGGTGGCGCTGTTCAACTTCTCCCCTGGGCAGTTCGTCCTCGGACTTCAGGTTGCGCGAATCGAAGGCCCGATCCGAGTGGGCTTCGTGCGCGCGCTCGGGCGTCAGGCGCTGCTTGTGTTCGTCATTCCCGCGACCATCACCGACATCGACGGTCGCGGTATGCAGGACCGCGCGACCGGCACTTTGCTCGTGAAATCGCGCTGACACAAATCTCTCGAAGTAAAGAAAGACCCGGGTCCGTGTGGGCCCGGGTCTTTCGTTTTGCTGTGGGGGAGTGTCAGCGACGACGAATGGTCCGCTGCATTCCCTTCATCTTCGCGCCTCCGGGCATCGGTCCCTTGGGAAGCGCTGCTCCGCCGCCGCGTGCGCTGAGCGCAGCGAGGCGACCTTCGATGTTGTCCATGCGCTTGGTGTCGATGTTGCGGGGCAACTTGTTCAAGTAGCGCTGGAGCTGCGAGAGCGGAACCTGGCCCTCGTCGTTGCCGATGATGATGTCGTAGATCGGGGTGTCGCCGATGAGGCGGGCGGTCTTCTTCTTCTCCTGCGCGAGGAGGCCCTTGACGCGTTGCGGCGAACCCTCGGCGACGAGGATGACACCCGGCCGTCCGACGACGCGGTGAACGGCGTCGAGTTGGGTAGTGCCGGCGACGGCATTCGTGACGCGCCACGCACCCTGCATGTTGTCGAGCGCCCACGCAGCGGCACCGGCCTGACCTTCAGCCTTCTTGTACACCGATTTCTGGACGCGACGACCGAAGATGATGAAGGCGCCGAGGAGACCGAGAACGATGCCGATCGGCAGCAGGAACCACTGAAGGCCCCAGATGAGGCCGACCAGGAAGAAGACCAGAGCTGCACCGACGAGGGTGCCGATCATCAGCGGAAGGAGGAGCTTGTCGTCCTTGCGCTGCATCTGGAATGCCTGCCAGAGCTGAGTTCTACGTTCCTTGGAAGCCTGCTTGCGGGCAGCCTTCGCTGCAGCCTTTGCCTCTTTGGTGGGTTTGCCCTTACCGGATTTGCTGCCGTTCGCCATGTACCCAGGATACGTCCATTGCTGTGCGCCTTTACTAACCGCCCGCGGTTAATAAAGGCGCACAGCAAAAAGTGGATCAGCGATTCAGGCGCGCCATGAGTGAGCTGGCTTCCTGGGAAGCGTCGCCGCCCTCGGTCAGATGACGCTGCGCCTCGGGAAGTTCACGGCCGTGATGTGCCATGGCCTGCGCATACAGGCGGCCGGCGCGGTACGACGAGCGAACCAACGGACCGGCCATGACGCCGGCGAAGCCCATCTCTTCTGCAGCCTTCGAGTGTGCGACGAACTCCTCGGGCTTGACCCACCGCTCGACGGGGTGGTGCCGGGGCGAGGGGCGCAGGTACTGGGTGATGGTGAGGATGTCGCAACCGGCGGCGTGGAGATCTGCCATCGCCTCGGTGACCTCTTCAGGGGTTTCGCCCATGCCGAGGATCAGGTTGGACTTGGTGACCAGTCCGTAGTCGCGTGCTGCGGTGATGACGTCGAGGCTGCGCTGGTACCGGAATGCCGGACGGATCCGCTTGAAGATGCGGGGGACGGTCTCGAGGTTGTGTGCGAGTACCTCGGGGCGTGAGGCGAAGACCTCGTCGAGCAGTTCGGGCTTGCCGTTGAAGTCCGGAACCAGGTTCTCGACGCCGGTGCCCGGGTTGAGTTCGTGGATCTTGCGGACGGTCTCGGCGTAGAGCCAGGCGCCGCCGTCGGGGAGGTCGTCGCGGGCGACGCCGGTGATCGTGGAGTATCGAAGGCCCATGGCCTGAACGCTTTCCGCGACGCGACGGGGCTCGTCGCGGTCGAGGGCTTCGGGCTTGCCGGTGTCGATCTGGCAGAAGTCGCAGCGGCGTGTGCACTGCTCGCCGCCGATCAGGAACGTGGCTTCGCGGTCTTCCCAGCACTCGTAGATGTTGGGGCAGCCCGCTTCCTCGCAGACGGTGTGCAAACCTTCACGCTTGACCAGGCCCTTGAGCTCCGTGTACTCGGGGCCCATCTTTGCTCGGGTCTTGATCCAGTTGGGTTTGCGTTCGATGGGCGTCTCCGCGTTTCGGATCTCAAGACGGAGCAGCTTACGTCCTTCTGGGGCGATAGTCACGACAGTGATCCTACGCCCGGTGATTACTGCAACGGGGTTCGGGCGAGCCCGTCAGCTGTACTGAACGGTAGTAAAAGTCGGAGTAGGTGAGGCGCTTTCGAAGGTGACGCGCTCGACGTTCCGTTCGGTGACGGGCATGGTTCCGTCGAGAGCAGCGATCACTGCCTCGGTCACAGCGGGAGTGACTTCGTCCACGGTGACGTCGCGACCGAGTTCATGCGACAGCGTCGTGACCCCGGCGTCACGGATGCCGCAGGGAATGATGTTGTCGAATCCGGTCAGGACCGAATTGCAGTTCAGGGAGAAGCCGTGCAGTGCCACGCCCCGTTGGACGCGCACGCCGATGGCAGAAACCTTGCGCTCGGGCTTCCATTGCCCGTTTGCGAGTTCGGCAGGCAGCCAGACGCCGGAGCGGCCGTCGATGCGCCCGCAGTTCAGGCCGAGGTCCGTGCACACCGTGATCAGTGCTTCCTCGATGCGTCGGACATACCGCACCACGTCGATGGGCTCGGCCAGTTTCACGATCGGATATCCCACCAGCTGGCCGGGGCCGTGCCAGGTGATCTTCCCGCCGCGGTCGACGTCGATGACAGGCGTGCCGTCGACGGGACGATCTTCGGGTTCCGTGCGTCGTCCTGCCGTGTACACCGTCGGGTGTTCGAGGAGCAGTAGCGTGTCCGGTCCGATGTCGTCCGCCCGCGCTGCCGCGAGCTCACGCTGGCGGTCCCACGCGGCGTTGTAGTCGATCGAACCGAGTTGCTCGACGGCGATCGGCAGTTTCGAGAACCGGGCGGAAACGGCAGCGCTGCTCATGGACGTAGAGATTACGCCCGACTTCGGAATCAACCGAGTGCGGCCGCCAGCGCTTCGCCGATCGTGTTGTGGCGGAAAGAGAATCCCGCCTTTTCCAAAGCTGCGGGAATGGCGCGCTGGCCACCGAGGATGCCGCTCTTGGCGAATTCTCCGATCAACGCTTCGAGTGCGAACCCGGGAACGATCCAGGGAGCCGGGCGGTGGACCGCCCGGGACATGGCGTCATTGAACTGGGCATTGGTGACAGGGGCCGGACCGGTCAGGTTGACGGGACCGGAGAGTTCGGAATTCGTGAGCGCGAATTTGATCGCGTCGCACTCGTCCTCGAGTGAGATCCACGGAAAGTACTGGCGACCGTTGCCCAGTCGCCCGCCGAGGCCGAACGAATAGAGGCGCCGAAGCCGACCGAGCATGCCCCCATGAGGTGAAATCACGACGCCGGACCGCAGATTGACGACGCGGGCACCCGCCGCACGCGCCGGTTCGGTGGCAAGTTCCCAATCGCGACACGTCGTGGCGAGAAAGTCTGTGCCTGCCGGCGAATCCTCGTCGACGATCTTGTCGCCGGTGTCGCCGTAATAGCCGACGGCGCTCGCGTTGGCGAGGACGGGAACCTTCTGACTCGCGACCGCTTCGGCCAAGACGTCGGTCGCGACGATGCGGCTGTCACGGATCGCTTGCTTGTAGGAACCCGACCACCGTTTGTCACCGATGCCGACGCCGCAGAGGTTCACGACGGCGTCGGCGCCCTGCAGGACGGAGAGGTCCAGACGGTCGTGGTCCGGGTCCCAACGCGATTCGTCGGGGCCGGCGGTCGAGCGTCGCACCAGACGCACCACGTCGTGGTTGTCGGAGCGCAACGATGACACCAAGGCCGTTCCGATCAAACCGGACGAGCCGGCGATGACTACTCGCATTCGGAAAGCCTCCTTCGATTCAGCGTGCTTCGATATCCGAACGTATATCTCCGACCGTACTGAAAAAGCCGGGGCGCCACCTCCTGATGGAGATGACGCCCCGGCCGGCCGAGCAGTTGCTTACAGGCCCAGATCAGCTTCGAACGAGGCTTCTTCCAACCGCTGCTTAACAGTGGTGAGGAATCGGCCGGCGTCGGCGCCGTCGACCAGACGGTGATCGTAGGTCAGCGGCAAGTAGATCATCGAGCGAACGCCGATGGACTCGTTGCCGTTCTCGTCGGTGACCACCATCGGGCGCTTGACGATCGCGCCGGTTCCGAGCATGGCCGCCTGCGGCGGTACCAGGATCGGGGTGTCGAACAGCGCGCCCTGGCTGCCGATGTTGGTGATGGTGAAGGTGCCACCCGAGAGCTCGTCCGGCTTCAGGCCACCCGAGCGTGCACGCTTGGCGATGTCGGCGATGGCGCGGGCCAAGCCGGCCAGGCCGAGATCGCCGGCGTTGTGGATGACGGGGGAGAGCAAGCCCTGATCGGTGTCCACTGCGATGCCGAGGTGCTCAGCGTCGTAGTAGGTGATCTGCTTGGCAGCCTCGTCGTAGCTGGCGTTGATGTTCGGGTGCGACTTCAGCGCCTCGACGACTGCCTTGGCGAAGAACGGAAGGAACGTCAGGTTGACGCCTTCGCGCTCGATGAAGCCGGCCTTGGCACGGGCCCGCAGGGCGACGATCTTGGTGACGTCCACCTCGAAGGTCTGCGTGAGCTGAGCGGTGTTCTGCAGCGACTCGCGCGTCTTGGTGGCCGTGATCTGCCGAATACGGTTGGCCTTCTGCGTGGTTCCACGCAGGTGTGCCAGTTCGGGTCGGACGCCTGCGGCTGCGGTGGCGGCCGGTGCGGCCGCGGGTGCTGCAGCAGCAGGAGCTGCGGCGGCGGGAGCCTTCTTGGCCTCCGCAGCGGCGAGCACATCCTGCTTGCGGATGCGGCCGCCGACGCCGGTGCCGGTGACGGTCGCGAGGTCGACGCCGTTGTCCGTTGCGAGCTTGCGCACGAGCGGGGTGACGTACGGGCTGCTGTCGCCGGACGCTGCGGGGGCAGCCGCCGGTGCGGGAGCCGCAGCAGGCTTCGGAGCGGGGGCGGCCGGTGCGGCAGCAGGCTTGGGTGCCTCGGCCTTGGGTGCCTCAGCCTTCGGTGCTTCAGCCTTGGGGGCAGGGGGTGCGGCCGGTGCTGCGGGAGCGGCCTTGGGTGCCGGAGCCGCGGCGGGTGCGCCGGATCCGACGACGGCCAGCTGGCCACCGATCTCGACGGTGTCGTCTTCCTGCGCATTGATCTCGAGCAGGATTCCGGCGACGGGGGACGGGATCTCCGTGTCGACCTTGTCGGTCGAGACTTCGAGCAGCGCCTCGTCGACGGCAACCTCGTCGCCGACAGCCTTGAGCCAACGGGTGACGGTGCCTTCGGTGACGGACTCACCGAGGGCGGGCATCGTCACGGCGGTACCTTCAGCGGAACCGCTCGAAGCGGCGGGTGCCTCGGCAGCGGGAGCTTCTTCAGCGGGAGCTTCGGCAGCCGGCGCTTCCTCGGCGGGAGCTTCCTCGGCGGCGGGGGCGGGTGCCTCTGCCGCTGGTGCTGCGGCTTCGCCGGCTTCACCGATCTGGGCGAGCTCGCCACCGATTTCCACGGTGTCGTCTTCCTGCGCGACGATCTTGGTCAGGACGCCGGCGACGGGAGACGGAATCTCGGTGTCGACCTTGTCCGTGGAGACTTCGAGCAAGGGTTCGTCGACTTCGACCGTGTCTCCTTCCTGCTTGAGCCACCGTGTGACAGTTCCCTCGGTGACGCTCTCACCTAGGGCTGGCATCTGGACGGAGAAGGCCATGTCTTTTGACTCCTCGACAGTTGTGTTCGGGTTGTTGAATTTTGTCGACTTGTGGTCGTAATGCATTGTGCTCGAGTGGCGCGCGACGTGCGGCTACTTGTAGCTATTTTGCCGATGTCGACGCGCGGGCGCGGCGTCACCGTCGTTCATCTTTCCATTGATACGCCGGGCGTGTCCTATGAGGGGGATGCCGTCCGTTTCGGGTGTGTCGGCTACTGGCGAGTAGGTATGCGTCGGGGGTCCGGCTGTAACGTCGTAAGCGGACCAAACGGTATGTCGTGCGCAGGCACAACGGACATCGCCTGGCAAACTTGACATATCGCCGGGGTGCATCCGCGGCGTCGGTACCGAGGAGGGTACGACCGTGGGACTGTTCGATCGTTTCAAGCGTCCGCCGAGTGCGGCTCAGGTCGCAGCGCAAAGTGATGCGGATCATCTGGCGAATTGGGCGCACTCGCACGAAGGCGTCGAAGCCTATGTGGAACCGCAGACGACGGTGACCGAGGTGACCGTCGTCCTGGTTGCGAAGGACGGGGAGTGGACTCGTCGTCGTGTCGGCGGCGAACGTGGTGCCCGCAAATTGGGACAGGACCTGAAGATCCCGGTCTACGACGTCCGCAAGACGGGATATCCGCAGCGTATGCGCGATCACGACGAACGTAAGCGAATCGAACGCAAGCGGGCCCGAGAGCAGGAATTACGCGACGGCGCCTGAACTGCTGTGCGCCTTTATTAACCGCGGGGGGTTAATAAAGGCGCACAGCAAGTGGTCAGCCGTTGACCGCGATGTCCTCCAGGACCGAGATCATCGTGCGAACCGGAACGCCGGTGCCGCCCTTGCCGGTGTAACCCCACGGCCCTGACGTGTTGTACGCAGGACCTGCGACGTCGATGTGCGCCCACTGGACACCCTCGGGAACGAATTCCTTGAGGTAGTGAGCGGCGACCAGCATGCCGCCCCAGCGGTGCGGGGTGACATTGGCCATGTCGGCGACCTTGGAGTCGAGATCTCCGCGCAGTTCCTCTGGCAGCGGCATGGCCCAACCGTTCTCGCCGACGCTCTGCGAGATGGAGGCGACGCGGTCACGGAACTCGTCCGTGCCCATGACGCCGGGGGTGCGGTTGCCGAGCGCCACCATCTGCGCACCGGTGAGGGTTGCGGTGTCGATCATGTAGTCGGGGTTGTCCTCACCCGCGCGAACCATCGCGTCGGCCAGGATCAAACGGCCCTCGGCGTCGGTGTTGACGACCTCGATGGTGATTCCGCCGTACTGGGTCAGCACGTCGCCGGGACGCTGCGCGGTCGCGGACGGCATGTTCTCGGCCATCGGAACGTATGCGACGACGTTGACGGGCAGACCGAGCTTGGCGGCAAGCACGACGGTGGAGATGACGGCTGCGGCGCCGCCCATGTCCGAGGTCATGTTCTCCATCCCGGCGGCGGGTTTGATGGAGATTCCGCCGGTGTCGAAGGTGATGCCCTTGCCCACCAGTGCGACCTTGCGGGCTCCACGCTTCTTCGACGCGTATTCGAGGCGGACGAGACGAGGCTGGCGTGACGAGCCCTTGCCGACGCCGATGATTCCGCCGTAGCCACCCTTCTCGAGTGCCTTCTCGTCGAGCACCTGGACGGTGAGCCCGGCCTCGACGCCCAGTGCCTTGGCGCGCGCGGCGAACTCGGCGGGGTAGAGGTGGCTCGGGGGAGTGTTGACGAACTCGCGTGCGGTGGCGACGGCCTCGGCGATCGCTGCCGACCGTGCCAGCGTTGCCTTGGTCTCCTTCGTGCGCGGCGAGGGCACCAGAAGTTCGACGCGGGCCAGTGGCTGCGAATCAGGACCGGGAGCCGTCATGGACGACTTGAATTCGGTGAAGCTGTACGCGCCCAACGCAAATCCCTCGGCGGCTGCGCCGAGATCGAGGATCGAGAGCGTGGTTGCGACGGTGTCGATGCCGGACAGCGAGCGAGCTGCAGCGCCCGCGGACTTGCGGATCTGCTCACTGTCGAGCTTGTCGGCGGAGCCGAGTCCGACGGCGAGGACGCTGGTGACCGACAGCGCGCTCGGTGCCGGGACGCGGGTGAGCTGCTCGGGCTTGCCGGTGGCGCCGACGGCGATGAGGCTGTCGAGGATCTCGGCGAGCACGTCTTCGGCGACGATGCCTTCGCTGAGTGCGATCTCGGGGCCGTCCGGACCCGACGTCAGACCGACGACCAATATCTCTGCGCGCTTGGCGACTGTGCCGGCGAGAACGAGGTCGGGTCCCAACGATCGGGCTGTGCGAGTGCTCAAGGTGTCTCCTGTGAGGTGAGTGTGCGATGCGTCCGGTTCTGGCGGATGCCTGAGTCGATGTTAGGCCCTTTGCCGTTTGCGGACGGGCGATCGTCACGGCCGGGTGAGCTCTCGCTGCGGACATGTTTCGATCGGCGAAGTCCGATAGGTTGTGGGCCATGACCGACGAACAACTGTTGCAGGGCCCGATCCACCCCGTCCACGTCGAACTCGGCGCGACGTTCGCGCCGTTCGGGGGATGGCAGATGCCGGTTTCGTACGCCGGCGTCGTGGCCGAACACACCTCTGTGCGTGAGAATGTCGGACTCTTCGACGTCAGTCACCTCGGCAAGGCCGTCGTGCGTGGCGCGGGCGCCGCAGAATTCGTGAACTCCGCACTGACAAACGATCTGAACAAGATCGGGCCGGGTAAGGCTCAGTACACGTTGTGCTGCAACGAGTCCGGTGGTGTCATCGACGACCTCATCGCGTACTACGTCAGCGACGACGAGATCTTCCTCGTCCCGAACGCGGCCAATACCGCGGACGTCGTTGCGGCTCTGGTCGCCCTCGCACCGGACGGAATCACCGTCGAGGATCAGCATCGTGCCTACGGTGTGCTGGCTGTGCAGGGTCCGAAATCGGTGGCGGTTCTGACGGCGCTGGGACTTCCCACCGAGATCGAGTACATGGCGTACGAAGATGCGGAATGGAACGGCGTGCCTGTTCGTGTGTGCCGCAGCGGTTACACCGGTGAGGTCGGCTACGAACTCCTGCCGCGGTGGGAGGACAGCGAGCCGTTGTTCCGTGCGCTTCTCGAGGCAGTGCGCGCCGAGGGTGGGCAGGCCGCCGGACTCGGCGCTCGTGACACTCTTCGTACCGAGATGGGTTATCCGCTGCACGGGCATGAGCTTTCGCTCGAGATTTCTCCGCTCGAAGCGCGCTGCGGATGGGCGATCGGTTGGAAGAAGCCGACATTCTGGGGCAAAGAGACCTTGACCGACGAGAAGGCTGCCGGCCCGGCTCGCAAACTCTGGGGGATCAAGGCTCTCGACCGCGGTGTGCTTCGTGCCGGCCTCGGTGTTCTGCGTGACGGCGAGGCAATCGGCGAGACCACCTCGGGGACGTTTTCGCCTTCGCTCAAAGTGGGAATTGCGTTGGCCCTCCTCGATTCCGGTGCCAATGTCTCGGCCGGCGACGAGATCGAAGTCGACGTCCGTGGTCGTGCTCTTCGGTGCGTCGTGGTGTCTCCTCCGTTCGTGGAGACCAACACCAAGTAGAGAGCTTTTTCACGTTCGATAGGATTGCGCCCATGACAGGTGCCGCCGATTTCGTTCGTGTTCAGAGCTCGTCCCCGAAGTCCGACGCCGAGCGCCGTGACATTTTGGCGGCGCCCGGCTTCGGGCGGCACTTCACCGACCACATGGTCTCGATCGACTACACCGCGGGCAAGGGCTGGCACGACGCCCAGGTGTTGCCGTACGGAAACATCGAGCTCGATCCGGCCGCAATGGTTTTGCATTACGGACAGGCCATCTTCGAGGGCCTCAAGGCATACCGTCAGCCGGGTGGCGAGATCAGCTCGTTCCGCGTCGAGGCCAACGCCGAGCGTTTCGCAGCATCTGCGCGCCGTCTGGCCATGCCGGAGCTCCCGTCGCAGATGTTCATCGATTCCATCACCGAACTGATCGACGTCGATCTCGACTGGGTTCCCGCAGCCGGTGGCGAGGACGCGCTCTACCTCCGTCCGTTCATGTTCTCCACCGAAGCCGGACTCGGTGTCCGTCCCGCCGACGAGTACCGCTACCTGCTGATCGCCTCACCCGCCGGTGCGTACTTCCCGCGCGGCGTCAAGCCGGTCAGTGTGTGGCTGTCCACCGAATACGTTCGCGCGGCCCCTGGCGGTACCGGCGCGGCCAAGTTCGCCGGCAACTACGCCGCTTCGCTCCTCGCCCAGGCGCAAGCTGCCGACGAGGGTTGCGACCAGGTGGTCTGGCTCGACGCCATCGAGCGCACGTACGTCGAGGAAATGGGTGGAATGAACCTGTTCTTCGTCTTCGGCTCCGGCCCCGACGCTCGCCTCGTGACGCCGTCGCTGTCCGGTTCGTTGCTGCCGGGCATCACGCGCAACTCGTTGCTCGCCCTTGCCGCCGATTCCGGTTTCGCCGTCGAGGAGCGCAAGATCAGCACCGACGAATGGCGCACCAAGTGCAAGAGCGGTGAAATCACCGAGGTCTTCGCTTGCGGCACAGCAGCAGTCATCACCCCCGTCGGACGCGTCAAGTCCGCCGAGGGCGAGTTCACCATCGCCGACGGCGAGCCGGGTGAAGTGACGATGGCACTGCGCGACACCCTCACGGGGATTCAGCGCGGCACCTTCGCCGACACCCACGGCTGGATGACCAAGCTTCACTGATCGCTGGTTCGTTCCGCGAGCAACCGCTCGCGGAAGAACTGCAGAATCTCGTCTCGAGCGACGGTGGTGGGCGATCCCGCCTCGTCGACGAGATGAGCCGTCACCACGCTGTGTGGATTGGCAATGACGTGTTCGAAGAACGGTGACGTTGTCGCGTTGGCCGCTTCGTCGGGCAGTACCTTTCCGACGAAGCGCTCGCCCATGGCCTTCGAGTAGGCCGCGAATCGCTGTGCGCGGCAGAACGGGTCACCTTGAAACCGGTATGCGAGCACCGTGAGGTCTTCGGCCTCGAGTCTCGAGCGCACGGCTTCGAGTTCTTCGGGCCCGCTGTCGGTTTCGTCCGGTCGGTCGAGCGGTAACGACGGTTGGGCGAGAACCGGCGCGATGACCGAGGGTTCGAGCATCATCGACAACGCGAAGTTTCCGGTGAAGCACATCCCGATCACGCCAACGCCAGGACCGCCGCACTCCTCGTGTGCCGAAGCGGCGAGTGCACGCAGCCAACGGACCGCCGGACTCGGTTCGTCGACAGCGAGGGCGCGGAACTCCGCACTGACGCAGGCTCTCTTGAACACCGTCAGCCCCTCGTCCACTGTGGGGACCGCTCCGGCGCGCCCGAACAGTGACGGAACGAAGACAGTGAAACCGGCGTCGCGCACCCAGCGGGCGAATCGCGCTACATGCGGGCTGATGCCCGGCATCTCCGGCATGACGATTACTGCGGGACCGGTGCCGGCCACGTACACGGACTTCGCCACTGCGTCGATCGTGATCGTTCGACGGTCGAAGTCTTCGAGTGGATCGTCTTCGGTCATGCTCCGGTTCGGCACGGTGAGCCCTCTCAGTAGTCGAAACAATTCCTCTGCACAGTCTTTCGGCGCGGGATCAACTACAGAAGAGGGCGGTTCGCCACGTTTTCGGGCTGGCTCGCCAAACGCCTTATCCGGTGCCGCCGTTGCGGAATCGCTTTCGGTAGTCGGCCGGGCTGATGCCGACGCGGTCGGCGAACAGGCGACGGAAGGTTCCAGGATCCTGATAACCGATGTGCCCCAAGATCTTTCCGATAGACCAGTCGGTCGATTCCAACAACCGTTTCGCTTTTCGGATCCGTGCACGCTGCAGGTAACTGCGCGGCGATTCCCCGGTCTCGTCCTTGAACTTCCGAAGCATGGTTCGGGTGCTGAGGTGAAAAGCATCCGACAGCAGATCCAAGTCGTAAGGCTCCGCCATCCGTTCGACCAGCCAACCTCCGACGTCGTCGGCGAACTGTGTGTGTTTGACGGGCAGTATCGAGTCGACGATGTACGGAGATTGACTGGTTCGGTTTTCCGGCGCCAGAGTAATTCTTGCAGTCGTTCGCGCAATCTTGTCGCCGAGGTGCTCGCGCACGAGTGCTGTTGCGAGGTCGAGCGCGGCAGTGAACGCCGCAGTGGTGGTGACGCCGTCATCCTGGACGATCAACGAGTCGGTTCGAACCGTCGCACCGGGGTAACGACTCGCGAGGTCCGCACCGTACAGCCACGACGTCGTACATCGGCGTCCGTCGAGCAGTCCCGCCTCGCCCAGCAGATACGCGCCGACGCAGACCGACGACACCCGAACGCCGCGCGCCTCGCACGCACGGATGAACTCGATTTCTCTGTCCCACAGCGACAAACGCGTCGTAGGGTCTTCGGACGGCACGAGGTCGAACCCCGGCACAACCAGGTGATCGATGTCGTGATGCCCCTCCTGCACCCCGAGCGAAAATCCACCTGCCGCAACTACGGGCGTGCCCGACGCTGCGATGACCGATACCTCGAAGGGGTCGGCGGGCGCTCCATCAGCGACCCGATTCGCGATCAGGAGGAGGTCGGTGAAAACGAAGATCTCGGCCGCCAGGCAACCTTCGTACGCAAGGACACCTACTCGCACGACGTCGGATCACAGTCCGAGAGTGAGGCCGACGGCAGTAAGCGTCACAGTGAGTTCGAGTGCGAATCCGAGAACGTCTCCGTTGAGTCCGCCGAATCTACGGACGCAGTGACGCACGCACAGCACACTGATCACCAGCGCCGACGCGGTCACGAGAGGGCCGAGCCACCACCGGTCGGTGGCAAAGGCGGAAGTGGCGATCAGCGGAACCGACCATACGATTGCGGCCCAGAGCGGTTGTGAATCGGCGACGAGCGCACCGAATCCGCTCGGGCCAGACGCGAGAATACCTCGGCGGCAGGCAAAAACGACGGCCACACGACCCGCAGCGACAGAAACGAGAACGGCGATCCACTGCGTGGGGGAGTCGGCAACAGCGAGGACGCCGAAGGAGACCGATTGCAGCCCAAGGAAGATGAACAGTGCCGCGACCCCGAACGGTCCGGCACCGCCGCTGTGCATGACCTCGCGGGCGCGCTCCGGTGGACCGTAACAACCCAGTCCGTCGACGGAGTCTGCCAGTCCGTCCACGTGCATCCCGCGTGTCCCGAGAGCGAGCGCACCGACCGTCAGCAAGCCTGCGAGATAGGGATTCAGGCCGATACTGGTTGTGCCCCAGAGCAGAAACGTCGCGGCAATGCCGAGTGCGATCCCGGTGAGCGGAGCTGCCGCGATGGCGCGACGACCGGCAGTTCGGTCGATGTCGGAGGGACCACGAACCGGAAGGACCGTCAGCCACGAGAAGGCCAGAGGCACTCCGGACAGCGGGCCCGCCATGCTCACTCCGCCGTATCGGTCTTGGTCAGGTCGATCGACTCCGGTTCGTCGGCAGGTGCGCTGCCCTGAGTGCTGACACCGGCTTCGGAGAATGTCGCCATCTTGCCCAGGATTGCCACTGCGCCCTGAAGAATCGGGAGCGCTGTGACTGCACCGGAACCTTCACCGAGACGCATGTCGAACTCGACGATCGGGTCGAGACCCATGCGGGTCAATGCGATGGTGTGGGCGGGTTCGGTGGAGCGGTGTCCGGCGACCCACCATTCACGTGCGCCGAAAGCCAGTTCGTCGGCAACCATGGCGGCTGCGGTGACCACTACGCCGTCGAGGATCACCGGCGTACGACGCGAAGCTGCCTGGGCCAGAAAGCCGGCCATCGCGGCGAGGTCGCCACCCGAAGACGTGCGCAGCAGCGCGACTGTGTCGCGAACGTGCGGACGGGCGCGACGGAGAGCGTCGCGAATCGCTGCGGTCTTGCGGATCCACCCGGCGTCGTCGATACCGGTACCTCGACCCACGACCGCGACGGGTTCACTGTCCGTCAGGGCTGCGATGAGTACGGTTGCGGGCGTCGTGTTGCCGATGCCCATGTCGCCGGCGATGAGAAGATCTGCGCCCCCGTCGATTTCCTCGTCCGCGATCGCTCGGCCGGCGGCGATGGCCTGAAGGGTTTCCTCGTTCGACATGGCGTCTTCGCGGTCAATGGACCCGGAAGACCTGCGCACCTTGTGGTTCGAGACGGACGGATCGGTATCGCCGTCCACTGCGATGTCGACGACGCGTACCGTGGCGCCGGCAACCTCGGCGAGGACGTTGACTGCCGCGCCGCCCCCGAGGAAGTTGGCGACCATCTGTGCGGTCACTTCCGGCGGATAGGCGGAGACGCCGTTGCGGGCGATTCCGTGATCACCCGCGAAGACGACGACGCGAGGCCGAGCGAAAGCGTGTGGGGGACAAACTCCTTGGCAGGCTGATGCCCAGCCGGCGAGAGCCTCCAGTCGGCCCAGCGAACCGGCCGGCTTGGTCAGATCACGCTGACGCGCATCGGCCTGCGCTCGCACCTCGCGGTCGGGCGGGGTGACGGGTTCGAAGTCGGCGTTACTGACTGGCGCGACGTCAGGGTTGGATTCTGGGTTGGCAACTGGATTCGCCCCTGAAATGGCCCCTGGATTGGCCTCGGTACTCACATCGTGCCTTCCGGTTGTGCAGCAGTATCTTTCAAGATGAGCGGTAACCCTGCAACCACTAGTACGACACGATCGCACACCGCGGCGATACGAGCGTTGAGAGTGCCGATCTCGTCGCGGAACAATCGTCCGGACCGCGTCTCGGGGATGACGGCCAAACCCACTTCGGGGCTGACCAGCACCAGGTGTCCACGATAGTTCTCGACACTGGCGACCAGGCTGTCCGCAGCGGGAGTGACGGTGCCGCGCGGAGCGTCCCAGGCGCCTTGCCGATCGAGTTCCGTGGTCAGCCACGTTCCCAGATCGTCGACCAACGTCGCTGTGTGTGAATCGCTTTCGAGCTGTGCCGCGAGGTCGCCGGCATCTGCGGTTTCGACAGTCGACCAATGGGAAGGCCGCCTGTTGCGGTGCTGGTCGATCCGGCTCTCCCAGTCTGCGTCGGAGACATCGCGCCTTGCCGTCGCCAGGTACCGGATCGGTGCCGAACCTTCGGGTAGGTGGCCTCCACAAACCAAATCCTCGGCGTGCGCGGACTTACCAGACCGCGCGCCGCCGAGGACCAATGTTCTATACGTGTTCGTCACGCTCAGATTGCGTCGCCCGGCCCCACACGAGGCTTCGGTGCGCGCAGCTTACGGATCTGCGACGCGCGAACGAACGCGTACCAGCCGAGCTTGAATCCGCCGTCGGTGCTGTCGGGGAAGCGCTCGGCGACGCGGTTGTTGATCATGCGACCGAGCCAGATGCCTTCACCGACCATGAAGAGCATCATCACGAGCATTGCCAGTGTGACGATCTGCTGGAGCGCGGGCGTGACGAACATGGTCATGATGAGGATCAACGCGAGCGGCATGAACAGCCCGACGAGGTTGCGGCGAGCGTCGATGAAGTCACGGACGTAGGCGCGAACCGGTCCCTTGTCGCGGGGGAGCAGGTACTTGTCCTCGCCGGCGAGCATGCGGGCGCGGCGGTCTGCCGACGATGCGCGACGCTCGGCGGCTTCGGCCTTGCGGTCCTCCTTGGAGCCGCGGGTCGCCTTGCGGCGGGCGCGGGCTTCCTTCGCGGTCAGCGGGGCAGGGGCAACGGGGCCACGCCTCTTCGCCTCGGCGTCACGACGCTTGGGTGTGGGGCGGCCCTTGCCCACCTGCTCGATGGGCGACTCTTCGGAGGCCGAGGATGCCTCAGTGCCCTCGACGTCACGTTTGTCGGAGTTGTCTGAGTCACCGCGGCGTAGCAATTTCACACCTCCAGGCTATTGGATAAGTGCACGGTCTGGGAAACCGACCTCGGTCTTTCTGAAAAACCCAATCGCCCGAGGCACTGAAACGCGCGAGATCGTGAAACATCGGGGTCATTCGGGACTCTTAGACTTCGGTTATGCGGGTAATAGTTGCTCCGGATTCATTCGGCGAAACCCTGACTGCCGTCGCGGCGGCCGAATCCATTTCTGCCGGCTGGCGGCGCGGTCGACCCGGCGACGACGTCGTCATCGCGCCACAATCCGACGGTGGTCCGGGATTCGTCGACGTCTTGGCCACGGTCGGGGGCGACATCCGGACTGCACGGGTGTCCGGGCCTTTGACCGCCGCCGTCGACGCCACGTGGCTGTTCGAGTCGGACACGGCGTACATCGAGTCCGCCGAGGCCGTCGGGCTCGGCCTGCTCGGAGGTCCGCCGACGCGGGACACCGCACTCGCCGCGCACAGTCGCGGTGTGGGAGAGCTGATCGCTGTCGCGCTCGAGGCAGGCGTGAAGACGGTTGTCGTCGGACTCGGTGGGAGTTGCTGCACCGACGGGGGACGTGGACTGGTGGAGGCGCTGGGCGGCCTGGAGGCTGCAACGGCGGCTACGGCAGGCATTCAGTTGGTCGCCGCCACCGACGTCGAACACGTACTTCTCGGCGAGCACGGTGCGGCAGCGGTGTTCGGCCCGCAAAAGGGCGCCGACGCCGAAGCCGTCGCAGTCCTCGAAGCGAGCAACGCGAGATGGGCCGAACAGTTGGAGTCCGTCACCGGAAAACGAGTGTCGAATTTTCCGGGTGCCGGCGCCGCGGGTGGTATCGGTGCCGCGTTCTTTGCGCTCGGTGCACAGCGGCGATCCGGGGCCGACGTCGTCGCGGATCGCACCGGACAGGCCGCGCTACTGGCATCCGCTGACCTGGTGATCACAGGCGAAGGCAAGTTCGACCACCAATCTCTGCGCGGCAAACTCGTCACAACGCTCGCTTCGGCGGGGGCAGCGCACGGCGTTCCGACGCTCGTCTTTGCCGGCCAGGTGACGCTCGACGAGGCGGACTATGCGTCGACCTCGATAGTCGCGGCGAAGTCGGTGACGGATTTCGCCGGGTCGGTGGAACGTGCGATGGAGGAAGCGTCGGCGTGTCTCGAGGGACTCGCCGAACACACGGCACGCGAGTGGAACATCTGGCGCGGCGTCCGGAGGTGAGGATCCACAAGCGTCGACGCGCCGTTGCCGTGTCTGGAAGACCGGATAGGATGAAGACGAATCGCACCCGGTAAAGGACTGGCGGGAATAAGTCGGCAGCGGCGTACCGTTGAAGCGTTCACGGGTTGGTACGAACATTAGGGAGAGCCCATGACTGTGCAGAACGAGACCGCCACCCACGGCGTCAAGATGACCGAGGCCGCGTCCGCCAAGGCGAAGGCACTCTTCGATCAGGAGGGTCGCGACGACCTCGCGCTGCGTATCGCAGTGCAGCCCGGCGGCTGTGCCGGACTGAAGTACCAGCTGTTCTTCGACGACCGCACGCTCGACGGTGACCTCACTGTCGACTTCAACGGCGTCAACCTGGTTGTCGACCGGATGAGCGCGCCGTACGTCGAAGGTGCGTCCATCGACTTCCTCGACACCATCGAGCAGCAGGGCTTCTCGATCGACAACCCCAATGCAACAGGCTCCTGCGCCTGCGGTGACTCGTTCAACTGAGTCTGTCGATCACAACTCAATTCACGAACAACTGACGCGGAACCGACAATCGGTTTCGCGTCAGTTGTTTGTGGTGACTCGTACGTAGACCGTTCCGATCCGACAGCTCGGGCGCCGATGACGGCGCTACGGGCGGTAACGTGAACTTTTGCTCCTCTTTCATTCTTGTACTCACTTCGCTGAAAGGCCACGATCCGTGACTATTGCGGTAACCGGTTCCATCGCCACCGACCACTTGATGCGCTTCCCCGGCCGCTTCGCCGATCAGCTCCTCGCCGATCAGCTCGCCCACGTTTCGCTGAGTTTCCTGGTCGACGATCTCGTGATTCGCCGCGGTGGTGTCGGCGGCAACATCGCTTACGCCATGGGCGTGCTCGGTGGGTCCCCGCTACTCGTCGGCGCAGTCGGTGCCGACTTCGCCGAGTACCGCACGTGGCTCGAGGACAACGGCGTCGACTGCAGCGCGGTCCGTATCTCGGACAAGGCACATACGGCGCGTTTCGTGTGCACCACCGACGAGGACATGGCGCAGATCGCGTCGTTCTACCCCGGTGCGATGAGCGAGGCTCGCGAGATCGAACTCGCGGCAGTGGCCAAGACTGCGGGCGCAGTCGAGTTGGTGCTGATCGGCGCCAACGACCCCGAGGCCATGGTTCGCCATACCGACGAATGCCGTCTGCTCGGGATTCCGTTCGCAGCGGATCCGTCGCAGCAGCTTGCCCGCCTGTCCGGTGACGAGGCCAAGGCGCTCATTCACGGCGCGAAGTACTTGTTCACCAACGAGTACGAGTGGGGTCTGCTTCAGCAGAAGACTGGTCTGAGCGAGGAAGAGATCCGCGCGCAGGTCGGCATCCGTGTCACCACCCTCGGTTCCAAGGGTGTGGAAATTGTTGACGCCGAAGGTAATTGGGTGCGCGTCGACGTAGTTCCCGAGACCGGCAAGGTGGATCCGACGGGCGTTGGCGACGGCTTCCGCGCCGGGTTCCTGCTCGCACACGGCGCCGGTCTGAGCTTCGAGCGTGCTGCACAGTTGGGATCTTTGGTCGCTGTGTTGATTCTCGAGACCGTGGGAACGCAGGAGTGGGTGTTCAATCGCGACGAGGCACTCAAGCGCCTTACCGACGCATACGGCAGCGCGGCAGCGGACGAGATCGCGACGATCCTGCCGAAGTAGGGCTCCGCCCCGTGAGTGGTTGAGGAGTTCGGAGACTCCCTAACCGCTCACGGGGCCGAAGGCCTAGATATTGACCGGGTACACCGGCTCCTGGATCTGCGGCACGATGCGCTTCTCCACGAAGATTCCGTGCCAGACCATGAAGGTCAGGACGGTCCACAGGCGTCGGCTGTGGTCGGACACGCCCTCGCGGTGATCGTTGAGCATCTTCACGACGGCCTGCTTGTCGAAGATGTGGTCGGTACCCGACTCCTCGATCTGCAGATGTGCCCAGTCGAAGAGTTCGGTGCCGCGCAGCCAATGGCGCAGGGGAACCGGGAATCCGAGCTTCGCACGGTGCAGAACATGGTGCGGCACAATGCCTTCCAGGGCCTGGCGCAGTGCGTACTTGGTCGTGTCCTTCGTGATCTTCTGATCGAGCGGTACGCGTGACGCGACGTCGAAGACCTCGGGATCGAGGAACGGCACACGCAGTTCCAGCGAGTTGGCCATCGTCATCTTGTCTGCCTTGACGAGGATGTCGCCGCGCAGCCAGGTGAACAGGTCGAGATGCTGCATCCGCGCAACCGGATCCCAGTCCCGTGACTGCGCGTAGATCGGCGCGGTGACGTCCTGGTGCGTCCACTCCGGACGGAAATCGCGCAGGACGGCGCGGAGCTGAGCGTCGTTGAAGCTACGAGCATTTCCGTAGTAGCGCTCCTCGAGGGTCAACGAACCGCGATTGAGCAGGCTCTTGCCGCGAGTGCCGTCCGGGATGCGTTCGGACAACTTGCCCGCGGCCCGACGCAGTCCCTTGGGGAGGTACTCGAAAGGCTTGAGCGACAACGGCTCACGGTAGATCGTGTAGCCGCCGAACAACTCGTCGGCACCCTCGCCGGACAGCACGACCTTGACGTGCTTGCGCGCTTCCTTCGCGATGAACCACAGCGGAATCAATGCCGGATCGGCTACCGGGTCGTCGAGGTACCAGACGATCTCGGGAATGGCAGCGGCGAACTCGGCGGGGGAGACCACCTTGACGACGTGCTTCGCGCCGATCGCCGCGGCAGATTCTGCAGCGACGTCGACCTCGGAATAGCCCTCACGTTCGAAACCGGTCGTGAAGGTGATCAGGTTGGGGTTGTGGCGCATCGCCAGCGCCGCGATCGCCGTGGAGTCGATACCACCGGACAAGAACGAACCGACGGTGACGTCGGCGCGCATGTGCTTGGCGACCGAATCCTCGAGTGCCTCGGCGATTTCCTGGTAGCGCGCCTTCTCGGTGCCAGGTGCAAAAGGCTTGGCCGGGAACTTCGGCGTGAAATACCGCGTGAACGTGGGCTCCTCGCCCGGACGCACCCGAGCGAAGCTGCCCGACTCCAGGCGGCGGATCTGCTTGTGCAGTGTTTCGGGCTCCGGTACGTACTGCAGAACGGTGTAGTGCTCGATGGCACGCGGATCCAGCTCGGTACCGATGCCGATCAGATCGGTGAGTTCGAGCAGGCTCTTCTTCTCGCTGCCGAACGCGGTGCCGCCGGCGCCGGTCGCGATGAACAGCGGCTTGATCCCGAACGGATCGCGCGCGATGAACAGCTCGCGTGTGTCGGTGTCCCAGATCGCGAACGCGAACATTCCGCGCAGGCGCCGGACCGCGTCCTCACCCCAGTAGTGGAATGCAGCGACGATGGCCTCGGAGTCGCCCTCGGTGAAGAACTTGGCGTCGTGGTCCTTGACCAGTTCGGCGCGGATCTCCAAGTAGTTGTAGATCTCGCCGTTGAACGTGAGCGCATAACGCTCCGGGTTCTCCGGTGGGCCCCAACGCAGCGGCTGGTGGGAATGAGCGATGTCGATGATCGCCAGGCGGTTGAACCCGAAGACGAGGTGATCGTCGTTCCACGTCCCGTGTTCGTCCGGCCCGCGGTGACGAAGGCAATGCATCGCCTGGTCGACCCGCGAGACGGCGTCCTCGCTGGTTCCGCCAGATGTCAGTAGCCCGAGCAGTCCACACACAGCGTCCGGTTCCTCGATTCAGAATTTTTGTACAGAAGGCTCCCGGACACGAGTGTCGGGGAGAGGTCAACGAACTCTTGACGAAAGTATGCCGCAGATCGACGTCCCTGCCGATCGCGGCGGAACGAATCGACGTGATGTGCGTCGCCGAAACGACCTGAGCCGTTCCTGAGCAGCACCTGAGAGAGCTGTGTGACGTCCGCCGCGACACGGGCGAGGACCCGAGGATGGATAGTGCCCGGCTTTGGTCTACGCTGCGTAGTAATTGGGCCTTCCCTCCGGGCATGCCCTAGTTGAATTTTGTGGCGATCAGGAAGGCGTGAACGTGGCGCAAGGTCGGATCCTTCGGCGAGCGGGGCTGGCAGTATCTCTGGGCATTGCTGCCTTGCTGCTGTCGGGTTGCTCCATCGACAACGAAGTGCTTCGTTTCGGGTGGCCTTCGGGCATCACCCCGGAGGCGACGCGCATGCGTGAGCTGTGGACGTGGTCGGTTGTAGCCGCCCTCGTCATGGGTGTGCTGGTGTGGGGGCTGGTCTTCTGGGCCGTCATCTTCCACCGCAAGAAGAAGGACTCGCCGGAATTCCCGCGTCAGACGGCATACAACGTGCCGCTCGAACTCGGTTACACGGCAGTTCCCTTCGTCATCATCGCGGTTCTCTTCTACTTCACCGTCATCGTTCAGAACCATGTTCTGGACAAGACGGACAATCCTGACGTCGTCGTAGACGTCACGGCCTTCCAGTGGAACTGGAAGTTCGGCTACCGCTCCATCGAGTTCGGTGACGGCTCCGCCAAGTACAACGGAATCGACGTCGAGGCCGAAGAGGCTGCAAAGACCGAGGGCTCCACCGTGAACGAACACGGGGAAGAAGTCCCCGGCCCGATCCACGGCAACAGCACCGAGGACCTGAGCTACCTGCACTACGACAAGATCGAGACCGTCGGCTCCAGCCAGGAGATCCCGATCCTCGTTCTGCCCACCGGCAAGCGGATCCAGTTCGAACTTGCTTCCTCGGACGTCATCCACGCTTTCTGGGTGCCTGAGTTCCTGTTCAAGCGCGACGTTCTCCCGAACCCCAAGGAGAACCACTCGGACAACATCTTCCAGATCAGTGAGATCGAGAAGGAAGGCGCGTTCGTCGGGCGTTGTGCAGAAATGTGTGGCACGTTCCACGCGATGATGAACTTCGAGGTTCGTGCGGTTTCGCCCGAGGACTTCGCCAAGTACATCGAACTGCGCAAGGGTGACGCGGAGGGCAAGGGTGGTCTGACGACCGCCGAGGCTCTGCAGGCAATCGGTCAGTCGCCGGTGGCTACGTCGACCACGCCGTTCAACACCGACCGCGAGTACCGTCAGGCAACCGTCGCCACTGCAGGCAACTGAGCCGGCCAGCCTCTTCACTGAACAAGGACAAGTGCTGATATGAAGATCGAAGCCAAGCTCTTCGAGATCCTGACGATGTTCTTCATTCTCGTCGCGATCATCTACGGAGTGTTCACCGCTCTGTCACGCACAGGTATCGAGTGGGCCGGACTGACGGCCATCGTCCTGTCTGCAGGTCTGACGCTCATCGTGGGTACCTACTTCCGCTTCGTCGCCCGTCGTCTGGACACCCGTCCCGAGGACTACGACGACGCTGAAATCTCGGATGGTGCAGGAGAACTGGGCTTCTTCAGCCCGGGTAGCTTCTGGCCGATCCTGCTTGCCGCTGCTGCTGCACTCGCGGCAGTGTCGCTGGCGTACTTCCAGCCGTGGCTCATCGCAGTCGCAGTTGTCTGTGTGCTCGCCGCAGCCGCAGGCCTGGTGTTCGAGTACTACACCGGACCCGAGAAGCACTAGTTTCACCCGCACTCGAACAGAGGCGCCGCACCCACCCGGGTACGGCGCCTCTGTTGTCGTTTATGTGAGTTTCGGTGGTAGGAGGGTGCCTGTCAACAACCGCTCTCTGTCAATCGTGGAGCGAGTATTCGAGGTCGTAGCGGTGCAGACCGTCGACGACCTCCAGCTCGAGAGTGCCTGCGATGCCCTTCAACTCGCCGGTTCCGGACCCCGGCACGATCTCGTACAGAAGCTTCTGCGTTCCGTCGATCATCTGACCGAACTGCTGCAGGGCGAACGATCCCACAGCTTCGTCGACCTGCCCCGTGACAAACTCCAAAGCGACATAGCCCGCTGCACCGGCTGTCGGATTGCCCGCAGACAGCATCAGGCCGGACGACGTGCCTTCGACGCCGCCGATGAACGTCTTGTCGAACTCGAAGCGTCCGACGCGTCCGGAGAGCTCAGGATCGGCGGGGCGAAGATCGATCTCGAAGGTGCCGCGTGCATGGGATGTCATGGTCCGAGTATCTCACCAGGCGACAACGCCTCGAGGGGACTCCCGAGAACGTGCAACACTCCGTAGATGATTCTCGAACATGCCGTCCTGCAGGTCGATCCGTCGCAGTCAGCGCGTTTCGAGGCCGCATTCGACGTGGCCCGAACCATCATCTCCGAGGTTCCCGGATTCATCAGGCTGCGGCTCTCGCACTGCCTGGAATCACCGGAGCGATATCTCCTGCTGGTCGAGTGGGAAGACGTGGAGTCACACACCATCGGCTTCCGTCAGTCCACGGGATACGAGAAGTGGCGAGAACTTCTCCATCACTTCTACGAGCCGTTCCCGACGGTGGAGCACTATTCGACTGTGCTCGAGGTCTAGCAAAGCGTAGTGCCTGCTGTTGTCGGCGCGCAGACGACGAACCGGGGGAGTGGTGCCCACTTGGAGGTTGTCCATATTGAATCGCTCAGAGAACGAGTGAGGCCCCGAACCGGAATCCGGTTCGGGGCCTCACTGGTCAACTGACGTTCTTAGTGGAGTTCTCCACTTGAACCATCGGACTTGCCGTTGGTTCGGTTCTGGTAGTCCAGAAGGATCTGAAGCTGCTCGTGCTCAGCTTCGTGATGAGCGGCTTCGAGAGCCTCGCTCTCCTCGACTGGGTCAGCGGTGATCAGGCTACCGCTACCGGGCTTGCCGGCGAGGCCGAGCTTGTTCATCTTCTTCGGGACAGCAGCACCCTGGTACTCGAGCGGGATCGGGTGTCCGTGCTCGTCGACGGGGCCGAGCGGCTGGTGGATCTCGATGTACTGGCCGTTCGGCATCCGCTTGATGATGCCGGTCTCGATGCCGTGTTCGAGGACTGCACGGTCACTGCGCTGCAGGCCGATGCAGAACCGGTACGTCACGAAGTACGCGATGGGCGGAAGGATGACCATGCCGATACGGCCGATCCACGTCATTGCGTTCAGCGAGATGTGCAGGTGGTACGCGATGATGTCGTTGATGCAGGAGATCGTGAGCACCAGGTAGAACGCGATGGACATCGCACCGATAGCGGTACGGACCGGCACGTCGCGCGGGCGCTGCAGGATGTTGTGGTGAGCGTCGTCTCCGGTGAGACGCTTCTCGATCCACGGGTACGCGATCAACAGTGCGAAGACGAGGCCCATGATCAGGGCGACGGCGAACACTGCAGGGATCGTGTACCGGTTGAACAGGTAGATCTCCCACGCCGGCCACAGTCGAGCAAGGCCGTCCGTCCACATCATGTAGATATCGGGCTGGGAACCTGCCGAGACCTGTGACGGGTTGTACGGACCGATGTTCCACACGGGGTTGATCTGGAACAGACCACCGAGCAGTGCGAGCACGCCGAAGGTCATGGCGAAGAACGCGCCACCCTTCATCGCGAAGACCGGGAGGATGCGGACGCCGACGACGTTCTGTTCCGTACGGCCGGGACCGGGGAACTGCGTGTGCTTCTGGTACCAGACCAACGCGAGGTGGCCGGCGATCAGAGCCAGGATGATGCCCGGGAACAGCAGCACGTGAGCGACGTAGAGACGCGGGATGATGAGGTCGCCGGGGAAGTCGCCGTCGAAGATCAGCCAGTGCATCCAGGTACCGACGATCGGGATACTCATCGTGATACCACCGAAGGCGGCGCGGAGGCCGGTGCCCGAGAGCAGGTCGTCGGGGATGGTGTAACCGAAGAAGCCTTCGAACATCGCCAGGATGAGCAGCAGGCAGCCGATGACCCAGTTCGCTTCACGCGGGCGACGGAAGGCGCCGGTGAAGAAGATGCGAGCGAGGTGAACGATGATCGACGCCGCGAACATCAGTGCAGCCCAGTGGTGAATCTGGCGAACGAAGAGACCGCCGCGCACCTCGAAGGAGATGTTCAGGGTCGTCTCGTAGGCGCGAGACATCGTGACACCACGAAGCGGCTGGTATGCGCCCTGGTAGACGACGTGTGCCATCGACGGATCGAAGAACAGCGTCAGGAACACACCGGAGATCAGCAGGATCACGAAGCTGTAGAGCGCGATCTCGCCAAGCATGAAGGACCAGTGCGTCGGGAAGACCTTGTTGATCTGCCGGCGCATGCCTGCGGCGAGGTGGTAGCGGGAGTCCATAGCCTCCGCTTGTCCAGCCGCTGCCGCGCTGATCTTGGACGGTTTGGTTGTTGTTGTGGTCACGGTCGACGCTCCCAAAATGCCGGGCCGAGTGCTTCGATGAAGTCACCGTCGGCGACCAGGAAGCCCTCTTCGTTCACTGTAATAGGCAACTGCGGAAGTGCGCGAGCAGCGGGACCGAAGATCGGCTTGCCGTAGGTCAGTGCGTCGAACTGCGACTGGTGGCAGGGGCACAGAATACGGTTGCTCTGCTGTTCGTAGAGCGAGGTGGGGCAACCCAGGTGGGTGCAGATCTTCGAGTAGGCGAAGTAATCGCCGTAGTTGAAGCTTTCCTGGCCCTTACGCTTGGTGACACGCGCGGTGTCTTCCGTGCGGAGGCGGATGAGCATCACCGAGTTACGAATGCCGCGCAGTGCTGCGAGCAGAGCGTGCTCGTCGCCACGGTCGGACTCGCGGAACGGGAAGACCGTTTCCATCGAACCGGCATCGAGATCTTCCGGGCGAACGAGGACGATGTCCTCGGGACGGCCGGTGTCACGACGCAGGTAGATGGTCTCGCCCGGGTAGTTCGGGGTCCAGCCGGACACCCACAGAGGTGAGTCGTCGCCCTTGGCCCACGGGTTCTTGATGAGTCCGCCGAGGGGCATGACCATCATGACGCCGAGTGCGCCGCCGCCGAACATCAAGCTGCGCTTGATGGCCTTGCGGCGGGGGAGGGTGGACGTCTCGAGGGTGTCGCCGAGCTCGGCGACGATCGTGCGACGATCGACCTCGGTGGAACCACCGTCGTGGCGGTCCTGGATCGAGACCTCTTCGGGGATGAACTTCTTCGTGAACTGAACGGCACCGATGCCGACGCCGAGGATCGCCAGACCCATGGTCAAGCCGATCAGCGGGGTGTACAGGCTGTACTTGCCGTAGTTCTCGTCACCGGCGCCTGCGTACTCCCAGGGCCAGAACAGGTAGATCGCGATGAACGCGATCGCCGAAACGCCGGCGAGGCCGAACCAGAAGGCGACGTTGCGCTCGGCGCGCTTTTCCGCCCTGGTGCCCTTTACCGACCAACGATCACGGCGGTAGACGACATCGACGCCATCGAGATTGGTACCCAGCTTGACCAGGTCGTCGCGTGACATCGCGTCGAGCTCTTCATCTGTGTACTTCTTAGGCGTATCGCCGCCATGCTGGCCAGCGTCGCTCATGACCTTGCTCCGATCCACAATGCTGCACCGACGACAGCGATGATTCCGACGGCCCACATGGCGAGACCCTCAGAGGCCGGACCGAGGCCACCGAGCCCGTACCCACCGGGGTCCTTCGACTCGCCCGACGACTTGACGTAGGCGATGATGTCCTTCTTCTCCTCGATCGTCAGCTGACGATCCGAGAACTTCGGCATGTTCTGGGGACCGGTAACCATGGCAGCGTAGATCTGCTGCTCGCTGGCCGGATCCAGGACCGGGGCGTACTTGCCCGAGGACAGTGCGCCACCGCGGCCGGTGAAGTTGTGGCACGACGCGCAGTTGAGCCGGAAGAGCTCACTGCCGCGTCCGACGTCGCCACCGCGCAGCGAGGACTGGGCGATTTCGCCGTTCTCGTCGCGGATGAGCGTCGGGCCGCCGCCGTTGGCCTGGATGAAAGCGCCGAGGGCGTCGGTCTGCGCAGCATCGAACTTGGGGTCCTTGCGTGCAGCCTGGGCCTCGTTGCGAGCTGCCGGCATACGACCAGAGGAGACCTGGAAGTACACGGCTGCTTCGCCGACGCCGATGAGGCTGGGACCGCGGTCCTGCACGCCCTGCAAGTTCGCGCCGTGGCACGTGATGCATGACGTGTCGTACAGCTGCTTGCCTTCACGAATCAGGGCTGCTGAATCGTCACTGGCGGTCGCAACCTGCGGAGCTGGTGTCAACGCCGAAGCGAGGAAACCTGCGCTGATCAATCCCATCATCAATACGAGCGCGCCAGTGACGCGCCGGCGGATTTTCCGCTGGCGACGCGACTTCGCGGCATTCGCTGAGTTATCGGATGCGGGAGGGGGGGATGAACTCATCTGTATCCCTTTGGTATGTCGGGACGGAACTGGACGTCAGGGGCTGCCTGGGGCGTACAGCTGATTAACGGATGAAATAAATCGTGGCAAACAGCGCGATCCACACGATGTCGACAAAGTGCCAGTAGTACGAAACAACGATCGCGGCGGTGGCCTGGGCGGGCGTGAACTTGCTGACCCGGGTACGTGCGATCAAGAAGACGAAGGCGATGAGACCGCCGATGACGTGCAGACCGTGGAAGCCGGTGGTCATGTAGAACACCGAGCCGTACACGCTGCTCGAAATCGTGGTGCCCTCGTGCACGAGGTGGTAGTACTCGTAACCCTGGCCGGCGACGAAGAACGCCCCCATGACCAAGGTGATGGTGTACCAGCGACGAAGTCCGAAGACGTCGCCACGCTCAGCCGCGAAGACACCCATCTGGCAGGTGAACGAAGATGCGATAAGCACCAAGGTCACCGGCACGGCCAGATACAGGTTCAATTCGGTTGGCTCCGGCGGCCAATTTCCGTTCGCCTGAGCTCGTGCCACGAAGTACATGGCAAAGAGCCCTGCGAAGAACATGAGCTCACTTGACAACCACACGATGGTGCCAACGCTGACCATATTCGGCCGGTTCAGCGAGTGCACGCGTTGGGTGATTGCCGATCCTGAAGTCCCTACTGCGCTCGTCACAGACAGAAGTATGACGCTTCGTCGTAAGAGACGACCACTCGGGTCCACCATCGGCGCGTCGCTCGGCTCGAGTTCGCGGGATTGGGCGGCGAACGCGCTGGTGGCGTGGTCGGAATATGCTGGCGCGATGGCAGCTACACACAAGAGTAGACCGTGGTTCCTGAGAATTTTCGGCACGAAGATTCCGACACCGCTCGATGCAGGGCGGTCGGATCTGGTCGTCGTTGCCGAAGGCTTCGACGACGCCGAGGCGAGCTCGACGGCTCTCGAACGTGCCGCCTCCACCGAGCCGGAGTTCAGGGCGGAGTCCGAAGTGGTTCTGCGGCATCATCTCGACCTCCCGGAGGGCTCGGTAGCCGATGCCGAGAGCATCGTCGCCCAGGACGGATATGTGCGAGGCGTGGGTCGGCCCGAGGACGTGACTCCGGTGGTCGAGAATTCGGTTCGCGTCGTCTTCGAGCGTGTCCAGGTGCTTGACGCCCTGCATTGCTCCCAGGAGCGGTCACGAATGGCCGGTCTGGCGCAGCGACTCGGTGGTTCGGTCGCCGGGTGGGACGCGCTCCAGCCCCCGATACTTGCGGAGGCGCCGCCCAAACGCGGTCGCAGAAAGTCCTGAGCGGCCCTATTCGGTTTCCTCGTTACCTCACTGACTAGGCTGAGAGGGTCATCGGCAGCACAAAATGGCAGCGCGAAACGACAGCTCGAAATCCAGCCCACTTGAACGACAGGGGACCAAGGCACTATGGCCGGCACCGACGCATCCAACGCCGTGAACGTCGATTCGAGTGCAGTGGTGCGGTCCTGGCCGTTGATTCTCGGTTTGCTCACGGACGGCAGTGACTTGTCGGAAGCCGACAGTCGCTGGGCGATGGGCGAGATCATGTCGGACAACGCCACCTCCGCTCAGATCGCTGCTTTCGGGGTCGGTCTGAAGATGAAGGGCGAAACCCCCGCGGAGTTGGAAGGGCTCGCCGCCGCGATGCTCGAACACTCCAGGCGCGTGCCGGTCGATTCCGACGTCGTCGACATCGTCGGCACGGGTGGTGACCGCTCCAACACGGTGAACATCTCGACGATGGCCTCGATCGTGGTTGCCGCGTCCGGTGTGCGAGTTGTCAAGCACGGCAACCGCGCTGCTTCGTCCAAGAGCGGTGGCGCCGACGTGCTCGAGGCGCTCGGCGTTCGCATCAACCTCGGGCCGGAGCAGGTTGCGAGGTGCGTCGAAGAGGTCGGCATCGGCTTTTGTTTCGCGCCGGTCTTCCATCCCGCACTGCGCTTTGCGGCGGTGCCTCGCAAGGAAATCGGCATTCCGACGGCATTCAACGTGCTCGGTCCACTGACCAATCCGGCTCGTCCGCGTGCCGGGCTGATCGGGTGCGCATTTCCGAAACTGATCTCGGTCGTCGCGGGAGTCCTTGCGCAGCGCGGTAATTCGGCGTTGGTGGTACGGGGAGACGACGGACTGGACGAACTGACCACATCGACGACGTCGACGGTTCACATCGTCGGGGGTGGAAGTGTGCGAACTGTCACGCTGGATCCGCGTGACCTCGGAATCGACCGCGTTCCTCTCGAAGAGTTGCGTGGAGGCGACGCCGAAATCAACGCCACCGTCGCCAGAACGCTGCTTTCCGGGCAGAAGGGGCCGGTCCGGGACGCGGTCCTGCTGAACGCGGGAGCGGCCATCGCGGCATTCAACGGTGTCGGCGACGATCTCGAGAGTGCGATCTCTGCCGGGATGACTGCAGCCGCTGCCGCGATCGACAGCGGCGCGGGCGCTGAACTGCTTCACAAGTGGGCGGCGCTCACCGCCGAGCTGGCCGACCAAGCCTGATCGAGGGGCTATTCACCCAGCGAGAAACCGGCCTCGACGTCTGCGCTGGAGAATGACTGGAACGCAATGTGTGTGGCGGTTCGGAGAACGCCGGGCACCTTGTTGATTCCTCCGGTGACCACGTCGGCGATCTGGGCGTGGTCACGCACTTTCACGATGGCGATCAAATCGACGTCACCTGCGCACGAGTAGACCTCGGTCACTCCGGACAGGTCGGCGACGGCCTGCGCGGTTTCCGGGATCCGAGCGGACTCGGCGTGAATCATGACGATGGCGTTGATCATTTCTCTCCTCGATTTGCCTGCGGGTTGTGATGACCCGGTGGTTTCGATCGAGCTTAGGGGTGCCGCCCCGCCGTTACGTCATCGATGTTCGGATTCGGTTCCGGCTCGGGCGAGTCGGCACCAGGCTTCCCACTTGCCGGCGCCGCTCACAGGTTCGACGTATCCGGATGTCGCCGACACGATTCGGACACCGTCCGACGAGAGCCACCTTGCGATCAGTCCCAGTTCTTCGGGTGACGCGCCGCGGAACGGGGCGTCGTCCGGTAGGACGGTTTCGGCCGCCGCGGTGATGGCGTCGACGACGGGCATCGGGTGAGTCCCACGTCTGGCGAGCCCGGCGGACGCGAGACGCCCGGACCGGATCACCGACAGCTCCCAGCCGCCGTCTCCGGTGGGGCGGGCGAGAACGAGTTGTTCGATCGCCGCGACTGCGGCGAGTCGCTGAGTGCGCCGCACTGCGGTGGCGACTGCGACCGTTCGGTCACGCAGACGAGCAGCATTCTCGAACAACGCGTGTGCGGACAGCTCGTCGATCCGGGCCTGCATCTGTTGGAGGGGAGCGTCGTTGGTTCCTCGGAAGAATCCACGCACGGCCTCAGGGGCGGCCGCGTAGTCCTCTGCGTTGATTTCCGGGGTCCAGGAGGCTGGACACGCCCCCAGTTCGCGAGCGGGGCAGTCAGGGCCGTGAACGGCGCCGCGTCCGAGACGCTTGGTACACGTGCGCAGACGACTGAACTCTGCGACGGTGTCGGCGACGTCGACTGCGTCGCCGCGAGAGGTGAACGGGCCGATCGAATCGGCCGTGGGCGTGCGAACCACGGACAGTCTCGGAAACGCCTCGTCGGTGAGGGTGATCCACCAACCTCGCTTGGGAAACTTGGAGCGACGGTTGTACGGCGGCGCATGCGCGCTCAGCAGTCGTAGTTCACGCACCCCGGCCTCGAGAGCGTGCGCGCACTCGACATGGTCCACGCGGGTGGCCAGCGCGACCATTTCCTTCATCCGGCCGCGGGTCTCCGAACCGGTGAAGTAGTTGCGGACGCGGCGTCGAAGGTCGGTAGCAGTTCCTATGTAGAGGGCTTCGTCGGAAGGACCGCGGAAAAGGTAGACACCGGGGCTTCGCGGCAGGTTTGCGGCGAAGGACCGTTTGGCCCGTTGATGCGAGGAAATGTTGGGCAGGTAGTCGACTAGTTCGCTGTAACTGTGGACACCCTGGTTTCCGACCCTGTCGATCAGTCCGTGGAGGACGTCGACGGTCGCACGCGCGTCGTCGAGAGCCCGGTGCGTCGGCTGGGTGGTCACTTGGAAGAGATGGGCGAGTGCGGAGAGCTTCACCGAAGGTGCTTCGTCGCGTGTGAGTACGCGCCGGGCGAGTTTGACGGTGCACAGGACACGGAACGCAGGCCACGGGCGCGCGCTGCGTGACGCCGCTGCTTTGAGGAAGCCGATGTCGAACGGCGCGTTGTGTGCCACCAGCACCGCGCCCTCGGCGAACTCGAGAAAAGCAGGCAGGACACGTTCGATGGGAGGTGCACCGATCAGCATGGCTGTGGTGATTCCGGTCAGTTCGACTATGTACGGCGGAATCGACCGGCCGGGGTCGACGAGTGTTGCCATTTCGCCCAGTACCTCGCCGCCGCGGATCTTGACGGCGCCGATCTCGGTGATGGAGTCCTGGTCGGCGCTGCCCCCTGTGGTCTCGAGGTCGACGACGACAAATGTTGTCTCGCTCAGCGGTGTGTCCAGTTCGTCGAAGCTCAGTTGCCGCCCGACGTCGAACTTCTCCCCGTCGGAGAACGGGGGCGGAGACGGAAATTCTCGGGCCGAGGCGGGACTCACACCGCAGACAGTAGAAGTACCCCCCGACACGAATTCGAGCGTGCAGACACGGAATCCGACCCGCACGGACTTCCGTTGCGAAATCGGTCGATGAACGCCCGACAAAAGTAGGAGAGACGAGGATCACACTTGCGGTGGGAACTCGCGAATGTGGACGCGCGCCTACTTGTGAGTAGGGCGAGTCGAGGGGGTCTTCGGTGCGTCTGTCGACGGCTGAAACCGCGTCCGTGACCGGAACAAGTTCTAGTTTCAAGTAATCATCGTTGAACTGCATGGAAGATCGGATTGTCGGGTTTGGTGAGCCTTGGCAGTGGGTAGCGGGCGCGGGTTTGACGGCCTGGAGTGGGTCGCTGAACCGACCTGTTGTTATCTCCCCGTGACCCGCCGGGCGTATCGCGGGCGCGGCACCACGATTTCCGGCGAATCGGGCGCGATTGTCACGAAGCGGTCGACATCGTCGCGATCATTTCGTAACCTTCCTGAGACCTAACGAAGTCTTGCCGGACCAAACAGGACCGGCATCGTCAGGAACCGCCTAATCGGGATCTCCGCGAGGAACCCGAACCGGGAACCCAAGTTTCCACTGGGGTGAATCCCGCCTGGGGTGCAGCACGCAGGATCGCTGCAGACCACGCGGGTAGGGCTGATCTTCCCAGCCCGAACCCGTCAGCTAACTCGGTCGGCGGATGAATGGAAGAAATGGAGCACCCCTTAAGTGGCGTCACAGAGTTTCAAGCGTTCAGCGCAGTTGGCAGTAGCCGGCGCGCTCGCAGTCGGAGCATTCGCTGCAACCGCTGCACCTGCCTCGGCAGACCCCATCACCATCCCCGGCGTCGGCACGTTCGAGGTTCCGGGCGTTTCTATTCCTCAGTTGCCGGTCATTCCGGGCATCACCGACATCGCACCGGCCGCACCGGCCGCTCCCATCTCCAGTGTTGGTGAGCAGGCAGTTCGCGCCGCAGAGAGCAAGCTGGGCTCCCCGTACGTGTACGGCGCAGCCGGCCCGGACGCATTCGACTGCTCCGGTCTCGTTCAGTGGGCATACAAGCAGGCCGGTCTCAACCTGCCTCGCACGAGCTACGACCAGGCTGCAGCCGGCGTTGCCGTCGCACAGTCCGATCTTCAGGTCGGCGACGTGATCTCCTTCTACGGCGGATCGCATTCGGGCATCTACGCCGGTAACGGCAATGTCATCCACGCGTCGACCGCTGGTCAGCCCGTGAAGCTCGCTCCGGTGTCCTCGATGCCGTACGACGGCGCTCGCCGTTACTGATTTCTGAACACGCTCGACGGCTGTCTCCGGTAGGCAGTCGGAACGATCCGCCGCTGTGATGCGGCGGAGCTCGGGGGAGCTCCGGATCTTCGAATGTGGGCCTCGAATCTTCGATTCGGGGCCCACATTTTCGTTTCGCGACAATTCGCCCGGTACTTCACCCCGACACGCCTACCGGCGAGTAGACACAAACGTATGCCGTTCCGTAACCTTATCGAGACATTGCGCGGCCGAGACAGGTACTGTGGATAGTTGACAGCCAGCTAACAGATCGTCGACCGGTCCCGGTCGGCGTCGCTTCACCGAGACGGAGAGTTGCATTCCGTGGTTTCATCGAAAAACAACAGTCGAGTACGGGCCGCATTGACAGTGGGAGTGCTGGCGTTCGGACTCGTTGCAGGGCCTTCGATGCAGGCCGGTGCCGACCCCGTCATCACCAACCCCACCGAGGCGCTCGACAAGCTCGGTGAACTCTCCCGGGTTTCCGAGCAGACCAACGAAGCGCTGCACAACGCGCAGATCGACCTCGACGCGAAGCTGGCAGTCGCGAATGATGCGGACGTGCGATCGGCAGCCGATCAGGGTCTTCTCGACGCGGCTTCTGCGCGCGTCGCCGAGTTCGCGCCGGCGGTAAACCGTATTGCCACAGCGAATTACCAGGGTGCGCGAACCAATCGCCTCTTTGCGTTGATGGTGAGTGACTCGCCGCAGCAGTTGCTCGACCAGATGTCTGCGCTCGACGTGATTTCCAACGACGCGGCAGTACAGGTCTCTCAGTTCAACCAAGCCACTGCCGATGCGCGTGCCGCCTCGGAAGCATCGAAGCGATCGGCCGAAGAAGCGCGAACCGCCGCCGATCAAGCCCGCGCGCTCAGTGACGATTTGCAGCGCAAGCAGAGTGAACTGCAGACGCAGATCGCCGACGTGACCAAAGCCTTCCAGAATCTCACCGACGACGAACGTAACCAACTGAGCGGTACGCCTTTCCCGCCGGACGTCGATCTCAGCAAAATTCTGGCTAACTTGACCCCTGGCTCTGGTGCTGCTGCTCTGCAGGCAGGCCTCACGCGGATCGGTGACCCGTACGTCTGGGGCGCGACCGGCCCGAACGAGTTCGACTGCTCAGGTCTGGTGGTATGGGCCTACAAGCAGATCGGAAAGACTCTGCCGCGATCGAGCCAAGCGCAGGCGCAGGGCGGTGTACCGGTGTCGAGGGACCAACTACAGCCCGGCGACGTCGTGACGTTCTACAGCGACAACTCGCATGTCGGCATCTACGCCGGCGACGGAAACATTCTGCATGCGTCGACGTTCGGCGTACCGGTGAAGGTCCAGTCGATGGCAGGCATGGAGTTCTCCACTGCGCGTCGTTACTGACGGCTTGCTGCGCCCGAGCGGCGTGTGGCCAGCCGCCGTGAAGCGTCGAGTCGAGTTCTCCTACACTCGGCACCGTGCCGACTGAACCGATGACGACGCCCGACGTCGGCGCAGATCGACCACGCCGTTGGGAGTATCCGGCCCTCGTGGCGCTCGGTGTAGCCGTGGTGCTCGTTCTGGGCCTGACGATCTTCCTGACGAACAGGTCCGATTCCGACGAAAACGCCGCCGCCGAACAGGACGCGGAACGCAGCGCTCAAGTCCAGAGCTTTCTCGATGCATGGGCCGCGGCTCAGATGTCTGACGATCCGTCGGGGCTGGCGAAGTTCGTCGACAGTTCCGCCGCACCCGGTGTGCTCGAGGCGGAAGTTCGACGAGCCACTGCAGCGGGAGCGCTCGAATTCTCCGACTGGGGATACGAGATTCCCAGCGGCGGCCTGACTCCGGCGCCGCGAACCGGTGCGCCGGGCGGAGACGTCGAAGTATGGAATGCGCAAGTTCTGTTGCGGTACGCCCTCGACGGCGTCGACGCATTGCCCACGCGCAAGGCAGTGTCCATGACACTCGCGAAACGCGGCGATCAGTGGTCGGTTCTTGCGGACGGGTCGATCGTCGGACTGGACGGCGCCCGAACGGCGGGCGATTCCTGGAACGGACCCTGGGACTTCGGCCCGCTTGCCGTCGCCGAGAATTCTGCGGGTAACGCGCTGGTGATCGGCCACCCGGGTCAGCAGGCGTTCGTCGACGCTTTGGCTGCCGATGTGGACTCAGCCATCGAGAACACGACGCAGTTGTGGGGGCCGTGGTGGTCCGAGCGCGCGGTGCTCATGGTGGCGGGGTCCGCTGAGGAATTCACCGCACTGGTCGGCTCCCATCACGACGGCGCTTCGATTGCTGCAGTGTCGGTCGCGGATGCGACGGCGGACGGGTCTTCCGACGTGAGCGGCCAGCGGGTGGTCTTCTCGCCTGCCGCGGCTTCGAGGTTGACCGACATCACCAGGCGAACGGTGTTGCGCCACGAACTGATGCACATAGCCGCCCGATCGAAAACCCGTGACGGGTCGCCGATGTGGGTATTGGAAGGGTTTGCCGAATACGCGGGAAACCGTGGATCCTCGCGGGCCTGGGGTGAGATCGCGCCGACTCTGGCGGCAGCGGTACGCTCCGGCGATACTCCGGCCGAGTTTCCGGACGACACGCAGTTCAGCGGTGTACCGGTCGTGAGTTCACTGGCGTACGAATCGGCGTGGTCGATCAACGCGTATATCGCCGATCGATTCGGAGAAGCAAAGCTGACCGACCTCTTTCGCGCTCTCGCCTCCGGAAAGATGACGGCCGAAGACCTCGATTCGCGGATCCGAGCGGTCGTTGGCGTCGGAACCGAGGAACTGCGAGCCGGATGGGTCGACTGGACCAACAGCCATCTGGGCTGAGCGGTTCGCGGCTGGGTCGATTGCAGCGGCGAGGTGCCCTTCGCACGTTTGAAGCACCGAGTGCCCTACGGTGGACGGATGCGCCGGACCCTCTTGGTGACCAACGATTTTCCTCCTCGCCCCGGAGGTATCCAGTCGTATCTCCACACGTTCGCCGGGCATCTGCCGCCGGACAAGTTGGTGGTGTACGCACCGCGGTGGCGGGGCGACTCGCACAAGAAGTTCGATGCGGCACAGCCTTTCGAGGTCGTTCGGCACCCGACGACGCTGATGCTGCCGTCGCCTTTTGTCGCTCGTCGAGCCGCGAAGTTGGTCAAGAAGCACGACTGCGAGTCGGTCTGGTTCGGTGCGGCAGCGCCGTTGGCGTTGTTGGCACCGGTTGTTCGACGCGCCGGAGCGAGCCGAGTGATCGCGAGTACTCACGGCCACGAGGTCGGATGGTCGATGATTCCCGGTGCGCGGCAGTCGTTGCGTGTGATCGGTGACCACACCGATGCGGTGACGTTCGTCAGCAAATACACCCGTGGGCGGTTCTCGGCGGCCTTCGGCCCGCAAGCGGCGCTCGAGCACCTTCCTTCCGGAGTGGACACGTCAGTGTTCCACCCGGACTCGGTCGCCCGCGCGGAACTGCGTAAGCGATACGGGCTGGGCGAGCGGCCCACAATCCTGTGCCTGTCGCGGCTCGTGCCACGCAAGGGGCAGGACATGCTCATCAAGGCGCTGCCGACCGTACGCAAGAGCATTGACGGGGCGGTACTGGTGATCGTCGGAGGTGGGCCGTACGAGGACCATCTCCGCCAATTGGCGCGTAAGACCGGGATGGACGATCACGTCGTCTTCACGGGCACGGTGCCCGCCGCAGAGTTGGCGGCGCACCACACGATCGCCGACGTGTTCGCCATGCCGTGCCGTACCCGAGGCGCCGGATTGGACGTCGAAGGACTGGGAATCGTCTACCTCGAGGCCTCGGCTACCGGTGTGCCGGTCATCGCCGGGCGCAGTGGTGGCGCTCCGGAAACGGTGCAGCAGAACAAGACCGGGCTCGTGGTCGACGGCACCTCTGTTCGCGACGTCGCCGAATCCGTGATCGAGGTGCTGTCCGATCGTGATCGCGCGGCCGCGATGGGAGCAGCCGGCCGGGCATGGGTTGCCGAAGACTGGAAGTGGGACACGCTCGCTTCGAAACTGCGTAATCTCCTCGGCTGAGCAAACGGGACTCGAACGCGAACGGCCCGCACCGAATTCGGTGCGGGCCGTTCATGTCGGCACGTTCGTGTCGGCAGAGGGCTGATCGGCGAAAGACTACTTGGCGTAGATCTTTTCGATGTCGGCGGCAAAGCTCTCGTGCACGACGTTGCGCTTGAGCTTCATCGTGGGCGTGAGTTCGCCTGTGTCCTCGGAGAAGTCGACCGGAAGAATGCGGAACTTCTTGATCGCCTCGGCGTGTGAGACGAGCTTGTTGGCCTCGTCGATGGCGTCCTGGATTTCGCCGACCAGTTCGCCGTCCGAAACCAGGTCGGCCGCTGTGGTTCCTGCGGCCTTGTTGTTGCGCTCGTTCCAGGCGGGGAGAGCTTCGGCGTCGATGGTGATGAGGGCGCCGATGAAAGGCTTCTGGTCGCCGACCACGATGGCCTGGCTGATCAGCGGGTGCGCGCGAAGGGAATCCTCGAGCTGAGCGGGGGAGACGTTCTTGCCGCCTGCCGTGACGATGATTTCCTTCTTGCGGCCGGTGATGGTGATGTAGCCGTCCTTGTCGACGGTGCCGAGGTCGCCGGTGTGGAACCAGCCGTTCTCGATCGACTCGGCGGTCGCCTTCTCGTTGCGCCAGTAGCCGGTGAAGACCACCGGTCCCGAGAGGAGGATTTCGCCGTCTTCTGCGATACGAACGGAGTTGCCGGCCAACGGCTTTCCGACAGAGCCGACCTTCTGTGCGCCGATGGTGTTGACGGCGAACGCTGCGGTGGTCTCGGTCAGTCCGTAGCCCTCGTAGATCGTGACACCGATACCGCGGAAGAAGTGGCCGAGTCGAGCGCCCAGAGGTGCACCACCGGAAATGGCCAGCTGGCACTGCCCGCCGAGCGCTGCGCGCAGCTTCGAGTACACGAGCTTGTCGAAGAGAGCGTGCTTGCCCTTGAGAACGATGCCGGCGCCGCCCTTGTCCTGCGCCTCGCTCCACGCGACGGCGGTGTCTGCGGCCGCGTCGAAGATCTTTCCCTTGCCGTCGCCGTGCGCCTTGGCGCGTGCGCTGTTGTAGACCTTCTCGAACACGCGCGGCACCGAGAGGATGAAGTCGGGCTTGAACTCGCCGAACGTCGGAACGAGGTTCGGGATGTCGCTCGTGTGCCCCAGCGCTGCACCGGCATCGAACGACGCGATGCTGACTGCGCGAGCGAGAACGTGCGCGAGCGGCAAGAACATCAGAGTGCGAACGCCAGGAGTCTTGAGCAGCGTGCCGAGGTTGGAGTCGAGGATGCCCTTCGACTCGGCAATCAGGTTGGAGTGCGTCAGCTGGCAGCCCTTGGGTCGGCCCGTGGTGCCCGACGTGTAGATCAGGGTCGCGGGATCGGATGCCTTCAGTGCAGCGACGCGGGCGTGGACGTCCTCGTCGGAGATGTCGGCGCCCAGTGCGGTCAATTCCTCGACAACACCTTTACCGCCTGCCGCGGCATCGATCTGGTACACCGTGCGCAGCGCGGGGGCGGCTGCAGCGACGTCCTTCACGGTCGCGGCATGTGCGTCGTTCTCGACGATGAGGTCGATTGCTTCGGAGTCCTCGAGAATCCAGCGAACCTGCTCGGCTGCGGAGGTTTCGTAGATCGGAACCGTCACGCCGCCGGCCGCCCAGATGGCGTAGTCGACGAGCGGCCATTCGAAGCGAGTCGCCGACATGAGGCCGACGCGATCGCCCTGCTCGACTCCGATCGCGATCAGGCCCTTGGCGACGGCAGTCACCTGAGCGGCGAAATCGCCTGCAGTGACATCGACCCATGCATTTCCGACTTTGCGCTTGTAGACAACCGCCGCCGGCTTCGTCTTCGCGAAGGCGAAGACCGAGTCGACCGCGGAGGCATCCTCGGGAATGGTGAACGTCTGGGGTGCGCTGAACTCAGGCACGAAATACCTCCGACACTGCGAAATACTGACGAGTAGGGTTTTCGTCTCCTACTGTAGTCGCATGTCCGACGCAGTTGTGGCCAGGCTTACAGTCTGTCCGGTATGTAGTGTTGCGACACCCCTCGACGCTTCGCGGACGCGATATGTGAAGCTACTTCGGTGAGCAGCATTCAGGTCGCAGACCAGACTTTCATCGCCGCCCCGCCCGAGCGGGTCGCCGAACTGTTGTCCTCGCGCGCGCAGTGGCGTCGCTGGTTCAGTGATCTCGAGCTCGAAGTCCGGGAAGATCGCGGTCCCGCAGGATTCCGTTGGGGGGTGTCCGGTCAGCTGGTCGGCACCATGGAGGTGTGGCTCGAACCGGTCATGGACGGGACGATCGCGCACTACTTCCTGCACTGTGAGCCGGTCGGCGTATCGCCGTCCGATCTGGCGACCCTCGACCTCGCCGGGATGAACCGCAAGCGTCGGGTCGACGGCAAGGTCATGTCGTTCCAGCTCAAACGCGAACTCGAAGCGGGACGTGCCGCCGGAGTAGCACCGGACTGATAATCGAAGCACTGCACGTTGTGCAGGTTCTGGACTTTTGACGAAGGAAGGTAGCGCAGTCGTATGGCCGAGAAGACCAAGGGGTTGATCAGCATCGACGCTCCTGCCGACGCCGTGATGGACGTCATCGCCGATTTCGAGCGGTACCCCGAGTGGGTGGCCGCGGCGAAGTCCGTCGAGGTGACGGCGCCGGGACAGGGCGCCCGCGCGGACCGAGTACGTTTCGTCCTCGACGCGGGGATGGTGAAGGACACCTACGAACTGCAGTATTCGTGGGCACCGGACGGTATGGCGGTGAGTTGGGAGCTGATCTCGGGCGAGATTCAGAAGTCCCAATTCGGTTCGTACACACTCGAGCCCGGCCCGAACGGCACCACGTCGGTCACCTACGAGTTGACGGTCGACCTGACGATTCCGATGATCGGACTGTTCAAGCGCAAGGCCGAGAAGATCATCACCGACACAGCTCTGAAGGAACTGAAGAAGCGAGTCGAGGGCTGAGTGCCGGAGCAACGATCGCGCGTCCAACTGTTCGTCGGTAAAGGCGGAGTAGGCACGACGACGCTTGCCGCAGCGACTGCTGTGTCGGCTGCGACCGATGGGGCGAGAGTGCTGCTCGTGTCGATCGATCAGGCAGGTTCTCTTGCAGACGTCCTGGCCGTGCCGAATCCGCGAACGACCACATCTCTCACCGAGCGTCTCGACGTCCGGCAACTCGACACGTCAGCGCTCCTCGAGGACAAGTTCCGAGAATTGTCGGGGTTGATCGACGCTGCAGGAACTTTCGGAGCGGGAGATCACGAACACGGTTCGTCGTTCGAGGGCTTGGAACCGGAAGAGTTGACGGGATCCCTGGGCATCCAAGACATCCTCGGGCTCGCCGAGATCGTCAACTTCTCGGACAGCGGCGACTACGACCTCGTGATCGTGGACTGTCCGGCCGCAGCCGAAGCGCTGCGGATACTC
Source organism: Rhodococcus sp. C3V (assembly GCF_029269915.1). NCBI lineage: Bacteria > Bacillati > Actinomycetota > Actinomycetes > Mycobacteriales > Nocardiaceae > Rhodococcus > Rhodococcus sp. C3V. The sequence continues at coordinate 368,717 of NZ_JARJBE010000004.1, forward strand.
GGCTCGCCGTCGATGGTGTCGGAGTATCTCGAGCGATTGTGGCCGCGGCACAGGCGGATGGTCGCTGTGACAGGTACGGACATGCGGCTGCTCCTGCTCGTGTCCGTCGTCGAACGCGTGCTCGCGTCGGTGGATCGGATCGCGGTTCACCTCTCGGATCGGGAGAACACCGGCGTGCGTGTGGTGACGTCGGCCGACGGCGTGTCGGTCGCGGCGACTCGTCGGACGTTGTCCGGGCTGGCTCTGGCCGGGTTGCGAGTTGACGGGATTGTGGTCAACAACCTTGTCCCGCAGTTCAACTCGTCCGCCGGGAAGGGTGTCGACGATTCACCGGCGGCGCAGTGGCTCGCGTCGATCCGGGCGGCTCAGGCACTCGTCGTGGACGAACTGCGTGGATCAACCGATGGAATGTCCGTCACAACGGTCGAACGCGCTTGCGCCGAACCGGTAGGGTTGGCCGCTCTGGGCGAGATCGCGGCCACGTTCGAGGGTGGAACGGGCACGGATTCGGGCACCGTCGGTACCGCGGACAACATCGTGGTGTCGTTGGAGTCCGGGACCGGAGTCGATTCGGTGTACGTGATGCGGATGTACCTTCCGCTCGTGGATCCGTCGTCGTTGTCGTTGGGCCGGGTGGAGGACGATGTGCTGGTGGGAGCAGACGGCGTACGACGCAGAGTTCGTTTGGCGTCGGTGCTGCGTCGTTGTGTCGTGAACGGGGCGGAGTTGGACGGCAGTTACCTGATCATCCGGTTCAGCCCGGATCCCGCGGTGTGGCCGGTATGAGCGAAGAGCACGAGCGCCTCGTCGCGGAGTTTCGCGCGCTGGCGGAAACCGTTCTGACGCGCCTGGAACCGGTGCTGCAGAAGGCCGCAGCAGCGACGGCAGACGTTGCGAGTGACTCGGCGTCCACGGACACGCAGCCGGTGTTCACCGGCTGCAGCTGGTGCCCGGTGTGCGCCCTCGCCGCACTGGTTCGCGGTGAGCACCACGAACTGTTGGCATTCCTCGCGGGTCAAGCAGCAGCATTCCTTGCGTTGCTTCGTGAGATTCTCGACGAGTTTCTCGGGGGGCCGTCAGGTCCCGATCGTGGACCGGACGGCGGTCCGACGACGCCAGGTGCGGAGCGAACTCGCACGGCGGCATTTGTCCCGATCAACGTGACGGTCAAGGACTGACTCAGTACCCCGGGTAGAGCGAACGGCCCGAGATGAGCACAATCGACACAATGGTCACCGACGCACGAGGCACCGATTCAGGGTGCGCACTCCAGCGGACGCCGCTCGCGCGGGAATCGTCGCGATGAGCGCGCGCCGCTTGAAAGCGGTCTCCGACTCCACCATGGACGACATCTTGACGGTCGGCATCGACGTCGGCGGGACGAGTATCAGGGCCTCCGTCGTGGACGTCGACGGACAAGTGCTCGAGATGATTCAAGCCCCGACCCCGCAGTCGGCCAGGGCACTCGAAGACGGTCTCGATCGCGTCGTGCGCGAATTGGTCACCAGGCACGAGGTATCGGCCGTGGGGTTGGCGGTCGCCGGCTTCATCACCTCCGATCGAAGCTCGGTTCGGTTCGCTCCGCACTTGCCATGGGTGGACGCGCCGGTCGGAAGTGACTTGAGCAAGCGGCTCGGCTTGCCGGTCGTTCTCGAACACGACGCCAATGCAGCGGCGTTCGCGGAGCACCGATTCGGCGCGGCCGCAGGTGGCCGCAATGTCGTGATGGTGGCAATCGGGACCGGCATCGGTGGTGCGCTGCTGATCAACGGTGAGCTGTACCGGGGGAGTCACGGCGTCGCCCCCGAACTGGGCCACATCCAGGTCGTTCCGGGCGGGCGTCAGTGCGCGTGTGGCAAACGTGGGTGTTGGGAGCGCTATTGCAGCGGAACGGCGCTCGTCGACACGGCAATCGAACTGCTTGCCGCCGACCCGGCCGCGTCGACGGTCCTGGCGCGTGAGGTAGCGGTGGATCCTGGTTCGCTCACCGGTCGCCGGATCGCCAACGCCGCGCAGGACGGTGACCCACTCGCGCTTGCAACGATCGCCGAGTTCACCCGTTGGCTGGCCGTGGGTCTGGCCATGGTCGGTGACGTCTACGATCCCGATCTGGTCGTGATCGCCGGCGGCGTCGCGAGTTCTGCCCCACTGTTTCTCGACGACGCCCGCGAGCAATACGCGACATTGTTGACCGGGGCGAAGCACCGCCCACTGGCCCGCATCCGTTCCGCTCAGCTGGGCGAAGCTGCGGGCATGGTCGGCGCCGCCGCTTTGGCCCGATCGGTAGTGCCTCAGGATCTCGGTGGGGTCGACGGCGCTGGAACCACGTCTGCCGGACTGTGATCGGGTCGATCCTGCAGGGGCGTGTGTAGCGGGGGTTACCGGTCGGCAGTAAGGTCGTACTCAGCGAAATTCAGCTGTGAATGGGAGGGACGCCGTGTGGTATTGGCTCTTCAAGTATGTGTTGCTGGGGCCGATTCTCTGGCTGCTCGGGCGTCCGACGGTCAAGGGTCACGAGAACATTCCGACTGACGGGGCGGCCATTCTGGCCAGCAATCACCAGGCGGTTCTGGACTCGTTCTACCTTCCGCTTCGCGTCAACCGCCGCATCACGTTCCTTGCCAAGAGTGAGTACTTCACCGGTTCCGGTCTGAAGGGCGCTTTCCAGAAGTGGTTCTTCACCGCGGTCGGTCAGGTCCCCATCGACCGAACCGGTGCAGACGCGGCGCAGGATGCACTCAACGCCGGTCTCAAGGTCCTCGGTTCGGGCAGCCTGCTGGGTATCTACCCCGAGGGGACGCGCTCGCCTGACGGTCGCCTCTACAAAGGCAAGACCGGAATGGCGCGCCTCGCACTTGAATCGGGCGTCAAGGTGATCCCGGTAGCGATGGTCGGCACCGACAAGATGAATCCGATCGGCTCACGGATGTGGCGTCCCGCCAAGGTCACCGTGATCGTCGGCGAACCCATCGATTTCTCCCGCTTCGAAGGCATGGGCGGAAACCGCTTCGTCGAGCGCGCTGTGACCGACGAGGTGATGTACAAGTTGATGAAACTCTCCGGCCAGGAGTACGTGGACATCTACGCGGCGAGCCTCAAGAACCAGGCGCCCACGAAACCCGAAGCTGCCGTCGACGTTCCGGCGGAAGGCAGCGAGTCGGTTGTCGATCTCGTGGCCTCGGCCGAGTCGAAGGAATCCGCGAAGACCGACAAGGATTCGCTCCCGGACGCACAAGCCAGCTAGAGATTTCCCACACCGGCCGCACGCGCATTGGCTCCAGAGCCTGCGCGTGCGGCATAGTTTTCGGACGTGCGCTACTTCTACGACTGTGAATTCATCGAAGACGGTCGAACCATCGATCTCGTGTCCATCGGCGTTGTCTGTGAGGACGGCCGAGAGTACTACGCGGTTTCGACGGAGTTCGATCCCGCCCGTGCCGGTAGTTGGGTGCGCAAGAACGTGCTGCCGAAGTTGCCGCAGCCTTCGTCGCCGCTGTGGAAATCACGCGAGAAGATCCGCGACGATCTTCTGAAATTCTTCGTTCCGCGGCCGATGGTGGTTCCGGAGCTCTGGGCGTGGGTCGCCGCCTACGACCACGTCGCGCTGTGCCAGTTGTGGGGCGACATGACGGAACTACCGCAGTCGATGCCGCGGTACACCCGCGAACTCCGACAGTTCTGGGAAGACAACGGCAGTCCTGCCCTCCCGTCGGCGCCCGCCGACGCACACGACGCACTTGCCGACGCCAGGCACAACCTCGTGAAGTTCGACGCCATTTCGGCTGCACGGTCACTTCGCTGACCCAGGTTTCGGTGCGCGGGAAGTGTTCCGATTGGGCTGCGATCGAGAGCCTGTGTGACGCGCCGACGAGCGAGCGAATATCCTGTAGAGGTGAACTGGACTGTCGACGTGCCGATCGACCGCTTGCCCGAACTCCCGCCGCTGCCTGCCGGACTGCGTAAGCAGCTCGACGAGGCGCTCGCGAAGCCCGCTGCTCAGCAGCCCTCGTGGCCCGCTGACCAGGCGGCCGCCATGCGGACTGTGCTCGAGAGCGTGCCTCCCATCACGGTGGCCAGCGAAGTCGAGGCGCTGCAAGAGCGTCTCGCGCAGGTCGCGCGTGGTGAGGCATTTCTGCTCCAGGGCGGTGACTGCGCCGAGACCTTCGCGGACAACACCGAGCCGCACATCAAGGGAAACATCCGCACGTTGCTGCAGATGGCCGTCGTGCTCACCTACGGTTCCTCGATGCCGGTCGTCAAGGTCGCTCGCATCGCCGGCCAGTACGCCAAACCGCGCTCGGCCGACATCGACTCGTTGGGTCTGAAGTCCTACCGCGGCGACATGATCAACTCGCTCGTCGCCGACGAGGCAGTCCGCGCCCACGATCCTTCGCGACTGGTGCGTGCATACGCCAACGCCAGCGCCGCGATGAACCTGGTTCGCGCACTCACCGGCGCCGGCATGGCCGACCTGCACAAGGTGCACGATTGGAACCGCGAATTCGTCGCAGCGTCTCCCGCGGGCGCACGGTACGAGCAACTGGCAGCCGAGATCGACCGCGGCCTGCAGTTCATGAACGCGTGTGGCGTCACCGATCCGAGCCTGCACCAGGCACAGATCTTTGCCAGCCACGAGGCCCTGGTTCTCGACTACGAGCGCGCGATGCTGCGTCTCGACAACGACAGCGATCACCCCAAGCTCTACGACCTGTCGGCTCACTTCCTCTGGATCGGTGACCGCACTCGTCAGCTCGACGGCGCGCACATCGCCTTCGCCGAGTTGGTGTCCAACCCGATCGGCCTCAAGATCGGCCCGAGCACGACGCCGGAAATGGCGGTGGAATACGTCGAGCGTCTCGACCCCACCAACAAGCCAGGTCGTCTGACTCTGATCTCGCGCATGGGCAACGGCAAGGTCCGCGACCTGCTGCCGGCGATCATCGAGAAGGTCCAAGCCACCGGTCACCAGGTCATCTGGCAGTGCGATCCGATGCACGGCAACACCCACGAAGCCTCCACCGGGTACAAGACGCGCCACTTCGACCGCATCGTCGACGAGGTTCAGGGATTCTTCGAGGTCCACAACGGTCTCGGCACGCATCCGGGTGGCATCCACGTCGAGCTGACCGGTGAGAACGTCACCGAGTGCCTCGGCGGCGCGCAGGACATCTCCGACCTCGATCTCGGCGGTCGCTACGAGACGGCGTGCGACCCCCGATTGAACACCCAACAGTCGTTGGAGCTCGCGTTCCTCGTGGCCGAGATGCTGCGAGGCTGAAACCTTGCTTCGCCGAAGCTGATTCGCGCCGGCATTGATTTTCGGCAAACGCCCTCACCCGCTCGCGCAGGTGGGGGCGTTCGCTATTGCGTGAATCGTGTGACGAATCGGCGCTGCCAGGGCATTTCGACGGCGCGAGGTGAGTAACGTGCGCGAACGTACGCGGTGGCGTCCTTACTGGGCACTCCGTCCATGACGGCAAGAGCGGCCAACGCTGTTCCGGTGCGGCCGTATCCACCACCGCACGCGATCTCGACTCTTTCGGTTTCCGAGCGCACCCACACTTCGTGCAAGGCCCTGCGCAGCGCATCGGGATCGCTCGGCAACCAGAAATCTCGCCAGCGGACCCACTCCGACTCCCACTCGGTGTCGGGAGGTTCTTTGCCGGTCAGATAGACGCCGAAGGTGGGGAGAGGTCCGGAAGGAAGTGGATTGCGGAGTCCTCGACCCCGAATCGATCTCCCCGACGGCAAGTCGAGTATCCCAATGCTCTCGGGTTCCCACGTGGCCATGAATTCAGATTAGGCCGAAGCGGACTGTCAGGGAATTGCGACGACGCTGATGTCGGTGCCCTTGGCAACGAGGTCGTTCTTGACGCTCTGGCTGATGATGACCGAGCTGTCGTTCTGGGTGAGCTGACGCACGGTGATCTCGAGGCCGAGGCGGCCGAGTTCTTCGCGTGCTGAAGAGACGGAGCGGCCGATCAGCGAGGGAACCTTGACGGAATCGGAGATGAGCAGAACCACGGAGGTGCCGGCGTTGACGGAGGACCCGACTGCGGGATCGGTGCCGATCACGCTACCGCCCTCGACGGCGTCGTCGAACGTTGTTCTGGTGGTGCTGACTGAGATGCCTACCTTGTCGAGGGCGGCGCGCGCAGCGTTCTCGGACATGCCCTTCACATCGGGAATGTCCACGGGCGGTGACCCTTTGGATGTGATGACCTTGACCGAGGAGCCCACGGCAACTTCGGTTCCCGGTGCCGGGTCGAGCGCGGCCACGCCGCCGATCGGGATCTTGGAGCTGAATGTGTCCCCGCCGTCGACCGCGACGAGAGTGCGGTCGGCGAGTTGTGCGCCCAGGGCCGAGACGTCGCCGCCGGCCGGAATGGGCGGGACAGTCGGACGCCCGAGCGAAGTCAGCAGCGCGACGGTCGAGCCTTTGGTAACCCTCGAGCCGGAGGCCGGGTCTGTCCCGATCACCGTGTCGATGGGTTGGGCGTCGGAGTACTGACCCTGGACGTCGGGGGAGAGCCCGGCGTCCTGCAGAGCGGTGACCGCAGTGTCCTTGGTCAGCCCGTCGATCGAGGGAACGGCTGTATAGCGGCCCGAGCCCATCCACCATCCGCCGAAGCCCAACGCGAGCGCGAGGACCGCGATGACGAGCAGCCAGATCAGGGTGGCTCGTCGCGATTTGCGTCGTGCCTCGACAAAATGAGCATGCGGATCGTCGTGCCCCGGGTGGTCGTCGCCGAAATCGGAACCGTCGTCGAAATCCGAGTCGCCGTCGACCGTCGCCGGACGAGCAGTTTGTGCGGTGACCGCGCGAGTGTGCTGGATACCGCCAGGGGGAGGAGAGCCCGTGCCGAGCGCCGTGGTGGCTGCCACAGCCGGGGCCACGCCGGACGCCAATACCGTCGTGGCAGCAGGGTTCGGGCGCGCAGCAGAGTTCGGGTGTACCTCCGTGGGAGGCGCAGGCGCCGGTTGTGGCCGGGCCGGGGCAACTTGCGCGCTCTGGTGCTGGGCGCTTCGACGCGGAGCGGGAACGCGGTATGACGGAAGTTCCAGTTGCTCGCTCACACTGCGAAGTGCAGCTGCCATCTCACCGGCGTCGGCGAAACGATGTGCGGGCTCGCGGTGAGTGGCTTCGGCAACCAGACGATCGAACTGCGCCGGTACACCGGGGATACGTGAACCTGGGCGCGGGACATCGTCGTGGATGCGTTGGTAGGCGATGGAGAGTGACGTATCGCCGGTGAACGGTGTTGTACCGGTGAGAAGTTCGAACATCAACACACCGGTCGAGTAGACGTCGCTTCGAGTGTCGGCAATTCCTGACGTCACCTGTTCCGGCGACAGATAGGCCGCGGTGCCGAGGATCACGCTGTTGGAGGTGGTGGTTGCTGCCGCAGCTGCACGCACCAATCCGAAGTCGGCGATCTTCACTTCGCCGGTGTCCGAGATCAAGATGTTCTCGGGTTTGACGTCACGGTGAACCAGTCCCGCTCGATGCGCCACCGCCAACGCGTCCAGGACAGGTGCCACGACTGCAGCGACTGCGTGTGGCGGCATCGGTCCTCGCTCACGAAGGAGTTCACGCAAGGTTCCACCGTCGACGAGTTCCATCACGAGGAACACGTGATTGCGATCGCTGCCTTGGTCGTAGACGGCCACAAGGGCCGGATGCTTGAGTCGGGCCACGGCCCGGGCCTCGAACTCGAAACGAGTCAGGAACGCTGGATCGCCGGCGAATTGCGGGTCCATCACCTTGATCGCGACAGGTCGATCCAACCGTGTATCGAGGCCTCGATACACGGTCGACATACCGCCGCGCGCGATCGGTGCGTCCACTCGATAGCGGCGCTCGAGCATTTCGCCGATCAACCCTCGACCTCCGTAATGACTATTCCTCCGTGCTTGCGATCTGCGTGCTTGTGATCTGTCTGCTTGCGGTCTGGGGGGTAGCTGTCAGCAATGTGGGTGGTTGTATACCGCGTACCGGTTCCCGCAGTGAGGGCACCGATTCACATCCACCGCGAAATCCCGGTTACTGATACGCCGCATCCCGTCCATCGTAGCCAGCGATACCGACGCGGAAGTCTCGAGAACGTCACAGAGCGCTGTGACCTGAGCGGAGCGGCAGTTTCGAGCACTGCACCGGGCGGTACACAGCGGGCTCGCCGGACCGGATAAACTTCTCGCGGTGAGCGCGATTCCTTATTGTGATGATGTCCTGGATTCTTCGGTTTCCCTGTTCCAGCTGGTGGATGTGGCGAAGAACGTCGGGTTGCCGGTGAGCAAGGTTCACCAGTTGCTTCGCGATCACAAGATCATCGCAGTCAAGCGGCATGGCGTTCTCGGTGTCCCCGAAGTGTTCTTCGGCGAGGACGGCCAGATCGTCAAGTGGCTGCCCGGTCTGCTGGCGGTGCTGCACGACGGCGGCTACACCGATGTCGAAATCCTCCGCTGGTTGTTCCTGGCCGACGATTCCCTGCCGGGGCGCCCGGTGGACGCACTGCATGGTGATCTCGCGCGTGAGGTCATCCGCCGCGCACAGGCCATGGCTTTCTGAGCTGCCGGCCTTCTGACAACTCACCGCATGCGGTTTTCGCCGCGTAGGTTGCCGACCGGACCAGACCCGGCGCAGCGACTCGAAGTCGAGTGCGCCCGGGAACGGACACACGTCGATGCAGTATCCGGAAGTCGGCGCGCTCGACCTGGTCGAGAATTGCTCCGTACAACACGAAAGCCGTGCGGATCGACGGCTGGACCCGTCGGTCGAGCATCGGGATGCCGGATTCGGCGGTCCGATACCGCCCCCGCGTCACGGCAATGAAGTGTGCCAGCGCGCGCTTGACCCGAACGTCCACCGTTCCGGTTCTGCGCCCGTGCTCGAGCATCTCGATGTCGACCCCGAATGCGGCGAACTCGCCCGCCGGTAGATACAGACGTCCCCGGTCGAGGTCTTCACCGACGTCGCGGATGAAGTTGGTCAGCTGAAACGCCTCACCGAGATTCGACGCGGGCACTACCGCTTCCTGCTGCGGAACGCTCACTCCGAGAATCGGGAGCATCTGCAAACCGATGACGACGGCAGAGCCGTACATGTACTCGCTGAGTTCGTCCATCGTGTTGTAAACGGGTCGAAACTTCGCCGTGTCGGGGGCGTCCATCCGCATGGACTCGAAGAAGGCGTCGAAGTATGCACGCGGAATGTCGAACGTCTTCACAGCATCGGCGAAGGCAGGGAGTACGCGTGTCAGGTCGAGGGGAACCGTCGACGGGAAGCCACCTGTCGCAGTGGGGTTGTCGAGTGCGGTGACGGCTGCACGTTCGACGTCGGCGAGCACCGTGCCTCGTTCATGCGGACCCGAGGGTTCGTCCACGATGTCGTCGACGACGCGAGCAAATGCGTAGAGCGCGTGAACTGCGCGGCGTCGAGGTACGGGCAACAACCGGGTGGCCAGAAAGTACGTTCGGCCGTGTTCCCTCGTCACGCCCTCGCAGAATTCATAGGACGCAGGCAGTGCGTTCATGACACGCGGATCACGCAGATCCTGACGTCGAGGGCGCCGAGGCGGCTGACGTCATTTCGATCGGTTTCTCGTGTTTGCGTCCACGAAGTCGCAGTGGGTCTTCCGTCTGCAAGGACATCGCCGCGATCACGGCAGCGACGATGGCCAGAGCCACGTGCGGGAAGGTGTACAGGCCGATCGATCCGTCTGGCTGGAACACCAGCATCAGCCAGGTGGACAGCCCGGTCAGTACGGCGAGAGTCGTCGGCGACATTGCGAAACCGGCAGCTACTGCCAGCGGCCAGGAGTAGTACCAGGGGAGTGCTGCGGGGGACAGAACGACGATGGCGACCATCACGATCACGATGCCCATGACGGCGTCGCGCTCGGTCTTGCGGTAGCGCCACCACACGACGGCGATGATCGCGATCAACACAACCGCCGAGATGGTCCGGGAGACTTCGAGGATGTCGTTGAAATGGTCGCCGGCGAACCAGGAGGTTGCCATGGTTCCGATGTGCGCCACGATCGTGGGCAGCGAGAGCCAGTTGATGATCTTTGCCGAACCGGAGAGTGCCGTCGTCCAGCCGAGGCCGACTCCGGCGATCAGTGAGGTGGATCCGAGTACCGCCACGAACACCGCGAAACCTGCGCCGGCCGTTTTGACGAACGATCGGATCGGTGACGCCGGTTCTCGCCCGGCCGCTGCGGCGTCCTCCCGCTCGTGGATCATCCAGATCCAGACTATGAAGGGAAGTGCGACGCCCGCGGTTGCCTTGATCGCGACGGCGAGCGCGATCAGCCCGATCCCGAAGAGGTGCTTGCGTTCGAGAGCGAGCGCAATGCCTGCGGCCATGAGGCCGACCATGAGCATCTCGTTGTGAACGCCGCCGATCAGGTGGATCAGGACGAGGGGATTGAGTACTGCGAGCCACAGGGCGATCGAGGTGTTTCCGCCGAGCTTCGTCGCGAGATGGGGAACGGCCCACATCATCAGGGCGAGTCCGGGCAGCATCGTGATCCGCAACAGCATCGTGCCGGCGATGACGTTCTCACCGGTCAGCCGAACGATGGCGTCGGCAAGGAGAAGGTGAACCGGACCGTACGGGGTAGTTGTCGTCGTCCACACGTTTGAGACGTTGTCGAGCAGGATTCCCGGATTGACGACGGGGCCGACGGCATAGGGGTCGAAGCCGTTGCGCAACAACGCGCCTTGCGCCAGGTAGGAGTAGGCGTCACGGCTGAACATGGGCACCGCGAACAGCAGCGGAAACGTCCAGACCGGGACGACGTAGCGCAATCCGCGCAACGAGACGTCACCGCGCAGAGTCGAGCGGCCCAGTCGAACCCAGGCGGCGATCATGCACAGGACACCGATCCAGACGATGGCCGCCGACAGAATCGATCCGTGGCCGAAACGGAGCCAGGACAGATGCATCGACTCGAGCAGCGGATCTTGGCGCCGGACGCTGCCGGCACCGAATCCGCCGAAAGTGATCATGACTGCGCCGAAGAAACCGAGCAGTGCACTGTGACCTTCGGGAGTCCGAAGGAAATTGGCGGCCCTTAGGTGCCACGGTCTTTCAGTGGCTGCGGCAGAGGACGTCATCGGTGCAGGTTCCTCCCCCGAGGAGATCGGTGTCGATCGGCGCATGCAGCGCCCGAGTCGGTGAATCGTGGATGAATGGTCGGTTACGAGGGGCCAGTTTAGTTGCTCGCACGAGTGCCCACCGCGCTGGCTCGCTCGCGTGTACCGGTAATACGTTCGGCGGCGAGCCGTCCGGACAGCAGAACGGTCGGTACTCCCACCCCCGGAACGGTTCCCGATCCGGCGAGAACGACGTTGTCGAAGCCGCGGGCGAGGTTCTTGCGTCGGAACGGCCCCGTCTGGGTGAAGGTGTGTGACGCCGCGAACGGGCTACCCGCGGCCATGCCCTTTTCGAGCCAGGTCTGCGGGGTGTCGACGTGATCGATATCGAACCCCTCCACCAGTCCCGTATAGCCACGTTCTTGCAGCGTGAGGATGATTTCACGCACGTAGGCCGGGCCGAGAACTTCCCAGTCGAGCGGCGCACTGTCCAGATTCGGGCACGGCGCGAGGACTGACAGCGGTTCACGGATTCGGCCGTCTCGCGAGAAGGCCAGGCTCGGATCGGTCTGTGCCGGTCGGGTGACGAGCAGTGACGGATCACTCATCAGCCGCCCGCGGCCGCGGCGTGCCGTGATCTCGGAGAAGGTACGCTTCCACGCCTCGCCGAAGTCGATCATGTGGTGTCGCTGCGCGGGCCATTCGTCGGCGACCGCGGAGGAAACAGTGCCGTGAATCACGACAGCGGACGGCGATGTACGCACCGGGCGCGGACGCAATCGCGTATGCGGGCGCAACAGCGAGTCCGTGACGGCCATGTCGGGAGTGAGGACGGCGGCGTCACAGTCGAAGCGCTCGCCGTCGCGTGTGTGAACGGTGTGCACGCGCCGTCCGCTCACCTCGAGGCGTTCGACAGTGCGGCCGAGATGCAGAATTCCGCCGGCCTCGGTGAAGGCGTCGGCCATCGACTCGGCGATCGTGCGCATTCCGCCCTCGGGGAAGTAGACGCCGAGTGAGGTGTCCATGTGAGCGATCGCCCCGTACACCGCGAGGGCCCGAGACGGAGCAACGCCCGCATACAGCGCTTGGAAGGTGAAGATCCGCCGGAGGCGAGGGTCGCGGATCTTGCGATCCACCTGCCCGCCCAGTTTCCCGAATCCTCCCAGTGCGACGAGCCGGCTCAGATCTTTGACTGCGTCACGCGAATTGACCAGTCCGAGGGGAGAATCGAAGTCGGCGTCCATGAAGCGGTCGAATTCCGCGTCGAAGATCCGGTTCAGCCATTGCCGCAACGCACGGTATCGCTGCGCTTCTTCCGGCCCGCAGACACGGGAGACCTCGGCAGCCATGTCTTCTGGGTCGGCGTGGACATCGAGAGCGGTGCCGTCTGCGAATCGCGCGTGGTACGTCGGATCGAGCTTGTGCACAACGAATTTGGGGTTTGTCGAGGCTGGGTCGGCGCCGACGGCCGCAAGGGCGTCTTCGACGAGTTCGGGCATCGTGAGCACCGTTGCGCCGTTGTCGATGCTGTAGTCATTGCCCTGGTAGACACCGACTCGCCCACCGACCGAGCTGTTGCTCTCGAGAATCGTGACGTCGCGGCCGGCGCCACGCAGATACAACCCCGCAGACAGTCCGGCAAGTCCCGCGCCGACGATCACGACTCGATCGGTCGGCGAGCTGACGGTTCGAGTGCGGTGCACGTGTGCCACGGTCAGTAGCTTCGCTTCGTGGCCGCGATCGCCATGTCGGTCAGGCGAGCCTTGGACTCTGCCGTTGCCGTGCTCGAGTCGAGGGCGTTCGCAGCTGCCTCGACGAGGGTGTCGATCTGCGTTTCGACGTCGGTGACGGCGCCCAGATCGGTGATCACCTGGCGCAGAGTGTCGACCTCGGTGTCGGTCAGCTGCGTGCCGATTCCGTTGCGGAGCAGTTCTGCTGCCGCCGGATCTGCGGCGTCGGCGCGGGCAAGCGCCATCGCGAACAGGACAGTTCGCTTACCGGCGATGAGATCGTCGCCCGACGGTTTGCCCGTGACGGACGGATCTCCGAAGACACCGAGCAGGTCGTCGCGAAGTTGGAAGGCGATACCGATGTCCGTGCCGAAGGTCCGGTAGGCATCGACCAACTCGGCGTCCGCACCGAACAGTGCGGCGCCGAGGTGCAGTGGGCGTTCGATCGTGTACGCGGCGGTCTTGTAGCGGTTGACCCGCATGGCTGCCTCGACGGTCTCGTCGCCTCGGGCTTCATTGCTGATGTCGAGGAATTGGCCACCGAGCACCTCGGTGCGCATTGCCGACCAGACCGGGCTGACACGTGCGGCCGCCTCGGGGCTGATCCCGGATTCTCGGATCATGTCGTCCGCCCAGGCCAAGGCCAGGTCGCCGAGAAGAATGGCGACGGCCTCGCCGAAGTGCGCGGAATCGCCGCTCCACTCCTCGTCTCGGTGCTGGTCCTCGAATTCGACGTGAACGGTCGGGAAGCCGCGCCTGGTCGTGGATGCGTCGATGATGTCGTCGTGGACGAGCGCGCAGGCCTGCACCAGTTCGAGGGCGGCGCACGCACGAATCACCGCGTCTGCGCCCTTACCGTTCGGGTCGCCTCCGGCGCCGAGCCATCCCGTCCAGGCGAACGACGGTCGGACGCGCTTTCCTCCGCGCAGGACGAAGGCCTCGAGGGTGCTGACGGCCTCCTCGTATCCACCGCCGATGTTCGAGACGAGTTCGCGGCGTGAAGCGAAGAAGTCGCGGAGCGCTGCTTCGAACAGACCTGGCAGTTCGAGTGAGGTCGGATGCGGTGCGGTGTTGGTCGAACTCTGTCCAACGCGCGCGGTTCCTGCGGACAGGGTGGCCTCCAAGATCGGTATGTTCTCGCGCCGGATGGTTACACGGAAGCGAGCTTGGAGCCCAGCTTAGTGGGGGTTGGAATCAACGGCGGGTCGGGCCGTGAACTGCGTGATCCTGACATTCGGGATACGCAGTCCTGGGCGATGAGCTTGTTTGCAGCTGGAAAACATATGCTTGACCGGTGACATTCGATCCAGTCAGGGGCCGCTCCAGCGAGGGGTGGGCCACCCGAACACCGTCGATCGTCGATCGGATCGCTTCCTCGACAGGTAGCCGTATTCCGTTCTCGGTCGAGTTTTCGCCGCCGCGTGACGCGGACGCCGAAGCGCGCCTGTGGCGTGCGGTGCGTACCTTCGAGCGGCTCGGACCGGCGTTCGTCTCGATGACCTACGGCGCAGGTGGCTCGACGCGCGATCGTACGGTGCGTGTCACCGGCGAACTTGCCGAAGAGACGACCCTGCTGCCGGTTGCTCACCTGACTGCTGTCTCACACAGCACCGAAGAGCTTCGCGCCATGGTCGGTGCCTACGCCGATCGTGGGATCAGCAACATCCTCGTATTGCGCGGCGATCCGCCCGGCGATCCGCTCGGCGAGTGGAAGAAGCATCCCGAAGGCGTCGAGTACGCCGAGGAACTCGTGCGGATGGTCCGTGACCTGGGCGACTTCCACGTCGGCGTCGCGTCGTTCCCCGAGGGGCACTACCGCGCTCCGGACTTGGCATACGACACGAAGTACCTGGTGTCGAAGTTGCGTGCCGGCGCCGAGTACTCGATCACTCAGATGTTCTTCGACGTGGAGGACTACCTGCGTCTTCGTGACCGGGTGAGTGCGTACGACGCAGAACAGGGCGCCAAGCCGATCATCCCGGAGATCATGCCGGTGACGTCGCTACGCTCGGTGCGGCGCATGCTCGAGCTCTCCGGCTCGTCATTGCCCCCCGCTCTCGAGCGTCGATTCGACGCCGCGGCCGGAAGCGGTCCGGACGAGAACCGTGCAGCGGTCCGCGAACTCGGCATCGATCTGGCCACCGAGATGGGTGAGCGGTTGATCGCCGAAGGCGCTCCGTGCCTGCACTTCATCACGCTGAACTTCGCGCGCGCCACCAGTGAGGTCCTCGAGCGACTCGGTCTCACCCCCGACACCTCTGTCGGGACAGCACAAGCCGTCTGATCCCGGTTGCCCCGCTCGACACCAATCAAGGGGGCAATCGCCAGGCGCTACTTCGCGGTGTTTTTCGGATTCCTGTTGTCAGCTTGCTTGCTGACAGGTGATTTCGTGACAGGCGTCTTCATGACCGGTGCTTTCGCGGCGGGCGCGCGCTTGATCGGTGCTCGATTGCGCGCCATCCAGGCCATCGCACCGACGACAATCGCGACACCGAGCGCCAGCCCGGCCATGATTCCTGCCCACCCGGCGAAGCTTCGGGTGCTTGGGTCCGCGTAGTTGACCTCGGCGCGCATTGTCGACACCTCGCCGGCGGGCAAGGTCCACGACACCCGGGAATCGCCGTCTCGTGTTCCGTTGGTCGTGCCGACCCGTGCCGGGAAGGCGATGCTGACCTGGACGTCGGCGCCCTGAGTTGGAACCGTCTTCAGGTCTGCCTTGCCGTCGAGCGTGACGGTGTCCCCGGATCGCTTGAGGGTGATCTGGAACGACCCGGACCCCTCGGCGTACATGGAGCCCAGTTGGGCGACGTCACCGAAGGACAAGTCGCTGAAGAACGCCTGGCTGCCGACGTACCCGTCCTTCTTGTACTCCTGAACCCGTATCTTGTCCTCGAGCGACGAAGGTGGGGTCAGCTGCGGACCCTTGTCCGCCTCGTTCGCCGGAATAGCGGCAGCTACCACCTGTCCGGTCACACGATCGTTCGCGGACACTCCCATCGACACCTGCACGCGGATGCACCCGGCAAGCAAGGGAACAAGCATGAGGGCGAGCGCGGCAACCGTCAGGAAACGTTTCCGACTGGTCGGCTTGGCGGCGGGATCGGTGGACTGTTGCACAGTGGTCATCGTGCCAGCCGTGGCGTAGCCAGTCATCGAGGCGGGGGCGTGTCGGCGGGTGAAGTTCGGCGGGTGACCTTCACGACCTGCTCGAACGACGCATCCAACGACGAGTCGCGCCCTGGCGGCTGTCCGACAGTGCGATTCGAGCCGCACTGCGACCGCTGGCTCCGGACACACCGCCACCGGGATGAGTCGATGCTCCGGTCAGATACAACCCGTCTGCTCCCGGAACGCGATGGCCGGACAGTTCCGGAAGCGGTCGCCACAACATCATCTGATCGAGTGACATCTCGACGTGCATGACATTTCCGCCGATCATCCCCAATTCCGACTCGATGTCCCGGGGAGTCTGAATGAATCGGTCGAGGACGGAATCGGCGAACCCGGGTGCGAAAGCCTCCATCTCGCCGACGATCCGGTCGGCCTCCGCCTCGGCGACCGATGCCCAATCGCGATGTCCGCTGAGGCGATACGGTTGCCACTGCGACCACAGTGTCACCTGATGCCGACCGGCCGGGGCGATCGTGGGATCGATTCCGCTGAAACTCATTCCGAGAACCGCAGGGCGAGGAGGAAGTTCCCCCGCCAGTGCTGCGCCGTGTGCAGTGCGCAAGTGTGCGCGATCGGAGACGAGTAATTGCAATCCCGAGGTACTTTCCCGTGTCGTGGCGTCGCCGCGGTACGACGGAAGCGCAGATGTCGCCAGTCGAAGTACCGCGCCGATGCCGGGGCCGACCCTGATTTTCCGCCGCCAGTGATCGAGCGTGGTCCGGTCGAAGCCCCCTCGGCCCAGGAGGTCGAGCGTGGTCAGGATGTGGCACCCGGCGATTACCTTGCGAGCGTGAACTTCTCGACCGCTCTCGGTTGTGGCGGTCCAGTGACTCGAGTTTCGGCGGATCGACGTCACGCCGTCACCGAGCGCGACGGTGGCGCCGTCGACAGCCATCCGGGAGGCCAGCGCAGCACTCAGTGCGCCGCTTCCACCGACTGCTCGCCCTGGCGGCAAGACGTGCATGAGGGCCGCGAAGCCGACCATCGGAGCGGTTCCCGGTTCCGACATCGCAGGCCCGGACTGGGCGCCGAACCACGCAAGCGCTGCTTTGAGTGCCTCACTGTCGAAATACTCGTCGAGCAGTGCGTCGCCAGGCGCGAGGAACTGCCGAGACAGTTCGCTGTTGCCGCGTGCGGTGGCGAGACCTCCGAACGCACCGATCAGGTTCGATCCGGTGGGCGGTGCGGAAAACGCTTTCATGACATATCGACTGCGCTCCGACCAGACCGCGACGAATCGCCGGTAGGAGTCGGCGTCCTTTGTCCCGCATGCTCGTTCGATGGACCAGCAGGTTGCGTCGAGGTCGCGGTGAAACACGATGCCCGGCCCGTCGGTGCCCGGGGCGGGCGGCGCGAACGCCCACGGGTCACAGTCGATGTAGCGCAGTCCGTGCGCGCCGAGTCCGAGTTCCTCGATGATGCCGCTGTGTCGGATCATGAGGTGTGCCGACGACCCCCGGTCCACCTTGTATCCGGGAAATCGCTCGACGGTCGAGACTGCGCCGCCGAGAACCGTGTCCTTCTCCAGAACCTCGACCGACCAACCCTCGCGTGCGAGGTAGGCGGCCGATACGAGCGCGTTGTGTCCGGAGCCGACGACGACGGCGTCGAGAAGCGCGCTCACAGTGGGAGTCCACGGCCGAGGACTGCGAACGGCCGGTTGTCGCCGGCAAAACGAAATCTGCGGAGCACGTCACGAAAGCCGAGGCGACGGTACAGCCGCCAGGCTCGGTTGTCCTCGTCGTACACCTCGGGTGTCGACAACAGAACACTGCGTTCGGGTCGATCGACGAGGAGGTGACGCAAGAGCGATTCGCCCAACCGGTGACCTTGTCCGTTCGGATGCACGTGGAGTTCGGTGAGTTCGAAGTAGTCGCTCAGAATCGCGTCGATCTCGCTCTGGGGACGACCCGAGCGCCGAAGCCCGTGCAGTACCTGTTGATGCCACCACTGGTCCGGGCTCCCGCGATACCCGTAAGCGATCCCCACCAGCGGCAGATTTTCGTGTGACGGTTGCTGAGGAACCGCCAAAGCGCCGACTGCCTTCCAGCCAGGCCGGTTCGCGTGCTCCTGCCACATCGGTGCGCGATGGAACTCGGTTCCTCGCGGATAGTCCATCGCGGTGACGTACACGGCCAGTGCCTCGTGGAGTCGACTCGCGAATTCTGCGCGATCGAGGTCGACCGTATGTGGTGTCCAGGCGATCTGCGGGTCGACCGGTCTCACCTCTTCTCTTGACGGCGTGTCGGTGGGTGCAGTTATATTGAATAGGTCGAACAGATGTTCGATGTGGGTGATCCGGAGATGCCCGAAGGGAAGCGGGCATCTCCGGACCACCTGGTCTTGGATCCTCACGGTGCAGGAGGTGCCCCGATGTCCGAGCGTGTGAAGCCTGAACGTGTGAAGTGCCAACGAACTCTTCCTGCCGAGTTGTCGAGTCCGTCGGATGCCGCAATTTCTCGATTGCCGATGTCGGCGAGGCGGTCCTTCGGCGCGAGTGACGCCAGCGACCGCACTGCTCGAGTGGGAAAGTCCGGTGTGGCGTGGGGGCTGCTCCGGAAGGCGGATGCGCTTTTAGAGGAAGCGATTGGGGCGGGCGATCCTGCCGACCGGTTCCGGTGTGCCTACCTGGCGGCCCTACGTGGTGCCGGGGCAGTGTTGGCCGCAGCTCCTGCCGGTGCCGGCTCGAAGCGCAAGCGAAGTGGAAACGCGTGGGTTCTGATGGACGCCGCAGCGCCCGCGTTCGGAGCGTGGTCGAAATTCTTCGCAGGGTGGTCCGCTACGCGTGCGGCCGTGGAAACCGGCGTGTCGATCGTGATCACGGACTCCGATTCCGACGCATTCTTCGCCGAGGTCGGCCGTTTTCTCACGGCGGTCGAAGATTTCATCGGTCAGGACGCGTCCGAGCATTTGCGAGCGTCGTGAACAAATGGTCCGTGTCGGCAGTTGTTTCCGGGGAATTTCCTGGTCCGCACAGGCAAATGGAGCCGAATCGGGGCCCTTCGGCACGAATACGTACGCTTGTGGCGGAACTCGTACCCGGAGTTGGTGGTCCGAGACCTAAACTGCTCGTATTATGAAAACAGGTAATCGTCCAACTTGATTACCCGCCGCCTCACACCGTGGGGTGGTTGCCAAACTTCCAGTGCCGGGGGAGGTACCGTGCCACTCTCCGAGCACGAGCAGCGCATGCTCGATCAGATCGAGAGCGCTCTCTATGCCGAAGACCCCAAGTTCGCCTCCAATGTGAGGGGCGGCCGTATGCGGGCGCCGTCGAGTAGACGGCGGTTCCAAGCAGCGGCTCTATTCGTGCTGGGTCTGGTCCTGCTGATCGCGGGGGTTGCACTCCCGCTCAAGCCGGGCGGTTTTCCGATCATCAGCCTGTTCGGTTTCTTGTTCATGTTCGGCGCAGGGGTGTTGTTCCTCTGGGGTGGTGGACGTAAGTCTGCGCCGGCCGCCGACTCCGCTTCCGAAGGTGGCAATCATCCCTCCGGTCCGCCGGGTAGGGGTAGTGCCGGCGGATCCGGGCGGGGACGCGGCCGGAAGTCCGGCGGCGGATTCTCGTCGCGGATGGAAGATCGATTCAAACGCAGGTTCGAGCAGGACTAGCTCTCCCGCCCTTCTTCGGGCGTACTTCGAGAGTGATGCAGTTCGGACGTGACGCCCTCTTCAGGGCACGGACGACCACACGTGTGGCGGTCGGCAACCAAGGTTGCCGACCGCCACACGCCGTTGCTGTGGGTGTTGTACGTGTGCGCCGGCAATCCATCGAGTGAATCAGTGACGTGCGAGCGAATCACTCGCCACTCCTGCTGCCTCAGGGCATGCCCGCGGGCTTCCTCCACTTCGCTCCACTCGGCCCTCCACTTTCCTCCACCCTGGTCGAACTGCAACGCACGACCAGACCTCGTCCCGCTCACGTCTATTCGAAAACCGCGCTTGTACTGCGATTTTGTGTGGGGGAGCAACCGATCGTGGCGTAAAGGGTCGATCTGACGGCGGTGTGGGCCGGGACACGGTTACAAATTTCCCCCACGTCTCCCCACCTGCGCTGACCTGCTATTTATCAGCAAATGATGCTGAATAGGGACCATGTGCTCCTTGTTTGTGGGGGAAAGTGGGGTACTGTGGGTTCGGGCGGAGAGCTGAAGCACGATCCGCTCGATAGGGAGGGTTTCAGCGCAAGCTCGCAGGAGGTGTCGAGTGTTCCTCGGTACCTTCACGCCGAAGCTCGACGACAAAGGTCGGCTCACGTTGCCGGCAAAGTTCCGAGACGAACTGGCAGGAGGATTGATGATCACCAAGAGTCAGGATCACAGCCTCGCCATCTACCCCCGGGACGAGTTCGTCAAGCTTGCTCGAAAGGCAGCGGCAGCTCCACGCAATGATCCGGCAGCTCGGGCGTATGTCCGTGCCCTGGCCGCCGGCACAGATGAACAGCACGCCGATGCCCAGGGGCGAATCACCCTCTCGGCTGATCATCGGCGTTACGCAAACCTGTCCAAGGAATGCGTAGTGACCGGCTCCGTCGATTACCTCGAGATCTGGGATCTAGCAGCCTGGGAGAGGTATCTCGGAGACAACGAAGAGGACTATTCGCAGGCAACAGGCGA
The DNA here is from genome assembly GCF_029269915.1 of Rhodococcus sp. C3V. NCBI lineage: Bacteria > Bacillati > Actinomycetota > Actinomycetes > Mycobacteriales > Nocardiaceae > Rhodococcus > Rhodococcus sp. C3V. The sequence goes on from NZ_JARJBE010000004.1 coordinate 389,331, forward strand.
ATCTCTCAGCGAGATCGTCTAGGCGAAGAGCCCCCGGCGAATGCCGCGAGGCCTCTGCCCGGAAAGACCCTGACGCACTTCCCCAGCGCCAGGTTCTCCTTCGGGCAGGGACCTCGAAGCATTCGCCTTCTCGAACAGTCATCGCCTTCTCGGAAAGTCAGCACCTTTTCGAAAAGTCATCGGAAATCATGAAAGTAGGAGCCGGAGCAATCATGGTGGATCACGAGGTGAACGAACCCTCGGATGCCGATGGCTTCGCGCACGTCCCTGTACTTCTGCACCGCGCCGACGATCTTCTCGGCCCTGCCATCACCGCCGTCGGTGACGGTGGAGCGGGCGCATACATGATCGATGCGACGTTGGGGCTCGGTGGCCACTCCGAATTCTTCCTGGGCAAGTACCCGGGCCTTCACCTCATCGGTCTCGATCGCGACACCAACGCACTCCGGATCGCTTCCGAGCGTCTGGCGCCATTCGCGGACCGAACGACGTTCGTGCACACCACGTATGACGGGATCGAGGACGCGCTCGAACAGGCAGGTCTACCGTCGACGGAGTCGGTTCACGCGATCCTTTTCGATCTGGGTGTGTCGTCGATGCAGTTGGACGAAGCCGACCGAGGTTTTGCGTACTCGATCGACGCTCCTCTCGACATGCGGATGGATCAGACGGTCGGGCTGACCGCGGCAGAGGTCCTGAACACCTACAGTCACGGCGACCTTGCTCGCATTCTGAGCACGTACGGCGAAGAACGGTTCGCGGGAAAGATTGCGTCCGAGATCCTTCGGCAGCGTGAGCGTGAACCCTTCACCACCAGTGCAGCTCTGGTCGAATTGCTGTACCGAACAATCCCGGCAGCCACGCGGCGTACGGGGGGACACCCGGCCAAGCGCACCTTCCAAGCGCTGCGGATCGAAGTCAATGCCGAGTTGGATTCGCTTCGTGCAGCCGTTCCTGCCGGGCTCGACGCACTGGCAGTCGGTGGGCGAGTGGTGTTCATGTCCTACCAGTCGCTCGAGGATCGAGTTGTGAAGGCGGAGTTGGTTCCCCGCTCGAAGTCCACCAGTCCTGAAGGACTACCGGTCGAGTTGCCGGGTATGGGACCGGAGTTCCGCATTCTCACCCGTGGCGCAGAACGTGCGTCAGAGCAGGAAATCGAAGAGAACCCACGATCAGCTCCGGTGCGTTTGCGTGCCGCAGAACGCATTTCCAGGAGGCGGGCATGAGTCGTCAGGGCAAATCCGGTGCAGCGCAACGTGCATACGACAAGCGCACCGCACGGGCGGCAGGCCGGACCGGAACTGTCGCTGCTGCCGGCCCGTCTATCTCTCCTCGGGCGATGCTCAAGGGGAGAGTGCCGTTCGTGGCCTCCGTCATCGGACTTCTGTCCATCGGTCTCGCGGTGACTCTGCTGCTGACCACTCGCGCTGCCGAGGATTCGTACCAACTCAGTGATGCACGTGCATACAACCAGTCTTTGGTCGAGCAGAAAGCAGCGCTCGAACGTGACTTCCAGTCGCGTAACTCGGCTCCGGAGTTGGCAAATCAGGCAAGCGCTCTCGGCATGGTCCCCGCCAAGGATCCTGCACGACTGGTAGTTCATCCGGACGGTTCGGTCGAGGTCGTCGGAACGCCGACTCCCGCGACTGCCGGAGCTATGCCGCCGCTCGATGCGCCCACATCGGTGCCCGCACCGACTGCGACACCCCCGCGCACCACAACGCCGGTTGCTCCCGGAGCCACGCCGAGCGTTCCGAATAACACGCGAAACCTCGCGCAGAGTGAACAATTGGTTCCTGTGATCCCCACGACGACAGCACCCGCCACCACGACGGCGGTGCCTGCTCCGCCTGAGGAACGTCGGTGAGTCAGAACTCCCGTAACAACCCCGGTCGGCGTCCGCGCCGCTCGGCCACCGCCTCATTTCCGTTTCGTCAGCGAGTCGGTCGTATCACCATGTGTGGTGCGCTCGCCGTTGCGGCATTGCAGCTCTTGTGGATTCAGGGAATCGACGCGCCGAGTCTGGCTGCGGAATCTGCCAATCAACGAACCACGACGCAGGTCGATCCGGCTGTACGTGGCTCGATAACCGATCGCAACGGAAACCCCCTCGCCTTCACCATGGAAGCCAAGGCGCTGACTTTCCAGCCGGTGCGGGTACGCAAGGAACTCGAGGAAGCGCGCGCCAAGAGCATCGAGCAGGGCGCCGAGGGTGACAAGCAGGCGCCGGAAGTGAGCGATCGCCTCGCCGAGATCGCCGCCGGAATCCACGCCAAGCTCGGCGATACCGTTCCGGAAAAAGATCTGCTTCAGAAGATGAACAGCAACGAGACTTTCACGTACCTCGCGCGCAGCGTGGATCCGGCGGTTGCTGCCGAGATCTCGGACAAGTTCCGGGAGGTCGGCCTCGAGCGTCAGGACATCCGCGAGTACCCCGGTGGCTCTCTGGCCGCGAATCTCGTCGGCGCGACCGGCTGGGACGGGCACGGTTTGCTCGGTCTCGAAGATTCGATGGACTCCACGCTCGCCGGAACCGATGGATCCGAAACGTACGACCGCGGTTCCGACGGCGCTGTGATCCCCGGCAGCTGGCGTGACAAGCAACCGGCAGTCAACGGTTCGGGTGTCGAGCTGACCATCGATTCGGACCTCCAGTTCTACGTTCAGCAGCAGGTCCAGATCGCCAAGGACAAGTCGGGCGCAAAGAACGCTTCGGTTGTGGTCATGGACTCCAAGACGGGACAGGTGTTGGCCATGTCCAACGACAGCACCTTCAACCCCGCAATCGGCATCGACAAGAACGCGCCGACAGCCGAAATGGGCAATCCGTCGGTCAGTACGCCGTTCGAGCCCGGATCGGTGAACAAGATCGTCACCGCAGCAGCGGCCATCGAGGACGGTAAGACAACTCCGGACGAAGTTCTGCAGGTCCCGGGCAGCATCACGATGTCCGGTGCCACAGTCAAGGACGCGTGGGATCACGGTGTGGCCCCGTACACCTCTACCGGTGTATTCGGAAAGTCCTCGAACGTCGGCACCTTGATGCTCGCTCAGCGAGTGGGCGAGGATCGCTACGCAGACATGCTGAACAGGTTCGGCCTCGGACAACGCACCGACGTCGGACTTCCCGGCGAGAGCGCGGGCAGCGTTCCGAGTCGCGACCAGTGGTCCGGCGGAACCTTCGCGAACCTGCCGATCGGGCAGGGTCTCTCGATGACAACCCTGCAGATGACCGGGATGTACCAGGCCATTGCCAACGACGGCGTGCGAATTCCTCCGCGGATCGTGAAGTCGACTGTCGATTCTTCCGGCACGCGGACCGAGACGCCGCAGCCCGAGGGCGTCGAGGTGGTCAGCGCCCAGACAGCGGCGACTGTTCGGGACATGTTCCGGTCGGTCACTCAGGAAGACACCGGCAACCAACGAGGAACCGGTGTTGCCGCGGGCGTCGAGGGATACCAGGTCAGTGGAAAGACCGGGACCGCGCAGCAGGTGGATCCCGCGTGCAAGTGCTACTCCAACTCCAACTACTGGATCACCTTCGCGGGAATCGCGCCTGCGGACAATCCTCGATTCGTGATCGGAATCATGCTCGACGCACCGGTTCGCGGCGTGGACGGCGGCGGCGGTCAGTCGGCGGCACCGTTGTTCCACAACATCGCGTCGTGGATGCTCCAGCGTGACAGTGTCCCGATGTCGCCGGACCCCGGTCGCAAGTTGGTGTTGCAGGCGGACTGATTGCGGTGTGTCGGTTTCGACACGGTCTTCGGGTGAATCCCGGACACGGTAATCTCAAACGTCGCAGTAACCTCATTCATCGCAGTGCGCCGAACTTTGCTTGCGTTGCGACCGCCATAGACAACGACCGCCATAGACAACGACCGCGATAGAACAACGACAATTGCCAGGAGTCGAGTGACAGTGCCGAATCGTTTGCAATCGTCGAACTCGGACGGCGCTCCCGGGACGCGTCCGACACAACCGGTTGCTACCGCGATCACGGCGCTCTCCGAACTGTCCGGGGCTCGCCTCGAATGGGTGGGGCAACCGGGATCACAGTCCTCGGAGGTCGTCGTCAAGGGCGTCGACCTGCGTGCGCAGGGAATCGTGACCGATGACCTCTTCGCCGCTCTGCCCGGTGCACGGACCCATGGCGCTCAGTTCGCCGTCGACGCTCTGGGGCGCGGTGCGACCGCGATCTTGACCGACGAGGCCGGCCTCGAACTGATCGAGGCCGCGGACAAGGCGCCTGACCGGTCCGTCCCAGTTCTCGTTCATCCGAACCCGCGGGATGTGCTCGGTGAGATCTCCGCGGAAATCTACGGCCGGCCCTCGGAGAAGATGCAGGTCGTCGGCATTACCGGTACATCGGGCAAGACCACGACGTCGTACTTGCTCGAAGCTGCGATTGCCGGAGCCGGCCGCAAGCCCGGCCTGGTCGGGACCATCGAGACTCGAATCGACGGCCGCCGGGTGCCCAGCGCTCTGACCACGCCGGAAGCTCCGCAACTGCATGCTCTGTTCGCCGTGATGGCAGAGCAGGGGATCGATACCGTCGTCATGGAGGTCTCCAGTCACGCTCTCGCTCTCGGACGCGTCGACGGCATCCGCTTCGACATCGGCGCGTTCACCAATCTTTCGCAGGACCACCTGGATTTCCATCGGGACTTCGAGGAGTACTTCCAGGCCAAGGCTCGGTTGTTCGATCCTGAGTCGACGGTGCGAGCCGAGCATGCCGTCGTCTGCGTCGACGACGTGTGGGGTCGACGGATGGCCGAGTTGGCCGCGACCGACGAGAGCGACGCGGTGACCACGGTCTCGACCTCGACGGCCGAGGCCGAGTGGACGGTCGGCGCAGTCGAGGTTGCCGAGGACGGCTCGCAGACCTTCGAGTTGGTCGGGCCGGATGGACAGTCGTGGCCAGTCTCACTTCGTCTCCCCGGGCGATACAACGTGGCCAACGCTGCGCTGGCGTTGACCGTCAGTTTTGCTGCGGGACTCGACCCGGACGCGGCTGTTCGAGCGCTCGGGACCGTGGACGTCCCGGGGCGAGTTCAGCGGATCGACCGGGGGCAGAGCTTTCTCGCCGTGGTCGACTACGCCCACAAGCCGGCAGCGCTCGAAGCCGTGATCGCCACGCTGCGCAACCAGGTTCCCGGCCGAGTGGCCGTGGTGGTCGGTGCGGGCGGTGACCGCGACGCCGGCAAACGGGCACTCATGGGTGAAGCGGGTGCGCGAGGCGCAGACCTGCTGATCGTCACCGACGACAACCCACGCACCGAGGATCCGGCGAAGATTCGCGCTTCGGTGATGCAAGGCGCCATGGACGTGCCCGAATCCGAACGCGGCGAGGTTCGCGAAGTGGGGGACCGGGCCGCCGCGATCGAGCAAGCAGTCCGGTGGGCACAGCCAGGAGATGTCGTCCTGGTGGCAGGCAAAGGCCACGAAGTAGGTCAAGAAATCGACGGGGTCAAACACCCGTTCGACGACCGCGAGGTGTTGGGCGAAATGATCGGCCGATTCGCGATCAACACAGCACATGGAGGCAAGCAATGATCCCGATGACGCTCTCTCGGATCGCCGAGATCGTCGGAGGAACCCTGCACGACGTCGACGATTCGTCGACGCAGGTGACTGGAACCGTCGAATTCGATTCGCGCAAAGTAGCTCCAGGTGGGCTCTTCCTCGCCCTACCCGGAGCGCGTGTCGACGGTCATGATCACGCGGAAGCGGCGGTGGCAGCGGGCGCTGTGGCGGTGCTCGCGGCGCGGCCGGTCGGAGTTCCGGCAATCGTCGTTCCATCGGTGCCGAACGACGGTCCCAGTGCAGTGATGCTGCTCGAACACGACACCGACGGGTCCGGAGCCGCGGTCCTGCATGCCCTCGGCCTTCTGGCCCGAGCAGTCGTCGACGAACTGGCAACTGATGGCACACCGGCCGATGGTGGACTGACGCTGGTCGGTGTCACTGGTTCTGCCGGCAAGACCTCGACCAAGGATCTGATAGCAGCGCTGCTGCGCGAGTGCGGCGAGGCGGTTGCGCCCCCCGGGTCGTTCAACAACGAATTGGGTCTGCCGTGGACAGTGCTCCGCGCCGACGAGAAGACCCGCTTCCTCGTTCTCGAGATGTCGGCCCGTGGGGTCGGTCATGTCGGCGAACTGACGAAGATCGCGCCGCCGAAGATCGGCGTAGTTCTCAATGTGGGCACTGCCCATCTCGGTGAGTTCGGTTCGCGTGAAGCGATCGCGGTCGCCAAAGGTGAACTGGTGGAAGCACTCCCGTCGGCAGCCGACGGTGGAGTTGCGGTCCTCAACGCCGACGACCGCATGGTCGCCGCAATGGCGAGTCGAACCAAGGCCCGGATCGTATTCGTCGGTCAGTCGGAAGACTGCGACGTTCGGGCGACCGACGTGGTTGTCGACGACCAGGCCAGGGCTTCCTTCACACTGAACTGTTCACAGGGTTCTGCACGTATTCGCCTGGCCGTTCACGGCGAACACCACGTGAGCAACGCCCTGGCCGCGGCGGCCGTCGCACTCGAGAACGGCCTCGCGGTTGCAGACATCGCACGTGTCCTCGAGGGCACGAAGGCAGCGTCCGCGAGGCGGATGGAAGTCACCGAGCGCGCCGACGGCGTCACCGTCGTCAACGACAGTTACAACGCCAATCCCGATTCCATGCGCGCCGCCCTCAAAGCGTTGGTGTCCATGGCGCGATCGGATCGGCACTTCGGTCGCCGTAGCTGGGCTGTGCTCGGAGAGATGGGTGAGCTCGGACCGGAATCAGTTGTCGAGCACGACGCGATCGGTCGCCTTGCCGTCAGACTCGATGTCAGCAAGTTGATCGTCGTCGGGACGGGCCGCACCTCGCGTGCGATGCATCAAGGTGCGGTGATGGAGGGGTCGTGGGGTGACGAGTCCGTCGTCGTGCCCGACGCAGCTGCGGCAATCGCCATTCTCGAAGCGGAACTCGAACCGGGCGATCTCGTCCTGGTGAAGGCGTCCAAGTCGGTTGAACTGTGGACGGTCGCCGAAGCGATACTGGCTGCAACGCCCAACACCGACAGCGAGAACACCGATGGCGAGAACGGTGGGGATTCGCAGTGATCCAGATTCTTCTCGCCGCAGGCATCGCGCTGGCGGTCTCCATCATGCTCACGCCGATCCTGATCAAGGCGTTCTCGAAACAAGGTTTCGGGCAGGAGATCCGAACCGAAGGTCCAGCCAGTCACCAGGCCAAGCGCGGCACTCCCACGATGGGCGGCGTCGCGATCCTGACCGGAATCTGGGCCGGCTATCTCGGCTCACATCTCATCGGTCTCGGCATGGACAACGCGGAGGGGCCATCGGCGTCCGGCCTACTGGTACTCGGTCTGACCACCGCGCTCGGTGGAGTCGGTTTCCTCGACGACTTCATCAAGATCCGCAAGCAGCGCAATCTGGGACTGAACAAGACAGCGAAGCTGGTCGGACAGTTCGTCGCTGCCATTGCCTTCGGAATCCTGGCCCTTCAGTTCCGCGGTGACGACGGGCTGACTCCGGGCAGTGTTCATCTGTCGTACGTGCGCGACATCGCCACCGTCTCACTCGGGTCCGTGGTCTTCATCGCCTTCTGCTACCTACTGGTCAGCGCCTGGTCCAATGCCGTCAACCTGACCGACGGCCTCGACGGATTGGCCGCCGGGGCGATGAGTTTCGTTCTCGGCGCCTACGTCATCATCACGTTCTGGCAGTTCCGCTACTCGTGCGAGACGAATCCCGGCAAGGGTTGCTACGACGTCCGAGACCCGCTCGACCTTGCGGTGCTCTGCGCGGCAGGCGCCGGCGCGTGCATCGGATTCCTCTGGTGGAATGCCGCACCCGCCAAGATCTTCATGGGCGACACCGGTTCACTTGCCCTCGGCGGCATGCTCGCCGGATTGTCGATCACCACCAGCACGGAACTGTTGATGGTTGTCATCGGTGCACTGTTCGTCGCGGAGGCCGCGTCGGTGGTGATCCAGGTAGCGGTGTTCCGGTCCAGCCGACGGCGGGTGTTCCGAATGGCGCCGTTCCATCACCACTTCGAACTTGCCGGGTGGGCTGAAACCACGGTGATCATCAGATTCTGGTTGTTGGCAGCTATTGCGTCGGCTATCGGATTGGCACTCTTCTACAGCGAATACCTCGCAGCGCTCGGAGGCTGAAAACCATGACCAGCTCAGCGGCTTCCGAGAATGATCTGTCCTGGCTTCGCGGTACGCGTGTGCTGGTCGCCGGAGGGAGGGTGTCCGGTCAAGCGACCATCGAACCTCTCGTCGCCCTCGGTGCTGTCGTGACGGTCGCCGATTCGACCTTGGACTTCGCGGAGCGCTGCGCGGAGCTCGGCGCGGACATGGTGACCACCACCTCGATCGAGGATGCCCCGGATTCGATCACCGAGTACGGGCTCGTCGTCACCAGTCCGGGCTTTCGGCCGGATGCACCGATCCTTGCAGCCGCCGCCGGTCACGGGATTCCCATCTGGGGAGACGTCGAGTTCTCCTGGCGCGTCGACCACAGCGGGCACTTCGGCACACCCCGTAAATGGCTCGTCGTGACGGGGACGAACGGAAAGACCACGACGACGTCGATGCTGGCCTCGATTCTCGACGCCGCTGGAGTTGTCGGCCGAGCCTGCGGAAACATCGGGCTGCCGATACTCGACGCACTCGCCGAGACGTCGCCGCGCGTGGAGTACCTCGCTGTCGAACTGTCGTCCTTCCAATTGCACTGGGCGCCTTCGGTGCGTCCGGATGCCGGCGTGGTCCTCAACGTCGCCGAGGATCACCTCGACTGGCACGGCGGAATGAGCGCGTACGCCGAGGCCAAGTCGCGGGCGCTGAGCGGAAAGGTCGCGGTGGTCGGCCTCGATGACGCGATCGCTTCCGAACTGGGAACTCGCGCAACTGCAGACATTGTCACCGGGTTCAGATTGGGTGAACCGGGCGAAGGAGAACTGGGTGTCGAAGCGGGACACCTCGTGGACAACGCATTCGGCGATCACGTCCGCTTGGCCGAAGCAGCGTCGATAGATCCCGCCGGCCCGGCAGGCGTCATGGACGCGCTGGCCGCCGCCGCCTTGGCGCGGGCACTCGGATTCGAGGCAGATGTAATCGAAAGCGGTCTGGCCGCACACAAGGTCGGCCCACACCGAGGGGCGCTGGTCGGCCGTGTCGGGTCCGTTGTGTACATCGACGATTCCAAGGCCACCAATCCGCACGCAGCCCGACCGTCGATACTCGCGCACGATCGCGTCGTCTGGGTTGCAGGCGGTCTGCTCAAGGGAGCCAGCGTCGACCAATTGGTGAGCGAAGTCGGCCCTCGACTCTCCGGCGCTGTCCTCCTCGGGCGTGACGCTGGTGTGATCGAGGACGCGCTCGCGCGACACGCGCCCGATGTTCCCGTGGTGCACGTGATGTCGGGGGACGATGCAGTGGTGAGCGAAAACAGCAGCAACTCGACTCTCACCATCCGGCTGCCGTCGGGTGCCGACGCGGATGCCGTCATGGCCGCAGTGGTAGTCGAAGCTGCCGAGTTGGCGTCCCCTGGTGATGCAGTTGTACTCGCCCCGGCCGCCGCGTCCTTGGACATGTTCGCCAGCTACGGACATCGTGGTGACAGCTTCGCCGCCGCCGTAGCCGCATTACCCGATCCGTTCACGGATTCGCCTGGCCAAGCCGGGAACTTGCTATGACCAAGGGTCCCAAGACCCGAATCGGTGCCTGGTTGGCGCGGCCGTTGGCGTCGTTCCACCTGGTGGTGACGATTGCCACGATGTTGACTGTCTTGGGGCTCGTGATGGTTCTGTCGGCGTCGAGCGTCGAGCAGTACGTGTCCGGTGGCTCGGCGTATTCGTTGTTCACCCAGCAGTTGATCTTCGCGATTCTCGGAGCTGTGCTCTTCTACGTCGCGCTGCGGATCCCGGCGAGAGTGCTCCGGCAGTATTCGTTTCCGCTGTTCGTCGTCGTGCTGATCATGCTGGTACTCGTCCTGATTCCGGGAATCGGCACAGAAGCGCAGGGCGCGCGTCGCTGGTTCAACGTCGGCGGGTTCTCGGTGCAGCCCTCGGAAATCATGAAGGTCGCGTTGGCGATCTGGGGCGCCCATCTGTTGGCTTCGCGGCGGCCGGACGACCGATCCGTGAAGTCGATCCTGATTCCGCTAGTGCCCGCAGCAATGCTGGTCTTCGCGCTGGTCGTCGCGCAACCGAACCTCAGTACGACCATCGCATTGGGAATCATCGTCGGGGCCCTGCTGTGGTTCGGTGGGCTGCCACTGAAGCTCTTCGGCTCGATCGCGGTGACGGGCGTCGTCGTGGCGGGCGTGCTGGCGATGACGGCCGGTTATCGTTCCGATCGAGTTCAAGCCTTCTTCAACAAGAGCGACGACCTGCAGGGCAACAACTATCAGGCCAAGCAGGCTTTGTATTCGCTCGCCGACGGGGGCCTTTTCGGACGCGGACTCGGTCAGAGCGTCGCCAAGTGGAACTACCTACCCAACGCGCACAACGACTTCATCTTCGCGATCATCGGCGAAGAGTTGGGATTTGTCGGCTGCGCAGTGGTGATCGGTTTGTTCGCTGTATTCGTCTACACGGGATTGCGGATCGCAGCCCGCAGCATCGATCCGTTCTGGCGGCTCCTGTCGGCCACTGCAACTACCTGGATCGTCGGCCAGGCAATGATCAACATCGGTTACGTCATCGGACTGCTGCCGGTGACCGGACTCCAGTTGCCCTTGGTCTCCGCCGGCGGTTCGTCCTTGGCGATCACATTGTTCATGTTCGGTGTCATCGCCAATGCAGCGCGCCACGAGCCCGAAGCAGTTGCCGCTCTGAACTCCGGGCAGGACGGCAAGATCTCGAAGTTGCTCAGACTGCCGAAGCCCGTGCTGTACCACCCGCCGTCAGGGGGCCGGCCGATCCGTCGACCGAAGCCCGCACGGCAGATCGAACCGGCACGCGGACGCGACGGCCGGCGCGCGATCGAGACGGGTGATCGACGCAAGCGGGCAGATCAAGGTGCTCGCCCTTCCTCGGATTCCAACCGAGGTGCGGCCGCTGGGTCACGGAAGCGCACCGCGGGAGGGCAGAATGGTCAGCGTCGGCAGGCGCCGACACGTAGGGCACAAGATCCACGAGAAGTTCGAGAGCGAGGAATTCGTAGGTGAGCGGCAACAAATCGGCTCTGTCGGTAGTGGTGGCAGGGGGAGGCACGGCTGGTCACATCGAACCCGCACTTGCTGTCGCGGACGCGGTCAAGGCCGCTGCGCCCGACACCAGAATCACTGCGCTCGGGACGGCGCGTGGTCTCGAAACCACCTTGGTGCCGGCTCGCGGGTACACGCTCGAGCTCATTCCCCCGGTTCCGCTTCCTCGTAAGCCCACGATGGATCTCGTCAAACTGCCGACACGCATCCTCGCCTCGGTGCGCAAGACCCGTGAGGTACTCGATTCCGTCGACGCCGACGTGATCGTCGGTTTCGGTGGTTACGTCGCGCTTCCGGCGTATCTTGCCGCACGTGGCGGTGTTCTTCGGCGCCGCCGCAAGATTCCGATCGTCATCCACGAGGCGAACGCCAGTGCCGGCATCGCGAACAAGATCGGTGCTCGCCTGGCGACGCGGGTGCTTGCTGCTGTTCCGGGTTCCGGAGTGAAGAACCGCGGCGATCAGGACGCCGAGATCGTCGGCATCCCGGTTCGCGCGTCGATCGCCAATTTCGATCGAGCGGGACTCCGCTCGCAAGCTCGCGAGTACTTCGGACTACCTCAGGACGGTCCCGTTCTGCTCGTCTTCGGCGGATCGCAAGGCGCGAAGTCGCTCAACGACGCGGTGTCCGGAGCAGCGGAAGAACTGGCGAAGGCCGGGATCTCGGTCCTTCACGCACACGGACCCAAGAACTCTCTCGAAGTCACGCAGTACTCGGAGACGGCACCGTATGTGGCTGTTCCCTATCTTTCGCGGATGGATCTCGCGTATGCCGCAGCCGACGCGACTATCTGTCGTTCGGGCGCGATGACGGTCGCCGAGGTCTCGGCGGTCGGGCTTCCAGCCGTCTACGTTCCGTTGCCGCACGGCAATGGTGAGCAGGAACTCAACGCGAAACCCGTTGTCGCAGCGGGCGGTGCGATCATCGTCTCCGACAACGAGCTCACGCCGACGTTCGTCGCCGGTACCGTCGTCCCGATGCTGAGCGACAGCGCGCGCCTCGACAAGATGAGCAGTGGTGCTGCCAACGTCGGGCACCGCACCGCGGCAACCGAGATCGCACGGATCGTGCTCGACATCGCGGCAAAGGAAAACGCCGTCCAGGAAAACGCAAGGGGAAACCGATGACCGCGCTGCCCGCCCACCTCGAGCGAGTACACATGGTCGGAATCGGCGGTGCCGGTATGTCCGGCATCGCTCGAATTCTGCTTTCCCGCGGGGGCCTCGTCTCGGGTTCGGACGCCAAGGAGAGCCGAGGAGTCCTGGCGCTTCGTGCACGCGGGGCACAGGTCCGGATCGGCCACGACGCCGATGCTCTCGACCTGCTGCCGGGTGGTCCGACCGTCGTCGTCACGACGCACGCGGCTATCCCGAAGGACAACCCGGAACTCGTCGAGGCCGCTCGCCGCGGAATCCCGGTGATTCTTCGTCCGGCTGTCCTTGCATCACTGATGCAGGGCAATCGCACGTTCCTGGTTTCGGGTACACACGGCAAGACGTCGACAACGTCGATGCTCGTGGTCGCCCTGCAGCACTGTGGTTTCGACCCTTCGTTTGCCGTTGGCGGCGAACTCAACGAAGCGGGAACGAATGCCCATCACGGCAGCGGTGACGTCTTTGTCGCGGAGGCGGACGAGAGTGACGGGTCGCTGCTGCAGTACGACCCCAACGTGATCGTCGTGACCAACATCGAGGCCGATCACCTCGACTATTTCGGGAGTGTCGAAGCGTATGTGAAGGTGTTCGACGATTTTGTCGACAAGTTGCGTCCGGGTGGGCTCTTGATTGCTTGCCTCGACGACCCGGGATCGGCGGATCTCGCGAAGCGAATCGTGGCCTCGGGCCGTTCGGACATCCGGGTACTCGGTTACGGATCGGCAGACGCGCAGGAAGTGGAGGCGGGCACCGCCTTCGAGCCTGTCGACGGTGTCGAGGTCGGAGTCCGACTACTGGGCTTCCATGCGCACGACGTCGGGGGAGTCCTGCAGTTCCACCTGGCGGGCGAGAGCGCCGCGCGAACCGTGCGGATGGCAGTGCCGGGTCGTCACATGGCGCTCAACGCACTTGCGGCTCTACTGGCTGCCCGTGACGCCGGCGCCGAGACGGAGGAGATCGTCGAGGGGCTCGCCGGATTCGGTGGCGTACACCGCCGGTTCCAGTTCACCGGCCGCGAGCGTGGTGTCCGGGTGTTCGACGACTACGCCCACCATCCGACCGAAGTTCGTGCGGTTCTCGGCGCGGCGGCGGATCTGGTTCGACCGGAGGACGATTCGTCGTCGACCAATTCGGCAGCCGGACGCGTGATCGTGGTCTTCCAACCTCATCTCTATTCACGCACCGCCGCGTTTGCCGAGGAGTTCGCGCAGGCGCTGGACTTGGCCGACGAGGTTGTCGTTCTCGATGTCTACGGCGCTCGCGAAGAGCCGATGCCGGGCGTCAGTGGTGCGCTGGTCGCTCAGTCGGTCACGAAACCTGTTCACTATCAACCGGATCTGTCACAGGCGCCGAAGCAGGTGGCGGCGTTGGCTCACCCCGGCGACATCGTCATCACGATGGGTGCCGGTGACGTGACCATGCTCGGCAAACAGATCCTCGATGCTTTGCGTTCGGCGCCGCATCCCGCGCCGCGATGACACCCGACGCACGAAGTCGGCGCGGGCGTCGAGATCCTCGAGCCAGACAAGCCACCAGTACGCGTCGGCGCAGTACTCGCACCGAATCGCGATACTCGACGCGGTCGACGGAGCCGGCTCCCGAACCCACACCGACTCGTAAGTGGTTCAAGCGACCGCTGATCGTGGCACCGCTGGCAATCGTGCTGGTGGTGGGAATTGCGTTGACGGCTTGGTTGTCTCCGGTGCTCTCGGTGCGGGGCACCGAAGTTCTCGGTGCGACGACCGTCAGTGAGGAACAGATCCTTTCGCTCCTGGCTGTACCGACCGGTCAGCCGTTGATGCGGGTAGACACCGGCGCCGCCGCCGCACGTGTGGCGACGATTCCGAAGGTGGCCTCGGCTCGTGTGCAGCGGATGTATCCGTCGACTATCCGCGTCACCGTCACCGAACGGGTACCGGTCGTCTTCGTCGACTCACCTGAGGGTGCACACCTGCTGGACGAGAAGGGCGTCGACTTCGAGATGGGCGTCCCGCCGCCCGGGGTTCCGCGTCTGGTGACACCGACGCCCGGGTGGAACGACGAGCCGACGCTTGCCGCGCTCGAGGTGTTGTCGGTGTTGCCGCCGGATCTGAGATTTCAGGTGGGAGAGGTTGCCGCTCGGTCGATTTCGAGTGTCACGCTGACTCTGCTCGACGGTCGGGTCGTAAACTGGGGCGGTGTCGAGCACTCGGATCGTAAGGCTGCTGTGACGCTTCCGCTGTTGACCCAACCGGGGCAGACGTACGACGTGTCCAGTCCTGATCTGCCGACGGTCCGATAGCGCACGGTGCAGCCGTGCGTCAGTGCGCAGCAAATACTTCGGTGTGTCTCGGCGCGCCTAATGGCGGAACGCGACGACGGTGCATAGCGTTTCGTTTCAGATCGAATACTTGACATAACTCTAACCCTGTGGTTGAGGTTTAGGGTTGTTCTCGAAAAGCATGAAGCTACAAAAACAGCAGTAACAAAGACAGCAGCACTGACAAGCAGCGTGAAACACGACACGGAAGGCGAGAGCCGATGACGCCCCCGCACAACTACCTCGCCGTAATCAAGGTCGTCGGCATCGGCGGCGGCGGCGTGAACGCAGTCAACCGCATGATCGAACAGGGACTCAAGGGAGTCGAGTTCATCGCGGTCAACACGGACGCGCAAGCCCTTCTGATGAGTGACGCCGACGTCAAGCTCGACGTCGGTCGTGAATTGACCCGTGGCCTCGGCGCCGGTGCCGACCCGGAAGTGGGTCGCAAGGCAGCCGAAGATCACAAGGACGAGATCGAAGAGGTCATCAAGGGCGCCGACATGGTGTTCGTGACCGCAGGCGAGGGTGGTGGCACCGGAACCGGTGGTGCCCCTGTCGTGGCAAGCATCGCCCGGAAGCTGGGCGCACTCACCGTCGGTGTCGTGACGCGACCGTTCTCTTTCGAGGGCAAGCGTCGTGGGGGACAGGCGGATACCGGAATCCAGGCGCTCCGCGAGTCCTGCGACACGCTGATCGTCATTCCCAACGATCGCCTGCTCCAGCTGGGTGACGCGGCCGTCAGCCTGATGGACGCGTTCCGCAGCGCGGACGAGGTTCTCCTCAACGGCGTCCAGGGCATCACCGACCTCATCACCACTCCGGGTCTGATCAACGTCGACTTCGCGGACGTCAAGGGTGTCATGTCCGGTGCCGGTAGTGCGTTGATGGGAATCGGTTCCTCGCGGGGTGAGGGACGCGCGATCAAGGCGGCGGAATCCGCGATCAATTCCCCGCTCCTCGAAGCTTCGATGGAAGGCGCCCGCGGCGTGCTTCTGTCGATCGCCGGCGGTAGCGATCTGGGCCTGTTCGAGATCAACGAGGCGGCTTCGCTGGTGCAGGAAGCTGCCCACATCGACGCCAACATCATCTTCGGAACGGTCATCGACGATTCACTCGGTGACGAGGTTCGTGTGACGGTCATCGCTGCGGGATTCGACGGAGGAGCTCCGGCTCGTCGTCCCGTGGAGTCGACCGCGCAGGGACGTGGAGCTATCGGTGCCGGGCGCGCGGGTGAGGTCGGCCGGTCGCCGGTGGCCGCCGAACCTGCTGGCGAGCAGCCGATTTCCGCAGCGCGCGAGACCACCGGTTCGGGCAGCTTGCCTCCGATCGGTGGCCCCCGCCATGCGCCGGTCCAGGAAGACGAGGGCGACGACGACGTCGACGTGCCGGTCTTCATGCGTCGCTGACGTAGGGCTACAAACAGTTTCGAGAACAGGGTGCCCGGAATTTCTGGGTACCCTGTTCTTGACTGGATGTCCGGTCACGTCTGAGCCGGACGACAACTTTCGACGTTTGTGAGCACACTTATCTTGAGTACCGAGAAGTCGACCACCCGCACCCGCATTCGCCGCGTCGTGACCAGCCGAGCCGGTGGTGTTTCCGCGTCACCGTACGAGTCGTTCAATCTGGGCGATCACGTCGGAGACGATCCGGCAGCCGTCGATGCGAATCGCCGACGTCTGGCACGCGAAATAGGCGTCGAGCCTGACCATCTCGTGTGGATGGAACAAATCCATTCGCGCAACGTCACTGTCGTGACGGAACCGACCGACGAAGTGATTCCGGTGACGGATGCTCTGGTCACCACTGTTCCCGGCCTGGCGCTAGCCACCCTCAGTGCAGATTGTGTTCCCGTTCTGCTCTCCGACGAGGAGGCCGGTGTGATCGCGGCCGTTCATGCCGGACGGATCGGTGCCCGCATCGGTATCGTCCCGCGCGTCCTCGCGGAGATGGTGCGTCAGGGCGCGGACGTTTCGCGTATCGGCGCCTTCCTCGGTCCGGCTGCGAGCGGACGCCAGTACGAGGTTCCCGCTGCGATGCGCGCGGACGTGGAAAAGCACTTGCCGGGCAGCGCAACTCGCACCGAGAAGGGCACGCCGGGGCTCGATCTGCGTGCGGGACTGCGTAAGCAGTTGCTCGCCGCGGGTGTGTCCGGTGTCGCCGAGGACCCGCGGTGCACGATCGAGGATCGCGCGTTGTTCAGTCATCGCCGAGAATCTCTGACCGGGCGTCAAGCTGCAGTGATCTGGATGGAAGCGCCCGCAGCGCAGGAAACCGTCTAGGCAGAAATGCGCGAGACGGAAATGCGGCTGACAGAAATATCGACGGCACTCGACTCGGTGAGGGCGCGATTGGCGGCCGCCTGCCTTGCCGCCGGTCGCGAGGTTTCCGACGTAGCACTGCTGCCGGTGACCAAATTCTTTCCGGCGTCCGACGCTCGAATCCTGTACGAACTGGGTTGCCGTGAATTCGGTGAGTCTCGTGAGCAGGAAGCAGTGGAGAAGGTCGCGGACTTCGACGGCGCTGCACAGACGGGCGCGATCGATGATCCGGTTCGCTGGCACATGATCGGACAGTTGCAGCGCAACAAAGCTCGGTCGGTAGCGAAGTGGGCCTATGCAATTCACTCGGTGGACAGTGCGCGACTGGTCGATGCACTCGATCGGGCTGCGCTGAGTGCTTTGTCGGACGGTGAGCGCACGGAGTCGCTCCGGGCGCTCATCCAGGTAAGTCTCGACGGAGACCCCGCGCGTGGCGGAGTTCCGACGGGCGAGCTAACGCCTCTCGCCGAGCGGATCGAATCAGCCGAAGGTCTCGAATTCGCGGGACTGATGGCCGTCCCGCCGCTTGGATCAGATCCGGACGAGCAGTTCGAAATCCTCCGCAGGGCACATCTTTTGATCCTCGAATCGCATCCCCGGGCAACCGAACTCTCGGCCGGTATGACCGGCGATCTGGAGGCTGCAGTGCGCCACGGATCAACCTGCGTGCGTGTCGGAACCGCACTGCTCGGCTCACGACCAGTAATCTCGAGGTGATCGCTCAGGTGATCGCCCAACCCGTCCACACCGCTGCGACCGGTCGCAGTCGGATTGATTCCGCCGCGCCAAGGAAGGTCGATCAATGAGCAACCTGCATAAGTTCAAGGCTTACTTCGGCATGGTTCCCCTCGATGACTACGAGGACGAATACGTGGAGGAGCCCGATCAGGCTCGCCGCGCACCCCGTCGTAGTCACGACGGCTATGCCGAGCGCGACGACCGCGAGTTCGTCGAACCTGCCTTCTCGAAGGCGAGCTACGCGCCCAGTCGTCGTGACGAAGAGGACGCGGAGTTCGATCGCTACGATTCCCGGCCCCGCGTCGACACCGTTCCCAGCCGCAGCAGCCGCCCGGCGATGGCGCCGCGCCCGGCAAGCCGTGGCAACCTCGCGGTCGACGCGCGCGCAGAGCGACCCGAAGCGCGACGTGCGCCGGTTGTCGACGACGGCGGCCCGCTCGCCAAGATCACGACACTGCGTCCGCAGAGCTACGCAGAGGCCCGCACGATCGGTGAGCGGTTCCGGGACGGCACTCCCGTCATCATGGATCTGGTCGACATGAGCAACGCCGACGCGAAGCGTCTGGTCGATTTCGCGGCCGGCCTGGCGTTCGCATTGCGTGGTTCTTTCGACAAGGTAGCCACCAAAGTGTTTCTTCTCTCACCGGCCGACATCGACGTTTCCGCCGAGGAGCGCCGTCGGATCGCCGAGACGGGTTTCTACAGCCAGAAATGATGGTCTCGACCGCAGTCCGGCCCCTGAGCAGGGGTGACGTGAGCACATTCGAACGGCGGCCCGCCTCGGCGGACGCCGCATTCGGACCCATCGCCGGCCGTTACAAGACGGACTCGATGCGGACCGGTTCCGGAATTGCTGCGGTGTGTCTGTTTTGGACACACCGCAGAAGTCAGGCAGAGTGAGGGTGTGGACGCGCTTCTCTCTGTGATCTATCTGGTGCTGGTTGTCTTCTGGCTGTTGCTGATCGGCAGAGTGATCGTCGAGTTCGTTCGTTCGTTTGCCAGAGATTGGCGACCGACCGGATTGGTCGCAGTCATTCTCGAAACCATTTTTACGATCACCGATCCTCCGGTGAAACTGCTCCGCAGGTTGATCCCCCCGATCAACCTCGGTGGAGTTCGCTTGGATCTATCCATCATGGTCTTGCTTTTCATCGTCATCATCCTGATGTCGGTTGTTCGCTGAGCGCAGTCCGAGTGAGTGGTATGCCAGAATGGATGCCATAACTCATCCAGTGGTTCGCCACTACGTAGTTCGCCACTACGTAGACTGTGTTGCAACTGAATGCTTGCTAGACCGCCAAATGACGCGTGAAGGGATCCTTCCATGCCGCAACTGACTCCAGCTGACGTGCACAACGTTGCGTTCAGCAAGCCGCCTATCGGCAAGCGTGGCTACAACGAGGACGAGGTCGACGCATTCCTCGACCTCGTCGAGCAGGCGCTGTCGCAGCTCATCGAAGAGAATGCGGACCTGCGCCAGCGCGTAGGTGAGCTGGATCAGGAGCTCGCGGCTGCCAAGAAGTCGCCGGCACCTGCTCAGCAGGCAGCACCCGTCGCAGCGCAGCCCAAGCCGGAGCCCGCTCGGGTCGTCGAACCGCCCAAGCCTGCACCTGTTGCAGCGCCGGTTCCCGCCGCCGCTGCCGTTGCAGCGCCGCAGAGTGGCGACACCCACATGCAGGCCGCAAAGGTCCTCGGACTGGCTCAGGAGATGGCGGATCGCCTCACCAACGATGCCAAGACCGAGTCCGAGCAGCTGCTCGGCAGTGCCCGCACCAACTCCGAGCAGCTCATGAGCGAGGCTCGCAGCAAGGCTGACGGCATGATCGCGGATGCGCGCAACAAGTCGGAGGCAATGCTCACCGACGCTCAGACTCGCTCCGAGACCCAGCTTCGCCAGGCTCAGGAGAAGGCAGACGCTCTCAAGGCGGACGCCGAGAAGAAGCACACCGAAATCATGGCGACCATCAACCAGCAGCGTTCGGTCCTCGAGGGCCGTATCGAGCAGCTCAAGACGTTCGAACGCGAGTACCGGGTGCGCCTGAAGTCCTACCTGGAATCGCAGCTCGAAGAGCTCGAACAGCGCGGCTCGGCCGTTCCGGTCGACGGTGGACAGGATTCCTACAGCCCGTCCTTCGCCAAGGGAAACAGCTGACCGAGAGCGCCCCGTCGGCTCAGCTATCGGACCGGACAAAGGTTGATACGTGCTGGTCGTGACGTTGGTTCTCGCGGGAGTTGGTTTCGCTCTCCTGATCGTCGCCCTGACCACAGGGTCGCTGATCTGGGCGTGGGCATGTATCGCGATTTGTGTAGCAGGTGCCGTCCTCCTGCTGGTCAGTGCGCTGACCAGCAGGAAGGCGGTTCCTTCGTTGGATGACCCGGCATCGGGCAGCGGAATGTCGTCGCCTTACGGTCGAGTCGAGAGTTCCTCGAATTCGTCGATCGACGATGCAGCCACCGCCAACGATGACAATCAGAGAAATCATGGCGAGTCGCCGGGTGGCCCCGACAAGTCCTAGGGCGAGTTCCGACAAGGTCCAGGACGAGTATTAGACTGTCCAACACGAATACCAGGCTGTGATCCGGCAATCACCGGGGAGCTTTCGGAAGAACGGTTCTTGTCGCTTCAGGCGCCCAGAACTCAGTAGAACCGAACGGGTGAGCCCGTCACAGCTCGATCGAGTGGCACCTCGGGATCCAAGCGCGGATCTACGGGGTGCAAACGGGGTGGTACCGCGGTGTCGGCGCACAAGCGCCACGTCGTCCCCGTGCCGAGTCCGACTGGCACGAGGAGATCGCCATGGCGAGTAACGGGTATCCCAGAGTCGACTACGGTGTCCCCGCCGACACCGGAGTCAAGTTCCCCGAACTGGAACAGAAAGTCCTGAAACAGTGGGACGACGACGACACCTTCCGTGCGTCGGTTTCCAATCGGGACGGCAGCGAAGAGTTCGTTTTCTACGACGGACCGCCTTTCGCAAACGGCTTGCCGCATTACGGTCACCTGCTGACGGGGTACGTCAAGGACCTGGTGCCGCGCTTCCAGACCATGCGTGGACGCAAGGTCGAGCGACGCTTCGGCTGGGACTGCCATGGCCTGCCCGCAGAACTCGAAGCGGAGAAGCAACTCGGCATCAAGGACAAGGCCGAGATCGAAGTCATGGGTCTGGCCAAGTTCAACGAGTACTGCAAGGCCTCGGTGCTCAAGTACACCGACGAGTGGCGCGACTACGTCACCCGCCAGGCACGTTGGGTCGACTTCGACAACGACTACAAGACCCTGGACGTCGACTTCATGGAGTCCGTCATGTGGGCCTTCAAGGAGCTGCACGACAAGGGCCTGATCTATCAGGGCTTCCGCGTGCTGCCCTACAGCTGGTACGAGCAGACTCCGCTGTCCAATCAGGAGACTCGTCTCGACGACGCGTACAAGATGCGTCAGGATCCTGCAGTCACGGTCGACATGCCGCTGGTCGCTCCGGGTTCACCATTGGACGGCGCAAACGCGATCATCTGGACCACGACTCCGTGGACACTGCCGTCCAACTTGGCCACTGCGGTTCATCCCGAGGTCGACTACGTCCAGGTGCTCGGCGAGGACGGAAAGCGGTACGTGCTCGCGGAAGCACGGGTAGCTCATTACGCACGTGAGCTGGGGGAGGACCCCGAGGTCGTTTCCCGCCACAAGGGCGCCGAGTTGGTCGGACTGTCGTACAAACCGCCGTTCGACTTCTTCCTCGGACATCCAAACGCGCACGTCGTGCTTTCGGCCGACTACGTGACAACCGATTCCGGAACCGGAATCGTCCACCTCGCACCGGCTTTCGGTGAGGAGGATATGGATGTCGCCACGGCCAACGGTATCGAGGTCGTGCAGCCGCTCGATGCGGGTGGAAAGTTCACCTCGATGGTTCCGCCGTACGAGGGCTTGATGGTCTTCGACGCCAACCCGGTCATCATCAAGGACCTGAAGGCCGCTGGAAAGCTGCTGCGGCACGAGACGATCGAGCACTCGTACCCGCACAGTTGGCGCAGTGGGCAGCCGCTCATCTACATGGCGGTTCCCTCGTGGTTCGTCGCGGTCACCAAGTTCCGCGATCGCATGGTCGAGCTGAACAAGGACATCACGTGGGTGCCCGAGCACATCCGTGACGGCCAGTTCGGCAAGTGGCTCGAAGGTGCACGCGACTGGAACATCAGCCGAAACCGCTACTGGGGCAGCCCGATCCCGGTGTGGGTGTCGGACGATCCGCAGTACCCGCGTACGGACGTCTACGGATCGCTCGATCAGTTGGAGGCAGACTTCGGTGTGCGTCCGACCGATCTGCATCGCCCGATGATCGACGACCTGGTCCGCCCGAACCCCGACGACCCGACCGGGAAGTCGATGATGCGCCGCGTTCCCGAGGTGCTCGACTGCTGGTTCGAATCCGGTTCGATGCCGTACGCGCAGGTGCACTACCCATTCGAGAACCGTGAATGGTTCGAGGGTCATTTCCCGGGCGATTTCATCGTCGAGTACAACGGGCAGACTCGCGGCTGGTTCTACACGCTGCACGTGCTGGCCACCGCACTCTTCGATCGTCCGGCCTTCAAAACCGTTGCTGCGCACGGCATCGTGCTCGGCGACGACGGACTCAAGATGAGCAAGTCCAAGGGCAACTACCCGGACGTGAAGGAGGTGTTCAACCGCGACGGCAGCGATGCGATGCGATGGTTCCTGATGTCTTCGCCGATCTTGCGCGGCGGAAACCTCATCGTGACCGAGCAGGGCATCCGCGAAGGTGTGCGTCAGGCATTGCTCCCGCTGTGGAACGCCTGGAGCTTCCTGCAGTTGTACGCCCCGGAATCCGGTGTGTGGCGTACCGATTCGGAGAACATCCTCGATCAGTACATCCTGGCCAAGCTCGCTACCACCCGCGACGTGATCACCGAGGCCCTCGAGGTCAACGACATCGCCGGTGCGTGCGACGAGCTTCGGTTGTTCTGTGACGCACTCACCAACTGGTATGTGCGACGGTCTCGTTCGCGGTTCTGGGACGAGGATCGCGACGCGATCGACACCCTGCACACCGTGCTCGAGGTCGTGACGCGTCTCGCTGCGCCGCTGTTGCCGTTGGTGTCCGAGGTGATCTGGCGCGGGCTGACCGGGGAGCGCTCGGTTCACCTGGCTGATTGGCCCGAGGCGTCGGAGCTCCCCGCGAACCCCGACCTGGTAGCGGCGATGGACGACGTCCGGACCGTGTGCTCCACGGTGCTGAGCCTGCGCAAGGCGCAGAATCTGCGTGTTCGTCTTCCGCTGCCCGAGGTCACGGTTGCGGCGCCGGATGCCGAGCGTCTGCGTCCGTTCCTCGGACTGATCGCCGACGAGGTCAACGTCAAGAAGGTCGATCTGACCGATGACGTCGACGTGCACGGGCGCTTCGAGATCGCGGTCAATGCGCGTGCTGCAGGACCGCGTCTGGGCAAGTCCGTTCAGACTGTCATCAAGGCGGTCAAGGCGGGCGACTGGACCGAGAACGCGGACGGCGTCGTGGTTGCGGCGGGCATCGAACTGCTGCCCGAGGAGTACACGCAGAAACTGGTTGCGGCCGAGCCGGATTCGACGGCTGCTCTGCCGGACGGTGCGGGACTGGTCGTACTCGATTCCGCTGTGACGGAGGAACTCGAAGCCGAGGGATGGGCCAAGGACCGTATCCGTCAGTTGCAGGATGCGCGCCGCGCCGCCGGTTTGGACGTCTCGGACCGGATCAACGTCGTGCTCGAGGTTCCGCAGGACTGCAAGGAGTGGGCGGAGCGTCATCGCGAATTGATCGCCGGTGAGGTTCTGGCCACCTCCTTCTCTGTGGGTGAAGCGGGAGACGACGCCGTCGATCTCGGTGACGGTATCCGCGCCGCGATCACGAAGGTCTAATACCGCCATAGCTACTCCGGCTCCCCGATGAATGTCTGTATGTCGGGGTGCCGGAGTAGTTTGCTCTCATGAGCACGAGCAAGGAAACCGTGGCGCGCATTCTCGAGCAGTTGGAACCGCTCGACGTGCGGGCAAGGGCGATGTTCGGCGAGTACGGACTGTATTGCGACGAGAAGATCGTGGGCTTGATCTGCGGAGACGTCCTGTTCGTCAAACCCACGGAGGTCAGTACCGAGTTCGGATCAGAGGCCGATCTGGCTCCGCCGTACCCGGGAGCGAAGGATTATTACCGGGTGACGGAGGAACGGTTGCAGGACCTCGATCACCTGCACGCCTTCATTCAACGGACTGCCGACGTATTGCCCCTGCCGAAGAAGAAGTCGCCGAAGAAGAAGGCGCGGACGTAAATTCTGCACCTACTTTTGAGAGAACCGTAACGCCCGATGAATCAAGGTGATCCCACACGAAGTCGTAGGTGGGTGCTGCATCTCGACATGGATGCGTTTTTCGCTTCCGCCGAGCAGTTGACGCGTCCCACTCTGCGAGGTCGCCCGGTGCTGGTCGGCGGCTTGGGCGGGCGCGGGGTGGTGGCCGGGGCAAGTTACGAAGCGAGAGTTTTCGGTGCGCGATCGGCAATGCCGATGCATCAAGCACGCCGGATGGTCGGTGGTGGAGCGGTGGTATTGCCGCCACGGATGTCCCTGTACTCGGTTCTCAGTAAACGCACGTTCGACGCGTTGCGCCTTCGTATGCCGATCCTCGAGCAACTGTCGGTGGACGAGGCTTTCGGGGAACCGGTGGAGTTGGCCGGTGTCGGAGCTGACGAGGTCCGCGCGTTTTGCGAGGACCTGCGGGCGTTGATCAAAGCCGAGACCGGGTTGGTCGCTTCGATCGGTGCCGGCGCAGGTAAGCAGGTGGCCAAGATCGCGTCGGGACTGGCAAAACCCGACGGCGTCGCAGTGATTCCTCCCGGGATGCAGCACGAGTTGCTCGATCCGCTTCCGGTGCGAAAGCTGTGGGGGATCGGTCCCGTCGCCGAGGAAAAACTCAAGCGTCTCGGGATCGAAACCATCGGTGGGTTTGCCCGCACACCCATAGCGGAGGTGGCGTCGATACTGGGAACCACTGTCGGTCCGGGGTTGCATCGGCTTGCGCAGGGGATCGACGATCGGCCGGTCGCCGAGCGTGCCGAATCCAAGCAGATCAGCGCGGAATCCACGTTCGCCGCAGACATCGTCACGATGGCGCAACTGCGCGCCGCCGTCGAAAGTAGTGGTCGTGCAGCATTTTCCAGGCTGGAGAAGGACGGAAGAGCTGCTCGCACCGTCGTACTGAAGCTCAAGAAGTCCGACATGAGTATCTTGACTCGATCCGTGACGCTGCCGTTTGCCACCATCGACCGCCAAATCCTCATCGCGACTGCGCAGAAACAGGTCATCGATCCACAGGAATTGGGGCCGATTCGCCTGGTCGGTGTGGGATTCGCCGGTTTGTCCACCGTTCGGCAAGGATCACTTTTTCCCGAGTTGGATCAGGATGTTCCCGGCTATCCGGTCGAGACTCTCACGGGCGCCCTCGATGAGGCCGAACTCGACGTTCCGGTGGCAGCACGTGTCCCTCAGCGCTACTGGCACCCCGGTTTGGACGTGAAGCATCCAGAATACGGACACGGTTGGGTGCAGGGCGCCGGGCACGGTGTGGTGACGGTTCGCTTCGAAACCCGTTCCAGCGGAACGGGAATCGCCAAAACCTTTGCCGAATCCGATGAGGTGCTCGAGGTAGCAGATGCGGTCGACAGCCTTCTCTGAGGATGTCCTTAGACTTTTTCCGCTTACCGTTGGGTAATGTTGTCGACGATCCTCGAGCAAGCACGATGTTCGACTGACGCTCGAATGTGAACACCCGAATGGATAGGACTGAGAAGTTGAAGCTTCAGAAGATGACCGTTGCAGCAGTGGCGATCGCAGCAGCCCTCACGATGACCGCTTGTAGCTCGGGTGAAAAGGAAGCATCACCCACCACGTCATCGAAGACCACGACGGCTACCACCACGCCCTCCGGCGATCCCGCTCCCGAGCTCCCGACCTCTGCTGAGCTCAACGGCAAGGTCGCCCAGGCACTCGACGAGAGCGTTCCGGCCGCAGACAAGGTCAACCTCGTCCAGGGCGCCGAGCAAGATCCCGAGCTGATCAACCAGGTCGCCGCTGCCGCCAAGGCTGCCGGCGCGCAGGTCGAGATCCTCGACCCGGTCACCGACACGGGCAGCGAGACGGCAGCAGCTTCGCTGAACATCGTCGTCAACGGTCAGCCGCTGCAGCAGGGCCTGCAGGCGTCGTTCGTCTACGAAGACGGCGTCTGGAAGCTCTCGAAGACCACCGCTTGCCAGATCGTCGGCGTTGCAGGTCTGACCTCGCCGGCTTGCGCTGCTTGATCTCTCGGTAACACCTGAAACCCCAGAGCGGCCGCCGACTCCCGAAGGGGAGTGGGCGGCCGCTCTTCACGCGTTAAGCGACGTCAGTGATGGAATCCCTCGGTGACGCGCGGCCGCGGCATCGGGCTGTCCAGTTCGTCGAGGAACGCGGTTTCCTCTTCGATGATGCGCAGCAGATTGGCCGCCAGGTCCATGCTCAGTCCGTTACGAACCACGATGCGCTGCACTGTCAGATCCGCGAGATCGTCCGGCATGGGGTAGGCCGGCACCAACCAGCCCTTGCCTCGCAACCGGTCCGAGAGGTCGTACAACGTCCAGTTGGACGTGTGCCCCTCGGCGAGGCGCCACGCGAAGACCGGGATGTCGGAACCGTCGTTCCACAGTTCGAACGCGTCGAGTTTCCCGATCCCTTCGGCGAGAAATTTCGCCACGTCCTGGGAGGACTGCTGGATCGCGCGATAGCCGTCGTGGCCGAGACGCAGAAACAAGTAGAACTGCAGGATCACCTGAGCGCCGGGACGCGAGAAGTTCAGTGCGAAGGTCGGCATACTGCCGCCGAGGTAGCTCACCTTGAAGACGAGGTCGTCGGGAAGTAGATCCTGCGATCGCCAGACCACCCAGCCGAGGCCGGGGTAGACGAGCCCGTACTTGTGCGCCGAGGTGTTGATGGAGTGGACGCGCGGTAGTCGGAAATCCCATTCGAGTTCGGGCTGAAGGAACGGTGCGATCATCGCACCGGAAGCGCCGTCGACGTGGATGGGGACGTCGAGTCCCGTCTTCGCCTGGATCGCATCGAGTGCCTTAGAGATTTCCAGGACCGGCTCGTACATCCCGGTGTACGTGACGCCCATGATCGCGACGACGCCGATGGTGTTCTCGTCGACGTACTTGTCCAGATCGTGACCGTCGAGGGTGCGGTGTTCCTCGCTGATCGGCACGTAACGCGCTTCGACGTCCCAGTAGTTGCAGAACTTCTCCCAGCACACCTGGACCGCGGAACTCATGATGAGATTTGGCTTTTCGGTGGACTTGCCCGCGGCTTTTCGTGCGTGCTGCCAGCGTCGTTTCATCGCCAGGCCGCCGAGCATGCAGGCTTCGGACGAACCGATCGTCGAGGTGCCGATTGCGTCCTTGGGGGAGGGCGAGTGCCAGAGGTCGGCAAGGATGCGCCAGCAATAGGTTTCGATCGCGGCGGTCTGCGGATACTCGTCCTTGTCGATCATGTTCTTGTCGAACGACTCGGCATACAGTTTGGTGGCGTGATCGTCCATCCACGTGCTGACGAACGTCGCGAGATTGAGCCGCGCATTGCCGTCGAGCATCGTTTCGTCGTGGACGATCTGATACGCGGTCTCGGGAAGCATGCCGTCGGGTTCGAGTGTGTACTTCGATGCAACCGAATCCTCGCCAGGCCTCGAGAAGATCGGATTGACGGCTACGTAATCGGTGTGATCTGACCTTCTGGGTTCCGGCATGAACTCTGGCTCCTCACATCAGTGTGTCGCGTTGGTCTGTTTCGTACCTACTCTCACCGTTCAGTGTGGACGGGCAGTTGTCAAAGGGTCTGTGGTCCCGAATCATTCGCGTAAGGCCGAGACGGGACCAATCCGCTCGTTGTCAGGGCGTTTGTGCGCGCAGGCGATCGGCGGCGGCCGATGCCATCGAGTGCAGCACGTCGGGGGCGATCGGACTCGGCGCAGTTGCGGACACCTGGGTCAACGTGGTCCCGACTGCGGCCACGATCGCATCGGCGACCAAGGTGAAACCGCCACTCTCCGTGATGATTCGGAAAGCGAAAGACGCGTCGCCGACGTTCGGGTCCGACGCTCCGCCGACGCGATAGGTGATTGTCGTTCCGTCGGCATCGGTTCCTGAATATTCCGCGCACCCGGCCAGCGTGGTCTGAAGTTTCTCGAAAGCTGCTGCTGCCGCGGTGCCGTCGGCGTACGAAGCAGAGTCCTGATCGATGCTCGTGAAATCGGGGCCGGTGAACATGTCGGAGAGGTCGGCGACCGATCCGGGAGCCTGGGTGGCTATCGGCGCCAGAACCTGGGCGCAGACGGCGGGGTCGGTGCTCGACTTGTCCGCCTCCGAACTCTCCGGCGCCGGTGCGAGGCCGAGGTCGTCGACCGGGTCGGGAACTATGTCGAAGTCCGCAGGTAGCTCGGACAGGGTGAGCGCGGCTCGTTGCAGGCCGTCACGGTCGAGAGGCGCCCCGCTCAGCGGTGCGGCCGGAGCAGCCGTGAACGGCGCCAAGCCGACCTGTGGGGCGGAAACCTGCGTAGTCGTGTCGGCACCAGGCGAGTCGTCCGAGCCGCAACCGGTCACGACGAACAGTGCCGCCGTTGCGGTCAGACCAAGTGCGAGAAGCGACCGGCGTGTCACGATTCCCACCGAATGCTGTTGGAGATGGTCTGCCGGATCACCGAGGAGCTGTCCGGGTCGCCGTATGCCTGGTCGCCGCCGACGGTCATCTGTCCGTCGATCGGCAAGGGGAGTGAGAGGTCGACGGTGAGGTTTCCGGAGCCGGCCATGACGTACTGATCGATGTTCAGCGTTCCGGCGTCACCGGCCAGGTTCCAGACCGGGCTCTGCGGGGTCTGCGATACGTCCACCGCGAGCGAAAGCCGATTGCCCTCGCGCGCGGTGAGCGTGACGGTGGTTGTCTGATCGAGCAGGATTTCGCTGCTGACTTGCTGCCGAACCACCCAACGTGCGCCGACACCGACCGGAGCGTCGGGGAGTGCGACGGTCCGGTAGACCGCTTGGCCCAGCGCTTGTTCGATTGCAGCGCGGGCAGCATTGGCCGAGTTGGCGGAGGGCTTCAACCGTAGGGCGGTGATGGCGCCCGAATCCGTGACCGACAATCCGGCCGCAGACCCGTCGGCCCCGCTCAGCGCAGCCTGCAGCGTTGCATCGGGCGAGGTCATCGACGACAGCGTGAGGTCAACGACTGCGGTGGGATCGTCAGCGGTCACGTTTGCCGAGAGCGGGATCGTGATCTCCGGCGAAGAGAAATCCTGCGCCGGTTGTTGATCGATCTGCTGACTCACGACGGCCTGGGTGACGAGCGTCGCCGTCTGCGTGGTGCCGACAGGCAAGTTCGTACGCAAAACCTCGCGCGGCTCGCTTCCCGCCTCGAGAACTTCGACCGTCGCGGCGGTCACCGGAACAGTCACCTCACTCGGCGAGGAGGTCGGGGTGTTCGGAGGTTGATCCGAGTCGCCGCAAGCGGTGAGAACGGTGGTGAGAGCGAGGGCAGCGAGGGCGAACGGAACGCGTCGGCCGGTCGTGGACAGCAGTGGCACGCGCTCCAGGCTAGCCGCAGTTGCAGAGTGCGTGACCCGGTGCGGTGAACATGAGGGATGATGGTTGCGTGAGTACAGACCACCCAGACCGAGATGTCAACGCGGAGGATCAGCCGATTACCGAAATCTCGAAGGCCGACGAGCCCGAAACCGTGAAACCGGAAGCCGTGAAATCGGAAGACGGTGACCTGGCGGTTGCGCCGGTCGAAAAGCCCCGCCGGCTGACCATGCTCATTGCCATCGCCGCTGTCATCCTGCTCTCGGACATTCTCACGAAGGTGTGGGCAGTCGCCGCGGTCAAACCGGGGCAGCCGATCGAAATCATCGGTGACGTGGTCACATTCACGATGGTGCGCAATCCGGGGGCAGCGTTCTCGATGGCGACGTCGATGACGTGGATCCTCACTCTCGTCGCAATCGGTGTGGTCATCGGTGTGATCAAGATCGGTCGCACGCTCCGATCACCGTGGTGGGCGCTCGGTCTCGGCCTCGTTCTCGGCGGCGCGCTGGGTAACCTCGTCGACCGATTCTTCCGCTCTCCCGGAATCATGCGCGGACATGTGGTGGATTTCGTCTCCGTCGGCTGGTGGCCGGTGTTCAACATCGCGGATTCCGCGATCGTCTGTGGCGCGATTCTGCTCGTCGTCCTGACACTGTTCGGCTTCGAACCCAACGGTGAACGCCTGCGTGATCACAAGGCGGACGACAAGAAGTTCACCGAATCGAAGGCTGCAGCCGAGGGAGAAACCAAGTGAGGGAATCCCGTTCGATGCCAGTGCCCGACGGTCTCGATGCCATGCGCGTCGATGCCGGCCTCGCGCGCCTTCTCGGACTCTCGCGCACCGTGGTCGCGACACTCGCGGAAGAAGGCTCGGTACTCGTCGACGGTGTGGCCGTCGGCAAGTCCGATCGTCTGACCGCAGGGTCGTGGCTCGAGGTAGTCCTGCCCGAACCGCCGCGGCCCCTGACCATCGAAGCGACACCGGTCGAGGGAATGGAGATCCTCTACGCCGACGACGACGTCGTGGCAGTCGACAAGCCCGTCGGAGTTGCCGCGCACGCCAGCGTCGGGTGGACGGGACCGACCGTCATCGGCGGACTTGCCGCGGCCGGTTTCCGCATCTCGACGTCCGGTGCCCACGAGCGTCAGGGCATCGTCCACCGTCTGGACGTCGGAACGTCGGGAGTCATGGTGGTTGCCACATCCGAGCGCGCGTACACGTTGCTCAAGCGCGCTTTCAAGCAGCGGACCATCGACAAGCGCTACCACGCTCTCGTGCAGGGACATCCCGACCCGAGCAGCGGAACGATCGACGCGCCCATCGGACGCCATCACGGGAACGACTGGCGATTCACGGTCACGGCCGACGGCAAGCCCAGCGTCACGCACTACGACACCATCGAGGCGTTCCAGGCAGCGAGTCTGCTGGACGTGCACCTCGAAACCGGTCGCACACACCAGATCCGTGTCCACTTTTCGGCGTTGCGCCATCCGTGCTGCGGTGACCTGACTTACGGCGCGGACCCTCGACTTGCCGAAAGGCTCGGCCTCGAGCGCCAGTGGTTGCACGCCGTGTCTCTTGGATTCGCACATCCGGCGGACGGTCGCTGGGTCGAGATCAAGAGCAAGTACCCGAAGGATCTCGAACACGCACTCGAAGTTCTCCGGTCCTCATGACACCGCGCGGGCTTACCCCCGCGCCGGCCGTCGTCGCGGTGGTGGTCGGTGTGGCGGCGGTGGTGGGCGTGGGGTTCGCGAATCCCGTGCCGACCCCGCCGATCCGGACGGACACCCTGGGTCCGGACAGTGGGGAAGCTGTCCCGGACTACCTCGACCGAGCGCGAGATTCCGTCGCGTCGGTCGATGGGCCGGTATGGGCGTTGGTCTCGTTCACGAAGGCACTCACCGTCGACGAGGTCATCACGTCGACCAGCAGTGTTCAGGTGCCGGGCGCTGAGGTCTCGGGCGTTCGCGTGTCCAGGGTCATGTTCCGAGTTCCGATCGAGCGCGTCCAGACGCCGCTCATGTCGGTGCCCGTTCCCGACAACGACGAAGCAGTACGCAGATCGCCCGGTGTTGCAGCCACGCGACTGGTCTCGCTCGGCGGCGACACCGATCGTCAGCAACAGGTGGCGCTCGCGTCGGCGAAGCAATTGTCCGCCGGGTGCGCCTGCGCGGTGGGCGTGCTGGTGCGAGCGACTCCCGAAGGACTCGAAGCGATCGAACATGACTCGAACGTCCGTGCAGTGGAAGCGTTGCCGTCCGACGCCTCGCCGTGGTTGGCAGCCGTCCGTCCCTTGCTGCCGGAGTACGTGGACGTCGTTGCTCCCGGCCCCGACGATGGTCCGGTCCCGTGAACTCCGGTTCTGTGAACAAGGACGAACGCGCTGAGTCCCGTTCGTCCTCGGGGATCTTCTACGGTGTGGCGGCTTTCCTGTTGTGGGGAACGTTCCCGGCATTCTTCGGGCTACTCGACTTCGCCGATCCGGTCGAGATCCTGGCGCACCGGGTGGTGTGGACCCTTCTGTTGATGCTGATCGTGTTGGCCTTTGCCGGCCGCCTCGGATCGCTTCGCGGAATCAGCGCACGCACCTGGCTGCTGGTGACCGCGGCGTCAGCGGCGATCGCCGTGAACTGGGGGACGTACATCTATGCCGTGGTGTCAGGCCGCGTCGTGGAGGCGGCTCTCGGGTACTTCATCAACCCGCTGGTCACCGTTCTGCTCGGCGTCGTGATCTTCCGCGAACGATTGCGTCCCGCCCAGATCGCCGCGCTCGTTCTCGCTGCCACGGCAGTTGTGGTGATCACGGTCGACTTCGGGAAACCTCCGATCGTCGCTTTGCTGCTCGCCGGCTCGTTTGCCACCTATGGGTTGGTCAAGAAGGTGGTTCCGCTCGATCCTCGAACCAGTTTGACTGCCGAGGGAGTCGTTGCCGCACCGTTCGCGGTCGGCTACCTCGTGTTTCTCGGCCTGACCGGGGCCGGTGCATTCATCAGCAGCGGTACCGGGCACAGCCTGTTGCTGCTTGCCGCCGGCCCGGTCACCGCGCTGCCGCTGCTCCTGTTCGGCGTCGCCGCTCAGAGAGTTCCGTTGGCGACGATGGGCATGCTGCAGTACCTCACCCCGGCGCTCCAGATGGCGTGGGGTGTGGCCGTCATGCACGAGGACATGCCGGCGTCACGGTGGATCGGCTTCGTTCTGATCTGGGCTGCACTGGTGATCTTCACGACAGACACCTTCGTCGCCGGTCGACGTTCGCGGCGTTCGGTGAGGTCGAGCGCCGAACCCGAGGTTCCGGTCACGTGACCGGAGGCGGCGCACGGCGACTCCGCTACCTCGGTCGCCGGTCGTGTCGGCAGCGCGGCATACACTCGATCTCGCTCCCAGACCTTCAGAGAGGCGCACGTGGCTGACTCGTTCGTACATCTTCACAATCACACCGAGTACTCGATGCTCGACGGTGCGGCCAAGGTCGGCGCCATGTTCGAGGAGGCCGCTCGTCTCGAAATGACCGCAGTCGGCATGACCGACCACGGAAACATGTACGGCGCCAGCCAGTTCTACAACGAGGCAAAGAGCGCCGGCATCAAGCCGATCATCGGCATCGAGGCCTACATCGCACCCGAGTCTCGCTTCAACACCAAGCGAGTTCTGTGGGGCGATCGCAGCCAGAAGTCCGACGACGTCTCCGGTAGCGGTGCGTACACCCACATGACGATGGTGGCCGAGAACGCGACCGGACTCCGCAACCTCTTCAAGCTGTCGTCGCTCGCGTCCATCGAGGGCCAGCTCGGTAAATGGCCACGGATGGACGAGGAGCTCATCGCCGCGCACGCCGAGGGCATCATCGCGACCACGGGTTGCCCGTCCGGTGAGATCCAGACCCGCCTTCGTCTCGGTCACGATCGCGAGGCTCTCGAAGCTGCCGCGAAGTGGCAGGAGATCTGGGGCCCGGACAACTTCTTCCTCGAACTGATGGATCACGGTCTCTCGATCGAGCGCCGTGTGCGAGAGGGTCTGCTCGACATCGGCAAGCAACTCGGTATTCCGCCACTTGCCACCAACGACTGCCATTACGTCACCAAGGACGCCGCCGAGAATCACGAGGCGCTGCTCTGCATTCAGACCGGCAAGACGCTCTCCGACCCCACTCGCTTCAAGTTCGACGGCGACGGCTACTACCTCAAGTCCGCTGCCGAGATGCGCGCCATCTGGGACAACGAGGTTCCGGGGGCATGCGACAACACCGTTGCCATCGGCGAGCGTGTGCAGTCGTACGAGGACGTGTGGGCGTTCCACGACCGCATGCCGATCTTCCCGGTCCCGGAGGGACACACGCAGCAGACCTTCCTGCGCGCCGAGGTGATGCGCGGACTCGATCGCCGCTTCCCGAGCGGACCGCCGCAGGAGTACCTCGCCCGCGCCGACTACGAGATCGGCGTCATCAACGAAATGGGCTTCCCGGCCTACTTCCTCGTGGTCGGCGACCTGATCAACCACGCCAAGGACGTCGGGATCCGTGTCGGGCCCGGCCGTGGATCGGCTGCCGGTTCGTTGGTGGCCTACGCGATGGGTATCACCAACATCGACCCCATCCCGTACGGGTTGCTGTTCGAGCGATTCCTCAACCCCGAGCGTGTGTCCATGCCCGATATCGATATCGACTTCGATGATCGCCGTCGCGGCGAGATGGTTCGCTACGCGACGGACAAGTGGGGCAACGACAAGGTCGCCCAGGTCATCACCTTCGGCACCATCAAGACCAAGGCTGCCATCAAGGACTCGGCTCGCGTCCAGTTCGGCAAGCCGGGCTTTGCCATCGCCGATCAGATCACCAAGGCGCTCCCGCCGCCCATCATGGCCAAGGACATCTCGGTTTCCGGTATCACCGACCCGAAGCACGAGCGGTACAAGGAGGCAGTCGAGGTTCGAGCGCTCATCGACTCCAGCCCGGACGTCGCGAAGATCTACAAGACCGCGGTGGGTCTGGAAGGGCTGATCCGCAACGCCGGTGTGCACGCCTGCGCGGTCATCATGTCGTCCGAACCGCTCACCGACGCAATCCCGGTCTGGAAGCGCGCCCAGGACGGCGCCATCATCACCGGGTGGGACTACCCCTCGTGTGAAGCCATCGGTCTGCTCAAGATGGACTTCCTCGGTCTGCGAAACCTCACGGTTATCGGCGACACGCTCGAGAACATCAAAGCCAACCGCGGCATCGACCTCGACCTCGACACGTTGCCGATGGACGATGCGGCAACATACGAACTGCTCGCCCGCGGCGACACTCTCGGTGTGTTCCAGCTCGACGGCGGCGGTATGCGCGAGTTGCTGAAACTGATGCAGCCCACCGGATTCGGCGACATCGTCGCCGCATTGGCGCTGTATCGACCGGGACCGATGGGTGTGGACGCCCACATCTCGTACGCCAAGCGCAAGAACGCCTTGGAAGACGTCAAGCCGATTCACCCCGAGCTGGAGGAGCCGCTAGCGGAGATCCTCTCGGAGACATACGGCCTGATCATCTACCAGGAGCAGATCATGCAACTGGCGCAGAAGGTGGCCGGTTACACCCTGGGTCAGGCCGACTTGCTGCGTCGCGCCATGGGTAAGAAGAAGCTGTCCGAGCTGGAAAAGGCCTACGCCGGCTTCCGGCAGGGCATGTTGGACAACAACTTCAGCGAAGCCGCCATCAAGGCGCTGTGGGACACGGTCCTTCCCTTCGCCGGGTACGCGTTCAACAAGTCGCACTCCGCCGGCTACGGACTCGTGTCGTACTGGACTGCGTACCTCAAGGCGAACTACCCGGCCGAGTACATGGCGGGTCTGCTGACCTCCGTCGGTGACGACAAGGACAAGTCCGCGATCTACCTCGCCGACTGCCGCAAGTTGGGCATCACCGTTCTCCCACCGGACGTCAACGAGTCACGCGTCGACTTCGCGACCGTCGGCGACGACATCCGTTTCGGTATGGGGTCGGTGCGCAACGTCGGCGCCAACGTCGTCGCTTCGATCATCAAGGCGCGCACCGAGAAATCGAAGTTCACCGATTTCTCCGACTATCTCGGCAAGATCGACGCGATGGCTTGCAACAAGAAGGTCACCGAATCTCTCATCAAGGCCGGTGCTTTCGACTCGTTGGGTCACCCGCGCAAGGGCCTGATGTTGGTTCATGCCGACGCCATCGATTCCGTGATGAGCACCAAGAAGGCAGAGGCGATCGGACAGTTCGACCTCTTCGGCGGTGCCGAGGCGGACGAGTCGATCACCTCGGTGTTCGACGTCAAGATTCCCGAGGAGGAGTGGGACTCCAAGCATCGCCTGGCACTCGAACGAGAGATGCTGGGGCTGTACGTTTCCGGTCACCCGCTCAACGGCGTCGAGCACATTCTTCGCCAGCAGTCCGACACGTCCATCGCTGCGATACTCGAAGGCGGCGTTCAGGACGGTGCCCAGGTAACTCTCGGCGGCATCATTGCCTCGGTGGACCGCCGGGTCAACAAGAACGGTCTGACCTGGTGCATCGTGCAGCTCGAAGATCTCGTGGGTGGAATCGAGGTGCTGTTCTTCCCGCAGGCGTACGCCGTTTACGGGATGGACATCGCCGAGGATGCCATCGTGTTGGTCAAGGCTCGCGTTTCGATCCGAGACGATCGGATGTCGCTGATCGGCAACGACCTTGCGGTGCCTGATATTTCGGCGATCGGGGTCGCGCGTCCCCTGTCGGTCTCGCTGCCGCTTCGCCAATGCACCAAGGACAAGCTCAGTGCTCTCAAGCAGGTGCTGACCAGGCACCCCGGAACATCCGACGTTCACGTTCGGCTGATCGGTGGAACCGAAATCAGCTTGTGGAAGGTCGACGACGTCCTTCGGGTCGAACCGTCCTCGGCACTGATGGGCGACCTGAAGGCATTGCTCGGACCGAGTTGCCTGACGGTCTGACCGCCGAGCGGACCTGAACCGAACGAAGGGACCTTGCTGCTGATGCAGCAAGGTCCCTTCGTGGTTCGCGGGAGTTCGGGGGAGTGCGGTGATCAGGTGGTGCGTGAGTAGTGCACGCGCCGTACCCACCACGTGACTACAGCGGCCGTTGCGGCAGTCAGTACGGCCACCTGCATCGACTGCGTGACGGCACCGGCGACGACGAACAGCACGAACCCGACCACGAGAGCTTCGATCTTGTACAGCGGCCACCGAGTTCCGGCCAGATCGACGCAATAGTCGGGGGAGGGGCGTGATTCGCGAGTGGAGATGTCTGCGGTGGTCATCTCGTCCCTTTCCGATACGGCTGTTCGAAGCTGTGGTTTCAGAGTAGCCAGAGATGAGAGTTCGGGCAAGCGAACTTTATTGATCGGCAGCTCACTTAATCGATCAACCAGGGGAGTGCGCGGGCGACAGGCCTGGTCGGCGTGGTTCGGTGGCCAAGGTGCTCGAGTGGGTGTTCACTGGTACACATGCCAATCACAGGTGAGTACGAACCCAGTCCAGCGTCGTGGGCCGCCGATCAGGTCGCACGCATCGAGAACTCCGGTGGCACCGAGGGAAACGACATGAACGGCATGCCCGTCGTCGTTCTCACGACCATCGGGGCAAAGTCCGGCAAGGTCAGGAAGACGCCGCTGATGCGGGTCGAGCACGACGGTTCGTATGCCGTTGTGGCTTCGCTCGGTGGCGCCCCGAAGAATCCGGTCTGGTACTACAACGTCAAAGCCGACCCGCACGTCACGCTGCGTGACGCGACGCAGGTCTTCGACCTGGTTGCTCGGGAAGTCACCGGCGACGAGAAGGCGGTCTGGTGGGAGCGCGCTGTCGCTGCGTACCCCGACTACGCCGATTATCAGACGAAGACCGATCGTGAGATTCCGGTGTTCGTGCTCGAACCCAAGTAACCCCGCATTCCACAAGAAGCGCTGCATCAATCACAAGTAAATCGTCACTCCCGGGGGTCGGCGATCCCGACTCCCGTGAGTGTGTCATGGAGGTCTGATGAGTCCGAAAACCGTTGCAGATCAATTGGTTCAGCAGCTCGTTGACGCGGGTGTCAGTCGGATCTACGGCATTGTCGGTGACAGTCTCAATCCCATCGTCGATGCGGTTCGTCGCACCGGTGGTTCCGAGAAGGGCGGAATCGATTGGATACACGTCCGGCATGAGGAAGCAGCCGCCTTTGCGGCCGCAGCGGATGCCCAGATCACCGGAAAACTTGCAGTGTGTGCCGGATCCTGCGGTCCCGGAAACCTTCACCTGATCAACGGCCTGTACGACGCTCATCGTTCGGGCGCGCCGGTCCTCGCGATCGCCTCGCACATCCCCAGCGCCCAGATCGGAATGGGTTACTTTCAGGAAACGCATCCCGAGCGGATCTTCATCGAATGTTCGAGTTACACCGAACTCGTCAGCACGGCAGTCCAATCACCACGCGTGGTGCAGTCGGCGATTCAGCATTCGGTGGCTCGAAACGGCGTCTCGGTGATCGTGCTTCCCGGGGACATCGCCGATTGTCCGGCAGAAGGCACCCCGCCGACACTCGTCGAAACTCGAAGGCCGACAGTCGTTCCGGATGCCGGTGACGTCAAGGCGTTGGCAGACGTGATCAACGGCGCACGCAAAGTTGCGATCTTCGCCGGCGCGGGCGTGCGAGATGCGCGCGCGGAGGTTCTGGCGTTGGCCGAAACCGTCGGCGCTCCCATCGGGCATTCACTGCGTGGCAAGGAATGGATCCAGTACGACAATCCATACGACGTCGGGATGACCGGATTGCTCGGTTACGGTGCGGCGCACGACGGTATCCACGGCGCCGATCTCCTGCTCCTGATCGGTACGGACTTTCCCTACGATCAGTTCTTGCCCGACGACGTTCGTACCGCTCAGATCGACATCGCGGCCGAGCGGTTGGGGCGTCGAACCAGCCTGGACCTGGCTGTGCACGGCGACGTCGCGAGCACCTTGAGCGCACTGATTCCGCAGCTCGATCGAAAGACCGACCGCGGGTTCCTGGAGGACACGCTCGCCAAGCACAACACTCTGATGACCAAAGTGGTTGGTGCATACACGGATCCGGTCAAGCAGCGCACGCCGATTCACCCCGAGTATGCGGCCTCGATCTTGGACGATCTGGCAGCCGACGACGCAATCTTCACCGCCGACACCGGGATGTGCAACGTGTGGACGGCGCGCTATCTCAATCCGAACGGATCGAGACGCTTCATCTCCTCGGCGCTGCACGGATCGATGTCCAATGCGCTCCCACATGCGATGGGTGCTGCATGGTCGAGTCCGGGGCGTCAGGTCATCTCGGTGTCGGGCGACGGTGGATTGTCGATGCTGCTCGGTGAGTTGGTCACCGTCGCGATGTACAAGTTGCCGGTCAAGATCGTGGTGTTCAACAACTCGACGCTCGGAATGGTCAAGCTCGAGATGCTGGTCGACGGCCTTCCGGATTTCGGGGTCGACGTGCCCGCGGTCGACTACGCGGCGGTTGCTGCTGCGCTCGGTATCTTTTCGCGCCGAATCGAGAATCCCGCGGATATCGAAGCGGGCCTACGCGCCGCGCTCGATCATGACGGTCCGGCCTTGGTGGATCTGGTGACCGATCCGTTGGCATTGTCGTTGCCGCCCACCATCACCGGTGGTCAGATGAAGGGCTTCGCTTTGGCGATGTCGAAGATGGTGATGAACGGCGGCGTCGGCGAGGCAGTACAGATGGCCAAGTCGAATCTGCGGAACGTGCCACGTCCCTCACAGTTGGATCCGCGCGGCTGACCTACCGCCACCCTGCCTCGCAGACCATGCGGGGCGGGGTGGTGGGAAGGTTGATCTCCGACGTGCGAAAATGGCGGGGTGTCTAACTCGCCCGATGTCGTAGTAACGAAGTCCACCGTCCCCGCGCTCGACGCGCAGGAGATCGACGCGGCCATCGAGCGAATTCAGCACGTCATTGCGGCGACGCCCCTGCAGTACAGCGATCGTCTTTCGGCGTTGACCGGGGCACACGTGTATCTCAAGCGTGAGGACCTCCAGGGCGTTCGTTCGTACAAGATTCGTGGCGCGTACAACCTGATCGCTCAGCTCAACGAGGCCGAACGCGGTGCCGGCGTAGTGACTGCCAGTGCCGGTAACCATGCGCAGGGTGTTGCTTTCGCGTGCCGAACGATGCAGATCAAGGGTCGGATCTACGTTCCGGCCAATACCCCCAAGCAGAAGCGTGATCGCATCCGCGCGCACGGTGGAGCGTTTGTCGAACTGTTCATGATCGGTGAGACCTATGACGCCGCCGCTGCTGCGGCCGCGGAGGACGTAGCCGAAACCGGCGCAACCATGGTTCCGCCGTTCGACGACGTGCGCACCGCTGCGGGGCAAGGAACCATTGCAGCGGAGATTCTCACGCAATTGGACGCCCCTCTCGACACGATCGTCGTGCCGGTCGGCGGCGGCGGTTGCATTGCGGGCATCGCCACCTACCTGCACGAACGGTCGCCGAAGACGTCGATCGTCGGGATCGAGCCGTCCGGTGCGGCGTCAATGACGGCCGCTCTTGTTGCCGGGGGCCCGGTGACTCTTCCCGACGTCGATCCATTTGTCGACGGAGCAGCGGTCAAGAGGATCGGCGATGTTCCCTACGAGGTCGTCTCACGTCTGGGTGCCGCCGTGGTGTCGCACGCGTCGTTGCCGCTCGTGGCTCGTCAACTTCAGACACGGTCCGGTTCGGGATCGTTTGTCGTCAATCAGATCGACGAGGGCGCTATCTGCACGGCGATGCTCGAGCTGTATCAGAGCGAGGGCATCATCGCCGAACCCGCGGGAGCGCTTTCCGTTGCGGCACTTCAGAATTTGACGTTCGAGCCGGGTTCGACCGTCGTGTGCCTGATCTCCGGTGGCAACAACGACGTCTCTCGTTACGGCGAAATCCTCGAGCGTTCGCTCGTTCACCTCGGGCTCAAGCACTACTTCCTGGTCGACTTTCCGCAGGAACCGGGAGCGCTCCGTCGCTTCCTCTCGGACGTGCTCGGGCCGGACGACGACATCGCGCTGTTCGAGTACGTCAAGCGAAACAATCGCGAGACGGGTGCCGCGTTGGTGGGTATCGAACTCGGTTCCGCCGACGGGTTGGCGGCGTTACTCGAGCGGATGGAGCGCGCGCCGATGCAGTCCGAGAGGCTCGAGCCGGGAAGCCCGGCGTACCGCTATCTGACGTAAGGGACGCCCCCGGTCAGGGCCGCAGTCGCTCGACCACCTGTCGATGCAATTCGGGATCCGGCTGGGGGAGCCCGAGCATGGCCGCCAGATACAGGCCGTCGCCGACGAGTCGGATGATCTCGGCCTGCACAGGGTCGGCGATCTCGGTCTGAAGGCCCTTGTCCCAGCTCCGCATCACGTGGGTGACGGCTTTCTGGATCTCGTCGTGTTGTCCGTCGACTGTTCGCAGTGCCGCGATGATCGACCGGAAGAGTGAGAGTTCTTCGCTTTCGTTCGCATCGGGGATCTGCAGATAGAACTCGGTGACCGTCGTACCGCCGGCTACGGCGTCTTCGAGTTGCTGATCCGAGCGTTCTCCGAGTCTGCGGACCATCGCCGCGAGCAGTGCTTCCTTGCTGGGGAAGTGATAGAGAAGTCCGCCCTTGGAAACCCCGGCTTCGGCGGCAACGCCTTCGAGCGTGACTTGGGCGACGCCGCTGACCAGCAGCAGCTTCTCCAGTGCGTCGAGAATTCGATCGCGAGTGTCGGCAGCCATGTGATGTGACCCTACCCGGAAATAACTTTACCGCTCGGACGGTTCACTGTTACCGTAGACCTACTGTACCGGCTGGACGGTGCAGTGAAGTCTTTTCGAAAGAACTCAGAGAAAGTCGCAGGGGAGCAATGTCAGTGTCGGCAGATCAGACGTCTGCAATCAATCCCGACGAGGTTCGGGCGACAAAGCGTGACTGGGCGGGCTTGATAGTCCTTGCCTTTGCTGTGTTGCTCATCGCAGTCGACGGCACGGTGCTCGATCTTGCGCTTCCGTTCATCAGCGCCGACCTCGAACCGAGCAGCACGCAGTTGCTGTGGATCATCGACGTCTATTCGTTCGTGCTCGCCGGTCTGCTCATCACCATGGGTACGCTCGGCGACCGGATCGGTAGGCGAAAACTGCTCCTGATCGGCGCAGTCGGCTTCGGTCTCGCCTCGATCATCGCCGCTCTCGCTGTCAGTCCCGAGATGCTCATTGCCGCCCGCGTGCTGCAGGGTATTTCCGGTGCAACGCTGATGCCGGCCACCCTCGGTCTGATCCGCACGATCTTCGTCAACCCGCGTCAGCGCACCGAGGCGATCGGTGTCTGGGGCGCGATGGCCGGTGGCGGTACCGCGGCAGGCCCTTTGGTCGGTGGTTGGTTGCTCGAGCACTTCTGGTGGGGTTCGGTCTTCTTGATCAACATTCCGGTCATGATCGCGCTGGTTGTACTCGGCCCGATCCTGATCCCGGAGTCGAAGGACCCCAATCCGGGTCGATTCGACCTCATCAGCGCTGGTCTGTCGATGGCGACCATGTTGCCGCTGGTGTACGC
This sequence comes from Rhodococcus sp. C3V, assembly GCF_029269915.1. Classification (NCBI taxonomy): domain Bacteria; kingdom Bacillati; phylum Actinomycetota; class Actinomycetes; order Mycobacteriales; family Nocardiaceae; genus Rhodococcus; species Rhodococcus sp. C3V. The sequence goes on from NZ_JARJBE010000004.1 coordinate 431,271, forward strand.
GGTCAAGGAATCCGTGGTGCACGGCGTCAGCATCACGTTGCTGGTGATCGGCCTCGTTGGTCTCGCGGCGGGTTACGTGTTCGTGCGTCGTCAGCGGATGCTGAAGGATCCGATGTTGGATCTGAAGCTGTTTGCCAACGCGTCGTTCTCCACCGCCGTCATCACCAACCTGCTCTCGATCTTCGCGCTGGCAGGTGTCCTGTTCTTCGGCTCGCAGTACCTGCAGTTGGTGCTCGGTAACTCGGCGCTCGACGCCGGGCTGCTGATGCTCCCGGGTATGTTGCTCAGCGCATTCACCGCGGTTGCGGCGGCCTGGTTGATTCGCCGGTGGTCGGTGTCTCACGTGCTCAGCGCGGGCCTCGCGGTTGCCGGTATCGGTGCTGCGATGCTGCTCGCGCTCGGCGTCGGCAGCGGCCCGTTGATGTTCGTGCTCGGCTTCGGTCTGGCCGGTGCTGGTGTCGGTGTCGCGTTGACGTTGACATCGGATCTCGTGGTCAGCTCGGTGGAACCCGAACGCGCCGGCGCTGCGTCCGCTGTGTCGGAGACCGCGTACGAACTCGGCATCGCGCTCGGCGTGGCGATTCTGGGCAGCGTGGTGATGGCGATCTTCCGCAAGGGAATCGACACCTCGATGCTCGAAGCAGATCAGGCGCATGCTGCACAGGGCACACTCGGCGGTGCCCTGCAGGAAGCAACGTACCTACCTGGTGAACTCGGTTCGGTGCTTGCCGATTCCGCGAAGTCGGCGTTTGTCGACGGTATGCACGTTGCTGCCGGTGCAACAGCTTTGGTTCTGTTCGTCAGTGCCGCATTGGTGTTGAGGATGCTGCGGAGTACACCAGAGAACGCGAAGCGTTAATACCGGAATTTCGAGAGTTAGTCAGCTTTCGAGTACGACGAACGAGTGCCCCGGCACCACTGTTGCGGACGCGGTCTCGTCCTGTGTCGGCGGATCCCACCAGAGGATGGGGGTTCCGCCGGCCGGGACCGAGGCCGCGTCCGTTCCCAGATTGCACACGATCTGTAATGCGCCGCGGCGCAGGGTGATCCACTGGTCGTCCTCGTCGTAGTCGACGTGCAGGTGCCCCAGCCAAGGGTCGGTGATCTCGATTCGCTTCCTGCGCAGGGCAAGTAGATCGCGATAGCAGGCCAGGACGCGAGCGCGTGTCTCGTCGTCTCGCTCGTCCCAGTCCAGTTTCGATCGCAGAAATGTCTGTGGGTCTTGCGGATCCGGAATGTCGTCACTGTTCCAGCCGTGCGCCGCGAACTCCGCTTTGCGGCCTTTGGCAGTGGCCTCGCCGAGTTCCGGTTCCGGATGCGAGGTGAAGAACTGGAACGGAGTGGTCGCTCCCCATTCCTCGCCCATGAACAGCATCGGCGTGTACGGCGAGAGCAGGACCAGCGCCGCCTTGATCGCCAATTGTCCTGGCGTCAGATAGGCGCTCGGGCGGTCCCCGATCGCGCGGTTGCCGATCTGATCGTGGGTGCACGTGTATGCGAGCAGGGCGCTGGCGGGCTGATGCGTGATGTCGATCGGCCGGCCGTGAACCCGTCCACGGAACGAGGAATACGTTCCGGCGTGGAAGAAACCGCGCCGCAATGTATTTGCAAGGGATTCCAAGGATCCGAAGTCGGCGTAATAACCCTGGCGTTCGCCGGACACGGCCGTGTGAATGGTGTGGTGGATGTCGTCGTCCCACTGCGCGTCCAAGCCGAACCCGCCGGCCGCTCGTGGCGTGATCAGAGTGGCGTCGTTGAGATCGCTTTCGGCGATCAACGTGAGCGGTCGACCCAGATGGGCCGACAGTGTTTCCGTTCGGACGGCGAGTTCCTCGAGGATGTGCGTTCCGGTGTGATCGACCAACGCGTGGACGGCGTCGAGGCGTAGACCGTCGATGTGGAAATCGCGCATCCATCGCAGGGCATTGCCGATGATGTACTCGCGAACCTCGCCCGACTGCGGGCCTCCGATGTTGATCGTTCGGCCCCAGGTGTTCGCTCCATCGGCAATGTAGGGGCCGAACTTTTCGAGGTAGTTGCCCGACGGGCCCAGGTGGTTGTAGACCACGTCAAGAATCAGGCCGAGTCCGCGTTCGTGGGCCGCATTCACCAAGCGTTGCAATCCGTCCGGGCCACCGTAGATCTCGTGGACCGTGTACCAGAGCACACCGTCGTAGCCCCAGTTGTGAGTTCCGTTGAAGCCGTTGACCGGCATGATTTCCACGAAGCCGACGCCGAGGTCTACCAGGTGATCGAGACGTTCGATCGCGGCGTCGAATGTTCCTTCGGGGGTGAACGTTCCGATGTGCAGTTCGTAGACCGATGATCCTGGGAGTTGTCGTCCGGTCCACTGAGAGTCGGTCCAGGACGCCTCGTCGAGTTGGTGCAGTTGGGAGCGGAGATGCACGCCTTCGGGCTGGCGTGGTGAACGCGGATCCGGGAGTGTTTCACCGTCGACGACAAAGCCGTAGCGAGCGCGGTTGTCGCAGTCGACCTCGGCGCGCCACCACCCGTCGTCGGTCCGGTCCATCTCGTGCGTGATGCCGTCGACTTCGACCCGGACCGATTCCGGTGTTGGCGCCCAGACCTCGAATGTATGCACACGATCAGCATGCCTTGTTCGGCCGGATGTGGCAGCCCGGCGGGCTGGTTCCGTCGTCAAGGACTGTTTCTATCCGCAGGTGTTGCCGGACGGTGCAGACAGCGTGATCAGTTTCGGAGCGGGGGCGCTGCAGCATCCGCCCTCGGCTTTCCCTGTGTCGGTTTCTGCTGTGTCAGGTTCGTCGAAAATGCCTGCGCCGCCGCAGACTCCGGTCTCCGGAAGGATCAACTCGACACGGGCCGCTGCCTCGTGATCGCCGGCGAGCTCGGCTGCGATGCTGCGAACCTGCTCGTAGCCGGTCATCGCCAGGAAGGTGGGTGCTCGGCCGTAGCTTTTCATTCCTGCCAAGTACACCCCCGGCTCCGGATGGCGAAGCTCCTTCGCGCCATGCGGGTAAACGGTGCCGCACGAGTGGACGTTCGGGTCGATCAGCGGAGCAAGCTCGACCGGTGCTTGTAAGACCGGGTCGAGGCCGAGTCGAATTTCCGAGAGCCAGGACAGATCGGGGCGGAAGCCGGTCAGCGTTATGACGTTGTCCACGTTCTCGATGCGATCACCCGCATCGGAGGCAAGTATGAGTTGTCCCGAAGGGGTAGTTGTCACCTCTGTGGTGCGGAAGCCGCTGACGACGCTCAACAGGCCATCCTCGACGGCCTTCTTTGCGCGCAATCCCAGGGCGCCGCGCGCGGGCAGTTCGTCAGCGTCGCCGCCTCCGAATGCAGAGCCGATGTTTCCTCGGCGGACCGCCCAGGTGATGCGGGTGCTCGGAGCCTGCTCTGCCAACCCTGACAGCGCAACGATCGCCGTCAGCGCGGAGTGGCCACTACCTGCGATGACGGTGTGCGTTCCGGCGAACTGTGCCCGCACTGCCGGATCGTCGAGATCAGGAACCCGGTACCGGATCGCAGTACCCACAGCGCCTTCGCCGAGTGCAGGAAGACCTTCACCACCGAGCGGGTTCGGGGTGCCCCAGGTGCCGGACGCATCCACAATGGCCTGGGCGAACATCCGATCCTCGGTTCCGTCCCGGCGCCGCAGGTGAATCGAGAGGGGTTCGCTGTCGCGTCCGGCGTCGACGACCAGGTCACGTCCGCGTCGAGCGACGCCGATCACCTCGGTGTCGAACTGGACCAGGTCGGCGAGGGCCGAGGCGAGTGGTTCGAGGTAGAGCTCGCGCCATTGCCGGCCGGTCGGATAGGTCTGCCCGTCGGGTGAGCTCCATCCATTCTGGTCGAGGAGTCGCCGCGCGGCGGGGGAGACGAGTTCGGACCACCGGGAGAACAGTCGAACGTGATTCCACTCGGAGATCGCAGCACCGGCTGTGGTTCCGCGCTCGAATACAAGGGGTGTGAGTCCGCGCTCGCGCAGTTCTGCTGCGGCTGCCAGGCCGATCGGGCCGGCCCCGATCACGACAACGGGTAGGGGGTTCATTTTCGTGCCTTTCATCGACGATTATCGATCTACGGAGAACTGTATCGACGATCATCAATGTAGGCAACCATCGACAGCTGTCGATATAGTGGAGAGATGACTTCGCTGCAGACTCCGACGGTGCGAGTCGGCGATTCGGACCCGGATCAGATCCGTTCTTCCGTCCTCGCGCAGGGCGATGCCGATACCTACGCGCAGTGGTTCGCCTGCCTTGCCGAGCCGATGCGCGTCCGATTGCTTCACCGGGTAGCGAGCGCGGTCGGTGGTATTACCGTCGGAGCGCTCGCCGAGGCGTTGGGGATCGGGCAACCGACGGTGTCGCACCACCTGCGCAAGCTCGCCGATGTGGGTTTTGTGACCATGCGTAAGGAAGGGACGAGCACGGTCGTCGCGATGAGTCCGACGTGTTGCGTTGCCTTGCCGCAGGCGGCGGATGTGGTGATGGGAGTCCTTGCTCCGCGTCCGTGCTGCCCGAGTGATCTGCCCGACGATGTCTCTGTCCGGGCCATGATCGACGACGACTGGGATGCGGTTCGCCGTATTTACGGCGAGGGTATCGACACCCGAAATGCCACCTTTGCCGCTGAGGTCCCCTCGCGTGAGCATCTCCACGAACGGTGGCTGCCGCAGCATCGATGGGTGGCGACTATCGGGGGTGTTGTTGTCGGATGGGCTGCGTTGAGTCCGGTTTCCGAGCGTGACTGCTACCGCGGGGTTGCCGAGAACTCCGTGTACGTTGCGGACGGCATGCGTGGTCGTGGCGTCGGAAAGGCGTTGTTGCGCAAGCAAGTCATGGCCGCCGACGCCGACGGACTCTGGACTCTGCAGACGTCGATGTTCCCGGAGAACCGTGCCTCCATCTCGCTCCATCATTCGGCCGGGTTTCGAACGGTCGGCCTTCGCGAGAAGATCGCCGAACTCGACGGCGTGTGGCGCGACACTGTTCTGCTCGAGCGTCGAACGGCGATCGCCGAGGGATGAGTCCGGGATCCGGCTGACCGGATGCCCGATTGCGCGTTGATTCGATATCTGTCAATATCGAAGAATGTCGAATCAAGAGCTGCCGGACTCCGAGGCTTGCTGCACCCCGCTCGTTCGTGAACCGTTGACTGAGGATTGGGCCGGAGACTTGTCTCGGATGTTCAAGGCCCTCGGCGATCCGGTTCGTCTCCGCTTGCTCAGCTTGGTGGCAAGTCACGAGGGTGGTGAAGCCTGCGTCTGCGACATCTCCGACTCGTTCGACTTGTCTCAGCCGACTATCTCGCATCACCTGAAGGTGTTGCGCCAGGCCGGGCTGCTCGATTGTGAACGACGCGGGACCTGGGTGTACTACTGGGTTATTCCGGCTGCGCTGCAACAGCTTTCCGCCGTTCTGCTGGTAGAAGGTGCGAGCGTGAGTGCCGCAGACGCTTGCGCTGAGGTCACCGCATGAGCAACACCGCTGCCACCACCGAACACCCCGAAGTCGTCGGAAAACTCTCCACCCTCGACCGCTATCTGGCGGTCTGGATCGGCGTGGCCATGGTCGTCGGCCTGCTGGTTGGACGCTGGATCCCCGGTGTGAACACTGCCCTGGACAAGGTGCAGATCGACGGCATCTCGCTACCGATCGCCCTCGGTCTGCTGATCATGATGTACCCGGTCCTGGCGAAGGTCCGCTACGACCGCCTCGACACAGTCACCGGGGACAAGAAACTCCTCGCCGGCTCCCTGTTCCTGAACTGGGTTCTCGGCCCGGCGCTGATGTTCGCCCTCGCCTGGCTGTTTCTGCCTGACCTGCCGGAATACCGAACCGGTTTGATCATCGTCGGTCTCGCTCGCTGCATCGCGATGGTGATCATCTGGAACGACCTGGCCTGCGGAGACCGCGAAGCCGCCGCGGTGCTGGTCGCCATCAATTCGGTGTTCCAGGTGATCATGTTCGCCGTGCTCGGTTGGTTCTACCTCTCGGTCCTGCCCGGGTGGCTCGGCCTCGAACAGACCACCATCGACACCTCGCCCTGGCAGATCGCCAAATCCGTTCTGATCTTCCTCGGTATCCCGCTGCTGGCAGGTTTTCTGTCCCGCTTCTTCGGCGAACGCGCCAAAGGCCGCGACTGGTACGACAACAAGTTCATCCCCAAGATCAGCCCCTGGGCGCTCTACGGTCTGCTGTTCACCATCGTCGTGCTCTTCTCGATGCAGGGCGAACAGATCACCTCCCAGCCTTGGGATGTCGTCCGGATCGCGCTGCCCCTGCTCGCGTACTTCGCGCTCATGTGGGGCGGAGGCTACATCCTCGGCGCCGCAATCGGATTGGGCTATGAACGCACCACGACCCTGGCGTTCACCGCCGCGGGCAACAACTTCGAACTCGCGATCGCGGTAGCCATCGCCACCTACGGCGCCACCTCGGGGCAAGCTCTTGCCGGTGTCGTCGGCCCGCTGATCGAGGTACCGGTGCTCGTCGGGCTGGTCTATGTCTCCCTTGCACTACGCAAACGCTTTGCAGTCGAAGAGGTTTCATCCAGTCGAGAAAGAGCGAGGTCATGAGCAAACCATCGGTGTTGTTCGTCTGCGTCCACAATGCCGGTCGATCTCAGATGGCTGCGGGGTTACTGAGCCATCTCGCGGGCGACGCCATCGAGGTCCGTTCCGCCGGATCCGCACCCGCCGAGACCGTCAATTCGGCAGCGGTCGAGGCGATGGCAGAGCGCGGTATCGACATCTCAGCGCAGTCTCCGAAGATCCTCACTGTCGACGCCGTCCAGGATTCGGATGTCGTCATCACCATGGGCTGCGGCGACACGTGCCCGATCTTCCCCGGCAAGAGTTACCGAGACTGGGTTCTCGACGACCCGGCCGGACAGGGCCTTGAAGCAGTTCGCCCGATCCGTGACGAAATCGAGCGGCGCGTTCAAGCCTTGATCGCTGAACTCACCACTGCCGCGAAGTCTTCCTGACCGATCGGGGACTCGACAGGATCATTCGCCCGCGGGCTCGATGTGTTCGGCACCGAGGACGGAGAGTCGGTATTCCTGTGCGTCCTGCTCGGTTTCGAAATCTTTCTCTTCGAGGAGATTCCGGTCGGCGTCGAGGTATCGGTAAGTAGTCATTCCTCCACCGTGTCACTGATGAACGATTCGTGCTCGGATACCGGTTCGATTTCGTCGACGGCTATTTGAATCAGCCTTCCGTAGCGCCGGATCAGATCCTCCGACGACAGTGAATCCTCACCGAGGAGTTCGAGCGTCCGCATGCCGGTGGCCAGTCCGAGCAGCAGTGAGACGACGATCTGGCTGCGTACCAAACCGGGCTCCGTGTCGCCGATGCGGCGCGCGATCCCGTGAACGTATCGTTGCTTGATCTCGGCCCGAGCGGCGGCCGGATCTGGCGCCTCGTGAACGTGTACTGCGAGCATTGCCCACGGATCGGTTTCATCGGATTCTCTACGAGCGACAAGTTTCTCGACCAGTTGACAGCCGATGTCTCCGGTGGCGTCGGCATTCGGATCCTCGTCCATCGGAGGTGCGGACGGGATCGCAGCCGAGTACAGCCGAGCTTTGCTGCCGTAGATCTTCATGACCAGGGCAGGGGAGTAGCCGGCTGCGACCGCGATGTCCTTGATGGTCGTCGATGCGTAACCTCGTTCCGCGAACAAGGCTTTCGCTGCTGTGAGGATGCTGGCTTCGCCGCTGCTCATGTCGCTCGCCTCGATACCCGATCGCCATGCGTTCGGTTGCTCGTACTGGCGTTCATACTGTCGTCAACGGCTCGGCATCGACGGGTACGTCGAAGTCGACGACGGTGGACTGCGCGATGACCGCTATCTGACGAGCCAATGTGCCGTGTCCGCTCTCGGTCAGCGCGGTCAGGATGTACCGGCCGGATGTGGGAAGTGCGATTCCGTAGTGCCCGGTTCCGTCGGTGACCGTGGATGCGACGAATTCGCCGGTCGGTTTCGTGAGTGTGACGACAGTTCCCGAGGTTGTTCGGCCGCCGACTCCGACCTTGCCGGAGATGGTGAGGCGGTCGCCGAGTTCGACGGTGTGCGTCGATTGCGCGCTGTCGAAGTCGATTACCTGTGACCGAGGGGACCAACCGTCGGCGCTCGTGACCACCAGGTACCGGCCGGGCCGGGGTAGGGCGAGGGAGAAGTTGCCTTCGTTGTCGGCGCGACTCCAGTCAATCGGTCGACCCTCCATGTCCATCACGGTGACAACGGCCTGCCGGATCGGTCGGCTGTCGGCCCGGATCACACGACCGGCAACCACAATTTCCGTTTCGGACACGGCGGCGTCGGGAAGCTCGAACCCTTCCGGGGTCACCGGGCGAAGTGCCGCTTCCGGTTTTGCGCCGCGGCGAGGAATGAACGCAGCGGCAGCGGCAGCAGCCACGGCGGCGAGGGCGGCCAGCCAGAAGATGTTCTTGAAGGCGTCGATCGACGGAAGGCCCTCGCCCGGCCCGGACGGGATGACCATCGAAGTGAGCATGGCGGCAACCACCGCGCTGGACGTGGAAGTACCGACTGAGCGGAGCAGCGAATTGAGGCCGTTTGCCGACGCGGTTTCGGTAATCGGAACCGATCGCATGATCAGCATCGGCATCGCGGAGTAGGCGATTGCGGTTCCGATGCTGACCACCGCCGCGCTGATGATGATCAGTGCTATCGAACCGGTCAGGAACACTCGCGCGATGTAGGCGAGCGCGAGCACCGTGCCGCCGACGATCAGGGTGATCTTGGCTCCGAATCGCTTCGTGATGTTCGCGGAGACGGGCGCGAAGAAGACCATCGCGAGGCCTGCCGGAATCATGCACAGTCCGGCCGCCATCACGCCCAGTTCGAAGCCGTAGCCGGAGATCTTCGGCATCTGAAGTTGTTGGGTGGTGGAGAGGTTGTTCGCGTACATCGAGAAGCCGACGAGGATCGAGGCGACGTTGGTCAGCAGAACAGGCCGCTTGGCCGACGTTCGTAGATCGACCATCGGCTGGGTGACGCGGAGTTCGTAAGGGAACCACAATGCGAGAGTCACGATTCCGATGACGAACATCAGCAATGTCAGTTCGCTCGTCCATCCCCAACGGGCGCCCTTGGAGATGGCGAGGAGGATCGCCGTGAGTGCTGTCGAGAGCATGACCGCGCCCAGGAAGTCGAATTTGCCGCGGGTACGAACACTCGATTCCGGGACGACGACGGCTACCGCGATGATCAGCAGGACGCCCACGATCGCCGAGAGCCAGAAGATGGCGGGCCAGCCCAGATGCTCGAAGATCAACCCGGACAGCGGGAGCCCGAGTGCGCTGCCGATTCCGAGAGTGGCACTCATCAACGCTGTTGCCGACGCCACCTTCTCCTTGGGCAGTTCGTCGCGCATGATGCTGATTCCGACGGGGATCATCGAGATCGCGAAGCCCTGGAGACCACGTCCGATCAGCAGGGCGACAAAGTTGCCGCCGATCGCCGCGACCAGTGATCCGACCACGATCATCGTCATCGAGATCAGCATCATGCGTCGTTTTCCGAACATGTCTGCCAGGCGGGAGACGATCGGAGTGGCGACGGCACTCGTGAGGAGCGTGACGGTGACGAGCCAGGAGGCGTCGTCAGCGCTGACGCCGAGGATCTTCGGGAAATCGGGCAACAACGGAATGACCATCGTTTGTTGCAGCGCGACCACGGTGCCGGAAAGACAGAGAATTGCGGTAATGAGCCGACTCGAACGGCGAGTGGTCGGAGACGAGTGCAATGCCAAGAGACGGTCCTTCACGCGGCGATGGTGAACGGGAATTCACCCATGAGTGAACCACTGTTCACCCGTCGCTGTCACCTTCGGTGAATATGCGATTTCTCACGACGGCAACTCGCCCCAGGGTTTCCGAGTCGGCATGGCGGGAACAACGTCAGTGGTTGGTCTGCGCCTGCGCGAGCGGGCAGCGAGGAGGAGTGATGCATGCCGAAGTGGGTGACCGTCTCCACGTCCAGGGGCGCGTGGTGGGGCAGGCGGAGGTAACTGCCGAGGTTCTCGAGGTGCACGGCGAGGACGGCGGTCCTCCGTATCTGGTCAGGTACGACAACGGCCACGAGGCGTTGGTGTTTCCCGGTAGCGACGGCTGGATAGATCACCCCGGAAAAGGCTCCTGAGCTGCACGATTCTTTCCATGCATGGTCGTTGCATCGAATGCGGCTAAAGTGTGCGCAATGGAGGGCAGACGCCAGTACCACTCCCGCGTGCGTGAAGCTTCCGCGCAGCGAACGCGTGAACTCATTCGTGATGCGGCGACGGCCTTGTTTGTTCGAGACGGGTATGTCAAAGCCACCGTCAAGCAGATTGCCGCCTCGGCCGGCGTCGCCGATCGGACGGTGTTCACAGCCTTCCCCGGCGGGAAACTCGAGATCTTCGAAGCGGCCCTCGCTGCGGCGCTCGATGCCGAAGAGGCTCCACTCGGCGCGCCGAACCTGGCCTCGGACCCCGATGACGTTCGCCGGATCGTCTCCCAGATCGTGGCTCAGGGCATCGGACTGCTCGAACGTGCCGGCGCTCTGATGATGGTCGCGGTCGAATCCTCGGGTGCGGATGCCGACATGCGTCGACTATCCGAGGAGTCGTCGGATCAGTCGGCCGTCAATGCGATGTCGATAGCCGAGGGTCTCTCCGAGCATGGCTTGTTGAGGCCTGAGATTTCGCTCGAGAAAGCCGCGGGCATACTTGCCGCTTTCGTCTCGCCTCAGCTTCATCAGCAATTGCGTCGGGTCAGTGGATGGGACGTCGATGCGTACCGAGGATGGCTCGAGTTCAACATTCGCCAGAATCTAATGTACTAATTGGTCTGTTTTCGTTAGCATGGCGAGGGTTTTTTATTCTCGGGAGGAATCGCCAGCGTGCCCTATGCCTTGTTCGGCCTCATCACGATGTTGCTGTGGATTTTCTGCATCGTCGACGCCATCACGAGAGATGACGCCTACATCCAGTACCTACCCAAGGTCGTCTGGATTCTGATCATCATCTTCCTTCCTACTTTGGGATCGGTTCTGTGGCTGGTGGTCGGGCGCGGACAGAACGCGCCCCGCGGTTACGTCGGCCCAACCGGTTACGGCGAATACGAGCGCCCGGGACGTGCCGTTGCGCAGGATCCGGCGGCGGACGAAGCCTTCTTGCGTCAGTGCCGCGAACGGGCGGAAGAGCAGCGTCGAATTGCCAAGCAGCAGCGCCGCGACGGCGACGCTGATCGGATGTGAGTTATCGGTAGGCCGTGAGTCGGTCCAACACGAGCCGAAGTGGCGGCCACGACGATCGGCCGCGACGCGTCACCGCATAGGCAGTGAGGATGACGGGCGGATCGACGAGTGGTTCGACGCGCACGCCTTCGCGAGTCTTGCGTTCGAGCGGCATCAGCCCCACGCCGTAACCACTGAGGATCAAGAGTTCGACCAAGTCGAGACTGTCGATCTGGTGAGTGATCCGAGGGGTGAACCCGGCCAGCGACGCGAGGGTTCGCACAGCGCGCTCGTCTGCCGTGTTGCGTGAGTTCACTATCCATGACGTGTCGGCGAAGGCGCGGAGATCGATTCCGGATTCTGTGGACTTGTCGGGAGCTTTGGCGTCGTCGGGAACACACAGTCCCCATGGCGTCGACCAGAGCGGAATTGCTTCGAGTAGTGGGCTCGGCGACGCGGGGGCGAGGTTGTAGTCGTACGTCAGTGCGAGGTCTAGATCGTCGCGTTCGAGGAGTGCAAAAGCCTCGACGGGTTCGTATTCGTAGATCATCACGTCCACCTGCGGGTGACTGCGTTGCAGGCTTCGAGCGACGGGGAGCATCGCGGTTCTGATCGCAGTTGCGAATCCGCCGACTCGCAGGGTCCCCACCGGTTCCGCGTCCGGATCGAGGTCCAGGCGAGCTGCATCGACGGCTGCCAGGATGGTGACGGCATGATCGGCCAGTCGTTGACCGGCCGGCGTCAGCCGCACCCGGCGACCGTCGGGCTCGATCAGTGCGGTACCGGTCTCCGCGGTCAAGGCCGCGAGTTGTTGGGACACTGTCGACGTCGTGAGGTTGTGCGCTTCGGCGACCGCACGCATCGAACCCAAGCGGGAGAGTTCGAGGAGGAGATGGAGTCGACGGGTTTCCATCCTTCGATCATTCACTAATCGTGAACATAATGTAGGTCAAAATCGCGTGGACACGAACGGTTGGCCTCCCGTTCAATTCAGCTATGGATACGAAAGCGCGGGCCGGAGTGGGCCTGGCTGTTCTGGCGATGTTGTGCGTGCAGCTCGGGCTCGCCGTGTCGGTGGGTCTGATCGATCAGCTCGGCGCAGACGGAGCGGCGTGGATACGACTCGCCTGGGCGGGCATCATTCTTCTGATCATCGTCAGGCCCCGCCCCTCGGTGTTCACTCGCAAGGCGTTTCTGGCTTGCGTGGTTCTGGGTGTGGTCACCGCAGGTATGACGCTCCTGTTCATGGCAGCGGTGGAGCGACTTCCGCTGGGAACAGCAAGCGCATTGGAATTCTTGGGTCCGCTGACGGTTGCATTGCTCCGGGGGCGTGGCCGCGTTCTGTGGCCGGTTCTGGCAGGCGTGGGCGTCGTGCTTCTCACCGAACCATGGGCCGGGACAGTCGATCTGGTCGGTGTGGCGTACGCACTCGGTGCGGCGCTCTGCTGGGCGATGTACATAGTGCTCACCCAGCGCGTCGGCGACGAGGTTGCCGGTATCAACGGGCTGGCGGTGTCGATGGCGGTAGCCGGGTTGGCCGCGACAATTGCCGTAGGCCACTCGGCTATCGGGCGGCTGACTCCGCATCTGATTCTCGTGGGCCTCGGACTCGCGATCTTGCTGCCCGTCGTGCCGTTCGTTCTGGAGATGGTCTCGTTGCGAAGGCTGTCCACGGCGGCGTTCGGCACGCTGATGAGTCTCGAGCCTGCTTTCGCGCAGCTTATCGGTCTGGTTGTGCTGCAACAGGTTCCGAGTGTTCTGGCCGTGGCAGGTATCGCGTGCGTCGTCGTCGCAGGGATCGGCGCGGCCCGCGGTGGTGCTCGAGGTGGCGCCCGGAAGCCGACTGAGCCACCCTCCGATTCCGAGCGAACGTACCTTTCGGCGCCTTCATGAGACCGAGAGTGCCGTTCGCTCAGGTCGCGTTCGCTCAGTGCGAGTGCGCCGCGGCGATTGCTCCGTCGAACACGTCGGCGACCTCGCCGAGGGAGTCGAGAATCGGCTGACCGGATCGTTCGACGCGAGCCCGCACCAGCGAGCCCTCGAGCGCGGACACTGCAAGGACGGCAAGCCGTTCCGCTCGCGCACGTCCGACCCCGGACGCGATCAGTGTGTCGCGCAGTAGCGAAGTCCACTGTCGATACACCGCCTGTCCGGCGGCTGTCACGCTCTCCGAATCGGGGGCAAGTTCCAACAACACCGTCGTGATCGGCGAGCCTTCGTGGAAATCCGAATCGCTCACCCATCCGGCGAGCAACCGCGCGTACTCGCGCAGCAGTGACCCGGCGTCCGATTGGCTGTCGGCGAGTTCGGTCAGGGTGTCGGTGACCAACTGCCCGCCGACGCGGACGACCTCTTCGCCGATCTGCTCTTTGCCGCCGGGAAAGTAGTGGTAGAGCGAACCTTTCGGCGCCCCGCTCGACTTGAGGATCTCGTTGAGGCCCGTTGCCGCATACCCCTGGCGGCGAAACAGATCGGCCGCAGCTCGTACGAGTGCTTCGCGGTGTTTCGGGGGAGTCGCCACGAGTTGGAGCTTAAACACCCCAGCGATCCACCACAATCTATGTAGACTGGTCTACATGGGAAATTCTGAAATGCTCGAACAGTTGCGCGCGGTCAACGCCTCGGCGGCCTTCAACCGGTGGGCCGGATTCGAAGTCACGGAGGCCGAACCGGGTCGCGTCTGTCTGCGGCTCGAATGGCGTGAGGATCTGGGCCAGTACTCGGGACACCTGCACGCTGCGCTCGTGGCGGGACTCGTCGACACCGCGTGCGGATTTGCTGCTTTCACCCAGGTAGGTGTCGTGGCGGCGTCCAACTGCGCGGTCAATTTCGTGAGTCCGGGCGTCGGAACCGCATTTGTCGCTACGGCGCGCTCGGTCAAGGCCGGGCGCAAGCAGGTGTTCGTCACTGCCGAGGTACATGCCGAACGCGAAGGCGAATCCGTGCTCGTCGCGTTCGGCACCACCCTGTTGGTTCCACTCGCCCCTCAGACACAGGGAACCGCAAGCAACGTCAGGGAATGAGGATGAACTTCCCGGCGGGATGGGAGCTCTGCAACTCGGTGTGAGCGAGCGCGACGTCCGTTAGTGGGAAAGTCTTGGCGATCTTGACGGTGAGATGTCCGGAACCGGCTTGTTCGACCAGTTCGGATCGAGCCTTCAAACGCGCTTCCGCACTTGTCGGATTGCCTCCGCCGACGGACGCGAAGCCGTCGGTCTGGGCGCGTCCGAACGCGACGATGGTGACGATACGGCTCTTGTCGGAGACCAAAGCCAGCGAAGTATCGACGGCTTCATCTGTTCCGGCGGTGTCGAAGGCGGCGTCGACGCCGTTCGGCGCGAGTTCACGGACACGCGCTTCGAGGCCGTGGCCGTAGAGCACAGGCGTCGCGCCGAGCGAGCGCACGTAATCCTGATTCGAGGCTCCCGCGGTGCCGATCACCGTAGCTCCGCGACCAACTGCCAGCTGAACAGCGATCGCGCCGACGCCGCCAGACGCGCCGTGGATGAGAACGGTGTCGCCGGAGCGGACCCGAACGGTGTCGAGGGCGTCGACTGCAGTTCCGCCGACCAGAAGGAGGCCGGCTGCCTGTTCCCAGCTGATGCCTGCGGGCTTCGCGGTCACCGAGGAGACCTGCACGACTACTTGTTCGGAGTAGAGGCCGTTGCCGGGGCTGACGATCACTTCGTCGCCGACGTTCACATTTGTGACGCCGTCGCCGACAGCCGAGACGACGCCCGCTGCCTCGCCGCCGAGGCGGATGGGAAGTTTCTCGGGGTCGGTGCCGAAAGCGCCGCTGTAGAGCTTGAAGTCGAAGGGATTGACGCCGATCGCCTTCACGTCGACCAGGACTTCACCTGATTTCGGTGCCGGTAAATCGACGTCCACCAGCTTCAGGACCTCGGGCGTGCCGTACGTCTGCGCTACAACAGTTTTGGTCATGTCTCGCGCAACCGTCCTCGGGGAAGCGATATTCCCCGAGGACGGGAAAAACTCGAGAAGATTCGATCAGCGGATCAGGGTGCCCAGATCGAGCGGCATCGCGATGCCGGTGATGTGATGGGCCTCGTCGGAACCGAGGAACGCGACGGCGGCGGCGATGTCCTCCGGCTGGCTGACCGGGTCGGGCAAGGTCTGCATGAAGATCGGACCGAGTGTGTGGGCGTTGGCGTCGATGAGCGGCCGCATGTCCGTCATCTGCATTCCGGTTTCCACGCCGTGTGGGTGGATGGTGTTGACCCGAATGTTGTACTGCCCCAACTCCGAGGCCATCGTCTTGGCCAGACCGGTGATGCCGTGTTTGCTCGCGACGTAATGGCCGAGGAAGGGGAGGCCGCGCAGGCCGGCGACGGAGCTGGTGAAGATGATCGAGCCACCGGTGCCTTGCTTGATCAGGTGCGGGATCGCTGCCTTGGCGGTGTGGAAGACGCCGGTCAGGTTGACGTCGAGCGTTTCCTGCCACTGCTCGGGCGTGATTTCCCAGGACATGTTGGCAGAACAGATTCCGGCGTTCGCGACGACGACGTCAAGTCGCCCCAATTCGTCGATGCCGGCCGCGAGCGCCGCGGACAGCGCAGAGAAGTCGCGAACGTCGGTCTTGGTAGCGACAATTCGACGGTCCAGGGCCTTGACCAGTTCGACTGTCTCGGCCAGGTCGTCGTCGGTGGCGCCGGCATACGAGGTGGATTCGAATTGAACACACGCGTCGACGGCGATGATGTCTGCGCCCTCTTCTGCCAGCCGGACAGCTTCGGCGCGCCCCTGACCACGGGCGGCTCCGGTGATGAAGGCAACTTTTCCGGTGAATCGACTGGCGGCCATGCTCAAACCTCCGACTAGTGGTGATGATCTGCTCTTCGGAAGTTAGCGCGACGAAGTTCTTTTCGGGGGTGAATGCCCAGTCAGCGGAAACCGCTCAGCGCACCCTGGTCAACAGGGCACATGGCCCGGCAGCGAAGATGTCCCGCGCATCCGAAGACAAGACGGGTTGTCCGCTCAGTGCGTCGACCCATTCGCCATCTGGCAGGTCCACTCGCGTATCTCTCCAACCGTGCGACGAGAGTCTGAGCGAATGTCGCGTCGCCAGAGCAACGACCATGGGCGGATCACCTGCCGGGCCGCGCGAGAAGCCGACCAGATGACCGGATCCGGAACCTGAAGCGAAGACCGGCCGGTACTCACCGTGATCGAACCACGAGGGGTTCTCCCGCCGCAGTGTCAGTGCCGTGCGAACGAGGTGCAACTTTGCGGTTCCTGTTGCGTCGATCGGCGCGGCGCCGGAATCGAGCAGTGATCGCCTCGTTCCGTAGTCGACAAGCCGCCGGTTGTCCGGATCGACCAACGAGTCCTCCCACAGCTCAGTGCCCTGGTAGACGTCGGGAACGCCGGGCCCGAGAAGTTGGAGCAGCTTTTGGCCCAGAGAGTCCGACCAGCCGTGACGCGCGATCCTGCCGACGAATTCGCTGACCGAATCACCGACTGGGCCGTCGATCACCTCGTCGATCCAGCGGTGCACTGCCGACTCGAAGTCGACGTCCGGATCGTTCCAGGAAGTTCTGGCGCCGGACTCGCGGACGGCTTTCTCCGCATAGGCGTGCAAACGCTCGCGCAGCTCTGGAACCGAGGCTGCCGAGCGGCCGTCCGCCGGCCACACACCGATGATGTTCTGCCACAAGAACAATCCGGTAAGCGGATCAGGGCTGGGGCACACGTCTTCCCACTCGCGAATCAGCCGGGCCCACAGCGTCGGCACCTGAGACACAACACCGATCCGTGCCCGCACGTCCTCGCCGCGTTTGGTGTCGTGAGTGGACAGACTCGTCATCGCGCGCGGCCACCGCTTCGCTCGGTCCGCGTTGTGGAGATGGAATTCGGCGACGGAGACGGCAAGCGATGCCGGGTTGCCGCCGACTTCCTGACGTGAGACCAGGCGCGCCGTCCGATAGAAGAGTCGATCTTCGACGGACTTGGCCATGACAGCGCCACACACCTGCTGGAAGCGAACTGAGGCTTCACCGCTGTTCACCAGGGATTGCGCCAACACGTTGAACGATGGTTCATGTCCGGGAGCCAATTCGTGCATGTCACCGACGATCCGAGCGGCCAAACCGGCGAGGGGACTGTAGTCGGATCGGTACACCGGCATCCGAGCGATCGCGACGACAACTGCGTCGTTCAGTTCGGTCTCACTGCAACGACTTCCGGTTTCGCGTCGGATTGCACGTACGAGCCTGCGAACCTCCGGTGCCAGGTCACCGCGCCCGGTGTCGCGTTTGAACTGACGTTCGGTGTGATGCAACCACGTACTGTCCCCGTCGTCGCCGGTCAGATCTGCCGAGAGTTCGGTCAATTCGAGTTCGGCGGCGGGATCGACGAAAATGCCGCCCAGCTGATTGAGGGCGTCGTATCCGGTGGTGCCGTCGATCGGGAGCATCGGATCGAGTGGTTCCGTATGGCCGAGGATCTTTTCGATCACGAGCCACTGATCTGGTCCGATCAGTTCTCGCAGGCGCCCGAGATATTCCGCCGGATTCGCGAGTCCGTCCGGATGATCGATGCGAACGCCGTCGATCAGTCCTTCGTCGACCCACGACTTCACCTGCCGATGGCAGAGTTCAAAGACTTGGGGGTCCTCCTGGCGCAGCGCAGCGAGTTCGTTGACGGCAAAGAACCGTCGGTAATTGACGATCCCGGCGTTCCACGGTACGAGTCGGTACGACTGCCTGGAGTGCACCTCCTGTGGAGATCCGAATTCAGTACCGGCAGCGATGGGGAAGCGGTGCTCGTAGAACGCGAGAAGTGTTTCCTCGCCATCTTTCTCGACAGTCAGTGCGTCGAGATCGTCCGGGCTGCCCAGTACCGGGAGTGAGAGTTTGCCGTCGGCGCCGTTGGCTCCGTTGTCCTCGGCCCAATCGATGTCGAAGAAATGCGCGTACTCCGACGACTGCCCGTGCGTGAGAACGTCCCACCACCAAGCATTTTCGCGAGGTTTGGCGACACCGACATGGTTGGGGACCAGATCGACGATCAGGCCCATCCCACGTGATCGAACGGCGCGCGAGAGCTCCACCAGGGCCTCGCGGCCACCAAGTCCTTCGGACACGGTTGTCGGATCGGTGACGTCGTAGCCGTGCGTCGATCCGGACGTCGCAGTGAGGATGGGGGAGAGATAGAGATGTGAGACCCCCAAGGCCTCGAAGTAGTCCACCTGTGCGGCCGCATCACGAAGAGTGAATGCATCCGGTCGCAACTGCAGTCGGTAGGTGCTGGTTATCGGGGCCATGTGCACGTCTCCCTCAAGCGGTTCTGCGAAGTACCGTCAATGCTCGCGCTTTTACATCCAATGTTGTTCCGGCTTTGATCACGGTATCGCTCTCACCGGTGGGGACCGAGGTGTCCAGTACGACGGTCCACTCCGACGCGTAGTCCGCGTTGGGGGTGGAGAATTCGAGATCTTCGTAGTGGGCGTTGAAGCAGAGAAGGAACGAATCTCCGGTGACGCGCTCGCCACGGTAGTTCGGTTCCGGGATCGCGTCACCGTTGAGAAAGACAGCCAACGACTTGCCGAAACCGCTGTCCCAGTCGGCCGGAGTCATCTCTTCGCCAGACGGCGTGAGCCAGGCGATGTCGCGACTCTGATCGCCACTTCGAATAGGTCGCCCCTCGAAGAATCGACGACGCCGGAAGACCGGGTTCTTGGCGCGCAAGGCAATTGCGCGCTTGGTGAACTCGACGAGGTCGGCGTTGGTTTCCGCGAGAGTCCAATCCATCCATGACAGTTCCGAATCCTGGCAGTAAACGTTGTTGTTACCCTGCTGAGTTCGGCCCATCTCGTCGCCGTGAGCAAGCATCGGGGTGCCCTGGCTGAGCATCAGCGTAGCCAGTATGTTTCGGCTCTGACGTCCACGCAGTTCGAGGATTTCCGGGTCGTCGGTGGGGCCTTCGACTCCGCAGTTCCACGATCGGTTGTGCGATTCGCCGTCGTTGTTGTTCTCACCGTTGGCTTCGTTGTGCTTCTCGTTGTACGAGACGAGGTCGTGCAGGGTGAAACCGTCGTGAGCGATGACGAAGTTGATGCTCGCGCCGGGGCGACGTCCGGTGGCCTCGTAGAGATCAGAGGATCCGGTGAGACGGGAGGCGAACTCCCCCAGCGTTGCCGGCTCACCACGCCAGTAGTCGCGGACGGTGTCGCGGTATTTGCCGTTCCATTCGGTCCACAGGCCGGGGAAGTTGCCGACCTGGTAACCGCCTTCGCCGACGTCCCACGGTTCGGCGATCAGCTTCACCTGACTGACGATCGGATCCTGTTGCACGAGATCGAAGAAGGCCGAAAGGCGGTCCACGTCGTGCAGTTCACGGGCGAGTGTCGAGGCGAGGTCGAAGCGGAAACCGTCGACGTGCATCTCCGTGACCCAGTACCGCAGAGAGTCCATGATCAATTGCAGCGTATGCGGATGACGGGCGTTGAGGCTGTTGCCCGTTCCGGTGTAGTCCATGTAGTGCTCTTCGTCGCCGTCGACCAGGCGGTAGTAGGCGGCATTGTCGATTCCGCGGAAACTGATGGTCGGCCCCATGTGATTGCCCTCGGCGGTGTGGTTGTAGACCACGTCGAGGATCACTTCGATACCCGCCTGGTGGAAGCTGCGCACCATGGCTTTGAATTCCGCTACGGCCGCATCGGGTTTCGTGGCCGAGGAGTAGTCGGTGTGTGGAGCGAGAAAGCCGAAGGTGTTGTAACCCCAGTAGTTTCGCAGACCTTGGTCGAGAAGCACCTGATCGTGCATGAACTGGTGGACCGGCATCAGTTCGATCGCCGTGACACCCAGATCGGTGAGGTGCTCGATGATCACCGGATGAGCGAGCCCCGCGTACGTGCCGCGCAATTCCTCCGGAACTCCGGGGTGCGTCGCGGTCATACCCTTGACGTGCGCTTCGTAGATGACCGTCTCGTGATAAGGACGCTTCGGCGAGTGGTCGGACGCCCAATCGAAGAACGGGTTGATGACGACGGTCGACATCGTATGGCCGAGCGAATCATGTTGGGGGAAAGGGATGGTGGCGGGTTCGTCGACGAGTGGTTCCGGCTCGAAGGGTTCGGGCTCGAGGATCTCTTCCGATTCCTGATCGCCCGTGGGCGAGTCGTCTTCGAGGCCCACCTCGTCCGATTCGGCTTCCGAACTCGTTTCGTCGGTAGCCTCTTGCGGCCCCACGGCGGGAGATTCGTCGTCTCCTGAAGGTTCGGGGTCCGCCGCCGATTCGACGTCGTACGAGAACAGCGAACGGTCTCCGTCGAAGTCTCCGTCGAACGCTTTTCCGTACGGGTCAAGCAGGAGTTTGCTCGGATCGCATCGCAGACCTGCAGCCGGATCGTACGGCCCGTGTACGCGGTAGCCGTATCGCTGGCCGGGGGATACCGACGGAAGGTACGCATGCCAGACGTAACCGTCGACCTCGTCCATCCGAATGCGGGTTTCGGTTCCGTCCTTGGCGATCAGGCACAGTTCGACGGCCTCGGCGACCTCGGAGAAGAGCGAGAAATTGGTCCCCGCGCCGTCGTAGGTGGCACCGAGTGGGTACGCACTGCCAGGCCATACCGGGATGGGAGTGGCTGAGGTCTCGCTCGGCGGTTGATCCATGAATCAGACCCTATCGGGTGCAGCCGATCGAATCTCGTCGACTGTCTACGGTGCCGATCACCGTTTCGCCTGGCTGCGGGCGGTTGCAAGCATTCCGGCTGTGATCTGTTCCACCTCTGCCTCCGAACACAGGTACGGAGGCATCGCGTATACGAGGTTGCGGAACGGCCGGAGCCAGACGCCGGCGTCGACGGCTGCATCGGTCGCGCTCTGCATGTCGACCGGCTGTTCGAGTTCGATCACTCCGATTCCGCCTTTGACGCGGACGTCGACGACCCCGGGAATTGTGACGGCTTCGGCGAGGCCTCGAGCGAGGCCACGTTCGAGGGTTGCGACGTCACGCCGCCAGTCCATCGCAAGCAGAAGTTCGGTCGACGCCACCGCGACGGCGCACGCGAGTGGATTGCCCATGAAGGTGGGGCCGTGCATCAGCCCGCCGCCCTCACCGGCAGTGATGGTCTCCGCGATCTCCGTGGTGCACAGCGTTGCCGCCAGACTCATGTACCCGCCGGTCAGTGCCTTGCCGACGCACGTGACATCGGGACTGACGCCGGCGTGATCGGCGGCGAACAATTCTCCGGTGCGTCCGAATCCGGTCGCGATTTCGTCGAAGACCAGGAGGACTTGGTACTTGTCGCAGAGGTTACGCAGGTCGATCAGGTACGCGGGATCGTGGAAACGCATTCCGCCGGCACCTTGGACCACTGGTTCCACGATCACCGCTGCGAGGTGCTCGTGATGCTCGGCCAAGAGCGATTCCAACTCCTGCACGTATTCGGGGAGATAGCCCGCCGGGGGAGCTTGCGCGAAGACCTGAGGGCGCAGGACGTCGGTCCAGAGAGAATGCATGCCGCCGTCGGGATCGCAGACGCTCATGGGGGTGAAGGTGTCACCGTGGTATCCGCCGCGCCAGGTCATCAAACGATTCTTCGACGGCTTTCCGAGGCTCCGCCAGTACTGCAGGCACATCTTCACTGCGACTTCGACGGCCACCGAACCGGAGTCGGAGAGGAACACCTTGTCGAGGTGAGGTGGTGTGATGTCGACGAGCAGTCGCCCGAGGCGAGCGGCGGGTTCGTGCGTCAGTCCGCCGAACATGACATGGCTCATTTTGCCGAGCTGCCGTGCGGCGGCGGTGTCGAGCACGGGATTGCGGTAGCCGTGAATGGCGGCCCACCACGAGCTCATCCCGTCGACCAATCGGCGGCCGTCGGAGAGCGTCAGGGTAGCCCCCTGCGCAGAGTCGACGATCAGCGGACGAGTCGACGCGGGAAACGATCCGTACGGATGCCAGAGGACATCGGCATCGATGGCGGAGACGTCATGGGGATCAAGTCCGGTTGTGAGCACGGATGCACCCTAACCATTGAGTTGAACGGTGTTCAAGTATGGTCGGAAAAGTGAACACCTCGCTGAATTGGCTCACTGCCGTCGAAGCGGACCGTAGGGCCGCTGGACTGCGCCGCGAACTCCGTCCTCGCACGGTCGACTCCCCGTTGATCGACCTGGCGTCGAACGATTATCTCGGACTCGTGCGGCACCCCGATGTGATCGAGGGTGCCGCGGCGGCTCTGCGCCGTTGGGGCGCGGGCGCCACGGGCTCGCGTCTGGTCACCGGCACCACCACCGAACACGAACTGCTCGAAGTCGAACTGGCCGAGTTCGTCGGGGCGGACTCCGGACTTGTCTTCTCCTCCGGTTACACAGCCAATCTCGGCGCGGTGACGGCGCTCTCGGGTCCAGGGTCGTTGATCGTCTCCGATGCGGGATCGCATGCCTCGCTGGTGGATGCCTGCCGCCTGTCACGTGCTCGGGTTGCCGTGGCTCCGCATTCGGACATGGGCTTTCTCGCCGACACGTTGCGCAGCAGAGTGGAAGAGCGAGCACTGGTCGTCACCGATTCGGTCTTCAGCGCCGACGGAGACCTTGCGCCACTGCGGCAGATGCATCAGGCGTGCCGCGAGTACGGGGCGATCCTGTTGGTCGACGAGGCGCATGGCATCGGTGTGCGCGGTACCGGTGGACGTGGACTCGTCCACGAGTCGGGCCTGGCCGGTGAACCCGACGTCGTCGTGACGGCAACACTGTCCAAGTCGCTCGCCAGCCAGGGTGGAGTTGTGCTCGGTGACAACAAGATCCGCGCGCATCTCATCGACGCGGCAAGAACGTTCATCTTCGACACCGGTCTCGCACCGGCCGCCGTAGGCGCGGCCAGGGCTGCACTCGCCGTACTCCAGCGTGAGCCGACGCGAGCGCTCGACGTCCTGGCCCGGGCATCCGAGTTGGCGGACGTCACCGGTGCTCCGTCGCCTGAATCTGCTGTCGTCTCAGTCGTTCTCGGTGATCCGCAGCGGGCGTTCGATGCCGCGTCCGCGTGCCGGGATCAGGGGTTGCATGTCGGTTGCTTCCGCCCGCCGTCGGTTCCGGAAGGAACGTCACGGCTGCGTCTGACTGCACGAGCGACGCTGTCTCCTTCCGAGATGGAGCAGATCTCACTCGTACTTCGCGAGGTATTGGCAGGTGCTCGCGCATGAGTATTCTCCTGGTGACCGGCACATCGACCGACGTCGGAAAAACAGTGGTGACGGCAGCACTGGCATCGCTCGCCCTGCAGTCGGGAAAGTCGGTTGCGGTGCTCAAACCGGCCCAGACCGGCGTCGACGTGGACGGTGCGGGTGATCTGGCCGAGATCGAGCGTCTGACCGGCGGCGGCGTGACGCTGGTCGAGTTGGCGCGGTATCCCGAACCTTTGGCGCCGGATACTGCTGCCCGTCGAAGTGGTCTGCCGTTGTTGGCGCTCGACGAAGTAGTCCGAGTTGCTCGCGACCTGGACACCACCCACGACTTGACCCTGATCGAAGGCGCCGGCGGCTTGCTGGTCCGCTTGGGCGTCGACGGGTTCACCGCTCGCGATCTTGCCGCGGCTCTGGCGGTGCCAGTGGTGCTGGTGGTTGCGTCCGGCCTGGGCACGCTCAATCACACCGCACTGACCGTGGAAGCCCTACGTGCATCCGGCGTGGACTGCGCCGGGTTGGTGATCGGTTCGTGGCCGCAGGAACCGGACCTCGCCGAGAGATGCAATCGCGAGGATCTGGTTTCGGTCAGCGGTGTTCCCCTTCTCGGGGTAATGCCTGCCGGAAGTGGAGGCGCGAGTGTCCGAGAGTTTGCTCGCACCGCTTCGATCACGCTCGGTGAACTTCATTTGACCAAATGACGACGTAACATCCGATTTGTCCGCATCGATAGCCAAGGCACAGTGGGGCGCCTTGGGTTTCGACGTCCCTCGCGTACGATTCCGGTCGGTATATTTCGACGGGTGTCTTGCGGCGACCCTGCATCCGGGGCGCCTTGGTCACCGACAGTGGTTGTCGAATTGTGAGTAGGTCAGTCGAATGTAGGTGGTGAGCACGGTCGAAAAGTCGTTGTCGTCATCGGCCGTACGTCGCGCACTGCTTATCGGCGTAGTCGTCTTCGTCTCGTGCCTGGTCGGAATTCTGAGCCGTCTGCCGGGCACGCTTGCAGTCTTCTGGCCGGCGAACGCGCTGCTACTCGGGATCCTCTTTCGGTCGCCGCGTTCCGCCACACTGCTCACCTGGATCTGCGTCGTAGTCGGTTATGTCGGAGCCGACCTGATCACCGGTGGGGCATGGGACTCCACGGTGTGGCTCAACGCGGCCAACATCGTCGGGGTTGCGAGCGGCTTCTACGCCTTTCGCTGGGTCGACAGTGAGGACCGTCGACTGACCAGTATTCAGTCCGTCGGCTATCTCGTGTCGATGACTGTCGCCGCCGCGTCGATGGCGGCGCTCGTGGGCGGTATCGCGAACCGCGTGCTGTTCGGCGGGCAGTGGTGGGACGGCTGGTTGCTCTGGTTCTCGAGTGAGTTCGTCAACTACATGACCATCGTCCCCTTGGTGCTGACATTCCCTTCGCTTCGACGAGTGGATCGAGAACCGAAAGCTGTTGCCACGCTTGTGCGTCGATCATTCGTTCCGACGGCGCTGCTGGCCGTCTGCATCATCTTGGAGTGGGTGATAGGCGGTGCCGGAGCGATCGCGTTTGCCATGCCGGCGCTGGTGACTGCAGCCTTGCTCACCAATGTATTTGTCACGTCGGTGCTCACCGCTGTGTCAACTGCCTGGACGTTGGTACTGACGGCCGACGGCCATCTCGGATTGTCCAGCGAGGGCGTCTCGCCGGTCAGCGCGTCGGTCCAGATCGGATTGTCGCTGCTGGCGGTAGCGCCGATCGCGGTGGCCTGTGTGATCCTCGAGCGTCGCCGCGCCCTCGAGGCACTCACCCAGGCCGTCACCCACGACGATCTCACCGGTGCGTTGCGCCGGGACGAATTCTTGCGGCGAGGCGGCAGCGTGACGGGTGCGACCGATCCGCGTCGCCACTCTGGACGTCCGGTCAGCGTCCTGATGATGGATCTGGATCACTTCAAGATGGTGAACGACAACCTCGGTCATCGTGCCGGCGATACGGCGTTGGTGAGTTTTGCCGATCAGGTGCGGCGGCACCTCGATGACAAGCATCTCTTCGCCCGATTGGGCGGCGAGGAGTTCGTCGTACTGATGGCCGGCGTCGATCTCGAGGGTGCGACCGAAACAGCCGAGATGATTCGACGCGCGCAAGCGGAGAATTCGTCGGCAGTATTGGGCGACTTCGGGCCGACGGTCAGCATCGGTGTCGCGTGTTCACCCCACGGCGACGCAGCCCTGACGCAATTGGTCGATTGCGCTGACGAGGCGTTGTATCGAGCGAAGAAGTTGGACCGCAATCGAACCGTGGCGCTCACGGTCGGTAGCTGAAGAAATACGTGCGGACCCGCAGTTTGTTGCGGGTCCGTACGTGGTGGTGGAGTCGACCGATTCAGAACAGATTGATCAGGGCAGGAACACTGAACAGCGCTACGTAGTAACCCATGAAAAGAACTCCGCCGTGAATCTTGAACAGGCGCCCGAGAAGACCACCGACCAGGCCGACCGTCACGGTGATCAGAAGCCCGAGGATGCCGCCCTCCCAGATGCTGATGACCACGACCAGTCCCGTGAACACCGCGATCACAGCTTCGTGACTGATGTGCTTGACCACCGCTGACGCAGCGCGGTACGCGTAGTTCATGGCAAACGGGTATGCGATGACCGTCGCCGTGACCACTGCGAGCAGTCCGTAGAGCAGGAACTCCCACTGCGTCAGGTACGTGGAGAGATTGTTGATCACTCCGGTTTCCTGATTGGTCTCGAACACCGGTGGAGCGTTGAACAGAGGGGCTGCGGGGCCTGCCGCGAGCGGGCTGAGCGGAAGGCCGAAAGCGACGAGTGGGATGAGGGTTTCCGCGATGTAGGTGGATTCCGTCGTACCGTTCTTCGCCGAGACCATTGTGGTCAGTCGGTGATAGCCGTTCTTGATCCGCGCACCTACCAGCTCACCCATCAGAACAGTCATGGCGACCGGGCTGAAGACGAAGGTTGCGCTCGACACCGTGGAAGCGGCGGCGGTGTAACCGATCTGCTTGCGATCGAGGACCTTCAGAGGATTGGGGAAGTATCCCTTCCATCCTTTGATGTCCGGGGCCAATGCAACGGTTTTGGGTTCACTGCGTTCCATGTCCTTACGGCTCGACGGGCCCAAGGTCAATGCGAGGTCCGCGATCAGCGGCCCGACTGCGATCGCAAGGAAGTAGCTGATGTTCAGCGACACATCGTAATTCGACGTCAACGCGCGGGCGCCGAGGATCAAGATGACGAAGGGAACGAGGGCGACAACCCCGGCCCAGCGGCCTGGTGAGGCGTAGGCGATGCCGATGGCGGCGACCAGGAACAGCCACGGTGCTATCGACTGAACGGTGTCCGCGAACGGCGCGAGGATGGTCGCGAACAAAACGGCAACCGGCACAGCGACGAACGCCGAGATCACTGCTCCCGAGATCGCCTTGCGGAGTGCGATGTGCGGGATGCCGAGTGAGCGCATCATCTGCGCTTCCGGCAAGAGTGGAATCGCCATCGTGTCGCCGGGAATGCCCAGCAGCATCGTCGGCACCGCGTGCGTCATGTGTTTGGCGATCGCACCGGAGAGGAAGAACGTGAAGACCGCCGCCGGGGGAGCGCCGAGCAGAATCACGAGCAGAGTCAGCGGTGCGATCGTGGCGGTCTCGTCCGTGCCGGAGATCAATCCGATGAACGTGAACGCGACCGCACCGATGATGCCGAAGAGAACGGCAATCAGAATTTCGTTGGTCAGAACCGAACTCATGCGCGCCCACCGTCCTTCGGTGTGTTCGAGACCCGTGCGTGCTCGGCCTCGGCAGCGGCGAAGTGATCGTACAGACCCAGCTCGCGAAGTTCCTGTCGGCTCTGCTCCGGAATGTCGGCGAGAGTGCCCAGACCCTGGCGCTGTTCACTCATCGTCGTGATGACACCGTCGATCGACTCCGCGTCGGCGGCGGCCAAGGCGACTATCCGCTTCGGCTTGATGAAGATTCCGCAGACCACGCCGGCGAGCAGGCAGGCCGCGATGCCGACCAGCAGGCTGTACGCCTGGGCCAACGACGGTTCGCTGACGACCCGTTCGAACAGTGCCTGGGCCGCGAGAAGGGCCGAGGCGCCGACGACACTGCCGACTGCAACGGAGATCGCGAGGTGTCGACCGTTGACGGTGTCACCCCAGACCTCGAGGTATGTCTGCTGCTCGGTCGGCTCGGTTGTGGTGGTCGGCGTCGTTGCCGGCTGCGGTGGTGACATCAGTCTTCTCCAGTGTCATGCATGGCGGGGTCGTACAGGGAGGGGCTTGCGAGATGAGGGCTTGCGTTGCGGGTGTCAGGTGCGTGCTGCGCGGAGGGCGGTGACAACTCGGGACGGGCTCGAGTGCCCGATCTGTTCGGCCATCCAGATGCTTGTATCGGTGAGCGAATCCAGGTCGATGCCGGTGTCGATCCCGAGGCCGTGGAGCATCCACACCAGATCCTCGGTCGCGAGATTTCCGGTCGCGCCCTTGGCATATGGGCACCGTCCGAGACCACCTGCGGAACTGTCGAATTCGGATACCCCAGCGGTCAACGACGCATAGACGTTCGACAGCGCCTGGCCGTAGGTGTCGTGAAAGTGCATGGCGATCTGCGATGTGGGGATGCCACGTTCTCGGAGGGCGCCGAGCAAAGCGAGCACATGGCCAGGTGTGCCGACGCCGATGGTGTCGCCGAGTGAGAGTGACGTGACACCGCTGTCGATCAGGGTCTTTGCGATGTCGGCGACACGCTCGACGGGCACGGAGCCTTCCCAGGGGTCGCCGAAGCACATGGAGATGTAGCCGCGGACGGGAAGTCCCAGGGCTCGGGCGGCCGTAGTGACCTCGGCAGCCGCGGCGATCGCGCCGTCCACCGTGGAATTGAGGTTGCGTTTCGCGAATTCCTTTGTGGCGCTGACGAATACTGCAACCTCGCTTGCTCCGGCGGCGACGGCCCGCTCGAGACCCTTGCGGTTCGGGACAAGAACGACCGTACGTACCGAGTCCGGCAGGTGCAGCCGACCCATCAATTCTTCCGCGTCCGCAAGTTGCGGGATCCATCGAGGTGAGACGAAACTCGTCAATTCGACAGTGCGGGAGCCGGCCGCGACCAGGCGTTCGATGAACTGGGCTTTCGTCTCGGTCGGGATCACCGCTGTTTCCGCTTGAAGTCCGTCGCGTGGCCCGACTTCGTAGATCCGGACCGAGGTCGGCAGCCCCGGCGCCGGCACTCGATGAGGCGCCGGCTTCCGCACCGGTGATCCTGCAACTGTTTCGGTCATTGTCGTCAGTTTCCGCCGCGGATCTCGGCGAGAACCTTCTCGGCATGCTCGACGCGAATGCTCTTGTCCGCGATCAGGCGTGCAACCACGGCGTCGATCTCGCTCTTCTGCGCTCCGGCGGTGGCAGCGATGTTGCGGGCGTGCAGCCCCATGTGTCCGCGCTGGACACCCTCACTGGCCAGAACGCGGACAGCAGCCAGGTTCTGCGCCAGGCCGACTGCCAGAATGATGCCGGCGAGTTCTTCGGCGCTCTCGACGCCGAGCATCTTGATTGCGGCCTGCGCTACCGGGTGCACCTTGGTGGCGCCGCCGACGAGGCCGACCGGCATGGGTAGCTCGAGGGTGCCGACGATGTTGCCGTCGGCATTCTTCTCGAAATGCGAGAGCGACGAGTAGATCCCGTCGGCGTTGACTGCATGGGAATGGCACCCGGCTTCGACTGCGCGCGTGTCGTTTCCGGTTGCCAACACCACGGCGCTGATGCCGTTCATGATGCCCTTGTTGTGTGTCGCGGCGCGGTAGGGATCCAGCTCCGCCAAGCGTGCGGCATGGATCAGGTTGTCCACTACCTCTGCACCGCCGATCAATTCGGCGTCGAACACGGCACGAACGCGCGTCAGCCGCAGATCTGCCTTGTTGGTGAGAATGCGAAGAACGACGTGCCCGCCGCCGATCTCGGCTACTCGATCCGCGATTGCCTCGGCCATCGTGTTGACGGCGTTGGCGCCCATGGCATCTCGTACGTCGACGTGAAGGTGAAGGACGACGTAGGTGGCCTTGTCCGAAGAAACGATGCGTACCGAAACGTCCTTCACGCCACCGCCGACGCTGACCAGTTTCGGGTCCTGTTCGTTGGCGAGTGCAATGATTTCTTCACGTGCCTCGAGGAGTCGGATACGGGCGGCTGCCGGATCCACGACGTCGACGAGTTGTATCTGGGCCTGCATGATCGGCGGGGTACTCGAGACGTGAAAGCCGCCGAGTCCGCGTGCGATGCGAGCAGCGTTGCTTGCGGCGGCGACTACCGACGGCTCCTCGGTGGCGAGCGGGATCAGGTAGTCCGTGCCGTTGATCGTGAAGTTGGTGGCCACGCCGACCGGGATGCCGATGACGCCGAGGACGTTCTCGACCATGCGATCGGCCTGATCGATGGTGAGGCCGTCGGCGGCGTCGTAGACCGCGATGTCTGCCTCGGTCAGGTCGGTCTGGCGGACGATCTCGGCGCGTCGTGCGGCGACGTCGTAGGACCGGAAATCGGCGATGCGGCTGTTGATGGACCGGTTGTTCATAGACACGTGGGGTCGTCCTCCTGAAGTGTTTCTGTGCTCCGCTTCACAGTAGGGAGGTCGATGCTTGCCAGGCCACGTGCTCACAACACATCGATCGGTCGAAATTGTAGTGTCATGCACCATCGGCGCTGTCGTTGATGCCGCTTCCGGCCTCTTCGGTTCCCACGTCCCGAAGTTCGTCGAGCCTCGTCGCCATGGACACCCGGAAAAAGTTCTCGTTTTCCCGCCACGATTGACCGAGGAGCGTACGGATGCGGTCGAGACGCTGAACGACGGTGTTGGGGTGATAGTTGAGTGCGCGGGCAGCCTTGGTCGGGCTCCCGTCGTTGCGTACCAGGGCACGAAGGGTCGCGGTGAGATCGGTGTCCTTGTCGCGGTCGTACGCGAGTACCGGGCCGATTACTTCGTCGATGAACTGATGAAGTGATTCCGGATTTTCGCCGAACAGAACGGTGTACGGCAGATATGACGCCGTCGTGACCGCGCCGTCGGTCTTGCCCAATGCCGTGAGTAGGCGGGCCGTGCGCAGCGCCGAGGTGAAGCGCGCCGGGAGCTCTTCGGGGCGTTCCGCCGTCGCCGGCGCAATGACTACTGCGTGCGGTCCTACCGAACCGGTGATCTGACGGTGAATGACCGTCGCCGCGGCTGCCGGGTTTCCCGAGCGCGAGACCACCGCGATCAATCCGGCATGCTGCGCCGCCAACCCCGCTACCGGCAGAGACTGCCCGATTGCGCGGAGCGCGGCGGTGCGGAGTTCCGGAGCGACCGACACCACGAGGACGGTGTCCAGTTCGCCGAGGGAGATGCCGAGGTTTCGGGTCCTACGTTCGAGATCGCGCCTGCGCTCGGGCGCAGTGCTCAGCAAGTCGGCGACCAGTTCGTCACGTGCACGCCGGTCCGCTGCTGCCGCCGCCGAGTGTTGCAACACGAGGATGGCAGTGACCTGAGCTGCCCGTTCCACGGTCCGGAGTTCGACGGGGCCGATCGGCGCGTCCGAACGATTCAGCAAGATGGCCCCGAGGAACGATTCTCCGGCGGTGACGGCGCTGACGAGTTGGATCACGGTCTCGCTGTTATCGGCGACAAACGTGCATCGGCCACTGCGGCGACTCTGGTCGATGGCATCGGACACGGCGCGAGGTAGCGACAACGGCACCGTCGTGATCTGCTCACCCGACGATGTGACGAGAGGGCGTAGCTCATTGTCGACGACGACGGTGCTGCGTTCGAGTGCGCTGCTGAGGGTTCGTGCAACCTGGGCGTAGCCACCGCCGCGGAGAACGGCGTGGATCAGATCCTGGTGGACGATGTTCGATTTGTCCCGCGCGGACACGTGCTCGCGCAGCTCGTCGAGTGCTCGCCCGGTCTCGGCGGCGGATTCCTCGGCGCGGTCCAGCGCCCGTGCGGTTTGCAGGACTACCGAGGCGTGATCAGCCAGCGCAGAGAGCAGGGCGATCTGATCTGCGGTAAATCGTCGTTCCCGGCGGTCGGCGGCAAACAGGACTCCGAGGATCTGGCCGTCGGAGAGCATCGGCACGCCGAGAATCGCCACCAGACCCTCGGCGACGATCGCGGCATCGACCACTTCGTCATGGCGCGACTGCGTGTAGTCGCTGTAGTTCTGAACCCATTGGGCTGCTCGAGATTCGGCAATCGCGCTGACCAGTCCCGCGCCGGCAGGAACTTGCAGATGCTGGAGTTCCGGCGAGACCGCGCCGGCCGTCTTTCGAACATTCAGGTCACGAGTGATCACGTCGAACTCGGACAGGTACGTGACGTCGGTGCCCATGATGTCGTGTGC
Source organism: Rhodococcus sp. C3V (assembly GCF_029269915.1). Lineage (NCBI taxonomy): Bacteria > Bacillati > Actinomycetota > Actinomycetes > Mycobacteriales > Nocardiaceae > Rhodococcus > Rhodococcus sp. C3V. The sequence goes on from NZ_JARJBE010000004.1 coordinate 463,014, forward strand.
GCGGTTGACCAGCCTCTGCAGCAGTGTGTCCACGTCGCGAACCTGCGCGAGCTCACGTGCACTCGAATAGAGAACCGCCAATTCGTTCTCGCGACGGCGAAGTCGCCGAAATTCCGACCGACTGGCCCGGATGAGGGCCGCGGTCTCCGCGACCTCCGTTGCGCCAAAGCCGAATTCGGCAAGTACCTGTTCGACATGTTCGTCGCCGACTGAATCGGACGTCACGTCGAACAGCGCGGCAATCACGTTGGGCGCTGAGTCGGAGTCTGAATCAGGGGCGGTCACACCGAACAAACTACAGACCGGTGGATCCACCGAATTCGTCGAGCGGTGTGGATATGTGATTGTTGTTTGTTTCCAATGCATTCCGAGTCGTGCTCGTGTCTCCCGTTTCCCGTCTCAGTCTGTTCACGTCCTTCTCGAGCGCGCTGACTTCTGTCTCGAGGGCACTGATCTTGCGGTTCAACGCTTGGATGCTCGCCATGCAGACGCCGTTCGCGTCGACGGCGGAGATCCGGCGGGCGTTGGATCCCAAGCCGAAAATCGCCGCAAAGTCTTGCGCCATCGGACCCAGGTGACGGACCGACTTGTGGTCGAATCCGTAACTCCACGTACTTATTCGGAGTGCCGTCAACCGGTCGAGCACGTCCTGCGCGCTCGTCGGAACATCTACGCCGGTATGCACGCCACGTCGATGCGCGGCCCGTGCGAACACCCACTGCGCGGGGTGTCGCATCGCGGCGTTCACCCGAATACCGACCCGAGTGCCCAAAAATTCAGTGCGCTCGCCCTCGTCAGGCGGTGAGTTCACGTCGTGCGGTTTTGACGGTCTTGTCGCTCAGCAGAATTCCCGCTCCTGCGCCGAGCAGTCCGAGGCCGATTCCGACAGCGGCGCTGCCGAGGCCCAAAGCAATTCCCAACATGATTCCTCCAAAAATTGTGCGGTGAATTGAGGGGCCAGGTGTCCGACGAAAGTGCTGCCGACCTGCTCCGCGCTCATCTTTCACATTGCTCCGCCGTGCGGGCGATGACAACCCGTCTGGACCGAATTTCTCGTGGAAAACACAGGCGTGCAACACTGGGTGAAGAACTGCTGAGTCATCGGCGTCTTGTCGGCGCCGTACGGGCGGCAGTAATTGAGTAGCCATCGACCGATCTCTAACGCAGGTTTATCTGCGCGCGGCAACGATGACCAGGCAAAAGGGTGGCATGTGAACGAATCGAGCAGTGGCTTGTTTTCCGACCTCAGCGCGTCGGAGCCCGTTGTCGACGCAAAAAGCGCCGAGCAACTGGCTGCCGAGCGTGAAACTGCGGCAGCAGAACGCTCCAACACCGACACCGCTGAACAGCGGCAGTCGCAGCTGTTCAGCGGTTAAGCGCGTCAGGACTCCTTGATCACCGACAGAATATTGCCGGCGGGATCGGTGAACCACGCGATGTCGGGGCCGTTGCCACGCATGATGCCTCGCGCATCCTGGGGGAATCCGTCGTATTTGAGAAACTCCACGCCACGTGCGGTCAGTTGGTCGACGGTTGTGTCGATGTCGTCGACGACGAAGTTGAGAATCGTGTAGGTCGCCGCTTCGTGATTCGGCTTCGGATAAACGAGGATCTCGGTTCCGCCGGCAAGATATAGGCGAATCAGTCCCATGTCTTCGTCGGTTACCTTCAACCCGAGTGTTTCGCCGTAGAACTTCTTTGCAGAGTCGATGTCTGTCACCGAAAATCCGCTGAATGCTTTCGTGTCTGTAAGCATGACTATCTCCGTTCCCAGCGGTTGCCGGACTAGGTGGTTTGGGAATCCGTCATTCCGGATTCCATCTCGGCCCTGGCTTCCTCGCTGAACTCGATGATCTGAACGTAGTTTCCGTCGGGGTCGATCGCAGTGGCGAACAAACTGCCCCCGCGGTCTTCGAGTGGAGCGTGCCAGTTTCCGCCGAGTGCATCGATGCGCTGTGCGATCGACCGGGCGTCGTCGGTTTCGACGTTGAGGAACATGCGACCCGGCTGGGGGTTGGTCTCGCCGACGTCGTCGCGTCTGTCGAGCATCACGTAGAAACCGTTGAAGTCGAGCACGTCGTAGCCGGGTTCGCCGGGAGTCCGGTCGACCTTCGGGGCGAACGCCTCGGCGTACCAGTCGCGCAAGCGTTCGGGGTCGGTGCTCGAGAGCAAAATGCTGCTGATGCTGGATCCGGACATGGGTCCTCCTGCTGTCGGTCGTTACTGTCGTCGGCAATCGAGGCTCTGGCCACATCACCTCCCAGATACAGACTTCCCGCAGCGGCGAAACTCATCGCGGCTCAGGTGTGTTCCGATACCAAGATCGCTGTCGTCCCTGGTTCGAGCGCCCGAAAGATGTGCTCCTCGTCGCCGGGATAAGCAAGATAGTCGCCCGGTCCGAGTTCGATCGGATTTGCAGTGGGCCCGACCTGCGCCCGTCCGGTGCCGATCACGACGTGTTCGGTGGTGCCGCGTGCATGCGGAGTCGAAATACGCGGCTCGCCCGGTTCGGCGACTATCCGATACAGATCGCGTCGTGCGTTCGGTGGGCTCGGCGCCAAGAGTGTCGCGATGTACGACGCGTTTGCCGACGCAATCGCGGGACCTTCTCCGGCTCGAATCAACTGAACGGTCTGTGCCTGAGAGTCGACGAGTTGTGAGAACGGCACGCCCAATGCGTTTCCGAGTGCCCACAGAGTTTCGAGGCTCGGATTTCCGAGTCCGGATTCGAGTTGGGAGAGTGTGGACTTGGCGATATCGGCGCGCCGGGCGACCTCCGAAAGGCTCAAGCCTGCTCGGGCACGTTCGCGTTTGAGTGCGACGGCGACCAGTTTCTGAGGAGTCTCCGCTGTATCCGTTTCATTACTGGGCATCGTTCGATTCTCCGATCGATCGTTCTACTTGACGAACGGTGTCACTTCGTTCAACATAGAATACATGCGTTCTTTATGGCGAACAGTTGATCGAGACACGGTTCGGGTGAGCGTGCTGATCTGTCTCTCCGTGGCCATCGTCGGTGTGTCCTACGGTGTGACGGCAGGATCGGCTGGATTCTCGTTGTGGCAGCTTTTGGCGTTGGCTGTACTCGTTCTGGGAGCGTCTTCGGAGTTCTTGTTCATCGGAATCATCGCAGCCGGAGGCAGTGCCACCGCTGCTGTTGTGGCGGGCTTGTTGATCAACTCCCGTAACTTCGCCTATGGGATGTCGGCAGGATCATTCCTCGGCAGGGATCGCTACAAAGATTCAGGCTGGCGCAGGGGCTCGGGCTGGCGCAAGTTGGTCGGCGCGCACCTGGTCAACGACGAAAGCGTCGCGGTCGCCATGGCGCAGGAATCGGTGGAGCGCAAGCGTGCGGCTTTTTGGTTCTGTGGAATCGGGATCGCGGTGTCGTGGCCGATCGGAGCTCTCCTGGGCGGGCTGCTCGGCAGCGTCGTCCGAGACCCCGGCGCGTTGGGATTGGATGCCGCGTTTCCGGTTGTCATTCTGGCCCTTGTCTTTCCTGCGCTGAAGGAGAAGGTGACGCTGCTTGCCGCCCTGATCGGTGCAGCAGTCGCGGTGGCCACGTCGCCGTTCCTGCCGCCCGGTACCGCTCCGCTCGTTGCGCTGCTGAGTATCGCGGTGACGATACCGTTCCGGGAGAAGGTTCGATGAATACCGCGTCGGTCTGGATCGGTATCGTCGTGTTCGCTTGCGGTTCTTACGCTTTGCGGGCAAGTGGCGTTCTGCTCCGCGCTCGGGTGAAGCTCTCCGGCTTCGCCGAGAAAACCCTCGATCGTGCTGTCGTGGTGCTGCTGCTCGCAGTGGTTGTGACATCGACGGTCTTCACCGGGCATGACGTTGCGGGGCCGGCGCGGATGCTCGGCGTGGTGGCCGGAGGCATCTGCGCCTGGTTCAAGGCGCCGTTGGTGGTCGTGGTGATTGTCGCGGCCGGCACTACTGCAGTACTCCGACTGTCAGGAGTGTCGTAGAGCCGATTCGATGGGCGTTGAATCGGGGATCGAATTCAGGCGAGTGCGAATGCCGTCGATGAACAGGTCCAGGCCGAACTGGAAGCGCACTGTCGGATCGCCGTCGAGGAGGTCCTCGTCGGAACCGCCGCCGATGACCTCGGGGGAGTCGGGGGAGATGGGAGCCCGGGTGAGTGCCCCCATCTCTTCCATCTGCGCTCGGGACTGCTCGTCCACGGTATGGCCGAGTACGTAATACAGCAGGGCATACGCCGCGAGTTGGGCGTGCTCGCGTGAGAGACCGGATTCTTGCCCGGCATGTACGAAATGCTCGCGCACCTTGCTGCTTGTCATCCGCGAGGCGAAGGTGGCGCTGACCAACTCGGCGCCGTCGCGGTGCGCCAGTAGGGCAGACCGAAGTCTGTGTGCCAGTTCGGAATACGCTTCTTGCCACGTGTCTGCGTCGACGGGGGCGTTGAGGTCTTCGAGGATCTTGTCGACAACCGCGCCCAGCAAGGTCTGTTTGTTCGGGAAGTGCCAGTACAGGGCGCCGGGTTGGACACCTAGTGAGGTTGCGAGCCTGCGCATCGTGAGGTCGGCAAGTCCGAACTCGTCGAGTATCGCCATGGCGCCGTCCAGCACGTCGCCGCGTCGCAACTGCACTTGTTGTTCCCCTCGTTTCGTCCCGCTGTGGAGCGCTTTCGATCGAATGTCGATCGGACCCGCCTTTGACAGTATTCCACCACGTCTCTAACGTGAACACCGTTCAACTTGTACGGTGTTCAATTTTGCTGGTTTCGAAGGAGACGTCTGTGACCCCGCCCCCGATTAGCACGGCCCCTGCGACGGTCGACATCCTCGACCAGGCGCGCGAGCAAGTTCTCGAAAGAGGAGTTGGCCTGACCGAAAGCCAGGTGCTCGACGTACTCCGACTCGACGACGACAGGCTCGAAGACCTGCTGGCTCTCGCCCACGATGTGCGTATGAAGTGGTGTGGACCGGAGGTCGAGGTCGAGGGCATCATCAGCCTGAAGACGGGCGGCTGCCCTGAGGACTGCCATTTCTGCTCGCAGTCCGGACTCTTCCAGTCGCCGGTTCGCGCGGCGTGGTTGGACATCCCGAGCTTGGTGGAAGCTGCCAAGCAGACTGCGAAGTCGGGCGCTACCGAGTTCTGCATCGTGGCCGCCGTCCGCGGACCCGACGCCCGGTTGCTCGCTCAGGTTGCCGCAGGCATCGAGGCGATCCGCAACGAGGTCGACATCCAGATCGCCTGCTCGCTCGGCATGCTCACCCAGGAGCAGGTCGACCAACTGGCCGCCATGGGTGTGCACCGGTACAACCACAACTTGGAAACTTCGAAGTCGCATTTCCCGAACGTCGTGACCACGCACTCGTGGGAAGAGCGGTGGAACACGCTTCGGATGGTTCGTGAAGCAGGCATGGAAGTGTGCTGCGGCGGAATCCTCGGCATGGGTGAATCGCTGGAGCAGCGCGCAGAATTCGCGGCCAACCTGGCTGAACTGGAGCCGGACGAGGTCCCGCTCAACTTCCTCAACCCGCGTCCGGGTACGCCGTTCGGTGATCTGGACGTGCTGCCCGCCAGCGAGGCGCTCAAGTCCGTGGCCGCTTTCCGTCTCGCGCTGCCTCGCACGATCTTGCGCTTCGCAGGTGGACGCGAGATCACTCTCGGCGACCTGGGTGCCAAGCAGGGCATCCTCGGCGGAATCAACGCCGTGATCGTCGGCAACTATCTGACGACCCTCGGACGTCCCGCCGAGAAGGATCTGGATTTGTTGGTGGATCTGCAGATGCCGATCAAAGCACTGAACGACACTCTGTGAGCACTCCGGTGACCGAGGAGCGGTACAACCCGTTCACCGGGCGTCGGATCGTCGACGGCGTCGACGATCCGACGCCGACTGCGGCGTCGATGGGGCTCGAGCCTCCTCGCTTCTGCGAGCAGTGCGGGCGCCGCATGATCGTTCAGGTCAGCCCTGACGGATGGTGGGCGAAATGCTCCCGACACGGTGTCGTCGACTCGATCGACGTCGCCCGCAGGTAGCGTCACTCTGTGTGATCTCTCTTCGGCAGATTCGTCTGCGCACCGCGATCGTGATCGCCGCAACCATTGCGGGCGTGAGCGTGCTCGTCGGTGTGCTGTGGGCGTTCTTGGCTCCGGCCGAGCACCTGTTGGTGGTGTCCGAGGGGCGCGGCGTCGCGTTGACGGGTGAGAGCCTTCATCAGTTCGACGCGAGCGCCGTGTTCATCTGGCTGGCACTGATCGTCGGTGTGCTGTCGGCGGTGGCGGCCTGGTTGGCACGCCTGAGTCGAGGTCCTTATGCCCTGGGCGGGTTGATAGTCGGTTCAGTGGCAGGTACCGGACTGATGGCACTCGTGGGTTCGGGCGTGACAAAACTGCGTTTCCCCACGGCCGACAATCCGGCGGTCGGGGAGATCATTGCGCGGGCCCCGAACGTCGGAACTTTGCTCGTGCTTCTGTTTCAGCCGCTCGCGGCGTGCGTCGTGACATTGGTTCTTGCAGTGCTCAATCCGTACGACGACCTCGGGGTGGGGGACCACCCGGAATCCGGGGATCCGGAATCTGGGGATCCGGCCACCGACACCGAACAGGCCGAAGTCGAGAGCCAGCCGAAACTTCCGTAACTGTTGCGTCGCTACGCCGCAGAGGTCGACGAGCGCTTGGTTTCGGCTTTCATTCGCACGTCACCCAACAGTCGCCCGGAAATCAGCGCGCCCAACCGGCGGGTTGCGAAGCGAGTGCTGATCGAGGACACCCAGTTCGGCAGTCCCGATACGACGGTCGGCGGCGCGTAGCGTCGATCCAGTGCTCGGAAAGCGGTGTCCACCACCTGAGTTGCCGTCTGCATTCGCCCGACCGCCGCGTCTTCGGAGCCGACTACGTCGAAGAACTCGGTGCGCGTCGGACCGGGGCACACCGCCAATACAGTCAATCCGCTGCCGCGAGCTTCGGCCCAGAGTGCTTCGGTGAAGTTGAGTACGAACGCCTTGGACGCGCCGTAGACGGCCATGCCCGGTGTCGGCTGGAACGACGCTGTGCTGGCGATGTTGACCAGTGCTCCGCGGCCGGTGAGAAGGTCGGGCAGGAATGTGTGTGTCAGCTCGACCAGCGTGGCGATGTTGAGCTGAATCTCGGACGTGACGCGCTCGAGATCTTCGTCCACGAATGCCCCGTGTGTTCCGAATCCGGCGTTGTTGATCAGCGAGTCGACGGTGATGCCACGGTTTGTCAGCTCCTGGTGCAGCGATGCACCGACGCCGGGTGCGGCCAGGTCGGCGGGCAGGACTGTCACGATGATGCCGTGGGCGCCACGGAGTTCGGTGGCGAGTGCCTCGAGGCGGTCGGCCCGCCTGGCGACCAGAACCAGGTTTGCGCCGCGAGCGGCAAAGCGATGAGCGAATTCCACTCCGAGCCCAGCGCTGGCTCCGGTGATGAGGACGGTGGTTCCGGCTACGTCGATGGCCATGGTGGCTCCTTCGGTTCGGGTGATCCCAAATGTAGGCACTGACACCATAGTTGTCAATGACAACATTTTGATATGGTGCCACCATGCCCGCCCACGAACAGCCGTATCATCACGGCAGCCTGCGACAGGAACTCCTGGCGTCGGCCGAAGCAACACTCGAACGAGATGGCGTCGACAAGTTGTCGCTGAGGCAACTCGCGCGTGAGGCGGGCGTGAGCCACGCGGCTCCGGGCAAGCACTTTCGTGATCGCCAGGCTTTGCTCGATGCCTTGGCCGAAAGTGGATTCCATCGGATGACCGGTGCGCTCGAGCGGGCAGTCGCGGATGCTCCACCGACCGCGAGGGCCCGGTTCTCCTCGCTCGCCAATGCCTACGTGGATTTTGCGCTGGAGCATCCGGGCCTGCTCTCTCTGATGTACAGCAACAAGCATGCGCCGGGCGCCGCCGAAACTGTCGTCAACGCGGGGCACGCGACGATGGACCTGACCGTCCGGCTCGTTTCGGAAGCTCAGGCCGCAGGTGACATTGCCGCCGGTGATCCGGAAAGTATTGCGCTGGTTGCCTTTGCGACGTTCCACGGCGTCGCGACGCTTGCTGCGGGCGGAATGTTGGGCGACGTGCCGGTGGGCGAGGTGGTGAACGCGGCCTCGGCGGTCTTCTGGGCGGGCCTTTCCAGGGCAGTCTGAGGTGGGGCGCGCAATTCCCCAGAGTTCTCACAGAACCAGCACAAGGGAAGCACAAGATTGCGGACTTACATAGGAGTCAAGAAGTTTGATTCCGAGTGGAGGTTCGGCAATGAGTGTTTCAGAGATCGCCCCCAACAGGGGAGTTGTACTTGTCACGGACATCGGATTCGAGCACGGTGCGCGCACGGCCGCCGAGTTTCTCGACGCTGGTTGGAGCGTGGCAGTCACGGCGCGGACGGTCACCGAATTGGTTCGCGTCATGGCGGGAAAACCTGCCCATCGCTTCTTTGCGATTGTCGCCGATCCGACGGATCGTTGGCAGGCCGATCGGATTCTCGATCGGGTGACGACTCGGTTCGGTGTAATCAACCGGGTCATCGATCCGGCCGGCGCCGTGACCTCGGTGTGGTTGCAGCGCGGAAGTCTCGAAGCTGTTGCCTGACAGTGCGATCGGTGTCAGCTTGGCGGCCGTAGTGCGGCGAATTCGTCGGTGACCCGCAAGGTGGAGTCGGTGAAACGGTACAGGGCGGGTGGACGTCCACCCGACTTGCCGGACGGTGCGGTGTTGCCGGTGGGAGTCAGAACGCCTCGACGCCCCAGCACGCGTTGCAAGTTGGTGGCATCGACCTGGTAACCGAGGGCAGCGCAGTAGATTTCGCGCAGTGTCGACATCGCGAACTCTTCCGGGGCCAGCCCGAATGCGATGTTGGTGTACGAGAGTTTCGCGGCAAGTCGATTGCGCGCGTGCCGTACGACGGTTCCGTGGTCGAACGACATCTCCGGCAACTTCGAAACGGGGTGCCAGGCTGTGTCCGGTGGCAGTTGTGGGTCGGCGCTGAGGGGAACGAGTCCGAGGAAGGTCGACGCGATGCGGCGCGGACCCGGCACGCGCTGTGGATCACTGAAGACGGAGAGCTGTTCGAGGTGGGCGACCTTTCGTAGGTCGACCTTCTCGGCGAGGAGTCGTCGAGCGGAGGTCGTCAGGTCCTCGTCGTCGCGCAAAGTGCCCCCGGGCAGGGACCACGTGCCCTTCTGTGGGTTGAGTGCACGCTGCCACAGCAGTACGGCCAACTCTTCACGCCCTTGCGGGCAGTGATCGCCGTCACCTGCGGCGATGCTTGCGGGGAAGGTGCGAACTTGGAACACCGCTGCAAGCACTTCGTGGGTGGTGTTACTATTGGGCACGTTTTCGATCCTAAGTCGAAAACCTCGAATACGGAAATCCGGGCCAGCCCGTCCGGATTTGAACTGGGTGACGAGCCCGGGTTCACGGTGAAGGAGAACGCCATGACGACCACGACGTTATGGGAGGGATCGGCCTCGCAGATTCACGACGGCCCCGGCGGATACAACGGAGTCGAAGCGACCCCCGAGTGGGCCGCTGAGATCAAACGTCTGGCTCGCGAACGCGGCGCGACGATTCTTGCGCACAACTACCAGCTGCCTGCGATTCAGGACGTCGCCGATCATGTCGGTGACTCCCTGGCGCTGTCGCGAATCGCTGCCGAGGCGCCCGAGGACACGATTGTCTTCTGCGGTGTGCACTTCATGGCCGAGACCGCGAAGATCCTGTCGCCGTCCAAGACCGTGCTGATCCCGGACGAGAGAGCCGGCTGCTCTCTGGCCGACTCGATCAATGCCGAGCAGCTTCGTGAGTGGAAGGCCGACAACCCGAACGCGCTGGTGGTGTCGTACGTGAACACAACCGCAGAGGTGAAGGGTCTCACCGACATCTGCTGCACCTCGTCCAATGCCGTCGACGTGGTCAACTCGATCGATCCCGACCGCGAGGTTCTGTTCCTGCCGGACCAGTTCCTGGGAGCTCACGTCAAGCGCGTGACGGGCCGTACCAACATGCAGATCTGGGCCGGTGAGTGCCACGTGCACGCCGGCATCAACGGTGACGAGCTGACGGCCAAGTCCAAGTCGCACCCAGACGCCGAGCTGTTCGTGCACCCTGAATGTGGTTGCGCTACTTCGGCTCTGTACCTAGCCGGTGAAGGCGCGGTCCCCGCGGACAAGGTCAAGATTCTCTCCACCGGCGGAATGCTCGACGCTGCCCGCGTCACCAAGAGCAAGCAGGTTCTGGTCGCGACCGAGATCGGGATGCTGCACCAGTTGCGCAAGGCAGCGCCCGACGTCGATTTCCAGGCCGTCAACGACCGCGCGTCGTGCCCGTACATGAAGATGATCACGCCTGCCGCGTTGCTTCGCTGCCTTCTCGAGGGCAAGGACGAGGTCCACGTCGATCTCGAGATGGCCAAGCGTGCACAGAAGTCGGTGCAGCGCATGATCGAGATCGGTAATCCGGGCGGCGGCGAGTGACCAGCCCTGCCGGGCGTTTCGCCTGGGAGGCTCATGCCGACCTGGTCGTCGTGGGAGGCGGTGTCGCGGGCCTCACCGCTGCGCGCACCGCTTCTCTGCGGGGATTGAAAGTACTCACGGTCAGCAAGGGCGGTCCGACGGACACCGCGACTCAGTACGCGCAGGGCGGCATCGCGGTCGTCGACGATCTGAATACCGATTCCGTCGAGTCGCACGTTTCGGATACGTGTGAGGCCGGCGTCGGTTTGTGCGACGAGGAAGCTGTCTATTCCATCGTCGAAGCTGGTCACGACGCTGTTGCTGCGCTGGCCGCGTTGGGAGCGGTCTTCGATCGCGGGCGAGACGGCGAGGTGTCGCGCACCCGCGAGGGTGGGCACAGCACGCGTCGGATCATCCATGCCGGCGGCGACGCCACTGGCGCGGAAGTGCAGCGGGCTCTCAATGCTGCCGGGCTCCCCGTTCTGTTCGGTGCAGCGGCAGTCCAGGTGGTGACCAACCGGCGTGGGGTGTGCGGACTCATCGTCTCCTCGCCGGAAGGCCTCGGCGTGATCCATGCGCCCGCGGTGCTGCTCGCTACCGGCGGACTCGGTCAGCTGTATGCCTGCAGCACAAATCCGCCCGGAGCGACTGCCGACGGAATCGCGTTGGCACTCGAAGCCGGTGCGGCGATTGCGGACCTGGAGTTCGTTCAGTTCCATCCGACGGTGCTCTTCACTCCGGGCGGGGTAGGCCGCCGACCCCTGATCAGTGAGGCGGTCCGCGGCGAGGGCGCGATTCTTGTCGACACCAACGGTGATTCGGTCACCGCAGGTGTTCATCCGCTGGGTGATCTCGCCCCGCGTGACGTGGTCTCGAGGGCAATCGCAGCACGCCTACGCGATCTCGGCACTGATCACGTCTATCTCGACGCTCGCAAGCTCGACGGTTTCGATTCGAGATTCCCGACCATCACGGCGTCCTGCCTCGAAGCGGGCATCGATCCACGCACCCAATTAATTCCGGTCGCTCCGGCCGCGCACTATTCGTGCGGCGGAGTCGCCACCGACGTCCATGGACGAACGGGAGTGCCTGGTCTCTACGCAGCAGGCGAAGTGGCTCGCACGGGATTGCACGGCGCGAATCGTCTTGCGTCCAACAGCCTTCTCGAGGGTTTGGTAGTCGGGGAGCGTGCAGGAATCGCAGCTGCCGAGCGTCGCGAGGTTCATGCCGAAGTGGTCAACGTGGTGCGCAAGCCGATGCCGATCCTGCCGCGAGAGACCGTGCAGTCCGTCATGACGGCACACGCGTCGGTGGTTCGCGACGGAGGCGGTCTCCAGATTGCGCGAGCTGCGCTTGCCGACGCCGAACAGACAGTGGCGGTGGCTGATCCGGACCTCGAAGACGCGGCGCTCACGTTGACCGCGACTGCATTGGTCGACGTGGCCGTGGCGCGAACCGAGAGCCGTGGCTGCCATACCCGCACCGACTATCCTGAAACAGATCCGAATCAGCGTCGCAGCACTCGGATCAAGATGGGTGCCGACGGAGCGCTCGAAATACCCGACATGTTGTTGACAGGAGTTCATTGATGACCGAGCAGAAGATCCTGCCCGCGCCGCTCGACCGTGACGAGCTGCTCACATTGGTCAGGCTCGCTCTGGACGAGGATCTGCGCTATGGACCCGACATCACTTCTACCGCAACGGTTCCCGCCGATGCGGTCGCGAAGGCGTCGGTCGTCTCACGCTCCTCGGGTACTGTCGCCGGCATCGACGTCGGACTGCTTGTTCTCGACGAGGTGATCGGCGCGGGTAACTACGAGGTCGTTGATCGGGTGGCCGACGGAACTCGGGTTGCGCCAGGTCAATCGGTGCTCACCGTTGTCGCGCCCACCCGCGGACTTCTCACGGCAGAGCGCACGATGCTCAACCTCGTCTGCCATCTCTCGGGAATCGCCACGGCGACATCACAGTGGGTCGACGCCATCGCCGGCACTCATGCCAAAGTGCGGGACAGCCGAAAGACGCTGCCCGGACTGCGTTCTCTGCAGAAATATGCAGTCCACGTGGGCGGAGGCGTCAACCACCGTATGGGATTGGGTGACGCGGCGTTGATCAAGGACAACCATGTTGCTGCTGCCGGTTCGGTGGTCGCAGCACTTCGTGCGGTCCGTGAGCTCGCCCCGGACATCGAGTGCGAAGTTGAGGTCGACAACCTCACTCAGCTCGATCAGGTGCTGGCGGAGAACGTGGAACTTGTTCTGCTGGACAACTTCCCGCTGTGGCAGACGCAGATCGCGGTCCAGCGCCGAGACGCTGTTGCTCCAGAAACCAAACTCGAGTCATCCGGTGGTCTCACCATCGACGTTGCCGCAGAGTACGCCCGAACCGGCGTCGACTACCTCGCTGTAGGTGCCCTGACACACTCGGTGACGGTCCTCGACCTCGGGCTCGACATGTAGATGCCGCTATTGCTCGGCGTCCAGCAGTTGTGGGACGGCCGAGCGAAGCGCGATTGTCACGGTTGCGACCGCCGGGTGAGCGTCGGAGCCCGCTCGGTGTGCAATCTTCGTCCTTCGTCGAATGGGCATCGGCGTCAGGCGCACACCTAGCGGCGGATGGATTGCTCCGAGTTCAGGAACCAGCGAAACACCCTGTCCCGCAGCGACGAGGGCGAGAACGGTGGCGAACTCGTCGATGTGGTGTCGCACTTTCGGGGTGAATCCAGCTGCCTGGCATGCGCGAATAGTCATTGCATGACAAGCAGTTCCGGGAATTGCGGTAATCCAGGGACGTTCTACGCAGTCGGTCAGCGATGCGACAGCGTCGTGGGAATCTGACTCGATGTCACTCGAAGCGAGGTACACGGCTTCGCTGCACAGCGGCAATGTCGTCAGGCCCGGTTCGGTGGGGCGAGGGACGAAGTCGTAGTCGTGAATCAATGCCAAGTCCAGAGTCCCAGCTCGTAGGTCGTCGGCGACGTCCGCCGGGTCGATCTCCGAAACCATCGGTTCCAACCCGGGAAGCTCGCGAGACAGGGCGATCAATGCCGCCGGGAGGATCGCCCGTGCCGCGGTCGGGAACGTTCCGATGCGCAGCGGCCCCGCCAGTCCACGACGTGCGTCGACCAATTCACCTGACGCCTGCTCCAGGCGTTGCAGGATGGCTTCGGCATGACGTGCGAGGTTCTCACCGGCGGGTGTCAGCCGGACGCGACGGCCTGTTCGTTCCAGCAGCGGCACGCCGGCTTCACGTTCGAGGACGGCCAACTGCTGCGACACCGCGGAGGGACTGAACGACAGCGCCTCGGCAACGGCAACGATGGTTCCGCGCAGCGCTAGTTCGCGCAAGAGCTTCAGTCGACGAACATCGAGCATCAGCTCAGCTTACGCTCGACGATAGAAATGCGAACTAGACCTACAAGGTTTGTTCGGTGAGGCTGAGTTCTATGAATGTGACTCGAGTTGACCTGGCCGGAATCCATGTTCCACTGATCACGCCCTTCGAGAGCGACGGTCGTATTGCAACCGATGCACTCGAACAGCTTGCGCACCAGGTCCTCTCCGAGGGTGCGGTCGGACTCGTTGCGCTGGGGACTACAGCGGAAGCCGCAACACTCACCGAGCAGGAGAGAGTGACCGTTCTGGATATCTGTGCGAATGTGTGCCGTGCGAGAGGCGCGACGTTGATCGTCGGCGCGGGCAGTAACGACACGGCGGGCAGTGCGCAGGCGCTCGGGAGGCTGGCTCGGTGGCCTGAGGTCTCGGCGGCCTTGGTGCCGGTTCCCTCCTTCACGAGGCCGTCGAAAGCCGGTGTGGTGGCGCATTTCGCGCATCTGCAGTCGTCGAGCCCAGTGCCGCTGATCGTCTATCACGTGCCGTACCGAACTGCGTGCGATCTGGACAGCGGCACTATGCAGGAGGTGGGTACTTTGCCCGGGGTTGTTGGTGTGAAGTATGCCGCGGGCGGTATCGACGCAGCTGCCGTCGAACTCTTCGCGGATCTTCCAGGCGACTTCGCCGTACTGGCGGGGGATGATCTGTTTCTCGCGCCTCTTCTGGCCTTGGGTGCGGCCGGTGGCATCTTGGCGTCCGCTCATGTGTCGACCGCTGAGTTCGTCCGCTTGGTAAAAGCTTGGGACAGTGGCGATGTGGACGGCGCCCGTGACCTCGGGCGGAGTTTGTCGAAGCTGTCCGGAGCTCTGTTTTCCGAACCGAACCCGACTGTGATCAAGGGCGTATTGCATGCGTTGGGACAGATTCCGACTCCCAATGTGCGACTGCCGTTGCTACCTGCGGGTGACGAATCGGTAGCGCGGGCGCTCGAGGTCTACCACTCTTGACTCGAACGGGTGTTCGAGTATGATTTGGGGAGGGGATCGGGGGATTCAATGAGCGTCTTGTTGTCGGATGTGGTGTCTGGTTCTGCGGTGGGGTTACGCGGACGGTTGTGGCAGTTGTCTGCTGCCGAGTTGCGCGCTGCTGCGGTGTCGGCGAGTGCGGAGATTCTTCGTCTCGAAGCTGTGCGTGTGGCGGTGGTGGACGAGTTGTCGTTGCGCCCGGATGATCAGGTGATTGCGAGCCGCGGGGTGGGTGCGTGGTTGGCGGCTAACACGATGTTGCAGGTTCGGGACGGGAAGAAGATCGCCGCGTTGGGTGCGGCTTTGCGGCCGTTTCCGGGTGTGGCGGCTCGGTTCGATGGCGGGGACTGTTCGTTCGAGCATGCCGTGTTGATCGTGGCGTTCTGTGAATCACCACCTAAAGGCATGCCGGAGGAGGCGCTACCGAAGTGCATCGATTTGTTGTTGGCTGCGGCATCGGGGGTGGAGGCGACGACGACGAAAGTGCGGAACGTGATCGCGACCTTGGAGCGGTTGTTCGAATCGGATGAGATCCCGCCCGCCGAGGATGTCGATCTCAATGAGTTGCGGATCGCCTCGACGCTCAATGGTCGGGTGGTGGTGCGCGGCGATTTCGATGCCCTGACCGGTGAAATGCTGTTGTCGGCGTTGTCGAATCTGACGATGCCGACCCCGGCACCGGATGGGACGCCGGATGCTCGGTCGGCGGCGAAACGCACGGCGGACGGGTTCACCGAACTGATCCGCCGCTATCTGGACTGCGCCAAGACCGGTACCGATGGTGGTCAGCGTCCGCACGTGAACGTGCACATCAACGCTCGGGATCTGGCGGAGCATCGGGACTGCGCCGCAGCACCCTCCACTGCTGATGACGGAATGGCTGTGTCGGATCTTGATGTCGGGCACATGCCCTGGCTCGGACCGCTGTCGGTGTCGCAGACCAGGCTTCTCGGGTGTGATTGTTTCCTGTCGACCGTTCTGCTCGACGGTCACGGGGCACCGCTCGATGCGAAACCCGGGAAACGGTTGGTGACCGCTGAACAGCGAGTGGCGTTGATCGCCCGGGACAAGGGCTGCGCGTTCCCGGGTTGCACATGTGTGCCCGCGTGGACTGATGCGCACCATATTCGGCACTGGGCGAACGGTGGGCCGACGGTGATGAACAACCTGGTCCTGCTGTGCCGTTCACATCACCGGTTGATGCACCGGAAATCCGGGTTCGTCGGGAAGTGGGTGATCCGGATCGGTGTCGACAACAAACCGTGGTTCATCCCGCCGCCCTCGATCGACCCCGGCCAGCACCCGCGACCGGCGAACACCACATTCAAAACCTGACTGAGTGGTGACACCCGTTCAGGCGCACAACTTCACGCCGATAGGCTTCAACTCGGAGATACACCCGGGTTGGGGCCTGGAGGCCGTGTTGTTGTGAACGGCTGCAGATATGGGGGAGGTCATATGGTTGTCGACGTTGTGCAAGCGGTCGAGACCGATGGGCCGGAGATTCTGGCGCTGCGGCACGCGGCAGAAGACTGGTTGGCAGAACGCGGAATCATCCAGTGGCGCCCGCGTGAAGTGTCTGTCGAGCAGGTCGAGCAGCAGATTTCGAGAGGGGAGTTCTTTGTTGCGCGAGACCGGGAGCAGTCGAGGATTGTCGGCGCCCTGCGGTTGATCTGGTCGGACCCTGTGGTCTGGCCCGATTCGAACGAGCGTGCTGGTTACGTGCACGGATTGGTCATCGATCGAGAATTCTCGGGCACCTCGTTGGGCGAACGCTTACTCGTCTGGGCCCATCGACGGTCCGCGCAGGAGAACGCGCAGTACCTGCGGCTCGATTGTGTAGAAACCAACGTGCGGTTGCGCCGCTATTACCGAGACGCGGGTTTCGCCGAGGTAGGGCGTCGTGACTTCGGAGACGATGCCGACAACGGTTGGTTCAGCGTCGTGCTATTCGAGCGCTCCCTGACCTGAGCCATTCACAGCAACTTTCCAGCCGGCTCCCAGTGCCGCCAGGGTTGGAGACGCGATCGTTGGCAGGACAGTAACTCGTGAAGGGACTTCCTGATGACCGCCGTTCTGCATCCGGCCCCGCGTCAGCGGCCGGCACCAACTGCCCATCGCGCGGAGCCCTCGCCGTCGTGGTTCCGCACGCGCAGTACAGGATTGGCGCTGACGATCCTGTTGGCAGCAACGGCAGTCCTGTATTTGTGGAATCTGACCGCGAGTGGCTACGCCAACACCTTCTACGCTGCAGCGGCGCAGGCCGGCTCCCAGAATTGGAAAGCGTGGTTCTTCGGGTCCCTCGATACCTCGAATTTCATCACGGTCGACAAACCGCCCGCTTCATTGTGGGTCATGGGTGTGTCCGGGCGAATCTTCGGATTTTCGAGTGCCAGCCTTCTAGTTCCGCAGGCATTGATGGGCATCGGATCAGTTGCGCTCGTATACGCGGCCGTCAAACGAGTGGCGTCGCCCGCTGCGGGTTTGGTGGCGGGAGCTGTTTTGGCAGCTACGCCCGCTGCCGCCCTGATGTTCAAGTTCGACAATCCTGATGCACTGTTGGTTCTGCTCATGACTCTCGCCGGCTACTTCGTTATTCGCGCCATGTGCACGGCGATAGGTCGTCGAGCCGCTATGTGGGTGGCGCTCGCAGGAGTAGCGCTGGGGTTTGCCTTTCTCACCAAGATGCTGCAAGGGCTGATGGTGTTGCCTGCATTTGGTGCCGCGTATTTGATCGCCGGACAGGTGCGCTTGCGGACTCGCCTGGCCCACCTGGTCATCGGTGCTGCGTCCGTTGTCATATCGGCTGGGTGGTGGGTGTTGGCAGTGTGGCTGTGGCCCGCTGATTCTCGCCCGTACATCGGCGGATCGACCAACAACAGCGTCATGGACTTGGTAATGGGATACAACGGATTGGGTCGACTTTTCGGGAGCACCGGTGGCGGTGGCGGAATGGCCGGTGGCAGTGCGGGTTCGAGCTTCGGGGGGAGTACCGGACTGGAGCGGCTGTTCGGCAGCGAGATGGGTATCCAGATTTCCTGGCTGATACCTGCGGCACTGATCGCAGTGGTGTTCGGACTGCTCGCTCGGGGACGCGCACCGCGCACAGATCTTGTCCGTGCGTCGTTGATCCTTTGGGGTGGTTGGTTTCTCGTTACCGGCCTGATCTTCAGCTATATGTCCGGCACGATCCACCCCTATTACACAGTTGCGCTGGCGCCCGCCGTCGCGGGGATGATCGGGACCGGTGGATACGCTCTGTGGTTGGTCCGTGCCCGTTGGATCGGACGTTGCGGGTTGGCTGCGACGATGCTGGCCGCAGGAATCTGGAGCTGGGTGTTGTTGCACCGCAATGCCGACTGGCTGCCGATGCTGAAGTGGATTCTGTTGGCGGGCACTGTCGTCGGCGCGATTTTGGTTTTAGTGGGAGCCAAGGATCGATTCCGCAAGCTCGCTGTCGCTGGATTGATTCTTGGATCGTTGGCAGGGATAACCGGTTCTGCGTCTTACGCGATTGCCACTGCCGCAACAGCGCACGGCGGATCCATCCCGACGGCCGGACCAACCGGCGCCGTGTCCGACTCCGGAATGGGCGGGGGAGGAGGTATGGGTGGGGGCCCAGAGCTGCAAAACGGTGACGCTCCGCCGAATTCTTCTGACGCGACTGTAAATCCGGCGTCGAACGGGCAAGAACTGAGTAGCGGCAGTGAAAGTACTTCCGAGTTGACGGGAATGCTGGTCAATGCGGGCACCACGTGGTCGGCCGCGACCAACGGCTCGCAAAGCGCAGCAACCTACGAGTTGGCCAGCAATACCGCGGTGATGGCGATCGGCGGTTGGAGTTCCGATCCCGCACCGACATTGGATCAATTCATCCAGTACGTGGCAGACGGAAAAATTCACTACTACATTGCGGGTAGCCAGGGCGGAAGCCAGAGAGAGGGCCAAAGCGGGGACAGCACGTCGAGTGCCATCCAGGAATGGGTCGAAGCCAATTTCGCATCGACGACCGTGGGAAATTCCACGGTTTACGACCTCACTGGGTATGTCGGATAGTGACGTAGTTGTTGCCGTAGGCAATGATCGAGAAATGTCTGGGCGCACCGCACACGAGTCGAACCGTCGCCGCGAGCAATGGACCTGGCGTGACGGGCTGGTGATCGTCTCGATCGTCGCCTTGGGAACTGTTGTCGCGGCGGTGACGAACGAGGACACGGGCACGTCGATTCCCGGCTGCGATTCGGTGGCATCGCCGGGTCCGCCGGTGCGTATCAACTACGGTTTTGCCGGTGAGCCCGGTTATGACGACCCGGACTATCCATGGTTCTCGGGACCGAAGGCCACCGCCATGAGCGACGCACTACTCGAATCGCTGCCTTCCGATGTCGACGTTGTATTTGCGAGTCCATCGAAATCGCTCGAGTTTGCGCCGATCCAGAATTACCGGGGTGCCTCGTTTCCTGACGGGGTCGACCCGATCGAGTTCAGCGGTTCTACGTCGGCGAAGGGAACCTTGACTCGCGTCGGGCGGACTGCGGATATCTCGGTTCAGGTGCGTGCATGGGATCAGCCGGTGCCGCCGTGCTTGGAGGGTCTGGTGGATCGGCGGGAGCATCTCGAAAACGGAACAGTGCTCGACATCGCCGATTTCGAGGACAGAGCCGATTTCGAAGACAAAGACGGTTCGGAAGTCGGGGGCGAGCGCGGAGTCGTCGCGTATCTCGGTGATGGATCCCGGGTTGTTGCCAGCGTCGACACGTCGACCGGAACTTCGTCGGATGCTTCCCCGCTCTTGACGATGGACGAACTGATCGCGTTAGCGACCGCGCCGGGGCTTGCGGTGACTGCGCCGGTTCCAGACTCGACGCCGCCGCCGATGGCATCCTGCTACACCGATTCTGTGAATGCCGGTCCACCTGCGTCGCGCATGGATATCGACCGACTGAATCAGTTGCTCGATGCACGTTGGAAGGATCTCGGCGCGGCAGGCGTCACTTTGGAGCGCCCGCTCGGTTCGTTGGTTCCAGATGATTACGGACAGGGAGGAGTGTGCGAGCGGATCGTCGCCTCGACAGCGGACGGCAGCAGCGATGTCGAAATATCAGTTGGTACCGCTGTGCCGGAACCGGGTGACACACTGACGTTGCCAGGCTCCACCACCGTGACTCGCCTGGTCGATCCCGATGGCTCGGGCGATGACACGGTCCGGGTTGTTCACCCCTCCGGCGAAACAGTAGTGGTGACCCAGTTCGTGACATCGGCTGGCTCCACATCGGCGTCGCCTTTGACAATCGAACAGCTCGAGTTCATCGCAACCACTCCAGGGCTGGTGATTTCGGCTCGGTGACGGTGGTGCTGGCACAATAGTGGCGAATTGTTCGTACCCAGAGACGTCGGAGGCTCAACGAATGGGCGATGCCAGCCCTGCTCGCGGTGACGATTTCTCCACCTGGTTCATCGACCAGTTCTCCGTGTACTGGCAGTCCGGCGGTGGGGCCCGCATCGAAGGACGTATTGCGGGCTATCTGTTGATCAGCGAGTCGCCAGGGGTCAGCGCCGAAGAGTTGGCGCAGGCACTCGGAGCAAGTCGCGGATCGGTGTCCACCTACATTCGTCGGTTGATCGACCGGGGGTTCGTCAAGCTCACGCGCAAGCCTCGGGATCGGACTCACTACTACGTCATGGATTCCGACGTGTGGGGCGGATTCCTCGAAACAGAGCACGTGTATCTCGAGAATCAACGCAAGCTTGCGACCGAGGCCCTGCAGTACGCAAATCCCAACGGTCCCGCGTACATTCGTGTGCTCAACATGCGCGATTACATGGGGTGGATCATCGACAATCGCATGCTGAGCAGTGAGTGGATGCGATTCAAAGCTGAACGCGACGGCAAGAAACCCGCGTCCGAATAGGACGCGGGTTTCTCGATCGCACGATGCTGATCTACATCACTTGTTCAGCTTCGCGATTGCCTCGTCGATCATCGGCACGTAGCGCTCGAGCGACCAGGGCACGGTCAGAGGGTTGATCATCGAGGAACCGGTGACGAAGGGCTGTTCGGTCGGAGCGATGACAGTTCCCCGAGCCACAGCGGGGATTGCCTGGTAAGCGGGCTGCGCTTCGATCTCGGCCCGGTTGGCCGGGTCCGAGTAGAAGGTGAAGAGCAGGTCGGACTTGTCGAGGAGGTTTGCGTTCTCGAGGCCGATGACGGCGGAGTCTGTTCCTTCAGATTCCGTCAAGGTGTAGACGACGGGATCCACCTGCAGGCCAAGTGCGCGGACCATGGCCACACGCTGCTCTTCGGCGAAAAAGACGCCGAGGGTTCCTGGGCCCGTGTTGTAGATGAAGGAGAAGCTGACGTCGGCGTAGTTCGGATGTGCTGCAGTCGATTCCGCGAACTGCGACTTGATCTTGTCGATTTCGGCTGTCGCCTTCTCGGATTCGCCCATGGCTTTGCCGATGACGTTGATCTGGTCTTCCCACGTGATGGTCCAGGGGCTCTCGGCGTAGGCGACGGTCGGCGCGAACGCGTTGAGTGAGTCGAACTGCTGCTGTGTGATGCCGGACCAGGGGGCGAGGATCAGGTCGGGTTCGAGAGCGATGATCGCCTCGATGTTGAGATCGGTTCCGCCGGTGAACTGCTCTGGCAGTTCGCCGCCTTGCTTCGTGACCGCTTCGTGGACCCACGGCAGATACCCGGTGTCGTCGCTGCCCCATGCGTACTTTTCGACGCCGACGGGGATCGTGCCGAGCGCGATTACGGTCTCTGCCGACCCCATGCCGAGAGTCACGATTCGCTCGGGTTTTTCGGTGATGACGGCGTTTCCGAGCGCACTTTCGATGGTGACGGTTTCGAAGTCGCTGCTGCTCGATTCGGTTGCGGTGTCGTTGTTACTGCATCCGCCGATTACCAGGGCGGCAATGACCAATCCACTCAGCGCCACAGTTCGGCGAAGTGAGCGCACACGGGCGTATCGCATGGGGAACCTTCCGTTGTCGATGCGCCGAGGAGTGAGACTCCGACGGATCGCAGCCGACGGCCGGTTCCAGGCGCGTCAGGAAGCATAGGCTAGCCTTTGGCAAAGTTTCAAATCTGCTGAAAGTTCACGAGCCCGACAAACGGCGACATGCCAGGGGCCTCGTCGACGTTTGCCGGTCAAGCTCAGCAGCTAGGAACGTCGACGGTAATCTTCGGGTCGTCGACAAGCGGCTGGACCGGTACGCGAGCTTCGCCCTCGGCTGTGGGCTCGGTCAGATCGAACTTCAGCTCAACCGTCTGGCCTTGCGGAATGACGGCCCTGGTCATGTAGGCCGGGTGACCCTGTTCAGTTCCGTTGACGGCAAACGAAATCTGTCCACCCACGGAGACGGCATCGAGTTTGGCGCCGGCTGTCGCAAGCAGAGTGACTGCAGCCACATTGGTGCCATTGGGCAGTCGTCCGGGGTTGTCGACGATCCCGCTGACATATTCGGTCAGGTCGGCGTCGGGCGCGTTGTTGGTCAGTCGAACGGTGACCGTTGTCTTTCTGGTGTCGCCGGTGCACGTCTGGGCTGTGTAGTCGATTTCTCGTGTGAGGTAGTAGTCGAGCTTGTTGCCGGCTTGGTTGTTGATCACCACACCGGCATACGGAGCCGCATCATCGGGAATGGTGTGCCCGAGGACGGTGTCGGCAAGAACCGATTGTTCGTCGGGGTGAGAGCTCCACACGGCGATTCTGCCCTCGCTGACGCCCTTGCCCAGAGCTTCCAGCAGTGCGCTCGGCGACTTGATGTTCCCGGTCATCTTCTCCACGACACGAGCTGCGATTGTCTGCAGATACTGCTTTCGTGCCTTGTTGTCGGAAGGGAAGCGAGCGTACGCAGTCGACTCGGTCAGTTCCACGACGTTGTCGGCGGTGACCGACTCTCCGTCGGGCATCTTGATCGGTCCTACCGCTTCGAGGATGTAACTCAGGGCGATCGGATCGGTCGCTATCGCACCGTCGACCATCTCACCCCCGGACTCCTGTGACCACAGGGACTGCCAGATCTGCGCTGCGTAGGGAAAGTGCGAGCTGAGGTTGCTGTTGCGAGAATCGGTGGTCGGTCGACTGTTTCCGTACAGCTGGTTGAAGTCAGGACCAAGGTCTATCGGTTGATTGTCCAGTGTTAGTTCGGAGTTGGGGGAGAGTGTGTCCACCCGAGCGGCGCCGTTGTCGACTCGGACGATGCCGTATCCACCCAACAGGCCGCCGGTTCCTCGCGCTTCCGCATTGGTCTGGAAACCGATGAAGTAGTTGCGCGGTCCGTCGGTGCCGAGCATCGCCGGTGCGATGCGCGCCGCGGTGGCGGTGTTCGTCAGGAGGGTAGCCAGTTCGCTTGTCTGCGACTGTAATTCTGCTCTGGCATCGTTAACTCGGCCCAGGTACTTCGATTCGGGAACTTCCTGTGCCTGCGACGACAGCAATTCCGCGGCGATAGCTGTTTCGGCCAGTTTCGGTTCCGCTTCGCGTAACGGTGCGAGTGCCAAGCGCCCACCGGGCTGCACCAATTCCGTTGGTGCGAGTGAAGTTCCGGTAGTCACGGCAGGGCCGAGAACGTCACGCGTAAGCCCCTGAACGACCTCGGTCATCTGGCGCGTCGACTCGAACGGCGACCCGATGACGGGAATTGCGGCGGTGATGTTCCAGGGGAGTGAATGGGTGTTGTCGTATGCGGCCGATGCTTCGCGATCGGCTTCCGCCGCGGCAGACTCTGCGACTCCCGTATCTCCGGCCAGGAGAGCGCTCTTCGCCGACTGTGCGTGGTCGCGAGCCGCCTCCAGGTTGTCTTTCGCTTCGTATGCCGTGTACCCGAGCCATGCCACGAAACCGCCCACTACCAGCGTCGTTGCGGTGATCGCGACTGCCGTTCTACGGCTTCGGAGAAAAGCGGCCGCCCCCTTGGTTTCGCGCTCCGGGCCCCTCGGTGGGATGGTGTTGGAGCCGCTCGGTTCAGCCCCGGAATCGTCGTCGGACTTTGGTCCCACCGTGTCGTTGTTCATCCGCTGAAGCTCCTGACGTTTGAGTGCGTGAAAGCTGCGTCGACATGTCTAGCAGTGTTGGCCCAGTGGTGAAAACTTAGACGAGACAGTAGGGTTCGGTTCGGCCGTTCGTGGTGTTCGCTCCCATGGATTCACGTGATCAGCCACCGAACGTTCGTGAAAAACAAGGCTGGTGAAATGTGAGGTGACGGGTTGAGTGCTTTTCCGTTGTCTCGGGCTCAGCTCGCGCTGTGGTTCGCGCAGCAATTGAGTCCGTCAACTCCGTTCGTGGTGGCTCAGTACGTGGAACTACGCGGACCGGTTGACGTCGACGCGCTGATCGAGGCAACGAATACGGCATGTCATGAATTGGAGTCGCCGTTCGTTCGCCTCGTCGCTACCGATGCCGAGCCGGCACAGGTCGTCGATCATTCGATCGTCGACGATCTCGCATACCTCGACTTACGCAGCGACCGCGACCCGGTTCAGCGCGCGAACGAGTGGATGACAGCGGAATACTCACGGCCACTTGACGTGATGTCTGACCGCCTGATCTCGGCAACCTTGCTTCACCTGGCAGATGAGCACTACTACTGGTACTCGCACGCCCATCACCTCGTGCTCGACGGACATGCGGCGATGACACTCACCGCTCGGGTGGCCGAGCGCTATTCGCATCTGGTTCATGGCAAGACGCTGACTCCTTTCGGTGGTCTCGGGGTACGTGCACTGCATGACCTCGACGTCGATTACCGATCCTCGTCGCGGTATCGATCGGACGAGCAGTACTGGACGGAGATGTCCGAAGGCCTGCCCCGCCCGGTTCGCCTCGCCGACGGCGCCGGCCTGACGTCCATGCCGCAGCGCATGATGGTGCGGACACTGAATCCAACTCTTGCAAAACAGCTTTCGGATGTCGCGACCGAGTGGACTACCTCCGAGGTGGCGGTCCTCGTCGGTGCATTCGCGTCCTATCTCGGTCGCATGACTGATTCCGATGACGTAGTCCTCAGCTTGCCGGTGTCCGGCCGCACCACGGCGACGTCGAAACGTTCAGGTGGGATGCTGTCCAACATCGTGCCTGTTCGTGCGCAACTCGAACGGGATCTGTCGCCACGAGAACTGGTGCGTCAGATCTCGGTTCAAATGACCGGTGCGCTACGCCACCAGCGATTCCGCTACGAGGACATGGGCTTCCAGGAGGGTCAGGGCGGATCCCGTGAGGCGGCGGGCCCGGCCGTGAACGTCATGATGTTTCACGAAGCGATTCGGCTCGGTGACGTCGTCGGCGAATTTCACGTCCTCACATCCGGACCCACCGAAGACCTGTTCTTCAGCATTTATCCGTCGATCGCGGGGGAGAACGTTCGCCTTTCCTTCGAAGCCAATCCGCACCTCTACAGCGAACGTGACTTGGCGATGCATCATCGTCAGTTCGTTCGGCTACTCGAGGGGTTCCTCGACTCGGCTACCCGTGCGCTCGGTGACCTCCCCATCCTCTCGACGGATGAAGTGAAGGATCTGGTCCCTGCGCTAGGTCCGCGGACGGACGGATTCGCGACGCTCGATTCGGTCATCAGAGGCGGCGCAGGGCAGGGGAGTGCCGTCGCGATCCGCGAGCAAGGTGTGGACGTCACTTACGACCAGCTCGGCGCTCGCGCGGATGCACTCTGCGCCTTGCTCGTGGAGAACGGAGTCGGACGAGGCGACGTCGTCGGGATCCTCACCGGGCGCTCGACCGATTCCGTAGTTGCATTTCATGCAGTAGTGCGGGCTGGTGCTGCCCTTCTCTTCGTGGATCCTCAAACACCCTCCGAGCGTGTCGCTTTCATTCTCGACGACGCCGACGTGTCCGTTGTGGTCGGTGGCGAACTCGTGAACGTGCCGGCTTGGGTCTGCGTCGTCAACCCCAGGGAAGACGAGACCGTCGAAGGTCCGGTGGATCGACGCGTGGGGGCGGGTTCATCTATCGCCGACCTGTCTCTGGACGACACCGCCTACGTGGTCTACACCTCTGGTTCTACCGGGCGACCGAAGGGTGTCGCGGTCACGCACCGAGGCATTGTGCCGTTGCTGCGTTCTCACGCACGGCGTCTGAACATCGATAGTTCCTCCCGCGTCGCGCTCCTTGCAAACACATCGTTCGACGTGGCGATCCTCGAGATTCTGCTTGCACACGGCTGCGGCGCGACCGCAGTGATCGTTCCTCCCGGATTGATCGGCGGAGTGGACCTCGAAGACTATTTGCGGCTCGAAGGTGTCACGCACCTGAACTCGACGCCATCGGTTCCGTTGACGATGGATCCTCGGGCTTTGCCGGAACTTCGAGTCCTGAACGTCGGCGGCGAGCGACCGCCGGGAGCGCTAGTGGATGCGTGGTCGAGTCACGTCGACATCGTGAATTCGTACGGCCCCAGTGAAGCGACCGTCGCGGCATTCATGAGCGAGCCACTCGAGCCTGGCGGTGATACTCCGATCGGGCGTCCGATCGACGGCGTTGCCGCTGTGGTGTTGGATTCGTGGTTGCGTCCGACTCCGGTCGGCGCCGTGGGTGAGCTGTACGTGATGGGACCAGGACTGGCGCGCGGGTATCTTTCCGCGACGCTGACCTCGGAGCGTTTCGTAGCGGCGCCCTTTGGTGCCACTGGTGCCGGCGAGCGCATGTACCGCACCGGGGATGTCGTGCGATGGAACGATGCCGGTCAACTCGAGTTCTTGGGTCGCTCTGATCAACAAGTCAAGATCCGTGGAGTACGCGTCGAACTGGGCGAGATCGAGGCTGTGCTCCTGTCGACTCCCGGCGTTGCGCAAGCAGCGGTGGTCGAGCGATCCGGGTCGCTTGCGGCGTATGTGACCGTGGCCGAAGGTGCAGCTCATCCGTTGAGCCAGACGATGGTGCTCGATCATCTGGCTACCCGACTTCCTCGTTCCATGCTGCCGAGTTCGGTGACTATTTTGGCAGCATTGCCCGTCACGAGCCATGGAAAGACTGACCGTTCAGCGCTCCCTGAACCGGCGTCGTCCGCGCCGGCCGAGCAGCGCGCGGCGGTCAACCGTCCGATCGAGTACGACGAGGAATTGATTGCCTCGGTGATGGCCGAGGTCCTCGGCGTCGGAGTTCTCGGACCGCACTCCGACTTGTTCGCCTGGGGCGGTAGTTCACTCGACGCCGTGTATGTTGCCGCGCGAGTGAGTTCCGCTCTCGGAAGACGGGTTGGTGTCAGGGACGTGTTCGGTGCCCCGACGCCGGCGCGCCTGGCCCGGGTAATCCGTGCGGGGCGGGCGGAGTGGATGGTGGAACCCCAACGCATTTCGGACGACCTCGTCGTGGAAATCGCACCGGCGCAACAACGCCTGTGGTTACTCAACCGTCTGGATCCCCAGTCGTCGGCGTACAACATTGCGTTCGAGGTCGCGTTCAGTGGTGCTCTGGATATCGAGGCGATGAGGGCGGCGGTAGGTGACCTGACCGATCGCCATCTCGTCTTGCGTACTGTTTTCTCGTTCGACCAGAATCACGATGCGTGGCCGATCCAGGTTGCGACCGCGACTCCGGTGACTCTGATCGAGGTTGCGTCCGAGGATTACGAGGCTGCGTCAGCGGATTTGGTTGCGGCGGGTTTCGACCTGGCGACCGATGCGCCTCTTCGCTTGATCCTCGCCTCCGGCAGCGACGCCGACCACCGCATGACCGTGGTTGCCCATCACATCGCCCTGGACGGCCTTTCGTTCGCGACGATCGTCTCGGACCTCGTCGCGGCGTACGACGCTCGCGCCGACGGACGGTCGCCGATCTGGCCTTCGCCCGCTCTCGACTACCGCGACTATTCCGCTTGGCACAGAACCATTCTCGGTGATCCCGCGGATCCACAGAGCTTGGCAGGACGCCAGCTGGAATTCTGGTCCGACACACTCGCCGGTGTTGATCCGACTCTTGCGCTTCCCGTGGACAGATCCCGCCGGCCGGACCAACCGTCGTCGGCTCGGGACGTGACGTTCGAGTTGCCCTCACCCATCCATGCGGCGCTGAACGAGATCGCTCGCGCGCACGACTGCACAACCTTCATGGTGTTGCACGCCTGCCTTTCGATCGCACTGAGCAAGATCACCGGTGCGTCCGATGTGGTCATCGGGACCCCGACCTCCGGACGAACGCATCCTTCGTTCGACGGTGTCGTCGGTATGTTCGTCGGGACCGTCGCGCTGCGAACGCTCCTTCGCGGCGGAGACACGTTCGGTGAGTTCTTGACTCAGGTGCGCGAGGTTGATGTGGCGGCCCTGTCCAATGCCGACGTTCCGTTCGACTGGGTGGTCGACCGTGCGGTCGGTGGGGGCGTAGGTGAGAAGAATTCCTTCCTCAGAGTGGTTCTCGCTGTCGATCCGGTAGCGCCCGACTCCGCGATCGCGATGGGAACTTTGACGGCGCACGGCACTCCGCTACCTCCGGTCCACCCTCGCTTCGACCTCGAAGTGACTGTGCGCGAGGATCGTACGATTGACGGCGACGCGAGCGGTGTTCGCGGCACTTTCCGATATGCCGCCGATCTGTTCGATGCAGGCACCGTGCAGAGCTGGGTCGAGCGGCTTCGTCGAGTGTGTGGCTCGATTACCGAGAACTCGTCAATCATGCTGCGTGACATCGATGTTCTCAGTGTTGCGGAACGCGAAGAATTGTCGGCTCGGGTGCCGGCGCCGTCGATTGTCGCGCAGTCGCTGCCTGACCTCTTCGGGGCCGTCGCAGCCCGGCATCCGAATGCAATCGCGGTGTCGAGTGGCGATACTCGTTTCACCTATGAAGAGGTGCGAGTTCGTTCGGAGGGCCTTGCCGCTGTCTTGATCGATCGAGGAATTCGAGTCGGTGATCGCGTGGCGGTCGCCCTGCCTCGATCGGTCGACCTCGTCGTAGCCATCATCGCTGTCGTTCGCGCGGGCGCGACGTACGTACCGATCGACTTGCAGTATCCCGACGCTCGTATCCACTACGTACTTGCCGATGCAGGCCCGAAAGCGATTCTGTCGACGGACGAATCTGCTGGGCGGTTCGTTGGGTACGAGCAACTTGTCATCTTCGTGGACGAGACGACTGACGCTACGGCCGACTGGCCCGTTGCACAGTCGGAGTCCGCCGCCTACGTGATCTACACTTCCGGATCAACTGGAGCTCCCAAAGGCGTAGTGGTGTCTCAGGACAACGTGTTGGCGCTGCTCGCCTCGACCCGAGAGATCTTCGACTTCAACGCCGAAGATGTATGGACGATGTTTCATTCGTACGCATTCGACTTCTCGGTCTGGGAGATGTGGGGTTCGTTGACCACTGGCGGATCCCTCGTGATCGTGGACGGTGATGTCGCGCGCTCACCCGAAAGATTCGCGGATCTGATTGTGCGGGAACGAGTGACCGTTCTCAATCAGACCCCGGCCGCCTTCTATGCGTTGGCGGAAGTCACGCAGGAAATGCTGCTTCCGCTCCGGACGATTGTTTTCGGCGGTGATCGCCTCGACGCCGGGCGCGTGGAGGCTTGGTTCGATCGGCACCCGGACGTGCGGGGCGTCAACATGTTCGGAATCACCGAAACCACAGTCCATGTCACCAGTTTCGATCTTGTCCCCGGTGACGAGACTGTCTCGCCGATCGGGTCCCCACTACCAGGGTTGCGCAGCTACGTACTGGACGCGTCGTTTAAGCCCGTCCCTCCGGGATCTGTCGGCGAACTGTATGTTGCGGGTCCGCAGGTGGCCGAAGGCTACTTGGGTCGACCCGCGATGACGTCTTCGCGATTCGTGCCTGAACCCGGATTCGATGGATCACGGATGTACCGCAGCGGCGATCTGGTCCGTTGGCGAGCCGGCCGACTCGAATATGTTCGCCGCGCCGACGGTCAGATGGCACTGCGCGGTTACCGCATCGAACCGGGCGAGGTCGAATCCGCGCTGTTGGCTCACACGTCGGTGGAGCAGGCCGCGGTAGTGGTGAGAGAACTCGACAGCGGGCCGACTTTGGTCGGTTACATCACCCCGGGGAGCGGACACGACCTCGACGGCGTCTTGCGGACTGCTCGTTCGTTGCTGCCCGCGCACATGGTTCCGTCGGCTTTGATGGCGCTCGCGTCATTACCGGTCACGATCAACGGCAAAATCGACCGAGCATCGTTGCCGACCCCGGTGTCTCTCACGCAGCCGACTCGGCAGTCGCGAGACTTCTTCGAGCAGACAGTCGCAGCTATTCTGAGCGATTTGATGGAAGTTCCGCATGTCGATCCGGTCCGGAACCTCTTCGATCAAGGCGCCAATTCCTTGATCGCCACTCGTCTTTCGTCGCGTCTGAACTCCGCCCTGGGCTGCAACCTCGACGTCCGCGATGTGTTCGAGCACCCATCCGTCGATCAGCTCGCAGACATCGCTGCTGCGCGGATAGGTGTAGGGCGAACCGGCGCGGAGCACGCGTCTGACGTGTCCTTGGGGCCTCGTTCGGACAACACGGAAGTGCACCTGTCAGCTTCCCAGCATCGAATGTGGATTCTGAATCAGTTGGATACAGACTCCGCCGGATACAACATCCCGATCGTGCTGCGCTTGGCAGGCGAGCTGGACGTGGTTGCGGCCGAACTGGCAATTCGTGACGTGATCAATCGCCATCGCACTCTGCGGACCGTGTACCCGGTTGTCGGCGGCGGCCCGGTTCAGACGGTGCTCGACGCCGAGGATGCGCTTCCGGCCTTTCAGCTCGAGGCACTCGACGGCGGCGACGCCGAGAATTGTGTAGCAGAACTGGTGGGTTCGGGCTTCGATGTCACCGTTGATCCGCCCGTACGTGCGGCACTTCTCCAGGTTTCACCTGTCGAGCACATCCTGGCTGTCGTCGTCCATCACATTGCCGCCGACGCTCGATCACTCGAATTGTTGGTCCGCGACTTCACTGCGGCGTACATCGCCCGCTCGGCGCAGCACGCTCCGCAGTGGTCGCCGCTCGCGCTCGAATACTCCGATTACAGTGCATGGCAAAGGGAATCGGGGATTCCCGAGACGGTACGCAGCTACTGGATGCAGGCTCTCGAAGGACTTCCCGAGCAGGTGACGCTTCCCCTCGATCGTCCACGTTCGACGTTCGCCCGTGCGTCGAGCTGTCGGGTGGAGATCTCAGGTTCGGTACGAACGGGCCTTCAGACACTCGCACGATCGAACAACGCGACCATGTTCATGGTTGTACACGCCGCTCTCGCGGCGCTGTTGGCGAGGTACAACGGTAGCAATGACGTAGCTGTCGGCACTGTTGTGTCCGGACGCGTCACACCTGAACTCGACGAGCTGGTCGGCATGTTTGCCGGCACGATTGTTCTTCGAACCGAAGTCGATCCGTCGAACTCGTTCGGCCGGTTGGTCGAGCAGGTTCGTCAGCGTGACGTAGCGGCGTTCGCGCACGCAGAGATGCCCTTCGAATCGCTGGTCGATCTGATCGACCCACCGCGATCGCGTTCGCGACATCCGTTGTTCCAGGTGGCGCTCTCGTTCCGAACTGCTGAGACCGCCGCGTGGTCGATACCAGGGCTGGACATCACACAGATTGCTCCTGAAGTCAGGCACGCAAATTTCGATCTGCAGGTCAACGTCACGGACGAGGGGGTCGGGGGCGAACTCGGTCTCGAATTCGTCTACAACGCTGATCTATTCGATGATCTGACGGTATCGAGCTTTGCGGGCCGGTTCGAGCGCTTCCTGAATCAAGTGTCTGTCGACCCGAATGTCGCCGTAGGGCAAATCGACCTGTTGGACAGTGCGGAACGAGCTCTTCTCGTCCCCGCACACGGCGCGGTCGACCGGCCTGATCGATCTCGACTTTCCGGTACGACACTTGCCTCCATGCTGCGCTTCGGCGTCGAATCCGCCCCGGACGCTGTGGCGGTCGAGGGTGAGGGCAACACACTGACGTACCGGGAACTCGATGCCCAATCGGATGTCGCAGCCGACGAGTTGCGCTCCCGGGGAGTTGGAGTCGACCAGGTCGCTGCTTGGACTGCAGATCGGTCGATTGCGTCGATCGTGCAACTGTGGGCAATCGCGAAGGTCGGTGCAGCTCCGGCATTGACGGACCCGGAACAGCCGCAGGCGCGAGTACGGGATGTCCTCGAAACACTGGGCACCGGAGCAATCGGCGGCCGCAACGCTGGTGGTGAAGACGCTGGTGGTGAGAAAGTCACCGACTCGGTGCGCGAATATTCCGAGAACCTGGCGGCCTACGTAGTTTTCACGTCAGGAACGACCGGAACCCCCAAGGCTGTGGTCGTGACCAACGGCGGGCTCGGTGTGATCGCCGAAGACCTGCCCGGTCGATTCTCGGCTGGGCCAGGTTCTCGCGTATTCCATCGCGGAGCGCCAGGATTCGACATGACGTTGCTCGAGGTGCTCATCGCGAGTGCGTCCGGGGCCACGCTCGTTCTGGCGAAGAACGAAGAACTGTTCGGCTCGGGACTCGCATCAGCACTGAGGCGCGAGCGAATTACTCATCTGTGCGCCACACCTACTGTCGTCGCCTCGATCGGCGATCCTTCGCTGCCGGACCTTTCCACGGTGATGTTCGGGGGCGAGCGACTCGGCGGCGCGTTGGCGAAGCGCTGGCAAGCCGGACGCCGAGTCATCAACGGATACGGACCTGCCGAGTCGACGATGTATTCGCTTGCTACCGAACCACTGTCGATCGAACAACTGTCGGC
This sequence comes from Rhodococcus sp. C3V, assembly GCF_029269915.1. Lineage (NCBI taxonomy): Bacteria > Bacillati > Actinomycetota > Actinomycetes > Mycobacteriales > Nocardiaceae > Rhodococcus > Rhodococcus sp. C3V. Next base: position 495,525 of record NZ_JARJBE010000004.1, read on the forward strand.
TGAGACTCACGACGGATCGATCGGGTATCCACTGGCCGGGGTCGACGCCGTCGTGCTCGATGATCGACTCGAACCGGTGCCGCCGGGAGTCGCCGGCGAACTGTATCTCTCAGGTCGAATGCTCGCTCGCGGTTACGCCGGCCAACCGGCCCGAACTGCGGAACGATTCGTGGCAACCGGTTCAGGCGCCCGGATGTACCGGACGGGCGATCTGGTGATGTGGAAGCCGGAAAGCCCCAAATCCGAGGGAAATACGTATCGCCTGCATTATCTCGGGCGAACCGACGTGCAGGTGAAGGTCAACGGTGTCCGGATCGAACCGGGTGAGATCGAGGCAGTCATTCAGTCTGTCGCGAACGTCGACTTCTGTGTCGTCGGGGTTCGGTCGGCCGAAGGTGGAAGTCCTCTGTTGGTCGCCTACGTGAGAAGTTCAGGTGCCGAAAGAGTTGACACTGGTCAACTTCGCGCTGCCGTCGCAGACGTCCTTCCGACGTACATGGTTCCGCATGTCATCGTCGACATCGAGGGCGAGCTTCCGATGCGGAACGGCAAGGTCGACTTCGCCCGTCTCCCGTCGCCGACACTGGATGCTTCCCGTGCAGAGGGCCCGGCCACCGCCACCGAACGTCTTGTAGCCGGAGCTTTTGGATCCGTCCTCGGTGGGAATGAGGACGACCGCGACGCAGACTTCTTCTCGCTCGGGGGCAACTCGCTGTCGGCCGCGGAGGTTACCTCGCTCTTGAGTAGTACTCTGGGGCTGGTTGTTCCGCTCAGGACCGTATTCGAGCATCCAACAGTTGCGGCGTTGGCAGCCCGGCTCGATTCGCTCGAGCAGAACGACTCGGTGACCGATCTTGTCCGACTGGAACCGCGCCGCGATCCCACGCCCGCACCCCTGTCACGAAACCAGCGTGCGATGTGGGTACTGAATCAGCGGAACACAGCGAGCGGTGCGTACAACCTGCCGATCTGCATCGAGATCGACGGTGAACTCGACGTGTCCGCGCTGCGTCAGGCAGCGACCGATCTTGTCGGTCGTCATGACGTCCTCAGAACCCGGTATCCGGGCACTCCACCGGTTCAGGTCGTGGAACCTCCGACCTCCGTGACAATGGAAACGCGGCTGGTCGCCGACATCGAGGTCGAGGTGCTGCTGCGAGAGTTCGGCTCGCGTGGGTTCGATGTAGCGGCAGACCTGCCGGTGCGCTGGATGCTGCTCCAGGTGTCACCGGTCAGGCACGTTCTGGCAGTGAGCTTTCATCACATCGCAGTCGACGGGGTGTCGATGCGAACGGTGGTCGGCGACCTGCTGACCGCCTACGGCAAGCGACGAGCTGGACTGGATTCGCAATGGTCTCCGTCGCCGATCCAGTACGGGGATTTTGCCGCGTGGGAGGCAGCACGTGACGTTTCCCCTGTCGTCGAGCAGTTCTGGCGCCGAACGCTCGACGGTGTGACATCTGTGTCTCCGCTGACGGTGGATCACTCCGATGGCGGGCCGGATACCTTAGCGCAGCGAGTGAACTTCGTGATACCAGCCGTCATCACCTCGGCACTGCAGGCGCGAGCCGACCGATTGAAGGTCTCGCTGTTCGCGGTGGTTCATGCGGCGTTGTCGGTGGTGCTTGCCAAGCTGAGTGGAAATCCCGATGTCGTGATCGCGACAGCTGTCGACGGACGGCGGGCGCCTCAGCTCGACGGCGTGGTCGGCATGTTCGTGGATACGGTGCCTCTTCGCCTTCGGATCGACGGGGACGTGCCGATCGATCTTCTGTTGGGTGCAGCTTTCGATGCTGATGTGGCAGCGTTCGAAAACAGCTCTGTTCCTGCCGAATTGGTTGGTGAGCTGCTCGGTGGACGAACTCCCCAGATTGCGCTGGGTCTGCAGAACTTCGCGATCCCTGCCGTGGAGGTTTCCGGTCTCACGATCGAGGCTCGCGAAATCGAGACCGCGACAACGAAGTTCCCCATGCATGTCTCGCTCGCACCCGCTGTCGACGGTTCATTGACCGGAGCGCTCATCTATGCCGCGAGCGTTTTCGATCCTTCGAGCGCCGACGCGGTTACCCGACAGCTGTCGAGAGTGCTCACCTCGATTGCCGAGGATGTGCCAGTACTCGTTTCGGATCTCGCGGTGGGCGCGGCACCCAGTTGGACTGCTGCCGAGGTCGATTCGTCCCGCACGCTGACCGAGATCTTCGCCGCCACCGCGGCGCGATTCCCGAACAACATTGCTCTCGACGACGGACACCGCACGGTGACGTATGCCGAACTCGACTCTGCCTCGGATGCCCAAGCCTGGGAACTGGTGGCTCGGGGAGCAGGACCGGGTGCCGTGTACGAGATTCCGGCGGTACGGACTATCGCGTACCTGGTCCGAATGTTGGCGATCTCGAAAACGGGCGCGGCATTCGTACCGATCGACCCCGACCTGCCACCGGCACGTCTGAAGCAGCTGCGCACAGTCCTCTCCGATCGCAGCCCTGTTCCCGGTCGGCAGTATCCGGATTCAGTCGCGTACGTTGTTCACACGTCCGGGTCGACCGGTGAACCGAAAGGCGTTGCAGTCACACACCGAGGACTGGGCCTACTGACCGACGATGCTGTCCGCAAGTACGGCGTGACTTCGGACTCGGTTGTGCTGCACGGCTACAAACCGACGTTCGATGCAGCAATCCTCGAGATGATGTTGGCGATCGGCGCCGGGGCTACCTTGGCGGTCGCTCCTCGGGAGGCTTTCGGCGGAAGGGCACTCGAAGAATTCGTCGCAGAACGCGGCGTCACTCACATGTTGTCCACTCCAGCCGTACTCGACACGATGGCTCCGGAGCGGTTCGATTCGCTCGAGGTGGTGGCAGTCGGTGGCGATGTGCTCTCACCTTCCACCGCGCGTGCGTGGAGTCGCCGCGCGCGAATGCTCAATGCGTACGGACCGACGGAATGCACGGTGGTCACCACTGTCGCCGAAGTGGATCATCGGGTCACCATCGGAGTCCCGCTCGCCGGAATCGGTGCCGAGGTGCTCGATACGCGACTGCGTCCGGTGCCGTGGGCCGGGATCGGTGAGTTGTACGTCAGCGGGCCCGGGCTTGCGATGGGCTATGCCGGAGATCCTGCCGGCACCGCCACGTCGTTCATCGCAGCACCCGGTGGGCACCGCCGTTATCGGACCGGTGATCTGGTTCATCGCCGCACGGATGACACGCTCGGATTCGTCGGACGCTCCGACCGTCAGATGAGCGTGCGAGGAATCCGCGTCGAGCCCGCCGAAATCGAATCAGCTCTGCGTCGGTGCACGGGCGTCGAGGCTGCGGCGGTTGTCCTCGTCGACGACATCGCCGTTGCGTGCGCGGTCGGCGATGGTGTGGAGGCGGATCAGCTGACAATCGAGTTGGCCGCGATGTTGCCTGCGTATCTGATGCCCGGCCGCGTGGTCGTATTGGAGTCGATCCCGCTCACGACGAACGGAAAACTGGACGCAGATGCGTTGCGGCGCCATGTGTTCGAGAGCCAGGCGCCCGATGCAGCAGTGACGGTTTCGGAGGAACTCGTCACCGCTGTCATGTCGGAACACGTGTCCGGAAGTTTCGGCGCTCTGCACAACCTGTTCGAATCAGGTGGTGATTCGTTGGCCGCGGCAGCGGTGGCAGGTCGACTCGCCTCGATCTTCGCGCGAGATGTGCCTGTTCGCGCCGTCTTCGACAATCCGTCGCCGCGAGCGATGTCTCAGTGGCTGTCGGCGAGCGCGTCCGATGGCAAACGCCGCGAACTGACTCGACGTGATCCCGGCAAGCCGGCCCCGTTGGCGCCCTCGCAACAACGACTCTGGCTGATCAATCAGCTTCAGCCGGAATCGACTGCGTACAACCTGACGTTTGCAGCGGTCCTGGCAGACGACATCGATCGTTCGGTCTTGAGCAGCGCGCTCGGCGACGTCGTCGATCACCATGCCGTATTGCGAACTGTCTGTGTTCCGGGTGAATTCGGTCCGCAACAACTTGAAATGGACTCTGTTGCATTCGATCTCACTGCGGTACACGTCGGCGATATCCGTGCGAGCGCTTCGGCATTCGCGACTGTGCCGTTCGATCTCGAACGAGATGTTCCGTTCCGTGTGCGTGTGATCACCGAAAAGGCAGGAGTCGACTCTGCAGGACTGACGGTCCTGGTCATCGTTGTTCACCACATCGCGATCGACGGAGCGTCGATGGGCCCGATCCTGACCGATTTCGTGGCAGCCTTCCAGGCCAGGTCGGCAGGTCTTCCCTGGGATCGCTCGTCAGGGGAGATCAGCTACGGCGACTACAGTTTCTGGGCGAGAGAGAGCTTGGGTGACCCCGAGGATTCTCTCAGCATGGCCCACCGGCAACTCGACTATTGGTCGGACGCACTTTGTGGCGTCGAGGATGTGTTGGCTCTACCCGTCGACAACCCCCGGAGTCCCGTGTCTTCACGATCCGAGGAGATGGTGACGGAAGTCCTCGACGGCGCCACCTACGACGCGTTGTCGGCGTTGGCTCGTTCGCATGGCGTCACGGTATTCATGGTCGTCCACAGCGTGATTGCCGTGCTGCTCGCTCGCGAGTGCGTCACGGACGACGTCGTGGTGGGAGCAGCTGTGAGTCTGCGGAACGATCCGGCGCTGCTGAGCGTCGCCGGAATGATGGTGGGTACTGTCGCATTGCGTACGAGGATCAACTCCACCGATCGCTTCGCTGCTGTTCTGGACGAGGTTCGCCGCGTCGATCTGGAAGCAATGGCGAACGCGGACGTCTCGTTCGACGACGTCGTTGCGAAGGTCGATCCGCCGCGCAGGATGAACGAGCATCCGCTGTTCACGGTCATGCTGGCGTACCGGCGAGCGCTGGAGTTGCCGCAGATCGACGGCATTACCGTCTTCGACATCGACAATTCAGGGGCGTCGACCGGTTACGACTTGACGTGGGACCTGGTCGACACCGGTGACAGTCTGACTATTCGATTGCTGTATGCGACGGACAAGTTCCGCGAGTCGACCGCGGAACTGTTCATGCAGCGGGTGAGACGTATCGCCGAATCAGTGACCGTGGAACCCGAGATTGTGATCGGGGAGATCGAACTGCTGTCCGGACTCGAACGCTCGGCGCTGACTGCTGCGAATCCTCGCCACGTCGAACCTCTGACGATTGCCGACATTTTCGAACGCGCTCTGCGTCAGGCGCCCGACGGCGTAGCGCTGGAAGAGAACGGCAGACGCTGGACTTACCGCGACCTGCACGAGGAGTCGTCGCACTGGACACGCGAGTTGGTGGTCCGAGGAATCGGACCCGACGACGTGGTGGCCGTTGCGCTCGGGCGCGGGCATCTGTGGATCGTTGCGTTGTGGGCAGTAGCGCGTGCAGGCGCAGCGTGGCTGTCGCTCGATCCGGCGCTGCCGACAGCGCGCCGGCAGACGATGGTCGAGGAATGCGGTTCGGTTGTCGGTTTGACAGCGGGAGGTGCATCCGAGAGTTTGCCCGAGTGCGTCGAGTGGGTGGCGATGGACGAATCCCGCACTGCTGGTGGCGCTGCCGAGGTATCGGCAACGCCGGCTCACCCCGACAACCTCGCCTACGTCATCTACACGTCGGGTTCCACGGGAAGACCCAAGGGCGTGGAGGTTTCACACCGCGGAATCATGAACGTCTGCACCGCCCACGCCGAGATCGCCGAGCTCGAGCGTGGCCCCCGAGTCCTGCAATTGGCGTCGTCGACCTTCGACGCGTCGGTGATCGAGATCCTTCTCGCGGCTGCAGGGTGTGGAACGCTGATTCTGACTCCCGACTTCGTCTACGGGGGAGAAGAACTCACGAATCTGCTGATAGCCGCTGACGTAACACATCTGATCGTGACGCCGACGGTCCTTGCGACAGTCGATCCGGATGCAGTGCAACCGTTGATCGTCGAATCGATGGGGGAGCCGCTCTCTGCGCGCCTTGCGTCGGCGTGGTCACCCCGACATCGCATCGTCAACGGATACGGACCGACCGAATCAACGATCGCGGCATCGATTTCCGCACGGATCACTGACGCGGACGTCACTGTCGGCACTCCAGTCCCTGGTACGACAGCATTTGTTCTCGATCAGAGGCTCCGACCGGTTCCGGATGGCGTTGCGGGAGAACTGTTCCTCGCCGGTGAGAATGTGGCACGGGGGTACGTCGCCTCCCCGGCTCTGACGTCCGAGCGCTTTGTTGCCAATCCTCATGCGGTGGGGACTCGGATGTATCGAACGGGTGACCTCGTGCGTCGTAGGCGTCACGACCGAGCGCTCGAGTACCTGGGTCGCAACGACGCGCAGGTGAAGGTGCGGGGTGTCCGCGTGGAACCGGCGGAGGTCGACGCGGCTCTGTCAAGCCATGGAGCAGTGGCCTTCTCGGTAACCGTTGTCTGTGACGACGGGCACGGATCCGCTGAACTCCGTTCGTATGTGACGTTGGCGGAAAACGGTTCGGCGACGGAATCGGAGCTTCGCCGGTTCGTCTCCGGCCTGCTGCCGAAGCACCTGCTGCCTTCGTCGGTGACGATAGTGGGCGAGGTACCGTTGCTCGCTTCGGGGAAGATAGACGCAGCGGCACTTCCTGCTCCTTCACCGCAGCCAGGGTCGAGTGTGGATCGACCCATCTCGGATACCGAACGTCACGTGGCACAGGCATTCGAGGGCGTGACCGGCGCGAAATCGGTCGGCCGCTACGACGACTTCTTCGAGCTCGGCGGGACATCGATGGGTGCAGTTCGAGTGGCGACGCGCTTGCGTGAGAGCCTGAACAGGGAATTCCCGGTTCAATGGATTTTCACCGACCGAACTGTGGCGGAGCTGGCCTCTCGGATGGATCTCGTTCATGCCGATGTCTTCGAGGGTGATTCGCTTCGTTCGGATCCGCTGGACACGGTCGTCATGCTCGGCGGCGACCCCGATGACCAACGGCCGCCGTTGTTCTGTGTGCATCCGGTCAGCGGAATCGCCTGGTGCTACGCCGGACTCGTCGGTCAGCTGCGGGGTCGACGGGTGTACGGCATCCAGGCAACGGGGGCAGGTGAATTGCCAGGCACGGTGGCGGAGTTGGCGTCGGGGTACGTCGATGCCGTACGGACGGTGCAGCCATCGGGTGAATACCATCTACTGGGTTGGTCTGCCGGCGGAACGATCGCGCTCGAGATGGCGAGCCAGCTCGAAGAGGCCGGCGATCTGGTCGGTTCGGTTGTCATGCTCGACGCGCTGTTACCGGAGATGATGCCATCGGTACAAGCGGCTCCGAATCCTTCCGAACTGTTCGCGCAGATCGGGCTATCCGAGGTTGAAACTGAAACTGCAGCACTGACTTTCACAGACGTTGCGGCAGAGATCCGAAGGCAGACCGGTATGGATTTCCTTTCCGATACGGTACTCGAATCCGTAGTGGGTCGGGTGGAAAAACTGTCGCGAATCGTTCGGGACCACACGCCGAGGCACTATTTCGGGTCAGTGGAACTGTTTGTGGCGCAGCATGATCTGCCTGAACATCGTCACCTGGTCGAAAGGTGGTCCGAACTGGTGGGGCCGTTGCGGGCGTACCTGGTCGACTGCTCCCACTCGGAAATGTCGAGCACTGAGGTGTTGGCGGAGGTCGCCCAAGTTCTCGTCGGCTATCTCGAAGGTGTCGATTCGGATTCGAAGGATCGCAATCATACTGGGGTGCAGTAGATCTAACGGGCCGGGACTTTGGTCCGGAATTGTCACTCCCGTGGTCCCCTTGCTTCAGTTCCGCAAGTAGAATCTGTAGCATTTCCCTTGTGGCAGTAAGCCATTCAGAAACTATCTCCGGAGGATCGTATGTTGGGTTCCCTTTTTTCCATCAGCTCTGAAATCGGTGTTCCGTCCGTCGACGCGCTCTTCGAGGCTGCTCGGACCATCATCGGCGCGCTCTTCGGCCTGAGCTGACACGTCGCAGCGACCTTCCCCCGCGGTGAAGAAAGTCCCTGTTCTCCGACAAGGAGGACAGGGACTTTCGTGCAGCCTGCAGGTGAGCGTTTGCGTGGCGGTGAGTGGGTGACCTACCGGCCGTTCTGTTGATACGCGATCGCTGTCAGCGATCCGACTTCGTCGTTCACGTCTGCGGTGCTGGTGAGCCCGATCTTGTGGGTCGACTGCCCGGGAGCCTTGGCCGGCACAAGAAGTTCGGATTCGGGGGCCTCGACAAAACGTAGTCCGAGGTCGACTCGGGCCTTGGTGGCCGCTGCGATGGCGGCGAATTGGCGAGCGCGAACAAAGGGTGTGTAGGTTCCGCGGCCTTCGACCCGAACATCGGCTCCAAGTTCTTCGATCAGACGTCGGGCTGCATCGAAGATCGGCCGCAGTGCTGCCTTCGGGCCGCTGTACTGCTGGTCGATGTATTGCTCGACGGTCGGCTCCACCCATCCGGACTGTTCGGCAGTCTCGAATGCAATTGCCCACTGCGAATTCTGCGGTACACCGTGCTCTGCTTTCAGCCACTTGCGCACTTCGTTCTGATCGAGCGGGTCGACCCCGGACGTCCGTACGGCCTTCACCCATTCTTCGAGGGTGCGCCCGGTACGGTCGCGCATGGACGAGGTGACTGCGGCCATCATGTCGGAGGGTTCCATGTGTCTGTTCTACCGGTTGTCACTGGTCTTCCGGTTGTCACTGTTCTTTCGGTTGTCGCTGCTCTTTCGGTTGTCACTGTGCACGGGGAGCTCGCTCAGTCGATGCCGAGCATCGTCTTGAACGCGCGCACGCCGGTCACTTCGACGGGATGCGGCGGTGCGACAAAATCTTCGCGGCTGAGGGTGAAGAGACGACGCACGGTCATGCGACCGTCGGCAGCCAACTCCTCTACTGTGCCGTCTGCGCGGTACCCGACTTTGGTGGACACCGTGATCGAGGCGGGGTTGTCCGTGAATGCCGACGACACGACGCTTCGTGCACCCAAAGAGTCGAATGCGAATGCGCAGATTGCCTGTCGGGCGAGAGTGCCGACACCCCGGCCTTGGAACCCGCGTCCGATCCACGAGCCGGTTTCACCGGTACGACTTTTGGGAAAGTCCGTCGCGGCGAACGCCTGGCAGCCGACGATTTCTCCGTCGACGACAATGGCTGTTTCGAATTTCCAGTCGGTCATGGTCATCGCTCCGCGGACCGACCAGTGGTATTGGATGAATCTTCGCGACACTTCGTCGGGAGTGCCCACCGTCCAGGGGACGAGAAACGGCATCTGTTCGGCAGGGTGAATGCCGGCTCGGACCAGCGCAGTGAGTTCGGGGAAATGATCGTCGCGCACAGGGAGCAAGGTGATGGGCCCACACGTGATCGTGACTCCGTACGGAGGCCAGATCTCTCGCAGTGGGTCAACCATCGTCTTCAGACCTTCGTTTCGTGTGCGAATCGGGTCACAGTCTGGCATGCCAGGCCCGTCCGAGTGAGCGACTTCTGGTCATCGGGATTCTTTTGCCCTCGCGGTACGGAGTCGTGACATTAGTGTGTGGACGGTGACTACAGACAAACCGGTACGTCTTCGTGAAGGTAGATCGCCTGACAGGCTTTCGCGTGGTGTGGTGGCCGGATACGCAGCGGGAAGTGTCGGTACGGGTGGATTCGGTGTTCTGCCAGGTCTGGTACTGGCGTACTACCTGACCGACACGCTCGGCGTTGCCGCGGCGCTCGCGTCGCTTGTGGTCATTGTCCCGAAAATCGCCGACGTCCTGATCGATCCGCTGATCGGGTCGATCAGCGACCGAAGCTCTCATCGAACTGGTACGCGAGTGCCACTCATGCTCGCAGGCGCTCTGGGACTGCCGTTGCTCTTCATTCTCACGTTCTCGGCCCCGGTGTCGGCCGGCCCCGGAGTCGGGGCGATGTGGGTGCTCGTCTTCTTCCTGCTCGCGGCGAGTGCCTACAGCCTCTTTCAGGTGCCGTACATCGCGTTGCCGACCGAGTTGACCGGCGATTACCACGAGCGCACCCGGTTGGTATCGGTTCGAATTGCGGTGTTGGCCCTGACAATTCTGGTCATCGGCGCCGGCGGACCCGAGCTCCGCGATGCTGCCGGGGGCGGAGCACGCGGTTATCTGGTCATGGCGATCGGGGTGTCGGCGCTGATGTGCGGGGCAATGATCTGGGCAGTTCGCGGAGCCGCGCGCCACACGGTGACTCACGCGGACGCGCCGGTCGGCTCGTTGCTCTCGCAGTACCGGGACGGGTTCGACGCGATACGACGTACCCGCGCGTTCCGATTGCTGGTAATCGTCTTCGTGCTCCAAGCTCTTGCCACCGCCGTGATGTTGGCGGGTGCGCAATATCTGGCGACCTATGTGATGGGTAACGAAGGTGCGCTCACCGGTCTGTTCGTTGCACTCGTCGGACCAGCTCTCGTCGTCATGCCGTTGTGGTACCGGTTCTCGCATCGGTACGGAAAGCTTCGCGGTTACGTGGTGTCCTCGGTTCTGTTTGTCATCGCGACGGCGTTGTTGACCCTTGCGGCTGTCAACGCCGGTTCGTGGATCTACGGTGCCGTCGCCCTTGCCGGCGTCGGATATGCCGGCATGCAGGTGTTCCCGTTGGCGATGCTTCCTGACGTCATCGAGGACGACGCGCGAATCGGTGGACGCCAACGTGGTGGTTCGCTCAGTGGCATCTGGACAGCCTCGGAAACCGCAGGCCTTGCCCTGGGACCCGCGGTGTTCTTGGGTGTACTCGCGGTCACCGGATTCGTCTCGAAAACTGCGGGCGAGACTGTCGTGCAACCGGAATCGGCGCTGACCGGAATAGCCCTTGGCTTCTCGGTCGTGCCGGCGATCCTGGTTGCGATCAGCCTGGTCGTATTGCGGAATTACCGCACCGAACAAGAATCCACTCACGAGAACGAAAGGTGAACGATGAGTTCCACTCAGGCCGAGGAACTTCAGGGCAAGATCGTCGAGAGCGCAAACCTCGAGAAGAGGGCGGCCGACATCTTGACTCGGCTGCGTTCGCTTCGTGAGCAGGACGCTCCGACGCACGGAGGCCGGGTTCTGTCGTACGTGTACGACAGCGGCCTCGCGGCCCTCGACGAGTTGGCAGCGGACGCAGCTCGATTGGTTCAGCCGGTCAACGGTCTCGACCCGACGGTGTTCCCGTCCACGGCGGTGATGGAGCGTGAGTTGGTTGCGTTCGCACGCGAGTTCCTCCATGGAGCTTCAGACCCAGCCGCAGATACAGACGCCGGAGGCGTAGTCGTCGGCAATGTCACCAGCGGCGGAACGGAGAGTTGTGTGTTGGCCGTCAAGGCAGCTCGCGACTTCCGTGGGCTCCCGCCGGGTGAGGGTTCGCTGGTTCTGCCGACCACCGCGCATGCCGCTTTCCACAAGGCAGCTCACCTGCTCGGACTGGAACTGATCCTGGTACCCGTAGATCCCACGTCGGGGCGCGTCGGCGCACAAGATATTGCGACGGCAGTTCGGAAAGACACGGTCTTGATCGTCGTCTCCGCGCCCAGCTACCCGTTCGCGGCGCTCGACCCGATCGCCGATGTCGCGGAAGTTGCTCGTGCACATTCGATTCCACTGCATGTCGACGCCTGCATCGGTGGGCTTGCGTTGCCGTGGTGGGGTGATCTGCCACCCTGGGATTTCCGGGTGCCCGGGGTCACCAGCATGTCGGTCGATTTCCACAAGTACGGATACTCGCCCAAAGGCGTTTCGGTCCTGCTGCACCGAGGGCGAGATCTGCATCGCAAGCAGTATTTCGGACTCACGGACTGGCCGGGGTACCCGGTGGTCAATCCCACGCTTCTCGGTTCCAAATCCGTTGCTGCTCTTGCCGGTGCTTGGGCGATTTCGCAAGTCCTCGGGCAATCCGGGTACGCCGAATTGGTGTCCCGGGCGCAGCGGGCCACTCGTGCACTGATCGGCACGGTCGAGGCAATCGAGGGTCTTCGCGTCGTGGGCTCGCCGGTGGGACCACTGTTCGCGTTCGCTACCGACGACTCCGTGCCGCTCGAACGGCGAGTGGATCCGCATCGCTGGGTGAGCGCTGTCGGTGCCCGCGGCTTCGTCCTTCAAGGGCAGCCGGCGTCGACGCAACCTGACGGGACGACGTTGCCTCGAACAACCCACCTCACCGTCACCCCGGTGACGGAATCTGTGCTCGGCGAGTTGACCAGCGCACTCGTCCTCGGTGCCGACGACGTTCGCGGCTCGGCGGCAGCCGAAGCGCCGCCGGCCCTGGCAGAGTTGGCCGGAGCATTCGAACGTGGCGATGTCACCGTCGCCGATGTTCTTGCGTTGCCCAGTGACGCCGTCGCGGCAGCGTTGACGTCGGCGGGGCTGGATCCTCGGGGCTCTTCCGATTCTCCCTTGGACATGGCGGCCGTCCTCGCGGCAGTGGAATCGCTGCCACGTGAGGTCACGAAGAGACTGCTGGTGGAATTCCTCGCCGGACTGGTGGAACCCTGAACTCGGCGATGAATACCGAAACCGCGATGAACACTGTCCAAAACTCGGACAAATGGCGCGAAAGATTCGCGAATCGGGCGTAAGTTTTCTGTCATCGGCTAACCATCTTTTGTCGGAGGGTTGATCAGTGACTGGTGCCGCGGCCAAGATTTTGACGGTGTTCGAGGAAGTGATCGGGGTTCCGATTCCGGTCCGCGTGCGATGTTGGGACGGTTCGGAGGCAGGGCCACGGGACGCCGCCGCGCAGGTTCACTTCCGGAATCGGCGTGCCCTACGGCGGGTCCTGTACTCTCCCAACGAATTAGGGCTGGCGAGGGCGTACGTTTCCGGCGATCTGGACGTAGACGGCGACATCTTCGCGCTCCTCGACGTCCCGGAACTGGTCACGCGGCTCGGTGAGAATCGTTTGTCGACGTTGCCGCTGCGCTCGGTTGTTCGCGCCGCCGGTACTTTCGCCGGCTTGGGAGCGGTGGGTCCACCACCGTCACCCCCGGCGATCGAGATGCGTAGTAAGCGAGGCAAGCGGCACAGTAGATCACGCGATTCGGCGACTGTCTCCCATCACTACGACGTCGGGAATCGCTTCTACGAACTGTTCCTCGGGCCGAGCATGGTTTATTCGTGCGGATACTGGCCGGAAGGTGTCGAATCCCTCGAAGCCGCGCAGTACGCGAAGCTGGACTTGATTTGCCGCAAGCTCGATCTGAAGCCGGGAATGCGACTGCTCGACGTCGGCTGCGGTTGGGGATCGATGGCATTACACGCCGCCCAGAACTACGGCGTCGACGTCGTCGGAGTCTCGCTGAGCAACGAGCAGGTCGAATACGCCAAGGGGCGAGTTGCCGACGCGGGTTTGACCGATCGCATCGAGATTCGGGTGCAGGACTACCGCGACGTCGACGACGGCCCTTACGACGCGATTTCGAGCATCGGCATGTCCGAGCACGTGGGCCTGGTCAATTTGCCGGTGTACACGGCAAAACTCTACGACTTGCTCGTGCCGCAGGGTCGTCTGCTCAATCATGCCATCGCCGCGGTGAAGTCGTTGTCGGACAACGTCGATGACGGTCCCAGCTTCATCGACAGGTACATCTTCCCGGACGGTGAGATCCTTCCGTTGAGTAAAACCATTGATGCGCTGGAACTTTCGGGTTTCGAGACGCGTGACAGCGAAGCGTTGCGCGAGCATTACGCACTGACACTGCGCGCATGGGTGCAGAACCTCCGCGAGAACTGGGACGCATCGGTCTTACAGGTCGGTGCTCCCCGGGTGCGTACCTGGTTGCTGTATCTCGCTGCCAGTGCCCTGGGTTTCGAGGAGCCGCACAGGCTTACGATTCATCAGGTTCTGGCCGTGAAACCAGGGGATCGGGGGGCCAGCGGCATGGCCCGCTCGCGTGACAGTTGGTATCGATCGATTGAAGTCCCGCAGATCGAAACCGGTCCGCGCGTCGACTGAGGCCTATACGTTGGATTTCCATGAGCACCCGGAAGGTTGTCCTCGCGGCACTGAAGGTTTCGGCCGTTGCGGTATCGGCGCTGTTGCCGACCTCGCTGCTGTTCACACCGATGTCGAACGCCGAACCCGTGAACGATTTCTACGACGCGATTCCGGGCGACGTCGGTGATCCGGGTTCGGTGATTCGGACGGAACCGCTGGCTCTGGCCGGTGCCGTCGGCGGAGTGCCTGGTGTGGGGACCCGGATCCTGTATTCGAGTACCGACACCCACGGATCCAAGGTTGCTGTGTCGGGCTCGTACCTGGAGCCGGCTGCCCCGTGGTCAGGAGCGGGCCCCCGCCCGACGGTGGTGATCGGTCCGGGTACGCAGGGCCAAGGTGATCAGTGCGCGCCGTCGAGGATGTTTCCCACTGCCGGTCAGCTCCGCCTGGCGGAACCCGGGAATCCGTCGAACTACGGTGCCGGTGTGGACAGTGTCGGTGTCAACTACGAGTCAGCTTTTGCTTTTGCTTTCCTCGCCCAGGGCGTTCGTGTATTCGTCACCGACTACATCGGACTCGGAACACCCGGCGTCCATACCTACGTCAATCGCGCCGAGGAAGCCCATGCGATGTTGGACGGTGCACGCGCTGCCCGAGCCCTCGCGCAGGCAGGAGATGACGATCCGATAGCGCTGTGGGGCCACTCGCAGGGCGGCGGCGCCACTGCCGCTGCAACCGAACTGGCACCCGAATACGCGCCTGAGTTGAATCTGGTCGGGAGTTACGCGAGCGCGCCCCCGGCAGACCTGGCAAGCGTTCTGCGTCATATCGACGGTACCGGCCTGATGGCCGCGATCGGCTACACGATCAACGGCGTCCTCGACCGCTATCCCGCCGCCCGAGAGCCGATCGAATCTCGACTCAACGACTACGGCCGGTCCGTGCTCGCCGACGTCGCCGGGCAATGCCTCATCGATTCCCGAACCAAGTACGGGAAGCAGTCGACGGCGTCGTGGACCACAGACCGACGACCACTCGCCGACGTGGTGGAATCGGTACCGGAGATCCAACAGGTGATCGAGGAACAACGCATCGGGCGGCGAACCCCGGCCTCGCCGATTCTGGTCAACGGAGCGCTCAACGACGATTTCATCCCGTACGAGCAAACCCGGCGCCTGGTTCAGGACTGGTGCGCGCGCGGGGCCGAGGCGACGTTGTTCACCGACACCCTGCCTGCGGTGAATCCGGGGAGCGGCAACAACCACCTCGCGCCGGCCGTAGCGGATTTCGGCGTCGGATTGCAGTACGTGCTGGACAGATTCAACGGCAAGCCGATAGTCGGTGCGTGCAACGCCTGAGTCGCCGTGTCACGGAACCACCGTCTCACTTCTAACAGTGGTTGACTGAGCCCGTGAACGATCGACCGCACGACCTTCCGATCAACCCGGTTCCACGGAGCGCCCTGGGTGCCGGGCCGGCGCTGAGAGTGTCGACGGGTCTGCTGCTCGGTGTGGCCGCCGGCGTCGTCACGGCGTTGGTCGGCTACCCCCGATTCGCGTTTCTGATCGGCTGGGATGTGGCGGCGATGGTGTTCACGGTGTGGACGTGGATTCTGGTCTGGCACTTCGACGCGACGCTCACCGCAAGCCACGCAACGCGCGAAGAGCCGGCCCGAAACGTCGCGCACCTGCTGATTCTCGGTGCCGCCGTCGCGAGCCTGGTCGGTATCGCGTTCCTGCTCCTGGCGGCACCCGACGGACATCACTACCAAGTAGTGGCGGCATCGGTTGCAGTTGGCAGCGTCGTGATCTCGTGGCTGGCGGTACACACGCTCTTCGCCCTCGGATATGCACGGCTGTACTACTCCGGCCCCGACGGCGGAATCGATTTCAATCAGGAAGAACCGCCGAGGTACAGCGATTTCGCCTACGTGGCGTACACGGTCGGGATGAGCTTCGCGATTTCCGACACCAACTTGAAGTCGTCGGACATGCGCGCGATGGCACTCGGCCACGCATTGCTGTCGTACCTGTTCGGTTCGGTGATCGTGGCGTCCGTCGTCAACTTGATTGCGGGCCTGTGATCTCTCGAGCCGTGTGACCGATCAAGCCGCTGCACGCCCGATGCTCGAGAGGAAGCCGGCGGCTCCGAAGAACAGGCCGGCGAACACTCGATTGGTGGTTCGCTGCTGTTTGGGGGAGCGCATCAAGGTGAGCACCCGGGCGGCCAGGCCGGTGTATCCGGTCATCACGATCACGTCGACTGCGCACATCGTGGCGGCGATGATCAGATACTGCGGCAGCAGCGGCGCCGACGGGTCCAGGAACTGCGGGAGCACTGCGAGCATGAAAACGACGGCCTTCGGATTGCTCGCGTTCACGAGAAATCCGCGAAGCATCATCATCGGACCGGAACTGCTCGCGGCTGCCTCGTCGGTCTCGACCTCGGTGGGCGCCGATCGCCACTGCCTGATCCCCAGGTAGACGAGGTATGCGACACCGAACCACTTGATCAAGGAAAAGGCCACGGTCGAACTGGCGAGAATTGCACCGACCCCCGCCGCGACAATTCCGATCTGCAGCAACAATCCCAACTGCAGCCCGAAGATGTTCCAGTATCCGCGTCGCAAGCCGTAGGCAAGTCCCGACGACATCGACGCAATGGCGCCGGCCCCCGGCGACAGGCTGATCACCCAACTTGCTCCGAAGAACGCCAACCAGACGTGCCAACTCATGTCGAAAGTCCTTTGATCGGGAAATACTCCCGACAACGAGCACGCACGGGATCAGAAAAGTGTAGACGGACAGTCCTGCTCACTGCTCGCGACAGTGCAATGATCGGGAGATGACGTCGTATCCCGTACTCGACCTGACACCCGACGAATTGCTGACCACAACGCGGACCGTTCGAAAGCGTCTGGATCTGACCCGTCCCGTGCCGTTGGACCTGGTGAAGGAATGCCTCCAGATCGCCCTGCAAGCGCCCTCCGGTTCGAATCGCCAGGGCTGGCAGTGGATGGTGGTGACCGATCCGGCACTGCGTGCAGCAGTCGGGCAGATCTACAAGGAAGTGACCGACGAGTACCTTGCCTCTCACGGTTCGGCGGCAAAACTCTTCGCCGATGATCCCGATCGCGCGCCGATCCAACAGCGCGTGGGCACCAGCGTCGCGTGGCTCGGTGAGCACATGGGTGAGGTGCCGGTCCTTCTCATTCCGTGTATCAAGGCGGGCAAGACGCTGCCGGAGGGGAACCAAGCCGGTCTGTGGGGTTCGCTACTCCCGGCTGCGTGGAGTTACGCGCTGGCCGCGCGGGCACGTGGGCTCGGTACGGCGTGGACGACATTGCATTTGCAGCGTGAAGCGGAAGTTGCCGAGCTGCTGGGTATTCCGG
The DNA here is from genome assembly GCF_029269915.1 of Rhodococcus sp. C3V. Taxonomy (NCBI): domain Bacteria; kingdom Bacillati; phylum Actinomycetota; class Actinomycetes; order Mycobacteriales; family Nocardiaceae; genus Rhodococcus; species Rhodococcus sp. C3V. Next base: position 512,804 of record NZ_JARJBE010000004.1, read on the forward strand.
CCGGATTCCATCAGGCTGCGCTCATCCCGACGGCGTATTTCACCGGCGAGACGTTCAAACCCGCCGCCCGTGAACCGGTCGACAACGTGCTGCACGTGGACCGATGGTGAGCCTGATCTACTCGGCGATCTGCTCGATCGACGGGTATGTGGCTGATGAGCAAGGAAACTTCGACTGGGCGGTTCCCGACGCGCAGGTCCATGCGTTCGTCAACGAGCTCGAGAGGGGAGTCGGCACGTACCTGCTCGGGCGCCGGATGTACGAGACGATGATTCCCTGGGAAACAATGGCATCCGAGGATCTCGAGCGTTCTTCGGTGGCAGGAGGACCTTCGGCTCCGGACGAGTTTGCCGGAATCGAGTCGGCGACCGCCGAGTTCGCTCAGATCTGGGGTGGCATCGACAAGATCGTGTACTCCACGACGCTGAACGAGGTGTCGACGGCGCGCACAACGATTGCCCGGGACTTCGACGCCGACGCCGTTCGTGCGCTCGAGAGCGAAGCGGTACAAGATATCTCGATCGGTGGACCGACGGTTGCGGTTAGTGCTTTCGCGGCGGGTTTGGTCGATGAAGTCAGACTGTTCCTGTGTCCGGTCAATATCGGTGGCGGATTGCGAGCTCTCCCGGAAAGCCGGCTTGATCTGCAACTGCTCGAGGAGAAAACCTTCGACGGTGGCGTCATCTATCTGCGATACGCCGTTCGCTAAGCAATCACCATCACTGCCGTGACGACGCCGAGTAGAGCGATGTAGGCGGCGGCATGGACTCGGTCCGGTATGGCACCGACGATTCGTCGGCTCAGCGCGATCGCCGGTAGGGAACCGGCGAGTAGTGCACAGACGGCCAGAAGGTCGACAGCGCCGACTCTGCCCGCCGACAGATCCGAGGCTGAACTGTGCCCTGATGAGACCGCATACACCGCCGTCGCGACGACGGCGACAGGCAAGCTCAACGGGTTGGCGCTCGCGGCGGCGTCGGCCATCGGAACTCCGCCGCGTCGCATCATCGGAACCGTCATGACGCTCCCGCCGACTCCGAGGAAACTTGCGACGGCACCGATGCCTATCCCGACAGCGCGGACGCCGTGACGGTCAAGATGTTCGCGAGGTTCAGGTGGTGTCAGAAACCCTTGTCGCAGAAGACTGTCCAGGATTGTCACCAGCAGGTAGATGACGAACAGAATCCGGACGACCCCGTCGTCTACGTGGCCCGCCGCAACCGCTCCGAGCCCGGCTCCGAGTGCGATGGGACCGATCAGAGGTCTGATGTACTCCGTCCGAAGCCGTCCTGACTTCCTGAATGCGATTGTGGCACTGAGTGAATTGACCACCATCACGGCCGCCGAGGATGCTACGGCGACATGCATCGGATCGATGACGTCCGGCCGAAGTGTGGATGCAGCGTAAACGACTGGGACAGTGACGAACCCGCCACCGAATCCGAAAAGAACGGTGGTGACTCCGGTCAGGGCGCCGAAAGCGAGAAGGATGAGGGAGTAGTGAAGCACTTGATGAACGGTAGCGATTTCTCCGTTGGCGCACATTCGAAGGTTCGCCACGCTCCATTGTAAATCGGACACGGACTCGGTAGGTTCCTCCGGTGCGCAACATCTCGATCAACGACGTCGATCACTCACCCCGCGGTGTTCTCGCAATCGGAACCGACTACCCACCCGGTCACGTGCTGGCGGCCCACGAACATCGGCGAGCCCAGTTTCTCTTCGCTGTGAACGGTGCGATGAACGTCGAAACCGAAGACGGTGAGTGGACGGTTCTGCCGTCCAATGCGGTCATGATTCCCGCCGGTGTCGCTCATGCCGTGACAATGGACGGCGTCAGCACGCGAAGCCTCTACATCGAATCGTCCGCAGCGCCGTGGTTCCCGGTCAGGTGCCGAGTCGTCGCAGTATCGTCGCTCCTGCGTGAGCTACTTGTCGCTGCAGTCGACGTGGATGTCGAGCTGAATGTGGAGGACGACTTCCCCGCACACGGACGCGGCGCCGCGGTACTTCAGCTGATCCTGCACGAACTTCGCGATCTTGCGCCCCTACCTGTGGAACTCCCGCTGCCTCGGCACCCGGGATTGCGGGCGTTGTGCGCGCAGTATCTCGCAGCCCCGTCGATCCATGACTCGCCCACGCGGTGGGCTGACCGACTCCACGTCAGTGAACGAACACTGCACCGCTTGCTGATCTCGGAAACGGGGATGAGCGCGTCGTCGTGGATGCAGCGTGCCTGCATTCTTCACGCGCTTCCGAAACTTTCTGCCGGGGCCAGTGTGACGGCCGTTGCGTCTGAACTCGGATACTCGACGCCGGCTGCCTTCGCGGCGATGTGCACCCGAGTCTCGGGTGCACCGCCCAGTAGCTATCGGGCGCGCGTCACGACACAGACACCGGGATGATGTCGGCGACGACGTCGTGGATGAGACCGTCACGGACTTCGAAGGTTTCACGAATCTCCACGGTCATGAGGCGAGTGCCGCCGATTCCCGCGTCCAGCAGGTAGGTGGTCGAGACGATGTCCCCGGCCTCCGACATCTCGAGGTCTCGGACGCCCTGGATAACGCGGTATTGGATGCCGTTTTCGAGGTCGGCGGACATCTGTGGTCCGGAGAACCCCGTCTTGAGTCCGGCTTCGACGCGGGTCGCATCCGGGGCGAAATGAACATCGGAGACGTCATGGGAGACGAGGGCGTCGATGTAGGCGCGTGCTTGCGCCTCGCGGGGTGAATCGGCCGGGTTCGGGGCTGCCGTCGCAGCGCCTCCGGCAACCAGGATCAGGACAGCGGTGGCAGCGGCAGTTCCGGCGATATTTCGCAGTGTTCGCATGGGACATCCTAACGACGAGGAGTGGAGGAATTTCGGAAAACGGCCCTCATCGAGTAGCCGTACAGCTGCGGGGAGGATCGACGAGCGAGCAGAAAGCCGGGGCCATGACGGGCACGTAGTCGGCCCCGACGCCGTTCTCGTGAATGATCCGGCGGTAGGCGTCGACGCCGTCGGTCGGGATTCGCGCCGCAGTGGGATCGCCGAGAACATCGACCGTGTAGAGGCCGAATCGAGGTCGGTACGAACCCCATTCGTAGTTGTCGGTGATGGACCAGTAGTTGTAGCCGATCACGTCGGCACCGTCTTCTCGGGCGCGTTCCATCCAATAGATGTGATCGCGTAAGTGATTCGCGCGTGTGTATCCGTCGGCACGCGGCGCTCCGTTGTCGGTGGGCATGCCGTTCTCGACGATGTAGAGGGGGAGTTCCGGGTACTTGCCCGAGTACCGCATCAATGCGTCGTACAGGCCTTCGGGCTGCGGCGTGACGTTGTAGAACTCGTCGAGTGCGGCGTACGCGGCAGTCGGATTGTTCAGGGCCACACCGTAGTAGTAGTCGATGCCGAGAAAGTCGAGCTTGTCGCGCACTCGATCCGTGAATACCGAATCGATCGCCTCGGACACGCCGGGAATGAAGGAGAAATTACTGCTTACACGGGCACCGGGATCGAGAACATGGATGCGGTCGTAGATCGCCCGGTGGACTCGGACCAATGAGTCGAACATCGACGGCGCCTGGGTGAGTGCGATTCCGCCGTAGGTCAATTCGCGCTGAACGTACACAGTCGGCTCGTTGATCGTGATCCACAGCGCCCCGATTCCGGAGTACCGCTCGACTACCTTCTCTGCGTTGACGAGCCAATCGGCTTCCGTCTTCGGATTTGTCCAGCCGCCTTGATCGACAACCCATCCCGGATACACCCAGTGGTCGAGCGTGATCATCGGAGTCATGCCCCGCGCGCGGATGTGAGCTACCACGTCGTCGTAGTAGGCGAATTCGGTCTCGTTCCAGCTCCCGGCGGCGGGCTGAACTCGCGCCCACTCGACGCCGAATCGGAAAACCTTCGATCCCAGATCGGCCGCCCGGTCGATGTCCTCGGCGTAGCGATGACGGAAGTCGACCGAGTCACCGATCTTGTCGTGGGTTCGTCCGGAATCGGAGTATCGAGACCAGTTGCTGTCCGGCGACGAACCTTCCGATTGGAATCCGGAGGTGGCAACGCCCCAGAGGAAGTCATCCGGTACCTCAGCCGAGGCGTGAGCGGGAAGGGTCAGCGCCCCGAGCAGGCACGTCAGTGCCATCAGCGCAGGCGCGATAGACCGTGACAGGGCTCCCATGCCTGGGAGACTAAGTCATACAAGTGTCCAGTCGCAGGCGTTTCGTCCGATCCGCCCGCGGCTGGACCGTGTCACTCAGTGACCCAGCCGCTCAGAAATTCGCTCAGAAAACCATGGTCATCGATCCCGGGTTCCACGTCCCGGAGCGCTGAACGGTCGTTTCGTCGACCTGGGCAGGTACTGCACTCGGATCGATCGGTGTGTACTTCTCGATCGAACCCCAGTCGCGAGCCCAGTCGTTGTCGAGATACGACGGAATGGTCTGCGCGGTCAGGAGCAGATCGATCCACCCCAACGGTCCACCGCCGTAGTGGTCCTGCCAGGCACTGGTCACGAGCGCGCCGGAATGGTCGGGAAGGATCCGATACTCGGGGACCTCGGCGATACCGACCCGATGATCGAAGGGGCGTTGGCATGGGAATGCCAGTCCGACAGCCCAATCCAGCATGACGGGCGCCTGTGAACCGACGACGTCGTTGAGCTTCTGGGTCTTCGGAACCCGCGGCGGGGTGACGGCCACCCATTGGTCGGGCTTGCTGTCGTAGTCGCTGACGACCAGTCGAATGCTGTTGGCTTCGACGGGAATCTGATCCAACGGCACACGCAGGTTCCGCCATGACGGCGCCGGGCCGATGTCGAGGGGCGCGATCTTTCCGAGTGTTTCGACAGCGTCTGTTTCGGCATCGTCGACGCCACGCGCTGTGCCGTACTCGACCTCGACGTTCTGGCCGTAGGTGACGATTCCGTCCTTGTCGACGGACCGAACACGACCAGCCGCGGCAATCGAGATGATGTCGCCACGTGTGGCGTTCTCGCCCACGTCGGGGAGTTGGTACCAGTCACTGGTCAGAGTGCCGGGGGAGGGCTGACCGTAACTACCCATGACGGGTGTTGTCGCCGGGTCGAGACCGAACGGCAACGCGACCGAACTGCCGTTGACTCCGGTCTGTCCGGCGCCACCGCCGGTTCCGGCCGAGTTGCCGGCGGTGTCCTCGGAGGTGTCGACGGTGTTCGCGCCGCCGGTAGCCGTGGCTTCCTTGTCTGCTCGAAGGTCGGAGGCGACGCCATTCGGATCGAATCCCGTAGCCCCACCGGCGGACAGTCCTGTGGCGACGCTGCCCGAGAGGGGCGTCAGCATCGAGGCGTTCGGATCGGTCTCGAGCAGAACGTCGTTGGCGAGACCGCAATGTCGGCCGAGAACGGCGTCGACGTTTGCACGGCCCACCGAATAGGCCGGGTACTGGGTGACCGCGCCCTTGGCCATGGACAGCACCTCGAAGAGGACCATGGCACCTGCGGCAACCGTCAGTGGCGAGATGGCAAGCAGTCGAGCGTGCTTCGCGGACGGTTCCTTCCCCGCGGTGTACGGCTCACGGAAGAAGTACCACGCGGCGACGCCGAGCATCAGCACCGTCAGCCCGAGGAGGACGGTGCTCGCGCCGAGTCCGCTGATGGACACAGGCTTGTCCCACCACGGAACGCTGTAGCTGGACACGTAGTAGTAGCTGTTGCTGCCGGTGAATGCCACCGCGAGGAGGAACAGGACGGCCGCCGCGAAGAGGGCCCGATTGCGCGGCGAGCGCAGGAGTTTCGTTCCCACGGCGACGGCCGTCATCATCGCCAGAACGGCGGTGAGTCCGGCAAAGATTCCGAAGTGGTGCGTCCACTTGGTCGGCGAGAACATCAGCAGTGGCAGTGCGCCGATCGTCAGCCCCACGACGCGGCGTGACGGGCCGGCGGCCAAACCGGGAATCCGGCCGCCCTTGCGCAGCATCATCGCGGTGCAGACGCCAAGGCACAGAACCATGACGAACACACCGAATCTGCGGGTCAGGGAACCGTCGACGGAGATGTTGAAGAGGTACTGATAGCGGAGGTACTCGTCGAACCAGGGCTGATTCGGTGAGATCGAGTGGACGCGTTGCATCTCGATGACGGCGGCCAGACTTTGATCGCCGAACGCGGGGATGAGAATCGAGAGTCCGGCAGCTAGCAGTGGCCCGACAGCCGCGACGTAACCGGTGGTGCGCGCACGTTCGATGATGATGCGCATGATCGGGCGTATTCCGGCGATGAGTGCGGCAAAGCAGATGAGGCCGGAAGGGCCGGCAGTCAAGGTGAATCCGGCGATCAGGATCGCGACTGCGACCGGCAGAAGTCGTCTCGTCGCGACGGCGCGTTCGATCGAGCACCAGGTCAGCAGCACGCCGAGGGCAACGATCGGTTCGGGGCGCAGTCCGTTGTTGAACGGAAGCCAGAATGCGAGGAAGACAAGCGCGCCGGTCCAGAGGGCGAGTCGATTTCCGCGAATGGCGGCGCCCAGCCGAGGCGCAACCTCCCGGCTGATGACGAGCCAGGTGATGATGCCTGCCAACAGAGCAGGCAGACGGACCCAGGGGCTTGCGGTGCTGACGTGGGCCAGGAGTCCGAGGATGTTGTAATACGGCGTTCCGAACGGGGTTTCGGGGACCGCGAACCACCGGAAGTAGTTGGACATGTAGCCCGATTGCTCGGAGGCTCTTGCCATCGTGAACTGGTAGCCGTCGTCGGTGGTGGTAGCGCCGATGAAGTGCCACAGCACCAGCGTTCCGACAACGACGCCGTCGAGGACGGTGAACTTCCACCATCGGGCGGGCAGAAATTTGCGTGTGCCCCGGCCGTCGCGGTTGTCGAGGCGGTGCAGCGCGAAGAGGGACACGACAGCCGTGAGTGCACCGAGAATCATGGCGAGAGTCTTGATCACCGACGGGCTCGACGTGAAGCGTGAGTCCGCCTCGATCGAGACGTTCAAACCGGCTGCCGCCGAATCGAGGTCGCTGAAGACGCCGACTACCTGTGGCCGGCTGTCGCCCTCGATGACGCGCGGTTCGGAACCGGTGGCACTGAAGGTGGTTCGGGTCGGCTCGGCGGCGAGCGTGAGTGCGCATCCACTCGGCAGATCAGCGACGGGTGTCGAGAGCAACACTCGATCGCGCAGGACAACGTCGACCCGAGCGGGAGCGTCGGCGGATTCGGGGGAGACAGTGGCAACAAATCCGTAGCGGCGCGCATCGGCGGCACCCGGGGGAGCAGTCGAGACGAGCGTTCCTCCGGTGGCGGCCAACTCACTGATCGACGCGCACGGAATCGATGCCTCCATGCGCAACGGTGTGTACGAGACCAATGGCGCCTCGACGCTTGTCGTCGACCCGGCCTGCGGCCAGTTGACGGCGGCGGTGTCCTGTTCGATCGGCAGGAACGGTATCGAGCCGCACAAAACTATGCCGAGGATGGATGCGACAATCGCAACGATCCGTGCTCGGTTCGGTCCGCTGGATCGCTGAGGGGTCGGCAAGGCCGGAGGTGCGGTCGTGGCCACGTCACTGTCTGTCACGACTTTGGACCCTAGCTGTGCGTGACGTGTTTGTTATAAAAGCGCGAGTAATGGGATGGTCGTGTTCCCGGTGCCGTTCCACGGTGTGGGGGTTGTCGGCGATCGAGGCGGGGGTGCTGTGCACGAAGTTCACGAGTCCATTTCGTTGAGCCCACTCCTGCGCCGTTCGACGGTCGCATTCTGCGTCGTCCTCGGAATTGTCCTGGTAATTGTCTGCGGGTTCGCGGCGATCGTGGATCGCGACTCGGCAGGCTACGTCGGCGCCGTGTTGTCCGCGGTCCTGTCCTTCGGGTTGGCCGCGTACATGTGGAAGGTGCGCGTGATCATCACCACAGACGTCGAACGAGTGTCGATCGCGCTGTCTCCGGGGCTGCGTCAGGTATTTAGGTGGGACGAAGTTGTGTCTGCCACTGCAGTACATATCGGGATGGGCTCCGGAATCGGTTATCGAATGACCGGCCCAGGTTTGCGGGTAATTCTCGCATCTCCCGGCGACGGGGTCCGCTTTCGTCTGCATGACGGCCGTGAAATCTCGGTGGCAACACCTCGACGGGACGAGCTGATCGAACTCGCCCGGCGGCGGGCGCCGGACCTGCAGTGAGCGTTGCAGGTGGACCGGTGAAAAACGGGGTGCGCCTATCCTGGATAATTGACATCAGTTCTGTGTTTCAGGCGCGCTGTTCAGGGCCTGTGATGCCGGACCGGTTTGCTGCCGCTTGCACAGGCACCCCGTTTGCGTACGAGAGGAACTCTCATGCTTGCCCGCACCGACCTGCGTGGTCGTACTCCATCCACGGCCGAACTTCGCGCCGCGCTTCCCCGAGGTGGAGTGGATGTGGACGCGGTACTGCATCAGGTTCGCCCGATGGTCGAAGCCGTCCGTGATCGCGGGGCAGAAGCCGCCCTCGAATTCGGCGAGAAGTTCGACGGCGTTCGTCCGGCTTCGGTTCGTGTACCCGCAGCCGAGCTCGAGCGCGCACTTCGTGAACTCGACCCCGCAGTCAAGGAAGCCCTCGAGGTTGCGATCGAGCGCACCCGCAAGGTGCACGCCGATCAGCGTCGCAAGGACACCGTCACCGAGGTCGTTCCGGGTGGCACGGTCACCGAGCGTTGGGTTCCGGTCGAGCGCGTCGGGCTGTACGTGCCCGGCGGCAATGCCGTGTACCCGTCCAGCGTTGTCATGAACGTCGTGCCGGCTCAGACGGCCGGCGTCGGATCGCTTGTTGTCGCCTCGCCGCCCCAAGCCGACTTCGGCGGATTGCCGCACCCGACCATTCTTGCCGCCGCAGCCATGCTCGGCGTCGACGAGGTGTGGGCCGTCGGCGGCGGGCAGGGCGTCGCCCTCCTTACCTACGGCGGAACCGACACCGATGGAACCGAGCTTGTCCCGGTCGACCTCATCACCGGTCCCGGCAACATCTACGTCACTGCCGCCAAGCGTCTGTGCCGCGGACTGGTCGGCATCGACGCGGAAGCCGGTCCCACCGAGATCGCGATCCTCGCCGACCACACCGCTGACCCGGTCCACGTTGCCGCCGATCTCATCAGCCAGGCCGAGCACGACGTGATGGCCGCCAGCGTTCTTGTCACGAGCAGCGTCGACTTGGCCGACGCGGTCGACAAGGCTCTGGCTGCGCAGCTCGAGATCACCAAGCACCGCGAGCGCGTCACCACGGCACTGACCGGTAGCCAGTCGGGCACGGTGCTCGTTTCTGATGTTTCCGCTGGTCTGCGCGTCGTCAATGCGTATGCGGCAGAGCACCTCGAGATCCAGACCGAGGATGCAACCGGGGTGGCAGCTCAGGTCACCAGCGCTGGTGCCGTGTTCGTCGGCCCGTGGGCGCCGGTCAGTCTCGGCGACTACTGCGCCGGCTCCAACCACGTTCTGCCGACGGCCGGGTGTGCACGCCACTCCTCCGGTCTGAGTGTGCAGACGTTCCTTCGTGGAATCCACGTGATCGACTACTCCGAGTCTGCACTGAAAGACGTTGCCGGACATGTCATCACGCTGGCCAATGCGGAGGATCTGCCGGCTCACGGCGAGGCTGTGCGTCTGCGATTCGAGGCTCTGCGATGAGTAGTGCTCCTGGAGAGTCGATTTCGGTCGACGCCCTTCCGATTCGCGAGAACCTGCGTGGAAAGTCGGCGTACGGCGCACCGCAGTTGACGGTTCCGGTTCAGCTCAACACGAACGAGAACCCGCATCCGCCGACCCAGGCGCTCATCGACGATGTGGCCGAATCCGTGCGCGAAGCCGCGAAGGAACTGCACCGCTACCCCGACCGTGACGCTGTGGCGTTGCGGACGGATCTGGCGGCGTACCTGGCGAAGCAGACAGGTGTACCGGTCACCGTCGACAATCTGTGGGCGGCAAACGGATCGAACGAGATTCTGCAGCAACTTCTTCAGGCGTTCGCAGGTCCGGGACGTAGCGCGATGGGTTTTGTGCCTTCGTACTCGATGCACCCGATCATCGCCGACGGTACCGATACCGAGTGGGTCGAGGTCTTCCGTCGGGACGACTTCGCACTCGACGTGGATGCTGCCGTCACCGTGATTGCGGAACGTCGACCCGACGTCGTGTTCGTGACCAGCCCCAACAACCCGACCGGACACAGCGTCGGCATTGCGGAACTGCGACGGATCCTCGACGTGGCGCCGGGCATCGTGATCGTCGACGAGGCGTACGCGGAGTTCTCCGCTGCCCCCAGCGCGATGACGCTGATCGACGAGTTCCCGGCCAAGCTGGTTGTGACCCGCACCATGAGCAAGGCTTTCGCGTTTGCCGGTGGCCGACTCGGCTACCTCGCCGCCGCTCCCGCGTTCATCGACGCACTGTTGTTGGTGCGCTTGCCGTATCACCTCTCGGTGGTCACGCAAGCGGCGGCACGTGCCGCCCTGCGTCACGCCGACGAGACCCTCGGCAGTGTGCACGCCTTGTCCGCCGAGCGCGATCGAGTGTCGAAGGCGCTGGCGGACACCGGTTTCCGAGTGATTCCCAGTGACGCGAACTTCATCTTGTTCGGTCAGTTCACCGACAGTGCACAGGCGTGGAAGGAATACCTCGACCGCGGGGTTCTCATCCGCGACATCGGCATCCCCGGATATCTGCGGGCCACCGTGGGACTCGAATCCGAGAACGACGCGTTCATCAAGGCCAGTGACGAAATCGCAGGCACCCAGCTGGTCGACACGAATTCAGGAGAGACGGCATGAGCGATCGCATCGCGCGGATCGAACGAACAACTCGGGAATCAAGCATCGTCGTCGAACTGAATCTGGACGGGACCGGCATCGTCGACGTCTCCACCGGCGTTCCGTTCTTCGACCACATGCTCAACGCGTTGGGTACTCACGCCAGCTTCGATCTCGACGTCAAGGCGAAGGGCGACGTCGAGATCGACGCTCACCACACCGTCGAGGACACCGCGATCGTCTTCGGCCAGGCGCTCGGCCAGGCACTCGGCGACAAGAAGGGCATCCGTCGTTTCGGCGACGCTTTCATCCCGATGGACGAAACGCTGGCGCACGCGTCGGTCGACGTCTCCGGTCGCCCTTACTGCGTGCACACCGGTGAGCCCGACTACATGGTGCATTCCGTCATCGGCGGGTACCCGGGCGTTCCGTATCACGCGGTGATCAACCGCCACGTGTTCGAGTCGATCGCATTGAATGCACGTATCGCACTGCACGTTCGGGTTCTGTACGGCCGCGATCAGCATCACATCACCGAAGCCGAGTACAAGGCCGTTGCGCGCGCTCTGCGTGAGGCGGTCGAGCCGGATCCGCGCGTGAGTGGCGTGCCGTCGACGAAGGGCACACTGTGAGCGTCCTCTTCACCTACTTGCTGTTCATCGGCGCGGGTATTGCCGTGGGCGGCGCCTACTCGATGTTCAAGGTCAACAAGCTTGCGTCGGGAATCCTTCTGGCGTTGGCGGTTCTGGCGGCGGTAGCGGGCGCACTGCGTCTGTGACGCGAAAAGTGACTGTGTCTGAGACGCGAAAAGTGACTGTATCTGAGACGCAAGATCCTGCTCCATCGCCGGGGTTGCTTCGCACACCGGGCATGATCGGTGTCCTGATCATGGCGGCAGCAGCTTTCGGTGGCTGGTCGTTGCTGTTGCCGGTGGTGCCGTTGCTGGTTGCGCAGTCCGGCGGATCGGATGCGCTTGCCGGATCGGTGACCGGTGTCTTCATGGCGGCCACGGTCTTGACGCAACTGCTCGTGCCTCGGTTGTTGCGGACGCAGGGCTACCGGCGCGTGCTGGCGGTCGGGTGTCTGCTCCTCGGCCCACCGTCGTTGGTGCTGTTGATCTCGGCCGACGCCGGCCCTGTCCTGGCGGTTTCCGCGGTGCGTGGCATCGGTTTCGGCATGCTGACGGTGGCCGGCAGTGCACTGGTGGCGGAGTTGGCGCCCAAACGAATTCTGGGCCGTGCCACCGGTGCTCAGGGAATCGCAATCGCAGCGTCACAAATGGCGGGGCTTCCGCTGGGGCTTGCGATCATGGAACGGTGGTCGGCGACACCGGTGTTCGTCCTCGGTGCGCTGATCCCGGCGCTCGCGCTGGTGGCCATTGCCGGGTTGCCGAAGATCTTCGCCCAGCCGACCGGGGAATCCGTTCGACTGAGTGTGTTCGCCGTCTTGGTTCCGGTGCTCGCTCTGGCGTGTGTGTCCGCCTCGTTCGGCGGATTGTCGTCTCTACTGCCGATCGCAATCTCGGAGCGTGCGGCCGTTGCTGGAGTGGTGTTGGCGACCGCCAGTGGGTCGATGTTGGTCGGCCGGTACTCGGCGGGCCTGATCGCCGATCGTCTCGGCAGTGGTCGGACACTCGCGCCGGCATTGGCGTCGTCGACCATCGGATTGGTGCTGTTCGCGATCAACGTCGACGGCGGGTCGACGCCGGTCTTGTTCTGCGCGGCGGTCCTTTTCGGGCTGGGGTTCGGGGCGGTGCAGAACGAGTCCTTGGTCATGGCGTTTCAGGCTGCCGGCCCGAGGCAACTCGGATCCGCCAGCGCGATCTGGAACATCGGCTACGACGCCGGCACCGGAATCGGTGCACTGGCGTTGGGATTCGTGGCCACGACTGCCGGCTATGCGTGGGTCTTCGCGGTCTCTGCGGTCGTTGTCGCTCTGCTCCCGGCACTGGCCGCGGGCGGCAAAGTGATCGGCAGCAGGGTTGCCCGATAGAGTTGGGGCATGAGCGCTTCCACGATTGCTGTACTCGATTACGGCTCCGGCAACCTGCATTCGGCTACTCGCGCACTGGCGCGCACCGGGGCGCAGGTGGAGGTGACCAACGACATGAAGGTTGCACTGGCGGCCGACGGTCTCGTGGTGCCCGGCGTCGGCGCGTTCGCGGCCTGCATGGAAGGTCTGCGTGCAGTGCAGGGTGACCGAATCATCGGCAGACGCCTGGCTGGTGGCCGACCGGTGCTGGGCATCTGCGTCGGCATGCAGATTCTGTTCGACCGGGGAGTCGAATTCGGTGTCGAGGCGGAGGGCTGTGGCGAATGGCCCGGCACCGTGGAGAGGCTGCAAGCAGAGGTCCTGCCGCACATGGGCTGGAACACAGTGGAGGCTCCGGAGTCCAGCACGCTGTTCAAGGGCATAGACGCCGATACCCGCTTCTACTTCGTCCACTCCTACGGTGTGCAGAGTTGGGAGCTCGCGCCGTCCGAGCACATTGCACCCCCGAAGCTGACATGGGCCGATCACGGCGGAAAGTTCCTCGCTGCCGTCGAGAACGGTGCGTTGTCGGCAACGCAGTTCCACCCCGAGAAATCCGGTGACGCAGGCGCCGAGTTGCTGAGCAACTGGGTGCAGAGTTTGTGACCGGGGGATCCGGACCGAACCGCGGTGACGATTTCTCCCTCGCCCGTCTGGCGTTGTTCTCGCTCGGCGCCGCTGTGGCTGCGCTGGCGGTCGCAACTGTCGTCATCGTTGTTCTCAAACCATCGCCGGGCGTCGGCCTCGTGATCGGTCTCGTGGGGGTCGTCGCTGCGATTGCGGCAATGGGCGTCGTATCCAAGCGGATGACCCGAAAAGCGTTCGGTGACCCGGAAGACGGTTCGAGGTCCTGACCTACTAGGGTTACCGCACGTGAGCCTGGTCCTTTTGCCTGCTGTAGATGTCGTCAACGGTGAAGCTGTTCGCCTCGTGCAAGGAGAGGCGGGAAGTGAGACCGGTTACGGGTCGCCCCGCGACGCTGCTCTTGCGTGGCAGAACGACGGTGCCGAATGGGTGCATCTTGTCGACCTCGACGCTGCTTTCGGGCGTGGGTCCAACAGCGAACTGTTGGCCGGCGTCATCGGCGACCTGACGGTCAAGGTGGAACTGTCCGGTGGAATCCGCGACGACGCTTCCCTGGAAGCCGCACTGGCCACCGGCTGTGCTCGCGTGAATCTCGGTACTGCCGCTATCGAGGATCCCGAGTGGTGTGCGCGTGCATTGGCCAAGTACGGCGACAAGATCGCTGTCGGCCTCGACGTTCGTCTCGTCGACGGTCAGTACCGCACCCGTGGTCGCGGCTGGGTCACCGACGGCGGCGATCTGTGGGAGACCCTCGCGCGTCTGGACCGTGACGGCTGCACTCGTTACGTCGTCACCGACGTCTCCAAGGACGGCACCCTGACCGGTCCCAATCTCGAACTTCTCAGCCAGGTCTGCGCGGTCACCGACGCGCACGTCGTCGCCTCCGGTGGTGTGTCGACCATCGAGGATCTACTCGCCATTTCCAGCCTGGTTGATCAGGGTGTCGAGGGCGCGATCGTGGGCAAGGCATTGTATGCCGGTCGCTTCACTCTCCCCGAAGCGCTGGCAGCAGTTTCCGGATAGATTTTCCAGATGACTCCGACGCGTGACCTCGACGAACTTCTCGCGATTGCGGGTCGGCTTCTCGACGGCGTCCACGATCAGTTCGTCTCCGGTGTCGGCGCCCCGAGTGCGGTCCGCAAGGGCTGGGGTGATTTTGCCACCGAGGTAGATCTTGCGCTCGAGAAGCGGTTGACCGCGGAGTTGTTCGAGCAGACCGGCATCGAGGTGCACGGCGAGGAATTCGGCGGTCCCGACGTCGGTTCCGGGCTCGTCTGGGTTCTCGACCCCGTTGACGGTACTTTCAACTACTCGGCCGGATTGCCCACTGCCGGAACGCTGTTGGCGCTTCTCGACGACGGTGTCCCGGTGCTCGGATTGACCTGGCTTCCATTGATCGGTCACACGTACGCGACTCGCGCCGGCGGTCCGTTGTTGGTCAATGGAATCGCCGTACCGCCGCTGGAGCCAACCGATCTGGCGTCGTCGATCGTCGGCTTGGGTGCGCTCAACGTCAACAGTCGAGGGCGGATCCCCGGCAGTTTCCGTCTCGACCTCCTCGCCGAGATCAGCAAGGTGTCCTCGCGGATCCGGATTCACGGTTCAACCGGAGTCGATCTGGCCTTCACCGCGGCCGGCATCCTGGGCGGTGCGATCGTCTACGGCCGCAACGCGTGGGACAACGCGGCCGGGGTCGCGCTCGTTCGCGGTGCGGGCGGGGTGGTCACCGACCTGGCCGGCCGCCCGTGGACCGTAGAATCGGAGTCGGTGCTCGCTGCCGCTCCGGGCATCCACGGTGAGATTCTCGATATCCTCAACGCGCTCGGTGATCCGCGCGCTTCGTCCTCAGGAGGACCACAGTCATGACCCTCGCAGTTCGTGTGATTCCGTGCCTCGACGTCGACGCCGGGCGAGTGGTCAAGGGTGTCAATTTCGAGAATCTTCGCGACGCCGGAGATCCGGTGGAACTCGCGGCAGCGTACGACGCTCAGGGCGCCGACGAACTGACCTTCCTGGACGTGACCGCCTCCACGTCGGATCGCGGCACGATGCTCGACGTCGTAAGTCGCACTGCCGAGCAGGTTTTCATTCCTCTGACCGTCGGCGGTGGAGTGCGCACGGTCGCGGATGTCGATCGTCTGCTGCGTGCCGGTGCCGACAAGGTCAGCGTCAACACCGCGGCGATTGCGCGCCCGGAACTGCTGAAGGAACTGAGTGAGCGATTCGGCTCGCAGTGCATCGTCCTCTCGGTCGATGCCCGCACCGTTCCCCAAGGGCAGCCGGACACACCGTCGGGGTGGGAGGTCACCACGCACGGGGGCAAGCGCGGCACCGGGATCGACGCTGTCGAGTGGGCCGAGCGTGGTGCAGAGTTGGGAGTGGGGGAGATCCTGCTCAACTCGATGGATGCCGACGGCACCAAGGCCGGCTTCGACCTTCTGATGATCCGCGCTGTCCGTGCAGCGGTCCACGTACCGGTGATCGCCAGTGGCGGTGCCGGCCTGGTCGAGCACTTCGCCCCGGCTGTCGAAGCGGGCGCGGACGCAGTTCTCGCCGCAAGTGTCTTCCATTTCGGCGATCTGAGCATCCCGCAGGTCAAGGATGCGATGCGTGCCGAGGGAATCGTCGTTCGCTAGGCGTTCTCGGCGCGGATTCCGTCGAACATGAGGCGGCTGATGGCTTGGTTCAACGCCGTGCAGTCGACGGACGAACCGGCTCGCAATCCTTGAATCGCACTTGCCAGCATCATGCCGTTGACGGCGTGGGCAGTGTTGTCGACATCGAGGTCGGCGCGCAGATAGCCGCATTCGACTCCGTGGTGGAGGTACGCCGCGGTCAACGATGCCGACTGGTCGAGTAGATCGAGCATCCGGCCCGTCAGATCGGCGTCGACGCCCGTCGTCTCGAACAGCAGAACCCGCGGGATGCGGGGGTCGTCGAAGAAGATGCGGGGGAGCGCCTCGGCGATCCGTCCCACCTGGGCGCGGTACTCGTCCAGTGTGCTGGCGGCGTCGGGAGCATTCTCGGTGGCCAGTGCGCTGATGATCTTTGCGACGAGGTCGTCGATGACGTGATCGATGATGTCGCGCTTGTTCTCGAAGTACCGGTAGAAGGTCCCATGGCCGATTCCGAGAGTTGTTGCGATGTCGGCAATTCCGGTTGCGTGATAGCCGCGCTGGGCGAAGCACTCGAATGATGCGTCGATGATCTCGCGGCGCAATTCCGCCTTTTTTCGTTCCGCTCTGGTCATGGCCTTCGTCACATCAGGAATGATACCGTTCTCAATAACGGAATGACGTGTCAGTTTCTGATGTGCAGTTTTTCTGATGTGCAGTTCACGAGAGGGATTCTCCGATGGCAGTGCAGTACGACGCAGTAGTAGTGGGGGCGGGCTTCGGCGGAATGGGTGCGGCCATTCAACTCAAGCGGCTGGGCCTGAACAACCTGGCGATCCTCGAGCGCGAGGACGATCTGGGTGGAACCTGGCACGTCAACCGCTATCCCGGTCTGGCTGTCGACATCGCGTCGGTCACCTACTCGTATTCGTTCGAGCCCAATCCGAACTGGTCCAGGCTTTTCGCACCGGGCGCGGAACTGAAGAAGTACGCCGATCACGTCGCGGACAAGTACGATCTGCGGAAGCACATGACGTTCGGTGCCGTGGTCAACGGAGCCCGCTGGGACGAGGATTCCTCGCACTGGGTCGTATCCGTCGAAGCCGCGCCGGATATCACTGCCAAGTACCTCCTGACTGCGACGGGTTTCCTCTCGCAACCGCATCGGCCCGACATCTCCGGTATCGACGACTTTGCCGGCAAGATCATCCACACCACGGCCTGGGACGATTCCTACGATCTGTCCGGCACCAAGACCGCAATCATCGGAACCGGCGCCACCGCTGTGCAGTTGATCCCCGAGGTGGCGCGGCAGGCCGCAGAGTTGACCGTCTACCAGCGCACCCCGATCTGGGTCGTTCCCAAGATCGACGTCCCCATTCCGAATGCAGTGCAGAAGCTGTTCTCGCGCATTCCGCTCACCCAGCGAATCGCCCGCGCTGTCAGTTCGTCGATCCTCGAAATGATCATGGTCAGCGCGGTCCTGCACTACAAGCAGGTCAAACTGTTGAACAAGGGTGCGGCGGCCGCATCACGTGCGTTTCTGCGGTCCCAGGTCAGCGACGCCAGCCTTCGCAAACAACTCACACCGGACTACGACTTCGGGTGCAAGCGTCCCACATTTTCCAACAGCTACTTCCGTACGTTCACCAAGGACAACGTGCATCTCGAAACGACGCCGATCGACCACATCGCTGCCGACGGAATCGTCACCGCCGACGGTCGCAAGACCGAGATCGACACCTTGGTGCTGGCAACGGGATTCAACCTCTGGGATGTGAATTTTCCAGCCATCGAGGTTATCGGTCGCGAGGGACGAAACCTCGGTAAGTGGTGGCGCGACAACCGTTTCCAGGCCTACGAAGGGGTCGCGGTTCCGTATTTCCCCAATTTCCTCACGCTCGCCAGTCCGTACTCGTACAGCGGGTTGTCCTACTTCACGACGATCGAATCCCAGATGCAGCACATGGATCGACTGTTCGGCGAGGTGAAACGGCGCGGCGCCGAAACATTCGAGGTCACCGAAACTGCCAACGCCGAGTTCCTCGACCGGATGACCGAGAACCTGGCGGACTCCGTCTTCTACGGCGGTAGTTGCCAGACTGCACGAAGCTATTACTTCAATCAGCACGGCGAGGCTGCGATTCTGCGGCCCACGTCGACACGGAATGCGTTCGTCGAAGCGAAACGCTTTCCGCTCGAGGACTATTCGATCGTCTAGGCGGGCTTGTCCCGCGTTCGGCTATCTTGCCGAGCTGACTCCGGTCGGAACCGATATCACGGGATAGCGGTTCTGCCGGTTCAGTCGGGAAGAGACCGAGCTGTGTATCAGTCGGCTCACCGCGGAGGCAGCGCCTTTTCGCGGTGAGCCGATCACGATGGTGAAGGCGTCGTACTTGTCCGCGGTCGCGAGGATGACACCGGCCGGGTCGCCGTAGGTGCAGTCGTAGGTCCAGGTGTCCGTGTGCGAGGCAAGTGTCGAGGTTGTCTGCTCACGTTGGGACGCCATCTCGTCGTGCAGACGCGTTTCGAATTCTGGTGAGTCGGTTTCGACAGGTAGGTCCTCGGACGTGATGCAGTGAACGACGTGGAGTGCTGAATCCTCCTTGGCGGCAAGCGTCAGTGCGTAGCTGAGTACATTCTTGCTGGTAGCACCTGGGCCGATGCCGAGAACGACGTGGCGGGTTCGGACGCGATCGGTACTCGGGTTCACGATATGGCAGGTGTACTCCGGGTGTGGGCCGTCATGACGTTGATGGTTCATGTCGGATCTTCTTCCACGGTGACAGCGAAGGAACTTCCATTCTACGGCGAACAAGCAGGGGAATTCCACGGAAGTCACAGGTGGAAGGTATAAACGTCATATGAGCCTTGATCCCGCAATCGCGGCGAAGCTGAAGCGAAACGACGCCGGACTGTTCAGCGCGGTTGCGCAGGAGAAGTCGACCGGTGATGTGCTGATGGTCGCGTGGATGGACGACGAAGCGCTCGCGCGAACACTGGAAACCCGTAAGGGGACGTACTATTCGCGCTCGCGGCAGCAGTACTGGGTCAAGGGAGAGACCTCCGGGCACACCCAGTACGTGCACGAGGTGCGCCTCGACTGTGACGGCGATTCCGTCTTGCTGATCGTCGATCAGGAGGGCGCCGCGTGCCACACCGGCACTCACACGTGTTTCGACACCGACGTCCTGCTCGCTGCTGAGCAGTGACGCGAGATGGCCACTGACAAGACTCCACAACCGCTCGATTACTCGTTCACCGCTCCCATCGAGAAAGACGGTGCGTTCGCAACGTTCTTGACCGTGCCCGGCTCGGCGGAACTTCTGGGAACCAGACGCGCTGTGAAGGTGGTCGGGACCCTCGATGGTGAGCATCCCTTCGAGGCGACGCTGATGCCCTCCGGCGACGGACCGCACTGGCTTCCGCTGCGCGTGGCGCTGTGCAAGGCGATCGGCAAGAGCGCCGCTGGAGAAGAGGTAGCGGTACATCTACAGCAGCGCCTGAGCTGAAAGTTTCGCTCGAACCGAGGAGTCTCATGTTCGACAAAGCAGTTGATTCGTTGCAGTTGGTGGCACGAGAACTGGGCCCGTTCGGCGGAGACGAGGGGAAAACGCGCATGCTGCGCATGTCGCGGACTCTCGCGGCACCAATAGGCACGGTCTGGGCGGCGATCACCGAGTTCGACCGCATTCGCCAATGGTTCATGCCGGTCGCGGGAGAAGCCATGATCGGCGGCCACTATCAGCTCGAGGGCAACGCCGGCGGCGAGATTTTGGCGTGCGAAGCTCCTCGAACTCTTCGCATCACCTGGGAATATGGCGGCGATGTGAGCTATGTGACTGTAAATCTCGCCGAAAAGGGCAGTGGTGCAACGCTGTTCGATTTCGAACATGCCGCGGACGTGGAGCCGGATCGGTGGGCCGAGTACGGTCCAGGTGCCGTCGGCGTCGGGTGGGACATGGGACTGCTCGGGCTGGCTCGACACGTGGAACTGGGGATCGCGACGCCACTCGAGACACCCGAGTGGTCGGAGAGCGACGAGGCCAAGGCATTCATCGCGGGAAGCAGTGAACTGTGGGCCGAAGCTGCGATCGCATCGGGCGACGACCCGGATGCGGCTGCAGCCGCCGCTGCTCGCACGACCGCTGCATACACCGGGTAGATCACCTCTACGAGGACTAACATCGGATTAGTCTGGTTGTTGCGGGACTTCCGCGCCACGAGCGGAGACGACGATGGTGTATCGGCTCATCGAAGTAGTAACGGTGTTCGTTCACTTCGGGTTTGTCCTCTATGTGGTGCTGGGTGGGTTCGTGGCGTGGAAGTGGCGTCGTACCATCGGTTTCCACCTACTTGCAGTCGTCTGGGGAGCCGGTTCGATAGCGGTCGGATACGACTGCCCGCTGACCAATCTCGAGAACTGGGCCCGCCGAATGGCCGGTATCGCGGAGTTGCCGTCCACCGGATTCATCTCGCACTACATCACCGGCGTGTTCTATCCGGCGAGTATCGAAGGCCTTGTACAGGCGCTCGCGGCGACAGTGGTTGTCGGATCCTGGGTCGGATACGTGCTGCTCGGACGGCATGCGAAGGGTGAGGTCAAAGCCTCTTCAGCGACCTGATTCCGTACAAACGATCCCAGCCGTTTCCGAATGGAAACGGCTGGGAGGTGCTACCAGGATTTACGCGCGAGTCAGGGCTACCACCGGGATTGTGCGGATCCCAGCTGTCTTCTCCGCGTATTCGGCAAATCCCGGGTATCGACTGGCCTGCTCGCCGTAGATGCGGTCACGCTTCTCGCCGGTTACTTCGCTGACGGAGACCGGGTATGTTTCGGTGCCGATCTCGGCCTCTGCCTGGTCGGTGGCAACGAGGTTGTAGTACCAGTCGGGATTGGTCGGGGCACCGGCCTTGGATGCAAAAACGTAGATGGTCTTCGGATCCTGCTCGTCTGCCAGATACATCATGGGACTCACGAAATCGCGTCCGGATTTGCGTCCTGTGTGGTGGACCAACACCATGGGCGCACCTTCGAAGGGGCCACCTACCTTGCCCTCGTTCTCCCGAAATTCCGCAATGATTCCTGCGTTCCAACCGTCGGTACTCATCGTTGTCTCCCGGTCTGCGAGTGGCGAAGGGCTCTGCCGCCAAGCTTTGCACAACTGGTGAATCGACGAGAGGTCATCTTCGGCGTCCAGCATGATCTACTATCTACGTATGAACGCAGATAGTGGTGTTTGTCGCCGTAAGCTTCCCGATGATCAGGTCGACCTCGTCGTCGAGGTGTTCCGCATGCTGGCCGACGCAACCCGTGTGCAGGTTTTGTGGGCATTGGTAGACCGCGAGTGCTCGGTGAACGAACTGGCGGAACGCGTCGGCAAGCCGGCGCCCTCGGTGTCGCAGCACCTGGCGAAATTGCGCATGGCAAGGTTGGTACGAACGCGCCGCGATGGTACGACGGTGTTCTATCGCCTGGAGAACGACCATGTGCGCCAACTGGTTACGGACGCGGTCTTCAATGCGGAGCATGCCGGACCCGGATTGCCGGGGCATCACCGTAGTGAAGGTGAGCTTCGGGAGATACACCCGGAGCGCTCGGCGAACGTCGATCGGACCGATCAAGAAGAAGGTGCGTCGTGACGCACGAACCCAAGACGTCCCACGGCCACGGCCACGGCCACCGCCATGTCCACGGGCCGAAGGGATTTCGATCGGCAGTCCGCGAAGTGTTCTCGCCGCACAGTCACGATGCTGCCGACAGTGTCGACGACGCATTGGAATCGAGCGCAATCGGCATCCGGGCGGTCAAGATCAGTCTTGTCGCGCTCGGCGTCACCGCAGTTGCTCAGGTTGCGATCGTGGCGATCTCGGGTTCGGTGGCGCTGCTTGCGGACACCATTCACAACTTCTCCGACGCGCTCACGGCAGTCCCACTCTGGATTGCCTTCGCGCTCGGTCGGCGCGCTGCGACCAGGCGCTATACCTATGGTTTCGGGCGTGCGGAGGATTTGGCCGGACTGTTCGTGCTCGCCATGATCGCACTGTCGGCAGTGATCGCCGGTGTCGAGGCGGTGAGGCGATTGATCAACCCGG
Source organism: Rhodococcus sp. C3V (assembly GCF_029269915.1). NCBI lineage: Bacteria > Bacillati > Actinomycetota > Actinomycetes > Mycobacteriales > Nocardiaceae > Rhodococcus > Rhodococcus sp. C3V. The sequence goes on from NZ_JARJBE010000004.1 coordinate 534,867, forward strand.
TCGAGATCGAGCACCTCGGTTGGGTAGCGGCGGCAGGTTTGATCGGTTTCATCGGAAACGAATTGGTGGCGTTGTATCGGATCAGGGTCGGCAGGCAAATCGGTTCAGCGGCACTGGTGGCCGATGGATTGCATGCTCGGACCGACGGATTCACTTCGCTCGCAGTCCTTCTGGGGGCGGGGGGAGTTGCGCTGGGTTTCCCGTTGGCAGATCCGATCATCGGCCTTGTCATCACCGTTGCCATCGTGGCGGTGCTCAGGACTGCAGCGCGAGACGTCTTCCGGAGGTTGATGGACGGCGTCGAACCTGAGTTGGTGGACGACGCAGAGCATGCATTGATGCACGAACCTGGAGTCCTCGGTGTTCGTGATCTGAAGATGCGGTGGATCGGACACCGACTGCATGCCGATGCAGAACTCGACATCGATCCCCGGGCAACTCTTGCCGAAGCTCATGCGATAGCGCACAGCGCCGAGCATTCGCTCACTCACGCGGTGCCCAAACTCGCTACTGCCTTGGTGCATGCGTACCCGGCGCATGACGCGCCGAATACTGAGACCGCACTCGAATCCCAGGTCTGATCTGCAGAAACAGACCTGGCGGAATCCTTTACGTGATCGCATGGGACTTGTTTTGCCATTTGACGAGATGGGAAGGTTATGCAACCCTATCTTTGATCAATCGGCGGACTGTGTCGAGTGGTAGTCGGTACGGTCGTCTCGCGCCGCAGGTCCACAGCAATCGATGCAGGCCGTCGGTACTTTTTTCGGCAGATGAGAGAACGACGCTGTGCATGCTGATCGACGTTTCGAGCCCTTTCCGCTGACCAGCGCGCAACGCGGAATCTGGTTTGCCCAGCTACTGCGTACTGATGTGCCGATCACGATCGCGCAGTATGTCGTAGTCGACGGGACTCTCGACGCGGCGGTGCTCGAAAGTGCCTGCGTCACAGCAGCGCATGAGTTCGGCTCCGGGATGCTGAAACTCCTCGAGATCGACGGCGAACCGTTTCAGCAGATCGATTCCGAGCTCAGTCAGAGCGTCGAGGTCGTCGATCTGAGCGGTGAGCGCGAGCCGGAGGCAGCCGCACTCGAGTGGATGCGGCAGGAGTACACCCGACCTTTCGATCTACTCACCGATCGATTGGTGAAGTCAGCCGTCCTGAGCGTCGGCGCGAACCGCCAGTTCTGGTACTGCCGGATCCATCATCTGGTCCTCGACGGCTACGGCGCCATGAACTTCATGACACGCATCGCCGAGCTCTACTCAGCGGAGGTCGCCGGCCTTTCAGTCCCCGAATCGTCGGCAACCGATCTTCTGGCCGTGCGCGACGCCGAGGCCGAGTATCGGCACTCGCCGCGATTCCGCCGAGATCAGGATTACTGGGCAGCCAAGACAGCAGACCTTCCGGCCGTGGCAAGTCTGGCCGGGAAGCGGATGGACGCCACAGCGGGTGCGGTCGTGGTCGGCCGAACACTCGACAGTGCGAACGCGACGGCGAAGGCGGACGAGTTCTCTTCGGCGGCGGCGGTGGCTGCTTTCGCGCTCTACTTCGCCCGGGGGACCGGCACCGAAGACGTAGTGCTGAGTTTGCCGGTGACCGCGCGCACGAACAGGGTTCTGCGCGGTTCGGGTGGCATGATCTCCAACGTCGTTCCGCTGCGCCTCGCGGTGACCGCTACGACCACGGTTGCCGAATTGAGCGCGGCTGCCTCGCTCGAACTGACCGGCGCGCTCAGACATCAGCGGTACCGCACCGAGGACATGAGGCGCGATCGAGGCCTCGGTGCCGAGCGGGGGTTCTTCGGTCCTGCGATCAACATCATGAACTTTCACCCCGAAGTGGTCCTGGGGTCGGTGACTGGTCGATTCCACGTCTTGTCGACAGGGCCGGTGGAAGACCTGTCGGTCAACATCTATCCGAGTGCCTCGGGAGAGGCGCCGCGAATCGATTTCGAAGCCAATCCCCATCTGTACACCGCAGATGTCCTGAGCGACCATGTCCGCCGATACGTCGAACTGCTGTCCCGGTACATGCAAGCGCTGCCGGACACTCGTGTTCACGATCTCGAGATCCTGAGCGAAGCCGAGCGGAAGTCGATCGTTCCGGCACGCGGCCCTGACGCACTGGCACCGATGACCTTGCCCACGATTCTCGCCCACGGCGTCGCGGCATCGTCGGAGGGGATCGCACTGAGCTGCGGTACCCAGCAGCTCAGCTACCGCGAACTCGATCGTCGCTCCAACGTACTCGCTCGAATGCTGATCCGGCGCGGAGTGGGTCCTGGCACCAGTGTCGTGATCGCGCTGCCTCGATCCATCGATGCCGTCATCGCGTGGTGGTCGGTTGCCAAAACCGGCGCTGCATCAGTTCCGGTCGATCCGACGTACCCGGTCGAACGAATCGATCACATGGTCGGGGACAGTAATGCTGTTGTGGGAATTACTGATTCGACTGTCCATCAGATGCTGCCCGTCGATCTGGACTGCATCTCTATCGATGCCTTCAGCTTTGTCGGCGACGAGTCCGTCGTCGACGACTCCGACCGCACGGCGCCGTTGCGAAGCGATCACATCGCCTATCTGATCTACACGTCCGGTTCCACTGGTACACCGAAAGGTGTTGCCGTCACGCACAATGCGTTGGTCGATTTCACCGCATGGGGTCGCCCCGAACTCGGCGTCGGTGCACATTCGCGAGTTCTGCGATTCTCGTCCGCAAGTTTCGACGCCTCCGTCTTCGAAATGGTTCAGGCGTTCAGTGCCGGGGCGACGATGGTCATCGCTCCGGCAGATGTCTACGGCGGCGGCGAGCTCACAGAACTGCTGCGCAGCGAGCGCGTCACCCACATCATCAGTGCGCCCGCAATTCTGGGCACGGTGGACGCCACCGATCTTCCGGATCTCGAAGCTGTGGTTGTCGGAGGTGACGTGTGCCCGCCGGACCTGGTTCGACGCTTCGGCCCGATCTGCCGGTTCTACAACAGTTACGGGCCCACCGAGTCAACCATCGTCATCACCACGACACCCCCGCTGGCGTCGGACGAGGCCATCACGATCGGTTCTCCGATTCAGGGCGCGCATCTGATGGTTCTCGACCGCTGGTTGCGACCTGTGCCGGCCGGGGTGGCCGGTGAACTGTATCTCGGTGGCCCCGGATTGGCGCAGGGCTACCACTCACGTTCGGCTCTCACCGCTGCGAGTTTTGTCGCCGATCCTCTCGGCGGCGGAACTCGGTTGTACCGCACCGGAGACGTGGTCCGCTGGACTCGGACTCTCGAACTCGAGTACGTCGGCCGCTCCGATTTCCAGGTGCAGGTCAATGGACTTCGCATCGAACTCGGTGAGATCGACGCTGTGCTCGCACGCCATGAATCCGTCGATTTCGTGGTGACGCTTGCCGGCGGCACCGTGTACTCGTACGTGAAGATCAAGCCGGGACACGATCTCGACGAAGAAGCGTTGATCGCACACGCATCTCGATTCCTGCCCGCTCACATGGTGCCGTCCCAGCTGATACCGCTGGCTGAAGTGCCACTGACCCCGGCAGGCAAGCTCGATCGCCAGGCGCTACCCGAACCGGAATTTCGTTCGGCGGCTCAGAACTACCGGGCGCCGAGCGGTCCGGTCGAGCGCATCATCGCCGACGCCGCTGCGTCGGTACTCGGCGTCGAGCGAGTCGGCGTCGACGATTCCTTCTTCGCGCTGGGTGGAGACAGCATCGTCGCGATCTCGCTCGTCTCTCGAGCAAAAGCCGCCGGAGTTGTCTTCACTCCTCGCGACGTGTTCGAACGCAAGACGGTGGCGCGATTGGCCGAAATCGCACTCCCGGCAGATGAATCGGTCGTACTCGAAGAACTGCCGGGTAAGGGAGTGGGGTTTGTCCCGCTGACCCCGATCGCAGCCAAGATACTGGGCACGGCCGGCAGCATCGACACCTTCTATCAAGCCGTGTCGGTCAGTGTTCCTGTCGGACTTGATCTCTCGCGCCTCGCGGCAACTCTTCAAGTAGTTGTCGATCAACACGACGCTCTTCGCGCGCGTTTGCTGCCCGACCACTCCGGATTCGACATTGCCCCTGGCTGTGCTGTCGATACATGGGTTCGTCGGACCGTCACCGAAGCGCTACCCGGAACCCCCGAGTTCGAGGAAGCTCTTACCCAGGCGACCGCGGACGCCGCGTCGAGGCTCGATCCGTACCGCGGCGATACTGCTCAGATCGTCTGGCTCGACTCGACGCACGATTCGGGCCGATTGGTGGTCGTCATCCACCATCTGGTTGTCGACGGCGTCTCGTGGCGGATTCTCCTTCCGGACTTCGCTGCAGCCTGGCAACAGATCGTTCACGGTGGCACGCCGGTACCGATGCCCGTCGGAACGTCACTGCGGCGTTGGTCGCACGGACTCACCGAGCTGTCACCGTCGGCGGAACTCGAGTACTGGCGTGAGGTCGTCGACTCCGATGGTGCGCCGATCGGTTCGCGTCCTCTCGATGCGGAACGGGACCGAGGGTCGTCACTGCGTCGAGTCCGGGTCGACATCGACCGTGACACAACAGATCACCTGTTGCGCGCGGTACCGTCGCACTATCGGACCGGTGTCAACGACGGCTTGCTCAGTGCGCTTGCCCTGACATTGCGCACCTGGAGCGGATCACAGCGGATGCTGGTCTCGCTCGAAAGTCACGGACGAGACGAAGACGTGCTGCCCGGTGCCGACCTGTCCAGGACCGTCGGCTGGTTCACGGCGGTGTACCCGGTTCGGATCGATCTCACCGGACTCGGAGTGGACACGCCGACGGTCGTGAAATCCGTCAAGGAACAGCTGAGAACCACGCCGGGGTCCGGTATCGGTTACGGGCTGCTCCGACGTGCAGGGATGCTGACCGGCCCGGAACCGCAGATCGGTTTCAACTACTTGGGCAAGATGTCCACTGCGGAGTTCGGTGACGAATTGCGGGCCGCGGGCTGGATTCCCGACGCCGGAATCGATCTCAACAACGGCAGCGGAAGCGATCTCGCGGTCAGTTACGCGATCGACATCAATGCCGCCGTCGTGGACGGTCCGGAAGGCGAGTTCCTTTCGGCGTCATTTGCTTTCCCCGAGGGTATCTTCGAACCCGCTGCAGTCGCGGAGCTCGCGACGGCGTGGCGCGTCGAACTGGAGAAGATTGCCGCCTCCGTCGGTGATCATGCCGGCCTCACGCCGTCAGACGTTCCCCTGGTCTCGGCTTCGCAGGACGAAATAGAACTGTGGGAGAAGCAGTTCGGCCACCTGGAGGACATCTGGTCGCTCTCGCCGCTGCAAGCCGGATTCCAGTTTCATGCCGGCCTCACCGCCGATGCCGTCGACGTCTACACCGGCCAGATCGTTCTGTCCCTCGCCGGGATCGTCGACAGCGATCGACTACAGCGGTCGCTTTCGAGACTGTTCGAGCGCCACACCGCACTTCGGACTGCCTTCGTGTACGACTCGAACGGCGTTGCAGCACAGCTCGTTCTCGATTCCGTGGCAACTCCATGGCGGGAGGTGCTCGGGGGTGATCCGCACGTCGTCGCGGAACTCGAGCGCACGGCACCGTTCGATCTGAGCGCGCCCCCACTGCTTCGTGCAGTGCTGCTACGCCAGGGTGCGGATTCGGCGCACCTGATCGTGACCAATCACCACATTCTCTTCGACGGTTGGTCCATGCCGTTGTTGGTGCGCGATCTACTGTCGCTCTACGCCGCCGACACGTCGCTGCCGGCTCCCGCTCGGTCGTATCGCACCTATCTGCACTGGCTCGCCGAACAAGACAACGGCGCGGCATTGGACAGGTGGATCGGCGCACTGTCTGGAGTAGACGAACCGACGCTGGTCGCACCACACCGTACGGAGTCCTCCGTGCACGCAGTTCCCGTGGATGTCGAAGTCCCGCTGGAAGCCTCGTCGACCGAGGCGATCTTCGAGTTGGCCAGGCGCAGCGGCGTCACGGTCAACACTGTCGTCCAGACTGCGTGGGGTCTACTGCTCAGTGGAATGCTCGGACGCGACGACGTCGTGTTCGGAGCCACCGTCTCGGGTCGACCCGCGTCGCTGACCGGGGTCGAAGACATTCTCGGGTTGTTCATCAACACAGTTCCTGTTCGCGTTCGTGTCAACCCGGACAGTTCGGTGTCCGAACTCCTCGAACACGTTCAGTCCGAGCAGGTTCGGCTGCTCGACAGTCACCACGTCGGCCTGGCCGAGGTGCAGTCGGCCGTGGGCGCCGGCGCGATGTTCGACACGTTGACGGTGTTCGAGTCATATCCCGTCGACCGTTCGGCGCTCGAATCCGCGACGGATATCGCCGGGATGCGAGTTACGGGAATCGAGGTCGCCGACGCGACTCACTACCCGCTCGCCCTGATCACGGTCCTCGAACCGAGCCTTCACCTCACCATCGAGTACGCACCCGATGCGATGGACCACGACGCAACAGAGCGTGTAGGCCGACGCCTTGCATCGATACTGGGCGCGATGACTGGCGAGAAAATCCGTATCCGGGACATCGACTATCTCGACGCGGCCGAACGACGGCTCGTACTCGACGAGTGGAACGACACTTCCCACGTCATAGCTGACAAGACGCTGCTCGACTTACTCGGCGCCGACTCGGAAATCGCCGACTCGGAAATCGTCGACTCGGGTATCGCCGACTTGGCCGATGCTGCACTGACCTTCGCGGGCACGACGATCAGTCGCGGAGAATTCCGGTCCCAGGTCAACTCTCTCGCTCGTCACCTCGTAGAACGCGGCGTCGGGCCGGAGTCACTGGTCGCGATCGCTCTGCACCGGAGCGCGCAGTACGTGGTGGCAGTGCACGCCGTCATCGCAGCCGGCGGTGCGTATCTTCCGATCGATCCGCAGCATCCGGACGAGCGGATCCGGTACGTGCTCGACATCGCAGCACCGTCGGTCGTCCTGTCGGTCGCGGCCGACGCAACATCGCTGCCCGATGGGGTCAACCCCGTACTTCTCGAGGAGATCGATCTGTCGGGGTACTCCACCGAGCGGCTCGCAGACGTCGAGCGTCTCGGTCGTGTATCGCCGGATCACGTTGCTTATGTGATCTTCACATCCGGGTCCACCGGAAAGCCCAAGGGCGTTGCAGTGTCGCATCGAGCGATAGTCAATCGCCTGCTGTGGATGCAACATGAATATCCGCTCGGCCGTCACGACGTCGTGCTGCACAAGACACCCGCCACCTTCGACGTCTCGGTGTGGGAGTTGTTCTGGCCATTCGTCGCCGGCTCGCGACTGGTAGTTGCAGAACCCGATGGACATCGCGATTCTCGGTACCTCTCCGAGCTGATCGCTCGCGAAGGTGTCACCACCTTGCACTTCGTCCCGTCGATGCTCGACGTCTTCCTCGTCGACGGCGATCTCGCACAACTTCGATCCGTTCGTCAGGTGTTCGCCAGCGGCGAGGCACTTCCGCGTGCGACGGTCGTTCGCTTCCACGAACGATTCGGTGCACGTCTGCACAATCTTTACGGTCCCACCGAAGCTGCCGTCGACGTCACTTTCCATCAGACGGATGCCGCCGCAACAGGTCCGGTGCCGATCGGCGCTCCGGTCTGGAACACGCAGACCTACGTGCTGGACCACCGCCTCGCGCCGAGCCCGATCGGAGTGGCGGGAGAACTCTATCTCGCGGGAGTCCAACTCGCCCGCGGCTACGTGCAACGCTCTGACTTGACAGCAGATCGTTTCGTAGCCAACCCCTTCGGGCCCGGGCGGATGTATCGGACGGGCGACCTCGTCATGTGGAATTCCACGGGTGAGATCGAGTATCTGGGTCGTACCGACTTCCAGGTGAAGCTTCGCGGGCAGCGCTTGGAACTCGGAGAAATCGACGCGGTCCTGTTGGAACTCTCGGGAGTACTCTCGGCCGCAACCGTCGTACGACAGGACCGCCTGATCGCCTACGTGACAGCTGATTCGGCAATCGACAGTGCCCTTCTCAGCGCGCACGCGCAGGAGAAGCTGCCCACCTACATGGTTCCCTCAATATTCGTGTTCTTGGCGTCGATGCCGCTGGGCCCCAACGGAAAACTCGACCGGCGTGCGTTGCCGGAACCGGATTCGACGGCAGGTGAGTACGTCGCTCCCGTCACCGAACCCGAAAGGGCTATTGCCGCAATCTTTTCCGAGCTTTTCGGAGTGGAGAACATCGGCGTTACCGCTGATTACTTTGCGCTCGGCGGCAACTCCCTGACGGCTGCGCGGGTGGTGGCACGGATCAACTCGGCACTGGGATCGACTCTGGGTGTCCGAGACCTGTTCGACGCTCCGACAGTTGGTGCGCTGGCCGGACTCGTCGCCGGCAGAGCGCCGTCCAGGTTGACCGAACTCGGACCCCGCCCTCGACCGGACCGGATTCCGCTCTCACCGGCCCAGCAGCGTATGTGGTTCCTCAACAGATTCGATCCGGAATCCGGGGCGTACAACATTGCGGCAGCACTCGCTTTGTCCGGCAACCTGAACGTTCAGGTTTTGCGCCAGGCGATCAGCGATGTCATCGACCGGCACGAGGTGCTGCGCACATTCTATCCGGATTCGGATCAAGGTCCTTACCAGTGCATTCTCGACGACGCGCCAGTTGCTCTCGAACCCGCGGATGTCAGTGACCCCGTCGCGGCTATCGGCGAATTGGTCGGTGCCGGGTTCGACGTGACCACCGAGGTTCCGGTGCGGGCTTCGCTTCTCCGGACGTCTGGTCGGGAGCATATTCTTGTACTCGTCGTCCACCACATCAGTGGCGACGGTTGGTCGATGCAACCACTGGCCGCGGATGTGATGACGGCCTACGCGTCACGGCTCGCGGGAACCGCGCCACAGTGGTCGCCGTTGAGCGTTCACTACGCGGACTACACGCTCTGGAAGATCGATTCTCTCGGCAACGAGGACGATCCGGAATCGGAGGCATCGCGCCAGATCGAATACTGGCGCGCTGCATTGGCGCACGTCCCGACCCGTCTCGATTTCCCGACGGATCGGCCGCATCCCACAGTCGCGTCCTATCGAGGTGCGACGGTGTCGTCGACCCTCTCGGCGCAGACGCACCGCGCCGTCGAATCCCTGGCTCGCAGCACTCGGTCCACACCGTTCATGGTGCTGCACACGGCGTTGTCGGTACTGCTGTCTCGGATGGCGGGGGAGCCCGACATCGCGATCGGCACCCCGGTCAGCGGACGCGGGAATCAGGCCCTCGACAATCTCGTCGGCATGTTTGTCGGAACAGTGGTTCTCCGGACACAGGTGGATCCGAAGGCTTCTTTCCGCGGATTGCTCGAATCGACCCGTAACGCCGACCTCTCGGCATTTGCCCACTCAGATATTCCGTTCGAGCGTCTCGTCGAGGTGGTCGACCCGCCTCGCTCGACGGCGCACCACCCCTTCTTCCAGGTGGTACTCGCGACCGGCGATATTCCGACCCCATCCGTGAAGCTTCCCGGCCTCGAAGTTTCTCAGGTCCCGTTGGATGCTCCGATCTCGAAATTCGATCTCCAACTGGATGTCTCGTCGCCGCGCCCGGACGGGTCGGTGACCACGACGTGGACCTATGCCCTCGACATCTTCGACGAATCGACTGTGCGCGAGCTCGCGGATCGGTTCGTCGCCATTCTCGACGCTGTTGTCGCCCAACCCGAATCAGTGGTCGGCGACCTCGATCTGCGGACGATGCCAGAGATCGAACGTCAGGGAACTGCCCAGTCGGTCGCCTTGACGGAGCTGACACTGCCGGAGATCCTCACGGCCGGGGTCATCAAATCCAACGGTGGTCCGGCCATACTGTGCGGCGACCTCGAACTCTCTTACGACGATGTAGACCGGCGTACCAATCGGTGGGCGCGGGCACTCGTAGCTCGAGGGATCGGCCCTGAATCGGTAGTGGCGATCGCCATTCCGCGGTCGGCATCTTCTGTACTCGCCACTTGGGCCGTTGCCAAGACCGGAGCGGCGTTCGTACCCGTCGACCCGAGCTACCCGGCCGAGCGAATCGAGCACATGCTCACTGATTCGGGAGCAGTCCTGACGCTGACGGAAGAAGCAGTGGCGTCGCTTGATCGCGACGACGTCAGTGACACGCGAATCCTCGATTCCGAGCGCACGTCACCGATTCGCACGGACCACACCGCGTACGTCATCTACACGTCGGGATCGACCGGCACTCCGAAGGGCGTCGTCGTCTCCCATGCGGGTCTCGCGGCGCTGGTCGACGAGCAGGTTCGCCGATACGAACTCGACAACCTCAGTCGCACGATGCATTTCGCTTCACCCAGCTTCGACGCATCGGTGCTCGAACTGGCCATGGCTGTCGGTGCCGGTGCCGCGATGCATGTTGTTCCCACGGGCATCTATGGCGGAAGCGAACTCGCGGCCCTCATGCGGGCGTCGAAGATCAGTCACGCATTTGTGACCCCGGCGGCCCTGGCTACGATCGAACCGGCAGAGGTTCCGGATCTCGGTACCGTGATCGTCGGCGGTGAAGCGTGCGACGCCGCGTTGGTCGCGCTATGGGCGTCGACGCGAAAGATGTTCAACGCATACGGTCCCACCGAGGCCACCGTCATGGCTACCCTCGCGGGGCCCATGTCTGCGACTGATCGGATCACCATCGGTAGTTCAGTTCGCGGCACCGTCGCACATGTTCTCGACTCTCGCCTCCGTCCGGTTCCAGACGGAGTGACGGGTGAGCTGTATCTGACCGGCCGTGGACTTGCCCGCGGTTACCACCATCGCGGCGACCTGACAGCGTCTCGATTTGTTGCCGACCCCTCACGTTCGGGGCAGCGGATGTACCGCACCGGAGACCTCGTGCGACGTCGTGGAACGGAACTCGAGTATCTCGGCCGCAGTGACTCGCAGGTCAAGATTCGCGGTTTCCGCATCGAACTCGGTGAGATCGACGCGGTGCTCGGTGCGCACTCTGGCGTACGAACTGCGGTGACGACAGCAGACGACACCGTCGGACTGCACTCGTACGTGGTCGGTGGTCATCTGGATCCGGAAGAAGTGCGCACCTTCGTCTCCAGTCGACTGCCGGCACACATGGTTCCTTCCTCGGTGATCGTTCTCGCGGAAATTCCGTTGACGCCGGCCGGAAAGGTCGATTTCCGCGCGCTGCCTGCCCCGACGATGCGCCGGAATGCGTATGTCGCACCCGTCACGAAGACGGAGGAGTTGATCGGCCGGATCTTCGGCGACGTCCTGGCAGTCGACCAGGTCAGCATCACGGACGACTTCTTCGACATCGGTGGAAACTCTCTGAGTGCTACCCGAGTGATGGGACGGGTCGGCACCGAACTCTCAGTCACCCTCCCGGTTCGGGTTCTCTTCGATGCCAGGACAGTCGCGGCCCTCGCTGTGGCAGTCGATGCAGCGCAGAGCGGAACGCGGCCCGCTCTGGCCGCCGGGCCTCGGCCCGAGCGAATCCCGCTCTCGCCGGCGCAATCGCGAATGTGGATTCTCAATCGATACGATCCTGCCTCGCCCGCGTACAACATCCCGCTCGTCCTTCGCCTGCGCGGCCGGCTGGATTCAGTGGCTCTCCGAGAATCTCTGTCGGACATCGTTCTTCGCCACGAATCCTTGCGGACGATATTCCCTGACGATGCCGAAGGGCCTTTCCAGCGGATTCTCGACGACGTCGACGTTCCTTTTCGTCACACGGTGGTTTCTCCGGAACAGGTTGCCGATCAGATTGTCGGCGCTGTGGACGAGGGCTTCGACGTCACCAGAGCAATCCCGTTGCGGGTAAACCTGTTCGAGCTCTCGGCTGACGAACACATCCTGGTCGCCGTGATTCACCACATAGCCGCGGACGGTGCGTCAGTGGCGCCGCTCGCACGGGATCTCGTTCTGGCCTACTCGGCGCGCCGTTCGGGTACGGAGCCGTCACCGGCCCCGTTGGTTGTTCAGTATCCGGATTACAGCGTGTGGCAACACCAGGTCCTCGGTTCGGAAAGTGATCAGACCAGTCTTGCTTCGGCGCAGGCCGAGTATTGGCGTGGCCAGTTGGCCGGCGCGCCGGAGCTTCTCGAACTTCCGGCCGATTTCCCGCGGCCGGCGATTGCGTCGCTGCGCGGAGCGAACACCGAACTGGTGTTGGCGCCCGCGATGGTCACTGCACTCGGGCAGTTGGGCCGCACACAGGGCGCCACGACCTTCATGGTGCTCCAGGCGGCCCTCGCGGTGCTCCTGTCCAACCTCGGTGCGACCGACGACGTGGTGATCGGGACACCGATTTCCGGACGCGGCCAACACGCGCTGGACGACGTGGTCGGAATGTTCGTCGGCACGGTGGCACTACGCAGCCGTCTCACCCCGGCGATGTCGTTCCTCGATCTGTTGGCGCAGGTGCGAGCCACTGACCTCACTGCGTTCGAGAATGCCGACCTACCATTCGAGCGGCTGATCGACATACTGCAACCCGCTCGCTCCCAGGCCCACGCGCCGATCTTCCAGGTGGCTCTGTCTCAGGAGCAAGAGGGAACCGCTGCGTTCACGCTGCCCGGTCTCGAGATCGAAGCCGTGGACAACGCAGTCGCGGCGGCAAAGTTCGACCTCCAGATCACGATGGTCCAGCACGCAGATTCGTTGAATCTCACCTGGACATACGCCACAGACCTCTTCACCGGCACGTCCGTGGACGGATTTGCGCAGCGGTTCCACCGGATTCTCGCGCAGATTGTCGAGACTCCGGAAGTGGCAATCGCGGATATCGCCGTTCTGGACGAGAACGAATACACCAGACTTACTTCGGCATTCGGTCCGTCAGCGCCAACGGTTCGCACCCTGGCAGATCTGTTGACCCTGCACTCGGAATCCGCGAATGTGGCAATCGTTTCCGAGTCGTGCGGTGAGATGACGTACAGCGAGCTGGATGTGCGATCCTCACAGCTGGCTCGGCTCCTCATCGAACGTGGAATAGGCCCCGAAACAGCGGTTGCGGTGTCTCTTCCACGTTCGACGCAGTCCATCCTCGCGCTGTGGGCTGTTGCCAAGTCCGGGGCAACGTACGTTCCGGTGGATCCGACGTATCCTGACGAGCGCATCGCTCACATGCTGGGAGACTCCGCAGCGCTGGTCGTGATCACCGACTCCGAGACGGCGCCAACACTTCCGAACGGAATCGATACGATCGAGATCGACTATCTCGACCTCGATCGCTACCTCGCAGCGCAGGTCGACGATGCCGATCGGATCCGCCCATTGCACGCGGATCATGTTGCCTACCTGATCTACACGTCAGGCTCGACCGGTCTCCCCAAGGGCGTCGCTGTCACTCACCGGGGACTGTCCGTGTTCTCCGCTCGGACCCGCACTGATCTGGCGGTATCGCGCGACTCTCGGGTACTGCGACTGTCCTCGGCCAGCTTCGACGCGTCCATGTTCGAGATGATCCTCGCGTTCACCGCCGGTGCCACGATGGTGATCACACCTCCGTCGGTCATTGCCGGCGAGGAACTCACCGACGTGATCCGGCGTCATCGCGTCACCCATGTGGTGACGGCTCCTGCTGCGATGACCACCGTCGACGCAGGCATTTTGTCGGATCTCGAAGTCGTCGTGCTCGGCGGCGACGTCTTTCCGCCGCAGCTACTCGACCGTTTTCCCAGCCAGACAAGACTCTTCAACAGTTACGGGCCGACCGAGAGCACCATCGTCATCACCAAGACCGGGGCTCTCCACGACACTGCAGCTCTGGTCGGTGACGGCGAGCAACACCGTCACACGTCACTCTCGCCCGTCACGATCGGTATTCCGCTCGAAGGCGCACACGTTCTGGTCCTCGATTCCGCCCTCAATCCCGTCCCCGTCGGTGTCAGGGGCGAGCTGTATCTGTCGGGACCCGGCCTGGCACGTGGGTACAACCGGCGCGCGGCATTGACCGCAGAACGCTTCGTGGCGAACCCGTTCGGTGCATCGGGCGCGCGGATGTACCGGACCGGCGACGTCGTCGCCTGGACCGAGCAGGGCGAACTGGCCTACATCGGACGATCCGACGCCCAAGTTCAGCTTCGCGGGCTCCGCATCGAACTGGGGGAGATCGAATCAGCGCTCGCCTCCGTTCGCGGAGTGAGCGCTGCTGCCGCCACTGTTCACCGACATGACTCTCTCGGCGATCAACTCGTCGGTTACGTCACCACCACAGATGCGGTGTCGGCGGAGTCCGTCCTCGAAGCCGTATCCGCGGTGCTGCCCCGTGCCTCGGTGCCCAGTGCCGTGATCCTGCTGGATCTGCTACCCCTGACTCCGGCCGGAAAGCTTGATCGCGCAGCACTTCCCGTTCCGGAGTTCATCGCCTCCGCGATGTTCCGGGTGCCGACCACACTCGCAGAGATTCGTGTCGCGAGCGCTTTTGTCGACGTTCTCGGTACCGATACCGTCGGCGCAGAAGACAGTTTCTTCGAGCTGGGTGGAAACTCGCTCAGCGCGACTCGGGCGATTGCCCGAGTCAACGCCACGTTCGGGATCAAACTCGGGGTTCGGGCGCTGTTCGAGGCGCCGACCGTCGCAGAACTCGCACTGGTGGCAGACTCGGCAGAACGTGATGATCAGCCCCGATTGGAAGCACGACCGCGACCTGAACGTATTCCGCTCTCACCGGCGCAGAATCGGATGTGGTTCCTCAATCGATTCGACACCGCGGCTGCCACGGACAACCTGCCCCTGGCGCTGCGTCTGAGCGGAACCCTGGACGCGCCGGCGTTGGCTCTCGCGCTTCGTGACGTGGTCCAACGCCACGAGTCGTTGCGTACCTACTATCCGGATTCCCCGTACGGTCCTCGCCAGGAAATCCTGCCCGAGTCTTCGGTGGATCTCGATCTGGTTCCGCATGACGTCACCGAAGCCGAAGCGTCGCAGCGGCTCTTTGCTCTTGCCGGCACCGGATTCGACGTGACAACTGACGTACCACTGCGGACCGCTCTGTATCGAATCTCCGAGACCGAACATGTGCTCGCCGTCGTCATGCATCACATCGCATCGGACGGATCCTCGCTCGGACCCCTGGCCTCCGACGTCATGGGTGCCTACGTTTCGCGGTCTCGCGGCGAAGCTCCACAGTGGACACCGTTGCCCGTGCAGTATGCGGATTACGCGCTCTGGCAACATGATCTGCTCGGCGCGGATGAGAATCCCTCCGTCGATGCTCAGAGACAAATTCAGTTCTGGACCTCTGCGCTCGCCGGAATTCCGGACCTGTTGAGTCTGCCGACGGACAGGCAACGTCCGTCCCGTCAGAGCTACCGCGGCAAGGAGATTCACTTCACGATCGGCTCGGACACCGCCGATCGACTGCGTGATCTTGCTGTCGGATCAGGCGCGAGCCTGTTCATGGTGGTCCACGCGGCATTCGCCGCACTGCTTGCCCGGTTGGGCAACAGTGCTGACATCACCATCGGCTCGCCCATCGCGGGACGAGGGCACGAGTCGCTCGATGCACTCGTGGGGATGTTCGTGAACACCTTGGCATTGCGAACCCAGGTGAACACGGCAGCACCGTTCACGGACCTGCTGAACCACACCCGCGATCAGGATCTCGCCGCCTTCGCGCACGCGGACCTACCGTTCGAGCGGCTCGTCGAGATCATCGATCCGGTCAGATCGACGGCCCGCAATCCGTTGTTCCAGGTGGCACTGTCCTTCCAGAACCTCACGCCGACAATGTTCGAGCTACCCGGACTGCAGATCGCGGCAGTTGGCGCCCCAGTCGAGACGGCGAAGTTCGACCTGCACTTGACCGTCACCCCTGGGGACTCGGGGTCGATGTCGGCGTCGTTCACCTATGCAACGGATCTGTTCGACCAATCCACAGTGGCGACATTCGCCAACCGTCTGCTTCGCGTTCTCGATTCGATCGGTCGAAACCCGGACCTCCCGGTAGGCGACGTCGCTCTGCTCGGCGACGAAGAGATCGCGGCCACCGTCAACACGTGGAACAACACCGACACTGTCGTTCCAGAGACGACCCTCGCGGATCTGTTCGACGCCCAGGTGCGCAGAACACCGCGCGCCGAAGCGCTGGTTCTCGGTGACCGTCGCCTGACCTACGCCGAGTTCGACGCCGAAAGCAACCGCCTGGCAAGGTATCTGATCGACATCGGTGTCGGCCCGGAAGTGACTGTCGCGCTCAATCTGCGGCGCTCCGTCGAACTGGTCGTTGCCATGTACGCGGTGGTGAAGGCAGGCGGGGCCTACGTTCCGCTCGACCCGGATCAGCCGGCAGAACGCACGGCTCACATCCTCGAATCTGCAGCGCCCGCAGTTGTTCTGAGCACTTCCCGCGATTCGCTCGACGGGCAGTTCCACGTCGTGGACATCGAAACTCTCGATCTGGACGGAAACGACGCAGCACCGATTCGGGACAGCGAACGCCTCGCCTGCCTGCGACCGGACAACATCGCGTACGCGATCTACACCTCGGGATCCACCGGAAAGCCCAAGGGCGTGGCGATTTCCCATCGAGCGATCACGAACCAACTCTTGTGGAAGCAGGATCAATTCCCGCTCGGCGCGCACGACCGCGTACTCGTCAAAACTGCATCTACCTTCGACCTGTCCGTTTGGGAATACTGGTGGGCGTTGCAAACCGGCGCCTGCATGATTCTCGCCGAGTCAGGGGCACAGCAGGACGGCGAGTACCTCACGCTGCTGATCGTGCGTGAGCACGTCACGACACTGCATGCCGTCCCCTCGATGTTGTCGCTGCTCAGTGTGTCCGAGCGCCGACTGCCGAATTCGCTCACCAGGATTCTGTGCATCGGCGAGACTCTCCCGATACAGACAGCCGAGCACATGCGAGAGCAGAGTTCGGCGCAGGTCTACAACCTGTACGGACCCACGGAAGCAGCGGTCAGCGTCACAGCGCACCGAACGAGCGATGCAGACGTTGCCGTAGTGCCGATCGGAACCCCCGCCTGGAACACGCGCCTGCATGTACTCGACGAGCGGCTTCACCCGGTTCCGGTCGGTGTCGCAGGTGAGCTCTATCTCGCTGGAGTTCAGCTGGCGCGCGGGTACATCGGGGATGCGGGGCAGAACTCGAGCCGTTTCGTCGCCGACCCGAATGGAACGGGAGAGCGTCTCTATCGAACCGGCGATCTGGTTCGGTGGAATGCCGCGGGCAGCCTCGAATACCTCGAGCGTGCAGATTTCCAGGTCAAGGTCCGAGGTTTCCGCATCGAACTCGGCGAGATCGAAACAGCGTTGCGCGCCGAACGACCGATCCGCGATGCGGTGGTCACGGTCACGACGTCGGCCACCGGTGAGCAAAACCTGGTCGGCTACGTCACCGCGGCAGCTGGCTCGGACATCGAGAGCTCAGCGATTCTGGCACGACTGCGCGCCACCCTGCCCGGCTACATGGTTCCGACAACGCTGATGACGCTCGACTCCCTGCCGCTGGGGAGTACAGGCAAGGTAGATCGACATGCGCTACCGGAGCCAGTCTTCGAGGCACGTGGTTTCCGTGCACCGACGACACCGGCCGAACTGTCGGTGGCGACCGCTTTTGCCGAGGTTCTCGGCAGCGGAAGCACGGGGGAGGTGGGCATCGACGACGACTTCTTCGAACGCGGCGGCAATTCGCTCAGTGCAACTCGGGTGCTCGGGCGGATCAACGCCGCGGCGGGAACGGACTTGCCCGTGCGTGTGGTCTTCGAGTCGCCCACTGTCGCAGAGTTGGCTGCAGTGGTGGAAACTGCCGAGCGTTCGCGGCGGCCCGCGCTGGGTTCGCAGCCGAGGCCGGCGAGGATTCCGCTCTCCGCTGCGCAGACTCGTATGTGGTTCCTCAATCGCTTCGATCCCGATTCGTCGGCATACAACATCCCGGTGGTTCTGCGATTCACAGGTCCATTGGATGTCGAGGCGTTGCGCGCCAGCGTCGCCGACGTGATCGCTCGCCACGAGGTCCTGAGAACCGTGTACCCGGAGTACGACGGAACGGGTTACCAGGAGGTCGTCGAGGAACCTCGTGCTCTCGACATTCTCGACATTGTCACGGTGCAGGAGGATTCGCTCCACAGCGTGCTGGCCGATGTTCTCGGCGTATCGTTCGACGTCACGTCCGAGATCCCCGTTCGAGCCTCGCTGTTGCAGGTTGACGAGTTCGAGTACGTCCTGGCGATGACGGTGCATCACATTGCGGGTGACGGTTTCTCGATGGGTCCGTTGACGCGTGATGTGATGGTGGCGTATGAGGCGCGGACCCGAGGTATGGAGCCGTTGTGGGCGCCGCTCGAGGTGCAGTACGCGGATTACGCACTGTGGCAGCTCGAGACGTTGGGTTCGGAAGAATCGTCGACCTCACTCGTCACACGACAGTTGGACTTCTGGCGGAACGCTCTCGAGGGAGTGCCCGCCGTCCTCGAGCTCCCGGTGGATCGGCCCCGCCCGGCTGAGGCCTCCGGACGAGGATCGCTTCTGAGCGTGCATCTCGAACCTGCTCTGCAACAGGCAATTTCCGAACTGGCACGACGGCATCGCGCGACGCCGTTCATGGTGTTGCATGCTGCTCTGGCCGTCGTACTGTCACGGTTCAGCGGCAGTTACGACTTTGCCGTCGGGACGCCGACCGCCGGGCGCGGCGAACGTGTGCTCGACGATCTCGTCGGTATGTTCGTGGGGACCGTCGTGTTGCGCACCAGAGTCGATCCAGGTGAGGAGTTCACCGACCTGCTTTCCCGAGTCCGCGACGTCGATCTTCAGGCTTTTGCGCACGGCGACGTTCCGTTCGAGCGTCTGGTGGAGGTACTCGATCCCGTTCGTTCGCAGTCCTATTCACCGCTCTTCCAGGTCAGCCTCGCACTACAGAACCATCTCGATTCCCGGTTGACTCTCAACGGGTTGCACATCGAGAGCATCGAACCTGCGGTGGTGAGCACTCAGTTCGACCTCGATTTTGTTGCGGCCGAACAATTCGACAACGACGGCCTACCGGCAGGGCTTGTCGTTCAGTTGACCTACGCCACTGATCTGTTCGAGGAATTCACCGCCTCACGCCTGATGCACGCCTTCGAATCGGTCTTGACTACTGCTGTCGCAGAACCGGATCGGCGAGTCGAGATGTTCGAGGTGGAGTCTGTGGTGGAGCGTGGGTTGGTGTTGGGGGGTG
>NZ_JARJBE010000040.1:0-3452 GCF_029269915.1 Rhodococcus sp. C3V
TTGTGTGTTGTTTGAGAACTGCACAGTGGACGCGAGCATCTTTGTTGTAAGTAATGAAGAGCGTACGGTGGATGCCTTGGCACCAGGAGCCGATGAAGGACGTAGGAGGCTGCGATAAGCCTCGGGGAGCTGTCAACCGAGCTGTGATCCGAGGATGTCCGAATGGGGAAACCCAGCACGAGTGATGTCGTGTTACCCGCGCCTGAATATATAGGGCGTGTGGAGGGAACGTGGGGAAGTGAAACATCTCAGTACCCACAGGAAGAGAAAACAACCGTGATTCCGTGAGTAGTGGCGAGCGAAAGCGGAAGAGGCTAAACCATGGGTGTGTGATAGCCGGCAGGTGTTGCATTCGTGGGGTTGTGGGGTTCATTTTGTCAATACTGCCGTGTTGGCCAACAGTAAGAAATCACAGGGTTAGTGGAAGTGGTCTGGAACGGCCTGTCGTAGAGGGTGAGAATCCCGTACACGAAAACTTTGTGACTGTTGTAATGGAAACCCAAGTAGCACCGGGCCCGTGAAATCTGGTGTGAATCTGTCGGGACCACCCGATAAGCCTGAATACTCCCTGGTGACCGATAGCGGACTAGTACCGTGAGGGAAAGGTGAAAAGTACCCCGGGAGGGGAGTGAAATAGTACCTGAAACCGTGCGCTTACAATCCGTCAGAGCCTTCGAGCAGTTTACTGCTGGGGGTGATGGCGTGCCTTTTGAAGAATGAGCCTGCGAGTTAGTGGCATGTCGCGAGGTTAACCCGTGTGGGGTAGCCGTAGCGAAAGCGAGTCCGAATAGGGCGATCGTAGTGGCATGCTCTAGACCCGAAGCGGAGTGATCTACCCATGGCCAGGTTGAAGCGACGGTAAGACGTCGTGGAGGACCGAACCCACTTAGGTTGAAAACTGAGGGGATGAGTTGTGGGTAGGGGTGAAAGGCCAATCAAACTCCGTGATAGCTGGTTCTCCCCGAAATGCATTTAGGTGCAGCGTCGCGTGTTTCTCACCGGAGGTAGAGCTACTGGATGGTCTAGGGGGCCCACAAGCTTACCGAAATCAGCCAAACTCCGAATGCCGGTGAGTGAGAGCGCGGCAGTGAGACTGCGGGCGATAAGGTTCGTAGTCGAGAGGGAAACAGCCCAGATCGCCAGCTAAGGTCCCTAAGCGTGTACTAAGTGGAAAAGGATGTGGGGTCGCGAAGACAACCAGGAGGTTGGCTTAGAAGCAGCCACCCTTGAAAGAGTGCGTAATAGCTCACTGGTCAAGTGATCCTGCGCCGACAATGTAGCGGGGCTCAAGTACACCACCGAAGCTGCGGCATTCACGCAATAGCCCCCAGTTGATCCACGGATTTTCTGGCAGGTGTGTGGATGGGTAGGGGAGCGTCGTGTGGCCATGGAAGCGGCAGGGTGACCTAGCCGTGGAGGCCACACGAGTGAGAATGCAGGCATGAGTAGCGAAAGACGAGTGAGAAACTCGTCCGCCGAATGACCAAGGGTTCCTGGGCCAGGTTAATCCGCCCAGGGTGAGTCGGGACCTAAGACGAGGCCGACAGGCGTAGCCGATGGACAACGGGTTGATATTCCCGTACCCGTGTGAACGCGCCCATGGTGAATCAGTGATACTAACCATCCTGAAGCCACGAGAAGACCTTCGGGTCTCGAGTTGGTGGATGCATGGGACCTGATCTGGTAGTAGCCAAGCGATGGGGTGACGCAGGAAGGTAGCTGAGCCAGTCAGTGGTAATACTGGTGTAAGCGTGTAGGGCGTGACCTAGGCAAATCCGGGTCGCATACAAGCCTGAGACGTGATGCGTAGCCGATTGAGGCGAATTCAGTGATCCTATGCTGCCGAGAAAAGCCTCTAGCGAGCTTTCACACGGCCCGTACCCCAAACCGACACAGGTGGTCAGGTAGAGAATACTAAGGCGATCGAGATAACTATGGTTAAGGAACTCGGCAAAATGCCCCCGTAACTTCGGGAGAAGGGGGGCCCTGTCTGGTGACGACATTTACTGTCTGAGCTGGGTGGGGCCGCAGAGACCAGTGAGAAGCGACTGTTTACTAAAAACACAGGTCCGTGCGAAGTCGTAAGACGATGTATACGGACTGACGCCTGCCCGGTGCTGGAAGGTTAAGAGGACCGGTTAGTTCCTTCGGGAGCGAAGCTGAGAATTTAAGCCCCAGTAAACGGCGGTGGTAACTATAACCATCCTAAGGTAGCGAAATTCCTTGTCGGGTAAGTTCCGACCTGCACGAATGGCGTAACGACTTCTCAGCTGTCTCAACCGTAGACTCGGCGAAATTGCATTACGAGTAAAGATGCTCGTTACGCGCGGCAGGACGAAAAGACCCCGGGACCTTCACTACAGCTTGGTATTGGTGTTCGGTTCGGTTTGTGTAGGATAGGTGGGAGACTGTGAAACGGTGACGCCAGTTATCGTGGAGTCGTTGTTGAAATACCACTCTGATCGAATTGGACCTCTAACCTCGGACCATGATCTGGTTCAGGGACAGTGCCTGGTGGGTAGTTTAACTGGGGCGGTTGCCTCCCAAAATGTAACGGAGGCGCCCAAAGGTTCCCTCAGCCTGGTTGGCAATCAGGTGTCGAGTGCAAGTGCACAAGGGAGCTTGACTGTGAGACTGACAGGTCGAGCAGGGACGAAAGTCGGGACTAGTGATCCGGCACCGGCAAGTGGAAGCGGTGTCGCTCAACGGATAAAAGGTACCCCGGGGATAACAGGCTGATCTTCCCCAAGAGTCCATATCGACGGGATGGTTTGGCACCTCGATGTCGGCTCGTCGCATCCTGGGGCTGGAGTAGGTCCCAAGGGTTGGGCTGTTCGCCCATTAAAGCGGCACGCGAGCTGGGTTTAGAACGTCGTGAGACAGTTCGGTCTCTATCCGCCGCGCGCGTTAGAAACTTGAGGAAGGCTGTCCCTAGTACGAGAGGACCGGGACGGACGAACCTCTGGTGTGCCAGTTGTTCCGCCAGGAGCACCGCTGGTTAGCTACGTTCGGAAGGGATAACCGCTGAAAGCATCTAAGCGGGAAGCCTGTTCCAAGATGAGGTTTCTCACCCCCTCGAGGGGGTAAGGCCCCCGGCAGACCACCGGGTTGATAGGCCAGAACTGGAAGTGCAGTAATGCATGCAGGTGACTGGTACTAATAGGCCGAGGACTTACCACAAAGAAGCTACGCGTCCACTGTGCGGTATCTGAAACAACACACAGATACTGATGAGAAACCCTGTTTTCTCCATCCCCCAACACCAGAAACTGGTGTTGACGGGTGGTGAAACCAGGTGATCAGAAGAAGGTTACTGTGACAGTTTCATAGAGTTACGGCGGTCATAGCGAAGGGGAAACGCCCGGTCCCATTCCGAACCCGGAAGCTAAGCCCTTCAGCGCCGATGGTACTGCACTCGACAGGGTGTGGGAGAGTAGGACACCGCCGAACAC
>NZ_JARJBE010000089.1:0-514 GCF_029269915.1 Rhodococcus sp. C3V
TGTCACCGGAGCCCGAATCGCTCTCGGAGGCGTGGCGCACCGTCCCTGGCGCGCCCACAAGGCGGAAGAGGTTCTGCTCGGATCTCCGCCGACCGAGGAAGTCTTCATACGGGC
Source organism: Rhodococcus sp. C3V (assembly GCF_029269915.1). Lineage (NCBI taxonomy): Bacteria > Bacillati > Actinomycetota > Actinomycetes > Mycobacteriales > Nocardiaceae > Rhodococcus > Rhodococcus sp. C3V. The sequence goes on from NZ_JARJBE010000089.1 coordinate 115, forward strand.
GGCAGATGCAGAACTAGCGGACGCGAAACCACAGTCGAGCAATGCTTTCAAGATTCCTTTGACACGCGGCGTCATGGTTTCGGTTCTACGGTCACTCACCGCGGGAAGGTCCACGAAATGAAGATGATCGAACCGAGCTACCTTAAAAAAAGAACTTGAAAGTGTTGATTTACTTTATCAAAAACGAATGGGCTATAACCCTAAAACTAAAAAAAATGAAGCAAATCAACACTTTCAAGTTCTTTTTTATTTTTATTACTGTTTTTTCTGAGTAATTAAAGATTTGCATTAAAGCAATATTTGAGTATTTGAAGTAGATATAATTGTCTTCATCAATCCATTCATTTTTAATTGAAAATTCTAGTTTATCTTTTAAAAGCATGTATGCAATTTTTGCATC
>NZ_JARJBE010000041.1:0-2235 GCF_029269915.1 Rhodococcus sp. C3V
GGGTTTTTGAAATCAAAAAGTAGTAGGGGACGATAAAATGAAACATACACACAAAATCATATTGGCTGTCACTTCTGTATGCACTGTTATTATTCTAGGTGTAAGTATCTTTTTTGTTACACAAGCAGTAACAAACAATAAATTAGAAAACACTAGTCAAACAACTCAACACTCAAGCAGCAGCTCAAAACCTGTTGAAGATAAACAAACGACGAAACAGCTTGATCAAGCAAAACAGCTTGCTGCAAGTTATCATTATGATGAAGCCATCGCCTTACTTGAAAAAGACGACGCCAAAGAAGCGCAACAATTGTTAGCAACTTTGAAAAAAGAAAAAGAATCCTTGGTAAAATGGGAAGACCCGACCAAAATCTCACACGTCTTCTTTCATAGTCTGATTGTTGATCCAGCTAAGGCTTTTCATACCCAGCAAGCACAAGGGTATAAAGATTATATGGTCACTATTTCCGAATTCAATAAAACCATTGATCAGTTATATAAAAATAACTATGTTCTTGTTAATCTAAATGGATTAGTCAAAAAAGGAACAGATGGAAAACTGACCTTTACAGGTGTTTCTCTTCCAGAAGGAAAGAAACCGTTAATTCTTTCGCAAGACGATGTCAGCTATTATGAATACATGGACAATTCAGGATTTCCAAGTAAGTTGATTGTCGATAAACAGAACCAAATCAAGAATATTTATATCGACAATAAGAAGGAAACTGTTGGTGACTATGATATGGTTCCATTGATCGATTCATTCATTAAAAAACATCCCGATTTTTCTTATCAAGGCGCCAAAGGAACATTAGCTTTAACAGGCTATAATGGTGTATTAGGTTACCGTACATCAAAATCAGAATATGGTGATAACGAAAAAACAAACAAAGAAATCGAAGCAGCCAAAAAAGTTGCTGATCAATTAAAGAAAGATGGTTGGAGTTTTGCTTCTCATACTTGGGGACACTTGAATATGACACAAGCTTCTTTAGCCGATATCCAACAAGATAATGAACGTTGGCAAAATGAAGTTGCACCTATTTTAGGCAAAACAAATATTTTGATCTACCCATTTGGCGCTGACATCAGCGATTGGCAACCTTATTCTGAAGCAAATCAAAAATTTGCTTACTTGAAACAACAAGGATTTGATATCTTCTGCAATGTCGATGCCTCAACTCCTGCATGGGGACAACTAGGAACTGACTACTACCGTAACGCCAGAATCAATATTGACGGTATCCGTTTCGAAGCTGACCTAAAAGGAGAAAATCCAATACTTGATCAATTTATCAACGTCAAAGAAGTGTATGACCAAAAAGATCGAGGATAGAGGTTGTGAAAGAAGCGTCCAGCTCCGCCGACAATAAGTAGGAATTAACTATCTAGGAACGCATACCATGCGTAAAACAGGCGCTTATCGGGTCTATACGCAGTCAAACTATAATATTGGTTTAGTGATGAATTTATTAAACCATTCAAGTGAAGCTATGACCTTAACGTATCTTGGATTAGATCAAGCTAGTCGAGAAACGATGTTAGACCAAATTGATTTTGGGTAATGAATGTTTAGAACTTAGTAGTCGTCCAAAAACGACTACTTTTTTTGTTGAATCGTCCTTGGACGATTCAATGCTTTTGACTTGTAAGAACAGGATTGAATGAAGCCATACTGTTCGCATATTTTTAGTGGATGAACAAACAAAATACGAGAGATTTTTTGTTCGTTCATCCATGGTTTTAGAAAAAAGAGGGACGATTTCGGAAGAAGAAAATCGTCCCTCTTTTTCTTCTTTTTGTATGACAAAAAGAAAGATCTTTTGCCCATTTTATTTTTATAAAATGGGTAGGTGGCGTTTGCGTAAAGCAAATCGACACAATCCAAAGGGGATAAAAGGGGAAAGTGAAACTTCCCCCTTTTCAAGCCACATTGTAATACAAGAACGAAGTAATTTGTATTACAATGTGATAGCTTACAGCAGTATTTATGGGTTTATATTTGCTATTTTGTTGTGAGGATTGTAACCGAATAGGGCGCAATGCTTATTACAAAATCAATGACAAAGGGCGATTGAGGAATGAGCGCTGGGGCATTTTATCTTTGAGGAGGCTATTTATGGATCAGAAAGAAGTATCACAAAATCAAACAAAGTACATTCAATTTAGATTATCTGAAGAACAATACAATAAGCTGAAAATTTCAGGAGAAACATATGGACTCTCTCCGAATCT
>NZ_JARJBE010000042.1:0-2187 GCF_029269915.1 Rhodococcus sp. C3V
ATCGGAAACATACTGATGGAAACTGGCCGAAACACCGTTGGCGAGATAGACCCGATTCGGCCGCCAACCCCGAGCAGGCGTGCAATTGACTCCAGCTCCCGGTTCGGGACGCCTCAGTAGTACCTGACCGTGCCTACGATTGCAGCCTGGTGATGACGTCGGGGGCTGCGGGTTGTAGTGAGCAATTGGTCTCGCGCGCTTCGCCAACGCCCAGCTACGGCCTCGAGTTCGGAGTGAGTTGGGGTGACTGTGAGATAGTCGACGGCCTCGTCGAGCCGTGAGACGAAATCTTGTGCTGACCGGCGACTGTTGGCTCGACCGGGTGGCAGGTGAGGGAGCCGCTCACGGATAGACTGATGCCTTCCGCCGCAGTATTACGCGAGTCTTATTCCGCGCATTGGCATGACGCTTGCAGAATGGTTTGCCCGTGCCCTTCTACAGGCAACCCCGAAAAGCACAGGGTGGCACGCCAACATCAGCCCCGTTAATCTTCGGTTCATGACGATGCCTAACATCCCCTCGGAACAAAGCCTCGATGAAGCCGAAACCGAGTTTCTGCACGCCTTTCGCGTGAACGACATCGACTGTCTCGATACGATCCTGCACTCTGACGTCGAATTTGTCGGTCCCGAGGGGTCAATCATCGACAAGGATGCCGATATGGCATCACATCGGGCCGGCGACCTGGAACTCGAGTCCGTTGAGGAGCTGAGTCGACGAGTTCAGGTGATCGAGGGAATCGGCATCACCCGCGTAAAACTGCACATCAAGGCCAGCGTCGGGGAATCCCCCGTTGACGCGGTCCTCATGTATTCCCGGACATGGCTACATCAGGACAATCGTTGGACGATAGTGGCTGCTCACGGTTCAATACTGCCGACGTGACGAGACTGTAGAGGTTCCTTCAGCGATCTCACTCCGACCTACTCGACTTCGACTGTCTTGCAACGGACTACGCGTCAGAATCGGTTCCCAGAGGACGGCTGAAAATTGGATTGGAAGCAATTTGCGTACGGCGCTCTTGCATCGGGTGGAGGGTACGGCGCGGCGGCTGATGTACAGGTGTCCACAGTGCAAGGCACGAACACGTCGATGCGGTGGCGCCAGGGGTCCTGATTTACCACAGCTCGTTGTGCCGGCACGTCAAGATGCCGCGCTTTTTCATTGCACGCATAACGATCGCGACAGGCTCCGTTCAGACCTGTCAACGGGCCCGACGCACGGGCCTGCGACCACCTCAGCCATATCAAACGGGGCGCCAGCACCACGGCTGAACACCGGGAGAGGCTGCTCACTCCTTCTGCGGTGCGGTGACCACCGAAGCCGGAAACCGGCCTAACGTGGCTAATTTGGTGTACATCGCTGCCCTTCGCACCCGGCACGGGGTAAGCCCGAATGCGCTCAGTGCCCACAGTCCGCCGGTCCCAATCGAGAACGTCACTTCCGATTCGGGCGGCAACCCGTGGGCCGACAAGCCAACTTCCACGAAAGTTTCGCCCAAGATCTCACCAGCGACGAAGCACTCGTAATGGTAGTGGCCCAAAAAGCGACCCTCGCTTCGACATTCGGCGACAACATCACTCACTAGGCGCGGAACGCCAAACCCATCGGGTATCAGATTTCCACCAACGATCGAATGAGCGACTCGAACAACGAACGACGGATGGCCGAACGAGTGAATCTCCGCAAGTTCACCGTACGCGACGCGATCCGAGCCTCGTTGCCCCCAGACCACCGCCCTATCCGGCCTCATCCGCGAGGCCGCGAGGCCGCGAGGCCACGAGGCCGCGACAACAGTCTCCGCCGACCCCTCCCCAGCCCTGCACCGCCCTCGGACACCGAGGTTCCTTGCCGGCCAACGGAATTAAACCGACCCCGTGCCGGGAGAGGCATTTCCCACGAAGCCGACCGCCGCCCACAGGAACATTCATTTCCTGGGAGAGCGCGCGCAGCAAACTCGACCGCATCGGCGCCCAAGCATTCCATGAGGGCGCTCTTGGCCCGAAACAAATCCCATGATGCGAAACCACCAGGCTCGGGTCAACCTAGCCATGGCAGTTGCTCCACGAAGAGACATACATGCACTCGGAGATCACGCCTCCGTTATTTCGCTCCCGTCGCATTACTGTCACTGGTAGGACCCCATTTGATGAGCCACTCGCTATCAGAGAATCAATGCGTGTGAAT
>NZ_JARJBE010000043.1:0-1910 GCF_029269915.1 Rhodococcus sp. C3V
GGATCGGAAACATACTGATGGAAACTGGCCGAAACACCGTTGGCGAGATAGACCCCACGGATCTGAGCGAGAAGGTAGTCCATGAGGACAGGTACGGGAGGTGGCACGGCCCGTGGCGCAACGACCGCAAATCCAGACGTGCGGGGTAAGACCATGAGCGAGATGCGCACGGGCCATTCCTCTAGACCTGCTGAATGCCGTTGGGGGAGAAGGGGAGCAGGTGGCGTCTGCTGGTCGAGTGGATTCGGCGATCACGTTGCCGAACAAGCAGGTTGATTCGTCGGACTGGCCGAACGTCGTCTCCGCTCTCAGGTGACCACTCGCCGGGTATCTGTTGATTGACGAAGGTGAGTTGTGTTTCTGGGATCGAACCGTCAGGTGATCGTTTCGGAAGTTCGTAGGTGAATGTCCGTACGACGTTCAGTGAGTGCCGTACGGGCCCGTAGATGGCGACCGCGACGTCTTCGGCATTGAGAAGGACGATCTGGCCCGGCGACGCCAGGTATTTGCGTCGAGCGCAGTTCCACAGGGAGTCGATGGCGCGGGCGATGAGCAGCGATACCGCCAAGTCCTGGTCTGGCAGTGTGCCGGTGGCGCTCATGAACCATTGCCTGGGTTCGTTTTTGGCACCCGGAAATCGGTTTTTGTGAAGGTAGGTTTGCAGTTGCCCTTGGTGGAGTTGAAGCGGCCCCTGGCCTTCGGTCTCGACGCCGAGGGATGCGTTGTCGACCATGACGTTACTCAGCCCGTGCTTGGCGGCGTTGTAGACAAACGATTCCGCCAGATAACGCTGCGCCGCATATGTCAGCAGCAAGGAAACCGCATCGATACCTTCATTGAAATCGGTTTCGGTGACGTGGATTTGGGAGTCGGCTACGGGCACACCGCCCAGGAAGACCTGCGCGATCTTCTCCCGGTCGAAGCCACTCTCGAGTCCGTGGTCGAGTTTTTGTTTGAACTCGGTGAAGTTGACGGAGGAGGCGATCCCGAGCCACGGGCAGTCTTCTTGTTCGACGTGTGCATAGAACATGCGTAGCAGGGTCTCGGCTGCGTGGTGAACGATAAGGTTCGCTTCAGAGGCAACGAATCTGCGCCGCGCGGCAGCACTCGGAGTATCTGCTGCTTCGAGTGTGACGACTCCGATCTGGCGGGTCGAGGAGAATGCCGGCCGCAGGGCGTCATCGCCGCACAGCATGAGCGAGAGCGATTCGATTCTCATCTTCAGGTATTCGGCCGGATCGGCGTTGTAGAACATGCCGTTTAGCTCGGGAAACTGGGCAGGCGCGAGTGGGAGACGCTCGTGCTGCTCGGACGCTTGCGCGTTTTCGACTTCGAAGAGGGGGACACGAAACTGACTGTATGTCGTGCACGGCGACGACAACTGTCGACGAGTCCGGTGGCGTCGAACGTGGAGATCGGCGGTGCCTTGTCGCACTGTCAGGAATGGTCGCCAGACCAGGACGATCTCGACGTGATTGCTCGGGGACGCATGAGTGTGTTGTGGTTGTCGTGGGTGAAGCTGAACGCCCGTGGGCTGCAGGCTGGCCCGGATGAATGCGCCGCGCTACGCCGCTACCAGCATTGTCGATCAGGATTGGGGTCTGAGTTTACGCAACCTGTAGAGGTTTTCGACCTCTAGGTGTACGAGGCGCGGACGTTAGTTACGCGGTGCCGGCGGTAAGCGGCGGGCGGTCGTCCTCCGCGTGTTGAATGCGGTCGGTGGTAATTGTAGTGAACATTCCAGATTTCGACGGCGGTGCGCCGCTCGGCTTCGCTGGTGTACTCGCGGGAGTGCAGCAGTTCTTCGGCGAGGATACGGTTGTAGCGCTCGACCTTCCCATTGTGTTTCGGGGTGTACGGCTTGATCCGGTAGTGCCGTGCCTCTCGCAGTGAAGATGTGAAACCTGCTG
>NZ_JARJBE010000044.1:0-1880 GCF_029269915.1 Rhodococcus sp. C3V
GGTTGAGGAACCACATGCGCTGCTGCGCCAACGACAACGGAACCCGAACCGGACGCACCTGCGCAGTCAACGCCGCACGTGAACCGCCACCGACATGAGAACCCAAACGAGCAGCCAACGCCTCCACCGTCGACGCCTCGAACAACTCCCGCACCGACACCGAAGCATCCAACGCCTGACCCAACCGAGACGTCACCTGCGTCGCAATCAGCGAATTACCACCGAGCACGAAGAAATCATCATCCAAACCAACACGCTCGACGCCCAGAACATCCGCAAACGTCTGCGCAACAACCTCTTCCACCACCGACGTTGGAGCACGGAACACCGCAACCTGCAACGACGGAACCGGCAACGCCCGACGATCCAACTTCCCGTTCACCGTCAACGGAATCGAATCCAACACCACAAACGCCGACGGCACCATGTACTCCGGCAACAACGAACCCACACCGGTGCGGACATCGTCGACCGAAACGCTCACACCCGCAGCCGGAACCACATACGCCACCAACCGCTGATCACCCGGAGAATCCTCACGGACAACCACCGCCGTCTGCGCCACCGACACATCCGCCAACACCGCAGACTCGATCTCACCGATCTCGATCCGGAAACCACGGATCTTCACCTGATCATCCGCGCGACCCAGATACTCCAAATCACCAGCGCTGTTCCACGACGCGACGTCACCCGTGCGGTACAACACCTCGCCGGCATTGAACGGATTCGCCACAAACCGCGTCGACGTCAACCCCGCCTGGCCCAGATAACCCCGAGCCAACTGAACACCAGAGACATACATCTCACCCGCGACACCAACAGGCACCGGAGCCAAACGCGTATCGAGCACGAACACCTGCAGACCCGAAATAGCCTGACCCACAACACTCGCCGACGCATCCGCCGCCAACGCAGCATCCAACACACGATGGCTCACATGCACCGTCGTCTCCGTGATGCCGTACATGTTCACCAACGTCGGCGCGAAGTCACCGCGGCGGCCGTACCAATCCGACAAGCGACGCAGCTCGAGCGCCTCGCCGCCGAAAACAACCCACCGCAACGACAACTCAGCGGCCCGACCGGATTCCGACGCCAACCGATCAGCCTCGGCCAACTGATAGAACGCCGACGGCGTCTGATTGAGCACCGTCACCCGCTCAGCAGCAAGCAACTCCAAGAACTGCTCCGGCGACCGCGACGTCACATAATCCACAACCACCAACGTGCCGCCGTACAACAGCGGACCCCACAACTCCCACACCGAGAAGTCGAACGCATAACTGTGGAACATCGTCCACACATCGGATTCGTCGAACCCGTACACACTCTCAGTATTCGCAAACAACTTCGCCACCGTCGTGTGCGGGACCTGCACACCCTTCGGGCGACCCGTCGAACCCGACGTGTAAATCACATACGCAACATTCGACGACCGCAACGGCGCAACACGATCCGCATCCGAAACCACCGAACCATCGAACTCCGACACATCCACCGCGTCGATATCAACCACAGGCAAACCAGCGGGCAACACCAACTCACGCCCGGACCACGAAATCGCAGCCACCGGAGCAGCATCAGCCAACATGAACTCGACACGATCAGCCGGATACGACGGATCCACCGGCAAATACCCCGCACCGGACTTCACCACCGCCAACAACGCCACCACAAGATCCGCCGACCGCGGCAACGCCACCGCCACCAACGACTCCGGACCACAACCCTGAGCAATCAACCTGCGCGCCAAACGATTAGCCCGCACCGACAACTCACCATACGACAACGACTCGCCACCGAACCGCACCGCAACCCGATCACCAAACCGCGCAGCAGCATCATCGAACCACGCCGACAACGTCGAATCCACACCA
>NZ_JARJBE010000046.1:0-1779 GCF_029269915.1 Rhodococcus sp. C3V
ATATTTTAGATAATCATAGATATCAAGGCTTTTTGTTTAATAAAATATTTAGTAATTCAGTAATGAATTGAAGTTTAAAGAAAATTTATATTATGCGGAAGATACGGAGTTTGTTATTCGATACCTTTTGGAGTGCAAAAGAGAGAATCGGATTTAGTTGCTAATATAATTAATTCTCTAACATATCATTATGTTCAAATAATGATGTTATCCTGAAATCTTAGAGTCACTATTGTATAATTTAGACAAAGGACAAAAACATAAAAAAACGCTACTCAAAAGAATTTAAAGAAACCCTTATCGCCTTTTATCATTCTGGTCAATCCGTCACCCAGCTGTCTAAAGAATACGACGTGGCCCCTGCAACAATTTATAAATGGATAGACCTCTACTCTAAATCTAATGAAAGCTCCGTCTCTAAAGCTGATTTTCTAGAATTAAAAAGACAACTGGCTAAAGTTAAGGAAGAACGAGACATCTTAAAAAAAATATTGACCATATTCGCCGAGAAAAAGAAGTGAGTGCTGCGGATATGGCTCAAACCATACAAACTTTAGCACTCAATGTCAGACTAAGCTGTCAACTCCTTGATGTTCCTGAATCAAGTTATTATGAACGGATTAACCGACATCCATCTAAAACTCAATTAAGGAGACAATACCTGTCACTCAAAATTTCTCAACTCTTCAATGCTAACCGAGGAATCTATGGTGCTCCTAAAATTCATCATCTTCTACTTAAACAAGGGGAAAAAGTCGGGTTAAAACTGGTACAGAAGCTAATGAAGCAACTTCAACTCAAGTCTGTAGTCATTAAGAAATTTAAGCCTGGATACTCACTAAGTGATCACATCAATCGAAAAAATCTTATACAGACTGAACCTACAAAGAAAAATAAGGTTTGGTCAACCGACATTACTTATATTCCTACTCAACAAGGATGGGCTTATCTCTCAACCATTATGGATCGTTATACTAAAAAAGTCATTGCTTGGGATTTGGGCAAGCGAATGACTGTAGAATTAGTGCAAAGAACTTTAAATAAGGCCATTAAATCACAAGACTATCCAGAAGCTGTTATTCTTCATTCTGACCAAGGAAGCCAGTATACGAGTCTAGAGTATGAAGAGTTGCTTAAGTATTATGGGATGACTCACTCTTTCAGTCGAAGGGGATACCCTTATCATAATGCCAGTCTTGAATCTTGGCATGGACATTTAAAAAGAGAGTGGGTGTATCAATTTAAATATAAGAACTTTGAAGAAGCCTATCAGAGTATTTTCTGGTACATCGAAGCCTTTTATAATTCAAAACGAATCCATCAAAGTTTAGGGTATCTTACACCTAATCAATTTGAAAAGGTAAGTGCTTAAAATAAATAGATTAAAATTCTACGTTTGTTACTCTAAAAACTTGACTTAACGTCATCAATAAAGAATATAAAAAACTAAAGAATAAAAAGTCCAAAACAGAGCAACATGAAAAATAAAACAATAATAAAAGCAGTTTTTAGTATGATTACTGCTTTTATTATTTCCTCCAAAACTGTTGTTTTACCTTTGTGTCGGTAGATTGTCGTTCTTTTGTCGTCTATCTGTCGTGTACATGTTTAAAAAAATAGTTTATTATATATTCATGAATAAATATAGAGTTGCTGAGTTAAGAAAAAAAAGAGGTTGGACGCAAGAAGTACTGGCTGAAAAAGCAAATATAACTGTTAGAACGGTTCAGAGAATAGAAAATGGAACGGATGTTAGTTTAGCTACTTTAGCCTCAATAC
>NZ_JARJBE010000047.1:0-1727 GCF_029269915.1 Rhodococcus sp. C3V
GTCGAGATGTTCGAGGTGGAGTCTGTGGTGGAGCGTGGGTTGGTGTTGGGGGGTGTGAATGAGACGGATCGTTGTGTTGAGGATGTGACGTTGGCGGATTTGGTGGCGGCTTCGGTTGAGGTGTCGTCGGGTCGTGTGGCTGTGGTGTTCGGTGATGTGGTGTTGTCGTATGCCGAGTTCGGTGTGCGGGTGAATCGGTTGGCGCGGTGGTTGATCGGGCGTGGTGTGGGGCCGGATGTTTTGGTGGGTCTTGCGGTGGAGCGTTCGGTGGAGATGATCGTGGCGATGCATGCGGTTGTTGCTGCGGGTGGTGCGTATGTGCCGATTGATCCGGAGTTGCCGGTGGAGCGGATCGGGTTTGTGGTTGATTCGGCTGCGCCGCAGCTTGTGTTGACTGTTTCTGCGTTTGTGGGTGTGTTGCCTGTGGGTGTGGATGTTGTTGTTCTCGATGGTCTTGATGTGGGTGGGTTTTCGGGTGGTCGGGTTTCTGATGGTGATCGGGTTGCGCCGTTGCGGTCGGGTAATGCGGCGTATGTGATGTTCACGTCGGGTTCGACGGGTCGGCCGAAGGGGGTGTCGGTCAGTCATGGGGCGATTGTCAATCAGTTGGCGTGGTTGGCTGGGGAGTACGGGGTGGGTGCTGATGATCGGGTGATGGCGCGTGCGCCGTTCACGTTCGATGTGTCGGTGTGGGAGTCGTTTTTGCCGTTGACGGTGGGTGCGAGGTTGGTGGTGACGCGGCCGGGTGGGCATCGTGAGTTGGATTATCTTGCGGGTGTGATGGTCGAGCATGCGATTTCGGTGGCGGAGTTCGTTCCGTCGGTGCTTGCGGCGTTGGTGGCTGATGGTTTTGGTGGTGCGTTGGGTTCGTTGCGGCATTTGTTTGCCGGTGGTGAGGAGTTGTCGCCGGAGCTTGCGGTGGCGTTGGGTTCGTTGACGTCGGCTGCGGTGCATAACACGTATGGTCCGACGGAGGCGGCGATTACGACGACGGCGCATCGGATTGTGGGTTCGGTGTCGGGGGTGGTGCCGATCGGGACGCCGGTGTGGAATACGCGTGGGTATGTGTTGGATTCGCGGTTGCGTCCGGTGCCGGTGGGTGTTGCGGGTGAGTTGTATCTCGATGGTGCGCAGTTGGCTCGTGGTTATCATCGGCGTCCGGATTTGACGTCGGATCGGTTTGTGGCGAATCCGTTTGTGGTGGGTGCTCGGATGTATCGCACGGGTGATCGTGTGTTGTGGAGTGCTGCTGGGTCTTTGGTGTATTTGGGTCGGTCGGATTTTCAGGTGAAGATTCGTGGGGTGCGGATCGAGCTCGGTGAGATCGAGTCGGCGTTGGGTGCGTTGCCGGGTGTTTCGGGTGCTGTGGTGGTGGTGCATGGGGGGAGTCGTCTGGTCGGGTATGTGACGGCTGGGTCCTCGGTCGATGCGGAAGTTTCGGTGGATTCGGTGGGGGCGCGGGCTGCGGTGGGGTTGGTGCTTCCGTCGTACATGGTTCCGGATGTGGTGGTTGTTGTTGACGAGTTCCCGTTGTCGAGTGCGGGGAAGTTGGATCGGAAGGCGTTGCCGGAGCCTGTTTTCGGTGTGCGGGTGTTTCGGGCGCCTGGTTCTGCTTCGGAGTTGGTGGTGGCTGCTGCTTTTGCGGTGGTTTTGGGGTGTGAGTCGCGGGTTGGTGTGGATGATGATTTCTTCGAGTTGGGTGGTAATTCGCTCAATGCGACCAGACT
>NZ_JARJBE010000048.1:0-1586 GCF_029269915.1 Rhodococcus sp. C3V
ATTTAAAACTTTGCAACAGAACCCTTGTATGTAATTGACTAAAACGTACAATTTTAGCTTTTAAATATGACCCTTATTTATGACCTGCTCTAATCTCACTATTCATCAGCATTCAAAAAACAGCTCACAACTGTTGAAGAATGAACTGTTCCGTTCGATTGTTTTGGCATATAAATCACTGTCATTTTTACTCCCTCTCCGAAATAAAATGAACAACTTTTTGAATTTTATTTTCCAAGTTTTCTAATTGCTTTTGATAATCAGACATCAATTCTTTTGTCTGATTATTTTTATTTTCGTTTAAATGTTTAGCAATTTGATTGATATTATTTCCGATACGTTTTAGTTCAGATTTTGTCGCAGAAATTTCAGAAATAATATTTTTATATTCTGAAAAATCAATAGAAAAAATCTCTTTATTGCAACAGGCTCGTCTAGCAAAAATAGAAAAATTAGTGATACCAGTTTTTCTCATCATCAATTTAATTCTTTCGTTCTCTTTTTCATTTACACGAAATTTTTTCTGTATACTTCTCTCACGATTTTCAATTATTTTCATCTTGTCAACCTCACAAATATCTGTCAACTCTAAAAGCTCAAAATAGGGGGTTAGTGTCTTTAGTGAACTTCGCACTTGGGTACCCAAGTACAGTAAAAAGTATTCATCTTTCACTCACAAAATCTAAAATTTCCAATTTTATTTTTGTTCGTTTCAGACGAATCTTTTTATTTTTGGTGGTGTCCCCCAATCCCCCTTTTTGAAAAAAATTAGAGCTTAATTTCAAATTCTTTTAAGACATCTTCGTATAAATCTTTGACTTCAAAACACAAATTTTTAACTTCATCTTCGGTCAAAGTTTGAACATATTTTTTTGCGTTAATGTAATTATGAACTTATCACTCCATTCAAGAAGTTCAACTCTCTTGCTTTGAATACATCGAACAATTTTATAACAATTATAATCCTCATTCCGCCAACAAGGGTTTAACTCCAAATCAGAAAGAAGAAAATTATTTTAAGAAAATATAGCTCATTTTGTGTCTAAATATTTGACATTAGTCCACTTTAATTGTCTTTAACTTTTCACTCATCATAAGTCCTGCCTTTTAACCGTAGGTAGATATTGCTCGATTGCTTTCTTCAAATACTTAGCGATATTGTGCTTAGAATATTCTTCACGCTTGCTAGATACATAAGACAAGTGGTCTTTGACCCCATTCAAACCTCGTAAGTCTTTCAGTTCGTCATAAAGGGGGTACACGTGTGCCTGCAAGCCTGACATGAGTTTTATATCTTGCATTTCAAACGGACTTAAAAGCATATTTTCTAAAAGTAAAGTAGTGTACCTGCTTTGCATAGCTTCTGTAAACAAGTCTTTTTCGGTTTCCTCTTTGGCTTTCTTGCCCTCAATATAGGCTTTGTCTTCTAACTTGTAGCTAGTATCGTCCGATTGGCGTTTCTTTTCGATATGAAAAACAACGCTGTCAATTGAACGCCCTTTTTTGATTTTGTCATAGAACACATTAAAATGCGTATGGGCATTGATTTCTTCTAACGGTTTTTTTAATATCCAATTCTCAAAATG